>NZ_JAVDQB010000002.1:0-686473 GCF_031454055.1 Roseobacter sp. N2S
GCGGGCGCGGCCGCAGGCGCGGTTTTCTTCAATGCGCACAACACGGCTTTGATTTGCCTCGGCTTCAACGCCGAGACGATGCAGAAAGTTCGGCAAAGGCGGGCGGCGGTATTTGCTCAGATATTTGCGCAGTTCAGCCGCGTAACCGCCCCGCAAAGCTTCTTCGCCAGCCCGACTGCGCAGAAACGACAGCACCAGTTCAGGTTCGGTTGCAGGCTCCGGTTCGATGGAACGGACCCAAGCATAAACCGTCGCAGGATCCATCCAGCGGTTTTTGTTTTTCCCCAGCAGATTGCCCTCGATCGACAGGCGCAAACTCAGCAATCCCTCTTCGCTCATGTAGCCCAGATTATTGGCAAACCCGCTTTGGGCTTTTTCGAACAACGCCGCCGACATGCCCGCAGGTCGTGCCAAACCCAATTCCGCCAAAGGCTCCAGCACCACCCGCTTCACCCGCGCTGTACCCGTCTCTGTCTGCTCTGCCGTTTCCATTGCCACTGTCCCTTTTCTCAGCTCAAACCGATTTGTTTAGCCACTACCGCGTCGATCATTTTTTCCGCCATCAGGCACTCAGCGACCCGCCTTGGAATGCGCTGCCCGTTGACCGCCCCACCGCCTCGAATATATTCAGAAATCTGCTTTGCCTCGAACCGCTCATCTGCGGTAAAAAACGGCTTCCCGCGCGCCCCGCGCTGGTTAATTACAGGTTCTTTACAGGTTACCTCTCCAGTGGGCTGGAGACGGCTACCCCTCCAAATTGGAGACGGGTCACCCCCTAAATTGGAGACGGCTCCGTCTCCAGATTTTGGAGACGGCTTTTTGGGTTTTCCGTCTCCAGTTTTTGGAGACGGGTCGCCTGATTTGTCGAACTCAAAACCCAGAATATAGCGCGTCGGTTTTTGCCGTTTCGAGCGCTTGTCCCAAGCCCGGTGACGCCGGATCAGGCCCTTGCCTTCGAGCGCATTCAACGCATTGTTCAGCGTCCCGTTTGACACCCCCGTGGCCTCCAGAAGGTAGGCTTGCGTCGGGAAACATCCCTGCGATGGATTGTGGCAATCACACAAATGGAACAGCACCCTGAACTAACTGGCGCCGATCTGGCGCGCCTCAAGCCCCGCCAACCAATTTGTCGCTTTATGGCTCATGGGAGCGCCTCCTTGCTTCGGACTGCCAATGAAGACCGCGTCTTGCGGGCGCCCTACGGATAATCACCGCCATCACCCCTGCCCCTTCACCCGTCGGAAAAACTTTTCCGATCGCTCTTTAAACAATCCATGCAGCCGCAGACTGCGCTGCGACCGCTTGTGATAGAACCTTCCAGCTATCCGCCAGAACACCTTGCCCCCAAAGATCATGCTGCCTCCGCGTCGATCAAATTGAACACCGCTTCAGCCCCCGCCATCACCAAAATGGAGCGGATATAGCGAAAATGCGGTGTATTATCCCCGCGCACCCAGTTTTTCACTGTGCGCGGTGTGACGGTGTGATCGGCCGTGCTCAGCACCTGGGCAGCCAACTCGCACAATTCGTTTTCTGACTGCGCTTCAGGCAAGGCCCGCCACAATGCTTTGCCAACCCATGCAAGGTCTGCATCCACTGTGTGCCGATCCAAATTACTGTTTTTATGTGATTTTTTTCTGAAAGACTTTTCCAACTGTTTACTCCTATGCTGTCCTTGTGAGTTGGACGTTGCATTGGAATGGACAGTCGAAAGGGCAGAAGGGGCCGCAGTCATATGGCGGCTCCTTTTGTTTTGAATAATGGAGAATAATACAGTTCTGGAACTCGACCAGTCATACTCCATCCCCACTGTGGATATTTCGGATTTTTTTCTTGGAGACAATTATTTGAGTAGCCATGTCAGCTTCCTGTCTCGTCACTATTTGACTAGAAATCTCAACGAGCGGCTTGAAGTCAAAGATATCAGGAGCCGGAGGCATAATCTTCTTTTCACGTGCCAACTCACAAAGGGCTGTATACCATTTAGGGGGCAGTTTTTTGGCCTGCGAATATGCGTGCATTGTCTTTTCGCTAATACCCATTCGCTCGGCTACTTTTCGGTAACCGCCCAACTCATCCACTAATTCTCTAGGTGTGCTCAACATAACAGGAGTAATTGTCTGAAAATATCAGACTGTCAAGAAAGGAAATCTAGATTATTCAGACTTCCACAGTTTTGCGCTAATAGTAGGATATGAATATAAACGCCCGCGAAACACTATTTAGACTTAACGATGACTCCGATGAAGCTGTTTCAGTTCGGATAAAAGCGGCACGAATTGCTGCGGGATATCCTCATCAAAAAGATTTCGCAGCTGCAATTGGGATCAATTCAAAGACTTATCACGCTCAAGAAATTGCTGGCCGACCAGCAATTTCAACTGTCCGTTTTCTACATAGAAATCATAGAATTGACTTCAATTTTGTTTACAACGGCGACTTTTTACAGCTTCCTGGCGATGTTCAAAATGCCTTAGAAAAGGTTCTTTCCGTCCAAAACTCGTGATCGGAGAGAAAACCCAATTCTGATTAACTCCCAAAGCACGTAACAACCTTCGAATCATTTTGCAAAACACATACATTTCCCACTCACAGCTTCCACTTTTGGTTCAGATAACCCCTCACCATCAACCCTGAGTGTGCAATTGGCAAACTCATCATGTCTGAATATTTCAGAATAATTTTCTTTACAATCTGATTTTTTCAGATTTATGTTGCCTCAATATTTGGAGGCACCGAAATGATAGCAACCACATTAGAACAACCGCGCGCAGATGAAGACCGTGTGCGCACCTGCAACAGGCAGGTGAAATCATGACTTTCCTGATCTTTATCGCCTGCGCCCTGCCCTTTCTGGCTGCCATTGCCGAGATCATCGCCACCACCTGGGGCTTTGACGAACCCCTTATAGTCAGTGGATGCGACACCGATCCGGAAGGCGGTGAAGCATGAAGAACCTTATGCTTGATTTGGCAAAGGCCGAGGGACACAAGCCCCGCCACAAAATATCGGTAGTACGTTCAAAGAAATCCACCAAAAAAGGCAGCAGTGAGAAGAACGCCAAGCGGTTCATATCCAAATGGACTGGCGGCCCCTTCACCGCAAATGACATTCGCGCAATGGTGGGCAAATCGGCGACTTCAAGCAAAGACACCGGGCGCAGCGCTGCCAGTTACTTGGTTGTGAACGGCTTGGCGCGCCCGATCGGAAAAAAGCCATCAAGCAACGCAACCATCTATGAGTTGATTGGAGTTTCGTCATGACGGAGCTCCTCCTCTTCACCGCAATCCGCGACATTCTTAATCGGCTTAATCAGAAAGACACGGCAACTGAGCAATGGGACTTTCTGGCCAATACCGCCATTGAAACGGGCGGTCAGATCATTGACCCGATCCAGCAAGGTCGATGGACCGCCGATGCAGCGCTAGCAATCACCGTCTACAAGGTGTTCGCCCAAGGCAAAGACAAGGCCGCTGTCGTGCGCAACTGGCGTAAGACAGCGCACTGCATGCTGAACATGGCCGGACGCGACCTACCCACTATTAACGACACCACATCATCGCAGCCTGAATTTGGGGTGATGCAATGACTACGCAAACACACACGCCAGCCCGCTTTCCTATTGAACCTGTACATTCTCGCAGGCCCCAACAGGGAGGTCCTATGGCAGAACCCCAGATACCCGACCGAGCCTCGTCAATGGGCCGCCTGCCCTTGAATAGGTCGGGCCAACTCGGCGGCGGTGACACAAGCACCGCCGCCCCTTTTGGCCACTGGAAACAACAATGGATGATAACATTTGAAGAATGCGCAGGTGGCGTTCGCACGCTACCTGTGATCCTGTGCGGCACAACCCGACTGGATGATCTGCACATCGCCGCACAGGTCGCTTTGGACCGCCAGCACGGCATTGGCGACTGCACCCTGATCAGCCTCGCCCTGCACTGCGGCGGTGACCCTGAAGCCCCGGCCGCAACGGCGAGGGCTGCATGACGGCACCAACCGAAACACGCCACCGCTTTGACGATCTGCCCTGCGCGCAACAAGCAGGGATGTTGTGCAATGATGATCAATTCCAGCGCTTCGCAGCCATCCGCTGCGGCATGCCCGGTCAACAATTCTGCTCCAGCGCCGCAGCCCAATACCTGCGCGACTGCTGCGGCATCACCAGCCGCCGCCTGTTGAACAGCGAAAAGCCGGCAAAAAACAAATTCCACGCTCTGCGCACCGATTTCGACATGTGGCGCGGACGTATTGCGAGGCCACGGTGACCATGCCTGAAACGAATATGGCTGTGGCTGAGCTCGAACACCTAACACGCGAAACAAAGGCAAGAAAATGAGTATTGAAGCCGCAATCAAATTAGCTGTTGAAGCCGCAATCGCCCCTATGAACCAAGAACTAAAAGCACTGCGCAAGTTACTTGAAGGCCCCAAGAAGCCGCTGACGACCGCAGAAAAAGCGGAGCAGTTGGGCGTTTCCGAAGAGACTATTCGACGCCGGGTCCGAGATGGAAAATTGAAATGTGCGTCACGGAACGGAAACCGGATGCTTTTTGATGCCTAATCCAGCTTATCCGCAATTTCATCAGCCGTGGCATTGTAATAAATCTGCAGCTTTTTCAGATCTTTGTGCCCCGTCATTCGTGCCAAATCAAGCACATGCAGCTTTTGAGCAAGGCGTGTTGTGGCCTCATGGCGGCTGTCATGAAAATTCAATCCGACGACAGCAGCCTTCTCACACATAATCCGCCAGCCTCCGTCGATCTGATTCAACGACAGTTTGAAATCACCGCCAACAAGCTCAAACAACTCCAGCGCCCGCTTTGACAACGGCACGTTTCGCGCAGTTCCATTCTTAGTCTTTGGAAGATGTGCCACCCGCCCAGAAACGCTATTCGCTTTCAGGCTTAAAATCTCACTTTTACGCATAGCCGTTTCAATCGCGAACAAAAACGCGGCCATTATTCGCTGACGCTGTGACGTGACCTCGCTTCCATCAAACCCGGCAATAAACGATAGACGCTCGATCTCTTCCTCTGTGGGCCGCCTGTCGCGTGACGGGTTATCTTTCGGGCGGCGAACGCCTTTGCAAGGGTTCACCGTGCAATATTCCCATTCGATAGCCATCGTGAAGATGTTGCTAAGTAGGTTCATTTCTCGATTAACGGTTGATCCAGATACCATCGCCAGTCGGTTATCTTTCCATAAGGACACATCTGCTTTGGTTATGTCTGAAACGAGCTTGCCAGCCAGATCAATGTTCCGAAATTTTCTAAACTGCTTCAACTCCCACTTGTGACTTAGCTTGTTCACACTGACTCGCTTGTCATAGAGATCCAACAAATCTGGGAAAGGAATGCTGAGAATAGCACCCTCGCGCATCTCCTGTTCCTTAAAAACGGCCCAATCCTTTGCTTCCAACTTGCTTGGAAGCACTTTGGATGCTCGTTTGCCCGCGACGTAGACCTGCGCCCGCCAGCCATTTTTGTGTTTGTTAAAAGAAGCCATGCGTAATTGTGTGCGTAAAATTTGCGTAATTGCAAGGCGTAACGTGCTGTATAAGGGTACACACGTCACTACGCACAGCACCCCGAAAGGTGCTGTAGTGTGATGTAATGTAAGGATTTATACGCTTTTCCACTACAGTATAGTGGTACCCGAGGCCGGACTCGAACCGGCAAACCTTGCGGCGGGGGATTTTGAATCCCCTGCGTCTACCAATTCCGCCACTCGGGCAACGCTTGGGTGATTTAGCGGTCCCGCTGATCCGCGTCAACGGGAAAAGACAGGTTTTTCACCCTGTTACCCATTCTTTTTTCCGCGTCACAATCTGTTGGCCGAGAAGGTGTCGCAATCTTGCAATCTGGCGGTTTCAAAGCCCCGTTGGAACCAGCTTTCGCGCTGGGCCGAAGTGCCGTGGGTAAAGCTGTGCGGATTGGGGCGTTGGCCTGCATTGCGCTGTAAAGTGTCGTCGCCGATCTGGCGGGCGGCGTTTAGGGCCTCGGCCAGATCGCCCCGTTCAATTGTGCCCAGTTGTTCCTGTGCGTAGCGGGACCAAATGCCGGAAAAGCAATCGGCTTGCAGTTCGATCATGACCGATACGCGGTTGCTTTCGGACTGGCTCATACTTTGGCGGGCTTTATTGGCTTGGCTAAGGATTCCCAGTTCATTCTGGACGTGATGGGCGATTTCATGGGCGACCACATAGGCGGCGGCAAAATCGCCAGATGCGCCAAGGCGGCGGGATAAAGTGGTAAAGAAATCCGTGTCGAGATAGGCTTTTTTATCCACCGGACAGTAAAACGGGCCGGATGCGCCACTGGCACCGCCGCAAGGCGATTGGGTGGCGCCTTTGAACAGCACCAAGGTTGCAGGTCGATAGGATTGGCCAAGCTGCTCTTCAAACACCTCGGACCAGATGGTTTCAGTATCAGCCAGTGTTACCGAAACAAATTCAGCAGCCTGTTCATCGGCTTGGGTCAATTGGGTTGAGGTCTCGCCGCTGATTTGCCCACCACCGGAATTTAACAGGGGCGTGACGTCCACGCCCAGAAAATACCCGATTACCAGAACTGCAATCAGGCCGACACCGCCGATGCCCCCGGCTGCGCGCCCTGCCCCGCCAGATCTACGACGGTCCTCAATATTGCGGCTGCCCTGTCTGCCTTTCCATTTCATTTTGCAATTCCCTGATCCATTTACAGTTGAATTTACGCGGCGGTGCGAAAGGGCGCAAGGCTTCACACTTGAGGAACGTGCACACAGCCCAACACCTTGACGCAGCACGCGCAACGGGGCAAGACAGGCAAAAATGAGAGGCATCGCAGTGCTACGCAGATTGTATGACTGGACCCTATCACTGGCGCAATCGCGCTGGGCTTTGGCGGCCTTGGCTATCGTGGCTTTTGTGGAAAGCTCGATCTTTCCGATCCCCCCGGATATTCTGCTGATCCCGTTGATTTTGGCCGCCCCGACTCGGGCGTTTATGCTGGCGGCAGTCTGTACTGTGTCTTCGGTTCTGGGGGGTGCTTTTGGCTACTACATCGGGGCCGAGCTGTTTAACAGTTTGGGCCAGCCGATCCTTGACTTCTATCATAAAGCCGAGGCGTTTGAATCCTTTAAAACCCGCTTCAACGAGCAAGGCCACTGGGCAGTGCTATTCGCTGGAATCACTCCGTTTCCCTATAAAGTAATCACCATTACGTCAGGGGCGACAGGCCTGCCGTTCTGGACCTTTATGTTCTGGTCGGTGATTGCACGGGGATTGCGGTTTTTTGTGGTGGCCACCCTTTTGTGGCACTTCGGCGCACCCATCAGGGATTTCATTGAACGTCGCCTGTCGCTGGTGTTCACTGTCTTTGTAGTGGTCCTTGTGATCGGTTTCTGGGCGGTGAAATACTTCTGATGCAACAACGTTTGATCCTGATCGCGGCCCTTGGTTCTGCCTTGATGCTGGCGGCAGCCTTTGGCTTTCAGCATATCGGGGATATGGCCCCTTGCAAATTATGCCTGTATCAACGCTGGCCCCATGCGGTAGCGGTGCTGATTGGTCTTATTGGCGCATTATTCCCCCATCGGTTACTGGCATTTTGTGGCGCGGCAGCGGCGCTCAGCACCTCGGCAATCGGGGCTTATCACGCGGGTGTAGAGCAAAAGTGGTGGGAAGGTCCGACGACCTGCACATCCGGGCCGATCAGCGACATTGGGGTCAAAGACCTGTTGGATCAGATCATGACCGCCCCGATGGTGCGCTGTGATGAGATCCCTTGGGACATGTTCGGTCTGTCCATGGCGGGCTGGAATGCAGTGATTTCCCTAGGTCTAGCGCTGATCTGGCTGGCCGCCGCGCAACGCAAGTAAGGTTTGTATTCGCTTTTAACCGCGCCTAAGCCTCTAGTTCGGCATCCCAATACAGAAAATCCATCCAACTGTCGTGCAAGTGGTTTGGCGGAAACTTGCGCCCTGCATTCAACAGTTGATTGGCCGAGGGTTGGTTTGGCGTTTTACGCAGGCTCATTCTGGCCTGACGCAGGGATCGCGCGCCTTTTTGCAAATTACACGGGCCACAGGACGCCACCACATTTTGCCAGGTCGTTTTGCCCCCCCGCGAGCGCGGCACTACATGATCAAAGGTCATGTCCCCGCGCGATCCGCAATATTGGCAGGTGAATTCATCCCGCAAAAACAGGTTGAACCGGGTAAAGGCCGTTGTGCGGGCGGGTTTGACGTAATCCTTTAGCACAATCACGGACGGAATACGGATTATTGTGCTTGGGGAATGAATGACACGGTCGTATTCGGCCACAACCGTGACACGGTCCAGATAGGCCGCTTTCACCGCCTCTTGCCAGCGCCAGACGGACAAGGGAAAATAACTCAGCGGTCGGAAATCGGCGTTTAAGACCAGCGCGGGACTGTCTCGCATACCGGCCGGATTTCGGATAAAATCTTGCGTGAATTCGGAAGTCATTGGCGTAACGCATCCCTGCTCTGTTGCGACTGAATGGCATCAGAGCGGGGCAACCCGCCCAACACCTTACAGAAAACTATATATAGTTGGTTCTCTAGAACAACCCTCTATATTCAGCAGGTAACAAGCATATGACCTTGGAGAAACGTTAGGGTTTTTCTTCTTCGGTACTGTAACGGGAAAACAGCGGGCCTTGTGCGATGAAGAAAACGAACACCAGCGCGGTCAGACCAAAGGTTTTGAAATTGACCCAAGCATCTGTAGACATCAAGCGCCAGATCAGTTCGTTGGTGACCGCAAGCCCCAGGAAAAACGCGCAGACCCGCTTGGTCAGGATCATCCAGCCGTCCTGTGTCATCGGCACCATTTCATCCATAACCGAGCGTAAATAGGATTTGCCCTGCAACAATCCGACCCCCAAAGCGCCACCAAACAAAAGGTAAATGATCGTCGGTTTCATCTTGAAAAACCGGTCATCATTGAACCAGATGGACATGCCCCCGAAGACCACAACCAGAACCGCCGTCATCAACTGCATCTTTGACAGTTTACCCGTCAGCCACCATAAAAGTCCGGTAGAAATCAGCAAAAGCGGGATAAACGCGGCGGTGGCGACGATAAAGCCTTCATAGCTTTGGCCGAAAAACTCGAACTGACTGTCTTTGATCCGTGTATAGGCCACGAAAAACAGCACAACGGGGCCCAGCTCCAGCCCCAGTTTCAGCATCGGATTGATTGTCTTCTCGGTCATGTAACCTGCCTTGTTTTTGCTCAGCCGCTAAATTCTACTAAAACTGCGCCCGCTGCAATGGCAACCATCAGGCCCGCGCGCAAAAGCCCCACTTTTTCATGCAGGAATAGCCAGCCAATCAAGGCGGCAAACACCACGGATGTTTCACGCAGCACGGCGACCTCTCCGACTTTATCAAGGCGGGTTGCGAACATGATCGACCCGAAGCTGGCAAAAGCCACCAATCCGCCAATGATGCCACGGCTGGCCATGGATGAAAGTGACGGCTGCACCGCCATTTTACGATAGCGGCTAAGCGCGATCCACGGAAACACCAGCCCGTCCAGAAAAAACAGCCAGAAGATAAAGGTAAACGGATTCACCGTGGCACGCACACTATAGGCATCCCATGTGGTATAGGCGGCTACACCAAACCCTGTCAGCACCGCGAAGAACAGCCCCATGCCCATAGTTCGGCGATCAATGCCGCCTTGCATCAGGTTGACGCCACCCAAGGTGAAAATCGCGCAAGACAGCAGTAAAACGCCAAACCACTGTACCAGATTATAGCTCTCCTCAAAGCGGTCATGGAACAGGATGCCCACAAACAGCATGGTCACCAAAGGCCCCATGCCCCGCACCACAGGATAGACCACCGTGTAACTGCCCCGCGAATAAGCCATCGCCTGAAAGAATTTATAGACCAGATGGATGCCCATAGCGCCGAACAGCAGCGGCCACAGGTGGGGTTCAGGCCAAGGCACCACAAACAGGATGATCGGCAATGACATCACACTATAGCTGACATCAATCGCGCCGCGCGCCAGCCACGGGTCCAGCTTCCCCTTTTGCAACGCACCGAAAACTGCGTGTAATACCGCCGCCAAGATCGCCAAAGCCAGCGCGAGATTGCGTCCCTCAGCGGTTCCGTCTAGGGAAAGAAGCCAGTCGCTCATGTTTTTGCACAGTTTCTAGGAGCCGCCATGCTGTCTGCCCTCGCCAATGAATTGCATATTTCAGGATCAGCCGTGCCCCCTGGCATTGTGCTGTTCCGCCTGATGGCTGCCACGATCCTTGGCGGGTTGATCGGCTGGGAGCGGGAAAACAACGCCCGCGCCGCAGGGTTGCGCACCCATATGATGGTGTCGCTCGCCTCTTGTCTGTTCGCCATCATCGCGCTGGACTTGATCGCGCTGGAAACCGAAGACGCCAGCCGCATCAGTGCCGATCCGATCAAATTGATCGGGGCCATCACATCGGGCGTAGCCTTTCTAGCGGCGGGGTCCATTATTATTTCCGGGGGTAAAGTACACGGGCTGACCACAGGGGCCAGCATGTGGCTGGTGGGCGCTGTGGGGTTAAGCTGTGGCACCGGACGGATCATTCTTGGCTTGGAAGCAACGGTTATGGCGTTGATTATCCTTTGGGTTGTCAATCGGCTGGCCAAAGCACCAGAACCGGATGATGCCCTGCAAGAAGACGACAACACCGCGCCAGAATAGGCCCAAAGCAAAGCCCTACTCCAGCCCCGTCAAGGCGCGGGCGAATTCTTCGGGGTCAAACGGGGCCAGATCGTCGATCTGCTCGCCCAAACCGATGGCATGGATCGGCAGGCCGAATTTATCCGCCAGCGCCACCAGAACCCCGCCTCTGGCAGTGCCATCCAGTTTGGTCATGACCAGACCGGACACATCGGCGATCTTCTGAAAGATTTCGACTTGCGACAGTGCATTCTGACCCGTGGTGGCATCCAGAACCAGCAAAGTGTTATGGGGCGCGTCGGGGTCTTTCTTGCGGATCACCCGCACGATTTTAGCCAGTTCCTCCATCAAGTCCTGACGGTTTTGCAAACGCCCTGCCGTGTCGATCATCAACAGATCCGCGCCGTCAGCCTCTGCCTTGGTCATGGCTTCAAACGCCAATGACGCTGGATCGGACCCTTCGGGTGCTGTCAACACCGGAACCCCTGCCCGCTCGCCCCAAACCTGCAACTGTTCCACAGCTGCGGCCCGAAATGTGTCACCCGCAGCGATCACCACAGATTTGCCCGCCGCCTTGAACTGGCTGGCCAGCTTGCCGATGGTCGTCGTCTTACCTGAACCGTTCACCCCAACCACCAAAACCACCTGCGGACGTTTGGCGTAGATTGGCATCGGGCGCGCCACAGGTTCCATGATCCGTGTAACCTCGGCCGCTAACAAAGTCTTCAATTCAATCGTGGACAGGCGCTTCCCCATCCGCCCCTCGGCCAGATTTGCCGAGACCCGCATGGCGGTATCCACGCCCATATCCGACGTGATCAACAAATCCTCGATGCTTTCCAACATGGCATCGTCAAGAGCGCGGCGGACCACCGATTTATCAACAGATCTATCGGCATTTCCCTCTGTAGGCTTCTCTGCTGAACGCCCCCCAAACAAACGCCCCAACAAGCTGGGCTTTTCAGCCTCTGTCGTTACACGTTCTTGTTTGGTTTCCTTATGTTCACTCTTAGTTTCAGTATGTTCTTCTTTTGTGCGCAGATCTTGCGCCAAACGCGCAGCCTCCGCAGCCTGCTGTTTTAGCGCATTTTCTTCCGCTAGAGCCGCTTCTGCCTCTAATACCGCTTGTCTCTCACGCGCAGCTTTTGCTGCTGCCTCTGCCAGTTGCGCCGCTTCCTGGTCCGCAGCTTTTGCTGCTGCCTCGGCCAACTGGGCTGCTTCACGGGCCTGTGCTTGCTCTAACGCTGCACGCTGTTTGGCCGCTTCGAGTTCAGCAGCCTCCGCTTTTGCGGTAATCAATGCCTCGCGCGCAGCAGCTTGCTCGGCAGCTTGTTTGGCGGCCTGTTCGTCCGCCACACGGGCAGCTTCAACAGCCGCGCTGTTTTCTTGCGCTGCCTCTGCCTCGATCACACCGCCGTCTTCGACAATGGCATCAAGCCCCTCTTCGATCTTCGAAGAAGAATTGAACATGCGGTCTTTGAGTTTTTTGAAAAAGGACATTTGACGGGCTGCTCTTGATAGAATTGTATTCACAAACGGGATGCTTTATTGCACCTAACCCCCGTCAAAGGAATTTTAAAGCCCGATTTTACCGCGACCCGCCCCGTTAGAGCCGATAAAGCCTGCTTATGCGCCTGTTCTTTGCCCTACTTCTGATGGCCAGTCCCGTGCTGGCAGAACCTCCGGACCGACAGTGCAATACAGGCACTTGGGGGGCGACTTGGTGCATTCGCGATGCCTTTGTAGGGTTTGATATATGTCAGGCGATCCGTGACGCCGCTGCATTACACAAACTGAATGTGGATTTTTTGGCCCGCCTGATCTGGCAGGAAAGCCGGTTTGATCCCAACGCCCTGTCGCCTGCCGGCGCGCAGGGTGTTGCGCAGTTCATGCCAGAAACGGCCAGATTACGCGGCCTGTCCGCTACTTATAATCCCGCTTTGGCTATAGACCACTCCGCCCGATACCTGTCAGAACTTGCCACAACCTTCGGCTCCATAGGCCTTGCCGCTGTCGCCTATAACGGCGGCGAACGGCGGGCTGCGGAATTTGTCGCCAAGACCGCAGGACTGCCCCGTGAAACCCGCGACTACGTCAACATTATTACAGGGCAAAGCGCAGAGGACTGGCGCGATGCACCGCCCGAAAACCTGAATCTGCGCTTGGATAAAACCAAACCCTTCATGGCCGCCTGCCTAGATTTGGCAAAAATCAGCCGGATTAGCGCCCCGAAGTCCCTGCGCCCGCCTGTCAAACTGCCCGCTTGGGGTGTTCAAATGGCCTCAGGCTCCACACGCGCGAAAGCGGCGAGCAGCTTTGATCGCAATTCCCGAAGCTGCTCTGCTGAAATCGGTACACAAATCCCCGATTACATCCGTAAAAAGCCACAAGTCACAGGCCGTCAGGCCTACTTCGTAGCCAGATTGGGCGCCCCGTCCCGCGGAAGCGCCCAACAATTATGCAACCGCCTGCGCAAATTCAATTGCGCCTGCGCGGTTTACAAAAACTGACGACGGACATCCATTTTCTGAAAATATCCGCGCCGCAGGCCCCCGTGTCAAACGGAGGCCCCCTATCAGATCATCGCCATGCCGCCGTTCACATGCAGTGTTTGACCGGTGATATAGCTAGATTCTTCCGACGCCAGATAGGCCACTGCCGCCGCGATTTCATCTGCATGCCCCATGCGCCCCATGGGGATCGCGTCCAACATGCTGTCTTTCACAGTATCGGGCAGTTCCGCCGTCATCGCGGTTTCAATGAACCCCGGTGCCACACAGTTCGCCGTGATCCCGCGGGTAGCAATTTCCTGCGCATAAGATTTGGTCATCCCGATCATACCCGCTTTACTGGCCGCATAATTCACCTGACCCGCATTGCCCGTCACGCCCACAATAGAGGTGATGTTAATCACCCGCCCCCATTTCTGTTTCATCATCGGCCGCATCACGGATTTCATCAATCGCATGGTGGATGTCAGATTCACGTCGATCACGTCCTGCCATTCTGCGTCTTTCATCCGCATGAACAGATTGTCCCGCGTGATGCCCGCGTTATTCACCAGAATTTGCAACCCGCCCATAGCGTCTGCGGCCTGCCCTGCCAGTGCAGTAACAGCCTCGGCGTCACCCAGATTACACGGGGTCACAAAAGCACGGTCCCCCAGTTTCGCGGCCAGTTCTTCCAGCGGGCCAACCCGCGTTCCAGACAAGGCCACCGTGGCACCTTGGGCGTGCAATGCTGTTGCAATCGCCCCGCCAATGCCACCAGAAGCACCGGTTACCAGCGCACATTTACCTGTTAAGTCAAACATATTTCTTATCCAATCTTCGTGCTGATTTTTTCTGCGGCCACTTTTACGCCGTCGGGATCATTCACCGCAACGCATTCAATTTCTTTGGCAATCCGACGGATCATTCCTGACAACGCCTTGCCTGCACCGATTTCGTATGCCTCGGTCACGCCTTGGCTTGCGGCCCAGCTGATGCTTTCGCGCCAGCGCACGGAACCTGTGACCTGTTCCACCAGCAAACCACGGATTTGATCGGCGTCAGAGACAGCTTCCGCCCGCACATTGGCGATCAGGGGCACTGAAGGCGCGTTGATTGTGACTTCGGCCAAAGCCTGCGCCATGCGATCGGCTGCAGGTTGCATCAAGGCACAATGGAACGGTGCGGATACAGGCAGCAACATGGCCCGTTTCGCACCTTTTTCCTTGGCGATTACCAAAGCCCGTTCAACGGCGGTTTTGTGACCCGATACAACCACTTGGGCCGGATCATTGTCATTTGCAGCCTGACAGACCTCTCCCTGCGCGGCTTCATTGGCCACTTCGGTTGCTGTGGCAAAATCAAGCCCCAGCAAGGCAGCCATCGCGCCAACACCCACAGGCACCGCCGCTTGCATGGCTTCGCCGCGAATACGCAGCAGACGGGCTGTATCTGCCAAGGAAATCGAGCCAACAGCACACAGCGCGGAATATTCGCCCAGACTGTGCCCTGCCACATAATCCGCCGCCGACACATCTATGCCCTCGGCCTTCAACGCCGCCATCGCCGCCATGGACGTGGCCATCAGCGCAGGCTGTGCGTTTTGGGTCAGGGTCAGGGTTTCAATGTCGCCCTCCCAGATCAGGGCTGACAGACTTTCCCCTAAGGCCGCGTCAACTTCGTCAAAAACCGCTTTCGCGGCGGGATAAGCGTCTGCGAACGCCTTTCCCATCCCGATGGTCTGGGCCCCTTGGCCTGGAAATACAAATGCGCGTGTCATGGATGCCTCTTTGTTATCTTGGTGCCGCGACTTAGGCGGCTGTCGGTCAGGATGCAAGTTTCTTGGGGCCTTCGCAACGGTACCGGCCCGAAAAAAGTGGATTTCGAACCTTACCTATGGTAGAGTTTTATCACTTAATCCAATTTTTTATGCTTAATTCATTCCAAGAGGTGCCAAATGCGTCACGTGCTCATTGCCCTCTGCTGCCTGCCAAGATTTGTTTCAGCAGAAGGTGCGCAACCCCATATCTATCAACTTCCCAGCGGAGAACAGATCCGCGCGGCCCCACCCACTGGCGGATTCTTGAACCTGCCTGGCCGTGTAACAGGCCAGACGGATGCGAAAAATCCCTATGTGGTCTTGCGCGATCACACCGTCCAGCAAGGGTTTCGCAACACCCAATGGGCCGAAGTTGCACCAATTTCCGAGGACGGGTCCATCAACGAACAGCAGTCCGGATGGATTATCCTGCCCAAAGATCAGGCCGTGGATCAGCAATTGAAACCGTATGAGGGGCAAATCCCCGAAACCACCCTGCGCCAGATCCAGACCAACATTCAAAACTACAAAAAGTAGCGCCAAACACTACAGAAAGGATCACTTATGGACCCGGTTATTTTACTGTCACTTTGGAATTCCTTCGCCGCCTTCATCCTGCCCTTCATGGCTTTTGCCGCGGGCGTCTATATTTCTGACGTGATCGGGCTGAATTCGGAAGAAAGCCGCAAGAACATCTATTTAATGGCCATGCCTGTGGGAATGCTAACGGTGGGGATTTTGTTGTCCGGCACCACTGTTAAAGTCATGTCCGAAGGCGGCCTGCCACAAGTTCACTATGGCCATATGCAATCATTCGGCATCTATCTGGTGTTTTGCGGCACCATCATGTTTTACGGCACACTGGTGCCCCAATTGTTTAAATCTTATCGGGACAGGTTCAAGGAACGGGTTGCCAAGGATGACCTCGGCCTACCTAACCACGGCCCTGCGGGTGGCCCGATTGCGGATGGAGATGTGTTACCACATAACGGGCCTGCAAACGGCTAGTCCGCTGCGGTGTTTTAACCGGTGTTACTTGTGTTGTACGGGGGTGCTTGCAATTTATTCGGGCGCGCGTATAAGCACCAAATCTTGTGCAATCTTCTTTCACGCGGATGCCTCTCGTACCGGGGCGCACAAGACGAAAAGCCCGGTTTTGAAGCACGCTAACATATGGTGATAAAATGGCGCTCTACGAGCACACATTTATTGCGCGTCAGGATCTGTCCAACGCGCAAGCCGAAAGCCTCATCGAGCATTTCGGCGCCATTCTCACAGACAACGGTGGTACTGTTGTAGAGAATGAATACTGGGGCCTTAAAACTATGGCCTATAAGATCAACAAAAACCGCAAAGGCCACTATGCCTTCTTGAAAACAGACGCGCCTGCGCCAGCTGTTGCCGAGATGGAACGCCTGATGCGTCTGCACGAAGACGTAATGCGCGTTTTGACGATCAAAGTGGATGAGCATGAAGAAGGCCCATCTGTTGTAATTCAAGCCAAAAATTCCCGCGACGAACGTCGCCGCGAACGTTAAGAAAGGACGCTAAATCATGGCCAACAAACCATTTTTCCGCCGTCGTAAGTCTTGTCCGTTCTCTGGCGACAACGCGCCGAAGATCGACTATAAAGACACAAAATTGCTGCAGCGCTACATCTCTGAGCGTGGCAAGATTGTTCCATCCCGTATCACCGCAGTTTCTGCCAAAAAGCAACGTGAGCTGGCCAAAGCCATCAAACGCGCCCGCTTTCTGGCACTGCTGCCCTACGCTGTGAAGTAAGGAGAAATATCATGGATGTTATCCTTCTCGAACGTGTGGCCAAATTGGGCCAAATGGGTGATGTTGTTTCTGTAAAGCAAGGTTACGCCCGTAACTTCCTGCTGCCCCAAGGCAAAGCGCTGCGCGCAACCAAAGGCAACATGGAAAGCTTTGAAAACCGCAAAGCCCAGCTGGAAACACAGAACCTCGAAACCAAAAAAGAAGCCGAAGCTGTGGCTGTGAAACTGGATGGACAACAGTTCATCGTGATTCGCTCTGCCTCTGACTCTGGCGCGCTTTACGGCTCTGTCACCAACCGCGATGCAGCCACTGTTGCAACCGAAGCTGGTTTCACTGTCGACAAAAAGCAAATGGTTCTCGAAGCTCCGATCAAGGAACTTGGCGTACACACTATGCGTGTTCTGCTGCACCCTGAAGTTGAAGTTGCGATCCAGATCAACGTGGCCCGCTCTGTTGAAGAAGCGGAACTGCAAGCCTCTGGTAAATCCATTCAGGAACTGGAAGCCGAAGCCGAAGCCGAAGCTGAATTCGAGATCGCCGAACTGTTCGACGATATCGGTGGCGCGGCATTGGACGATCTGGAAGACAATGTTCCAGCCGCTGACGAAACAACAGGCGAAGAAGAAGAGCCAAAAGCTTAATCTTCGTATCTGTTACAATTTGAAAGGCCCGTCATTTTGGCGGGCCTTTTGTTTTAGGTATTTAACCAACAAAGAAACCGCTGCTTGGGCCTAGCCTGCCAGCCGTGCGATACTTTCTGTCAGGCGGCGGGCGTCGGCAATGGCTTTGCTGAGGCTTTCGACGCGATCCGGATTTGAACGGAGCGCTGCGGCCACTTGGTTTTCTTGGGACGGGGTTAAGCTGGCCCCTGCGGCCCTTGCCTTGGCGCGGGCTTGGATCAGGGCGTTTTTGGCGCTGCTGTGTTCGCTGCGCAGCCCGGCCAGTTGGGCGGTCAGGCGCGCGTTTTCAGCCTGAGCAGATTGCACCTTGGTTTCCCGTTCGGCCACGCGCGCATCATAGGTGCCGTTGCTGGCCCCCGCCACACCATTGAAAAAGCCGCCATCGCCTGGGTCTTCGGATGTTACGCATGCGGATAATACCATAAACATTGCAGCGGAACCAATTGTTTTAAAATGATAATACTTCATGACTTTGTGACGCCTTTCATTTGGTTGGCCACTTGTTTCATCGCTGCAATCCGTGCGGATAGTAAGGCGATATCTGAATCAATTCCTGTGGCCTGCCCTTTGACCAGACGCAGCGAGCGGGTGGATTTGAACTCTTTCTCCCATTTCTGCGCGCCTTTTATGGCTTTGCTCATATTGTCGAGATTGGCTTGCGCCTCTTTCAATTCCTTGCGGATTTCCCGTTTTTTGGCACCAGACGTGCGTAGAGTATTCAGTTCGGATTGCTGAAACGCGACCACCGCCTGCATGGTTGCGATTGACGCAGCCAGATCGGCGTTGGCCTTGGTGATATCACTGTGCATCTTGTCCAGGCGCTGTTCTTTCTGACGGTATTTCTGCTGAAGCCGCGCCACATAGCTGCCGGAAATTGCACCAGCGCCAATGCCGATTTGCACGCCTGAATTGTTGTTATTGCTGCTTAGCGTATCAGCCAGCAAGCCTATTGCTGCCCCGGTTGCAATACCTTCGGCCATGGTGCGTTGAAAGGCCTTGGCTTGACGGGCCAGTTCAGCCTCGCTGCTACTTGCCTTGCTGCTGCGGGAGTTCTGGGTACGTGGTGCATCCTCGCCCATAGCGCGGGAACGGGCCCCTTGGGCCTGAACATCCATTGCCCCCAGAACCATCAAAAAGGCTGTTACCCCAATCAAAAACTTATGTGTCATAGCCTAAACCCCATCATGTTTCAGTGAGGCTAACAGACAAAACGCCACAAAAGAATGACAATGATCACAGTTTTCAATCCCGAATGGGGTTATCTATGGCCTTGGAACCGCGGTTTTTCGCGCAGGCTGGCAGCAGACAGGCAAAAGAAATGGCACCCGATCACAAAGGTGTTAGGCTGCTATTACAAGGCGAAAATTCGGGTAGAGTGATCGTCAAGGCAGCCACAAGTCGCCGATATTTTTTCAATCTAAAAGGAAGCCGTTATGAAATTCATTCCAACTCTCTCTGCCGGTCTGATCGGCTTGTCTCTTGCAAGTGGTGCCTTTGCGGCAGGGGATGGCACGTCCACATCCACCCCGACGGAGGCTGCCTGCATCAAAAAAGGCATGGTTCTGGACACCAAGACCAAAAAATGTGTCGAGGCTGAGCGTGGCATGTTCAGCGATGAGGTTCTGTACCTGAACGCGCGCACCATGGCCTATGACGGGCAGTTTGCAGACGCGGTCAAACTTTTGGCGTTGATTGAAAATCAGGAAGACCCCAAGGTGTTGAACTATTTGGGTTTTTCAAACCGCAAACTGGGCCATACAGCGGCTGCGATGGGGTATTACCAGCGGGCTTTGGTGCTTGATCCCGATTACATTCTAGCCCGCAGCTATATGGGCCAAGGCATGGTGGCCGAGGGCAATATGGACGGCGCCAAGCTGCAACTGACAGAAATCCGCAATCGCGGTGGCGCGGGGTCTTGGGCCTATGTGATGCTGGAAAATGCAATACAGACAACTGTTACCTATTAATTGCGACTGTTTGATTTTACGTGACAATTCCTAACTGCGCAGCCTATCAATAGGCCTGCGCAGTTAGAATTGGGACCGGTATGAAACTTGAAATGGACGACAGCCTGAATGTGCTGAGCGAGACGTTAAAGCCCTGTTCGACCGCACCGGTCACAGGATTTTTCCGCGACGGGTGCTGCAACACTGGTCCCGCAGATGTCGGCAAACACACCGTTTGTTGCCTGATGACCCAAGAGTTTCTGGCGTTTTCCAAAGAACATGGCAATGATCTGTCCACGCCAAGACCGGAATACGGGTTTGCAGGTCTGAAACCAGGTGATCGCTGGTGTCTTTGCGCGGATCGTTGGGTGCAAGCAGATGCCTACGGGGCCGCGCCTCATGTGGTGCTGGAATGCACCCATATCAACACCCTGAAAATCATCCCGTTTGAGGTGCTGCGCGTTAAAGCGCTGGATATGAACTAGCCCCCACGGCACGAGATAACTGGCCCTATCCCACGAAAACTCTGGCCCTATGCAACGGTCTCATTTTTCGGCTTTCCTAACTTTAGATTTTCACGCAAGGTACGCCCTTCGTGACACCCTCTCAGACAACCAAACCAGAAAAGGTGCCCGCCATGGATGCGATTACCACAAACGACATCGAAGAGATCATTGAAAATGACCGTGCCCACGTCTGGCACCATTTGATCCAGCATAAGCCGTTTGAAACCATTGACCCGCGCATTATTGTGGAAGGCAAAGGCAACCGTGTGTGGGATGCCCGCGGCAAAGAGCATCTGGACGCAGTATCAGGCGGTGTGTGGACGGTTAACGTTGGCTATGGCCGTGAACGGATTGCAAATGCGGTGCGCGATCAACTGGTTAAGATGAACTATTTCGCCCAGACTGCCGGCTCTATTCCGGGGTCGATCTTTTCCAAAATGCTGATCGACAAGATGCCGGGCATGCAGCGGGTCTATTACGCCAACTCCGGCTCTGAAGCCAATGAGAAGGCGTTCAAAATGGTCCGCCAGATCGCCCATTCCAAACATGGCGGCAAGAAATACAAAATCCTGTACCGCGAACGGGACTATCACGGCACCACCATCGCCTGTCTGTCCGCAGGCGGCCAGCCAGAGCGTAACGCGCAATACGGCCCCTTCACTCCGGGTTTTGTCGAAGTGCCCCATTGCCTGGAATACCGCAACCAGTTCGGCGTAACGGATGATCAATACGGCGAGGCCTGTGTCAAAGCCACCGAGGAAGTCATCCTGCGCGAAGGCCCCGATACAATCGGCGCGATCTGTCTGGAACCGATCACTGCTGGCGGTGGCGTGATTGTCCCCCCCAAAGGGTATTGGGAAGGCATTCAGGCGCTGTGTAAGAAATACGATATCTTCCTGCACATCGACGAAGTTGTCTGCGGTGTCGGGCGCACTGGCACATGGTTTGGCTATCAGCATTACGGTATCCAGCCTGATTTTGTGTCGATGGCAAAAGGCGTGGCTTCCGGCTATGCGGCGATTTCCTGTCTGGTGACTACTGAAGCTGTGTTCAACAACTTCAAAGACAATGTTGACGACCCAATGAACTATTTCCGCGATGTGTCTACCTTTGGCGGCTGTGCCTCGGGTCCGGCGGCGGCGATTGAAAACATGAAGATCATCGAAGAAGAAAACCTGCTGCAAAACACAATCGACATGGGCGAATATTGCCTTGGCAAATTGGGTGAGCTAATGGACAAACACAGCGTCATCGGCGAAGTGCGCGGCAAAGGTCTGTTCCTCGGGGCGGAAATGGTTGCGGATCGCAGCACCAAAGAGCCGATGGACGAGAAGAAAGTCGCCGCTGTTGTGGCGAATTGTATGGCGCAGGGTGTGATCATTGGCATGACCAACCGGTCCCTGCCCGGCCTGAACAACACACTATGCCTGTCACCTGCGTTGATTTCGACCAAAGACGATATCGACGAAATCACTACAGCGATGGACAAGGCCATAAGCGAAGTTTTCGCATAAAGGCACCAACACATCAAAACGAAAAAGGGCTGCCCGAAAGAGCAGCCCTTTTTTATTGCAATAACGGGATGTTACCCCGCTACAGTGTTCAACAGCAGGAACACCAGTGCTGACAGGATTGACGCGGCAGGCACCGTTACCACCCAAGCAGCGATGATGGTCAGGAAATGCGACCGGCGCACCAGTTTGCGGTGCTTGCGCTTTTTCTTGTCGGATTTTTCGGCCTCTGTTTCCACAACCTGTTGGACACGCTCGTTGTTGGTGGTGACGCGCCAATGCACCTCGCGGAAAAAACCGACCCCGAACACAGCGCCCACCGCGATATGGGTAGAGGATACAGGCAAGCCAAGCCAACTGGCCACAATCACCGTCAAAGCTGCTGACAAAGCCACACAATAGGCCCGCAACGGGTTCAGTTTGGTGATTTGCTGCCCGACCATACGGATCAGCTTGGGGCCGAACAACAACAGCCCAAAAGACAGACCAAAGGCGCCCACAATCATCACCCAGATCGGAATGGAAACTTTGGACACCACCTCGGCGGCCTCGGCAGTGTGAACAATGGCCGCCAAAGGCCCGATGGCATTGGCCACATCATTGGCACCGTGGGCAAATGACAGCAAAGCCGCCGCGCAGATCAGCGGTATAGTGAACAGATTGCGCACGGTTTCTTTGGTGTTTTCCTTGCCCTCGGATTGTTTGCGGATCATCGGGTGGGACACAAAGTAAAACAGAACAGCCGTGACAATACCGATCAACAATGCGCTTTGCAGGTTGATGTCGACGATTTTTTTCAGCCCCTTAACCGCCAGATAGGTGGAAAACGCCCCCGCCATAACCGCAATCAGGATCGGCACCCAGCGCCGCGCTGCGGTAATTTTGTCTTTCTGATCCGAAACCTGCGATTTTATCAACCATAGGAACAGGGCCGCAATCAGACCGCCCAGCATCGGGGAAATCACCCAACTGGCAGCGATCTGGCTCATCATCGGCCAGTTCACCGCGGCAAATCCTGCCGCCGCAATCCCTGCCCCCATAACACCACCCACAACCGAATGTGTGGTGGACACAGGCGCGCCAACCCAAGTGGCCAGATTGACCCAGACCGCAGATGCAATCAGCGCCGACATCATCGCCCAGATAAACACCCGAGGATCTGAGACCGCAGTCGGATCAATGATGCCTTTGGAAATGGTTCCAACCACATCGCCCCCCGCCAGCAAGGCCCCTGCACTTTCGAATACAGCCGCGATGATCAGCGCGCCACCCATAGACAGCGCATTGGCCCCAACCGCAGGCCCCACGTTATTGGCCACATCATTGGCGCCGATATTCAGCGCCATATAGGCCCCTAGCCCCGCAGCCAAAGCAATGATCAGCCCATTCCCGGCCCACCCAAAGGCCAAAGAGGTCATCAAAATCGCGATAATAATAAACACACCGCCCAAGGCAGGTGCCACCAACGGCTTACGAATGGCGTAATTGGCGTTTTCCAACAACACCCGACTGCCAAGATCGCGGTCCAGTGTTTTATTCGGGCGGGCAGTTTTAACCATAGAGTCCTCCACAAATGCGGTGATTCCCGCATGGGTGACGGCTATATGAATCTTTTGTAACAGCCAAGTGACAGGATAAATAAAATCATCCTGTCACCAGAAATCAAAGCTCGTCGGGCTCTTCTTTTCCGACACCTTTAAAGACAAACTTGAATGGCAATGCCCAAGCCACGCCCAACACAATGTAGATCAACAGCTCTACCAGCATGGGAAACCGCGGCAACGCGTTCATGACCGTGATCGCAATGACGCAGTAAATCGGCAGCCACACCAACAACAAAATCAAGGACCAGCGCCGGCGCGCCTTATAGGACAATGCCATTCAGAACTTCCTTAATCTGCAAACGGGTCGGTCACCAGAATGGTGTCCTCCCGCTCGGGTGAGGTAGAGAGCATAGCAACAGGACAGCCGATCAGTTCTTCGACACGGCGCACATATTTGATCGCTTCAGCAGGCAAATCAGCCCAAGAGCGTGCGCCCTCGGTGCTTTGGGACCAGCCGGGCATTTCCTCATAGATCGGCGTGCAACGGGCCTGTTGATCGGCGGCTGTTGGCAGATAATCCATTCGCTGACCGTCCAGATCATAGGCAACGCAGATTTTCAGCGTGTCAAATCCGTCCAGAACATCCAATTTTGTCAGGGAAATCCCGTTTACACCAGATGTTGCACAGGTTTGGCGCACCAAAGCCGCATCAAACCAGCCACAGCGCCGCTGACGGCCTGTAACCGTCCCGAATTCATGGCCCCGTTCGCCCAGACGTTGCCCGTCGGCGTCTTGCAACTCGGTCGGGAACGGCCCTTCCCCCACGCGGGTTGTATAGGCTTTGACGATACCCAGAACGTAATCAATCGAACCTGGCCCGATGCCCACACCTGTGGCGGCTTGCCCTGCGATCACATTGGACGAGGTCACAAACGGATAGGTGCCAAAATCAATATCCAGCAACGCACCCTGTGCGCCTTCGAACAGAATCCGCTTGCCCGCTTTGCGCTGTTCGTTCAGCACTTTCCAGACAGGGGCTGCGTAGGGCAGGATATCTTTGGCGATTTCAAGCAGTTGTGCGATCAACGCATCGCGGTCGATTGGCGTGATGCCCAGACCTTTGCGCAGCGGATCGTGGTGCTGCAAGGCGCGATCCACACGAGCGATCAAAGTCGCCTCATCTGCCAGATCGGCAACGCGCACCGAACGACGGCCGACTTTATCTTCGTAGGCAGGCCCGATTCCGCGCCCAGTTGTGCCGATTTTCGTGCCTTTGGAAGACGCCTCTTCGCGAGCACGATCCAATTCGCCGTGAATCGGCAGGATCAGCGGAGTGTTTTCCGCGATCATCAGCGACTCGGGCGAAATTTCTACACCCTGTTCGCGAATCTTGGCGATTTCCTGCATCAGATGCCAAGGGTCCAGCACAACGCCGTTGCCGATAACCGACAGTTTACCGCCCCGCACCACACCTGATGGCAATGCGTTCAATTTGTACACTTTGCCGTCAATAACCAGCGTGTGCCCCGCGTTATGACCGCCCTGAAAACGCGCGATAATATCTGCGCGCTCGGACAACCAATCAACGATCTTCCCTTTGCCCTCGTCGCCCCATTGTGCTCCGACAACTACTACATTGGCCATTTTGGCTGCCTCATGATGATCAAAAACCCTGCCCCGTATAACGGGCCAAGGGGCGCTCTGAAACATCAAAATCGCCGCAGCTTGCTGTTGGGGCAAAAAACTGGTTCAAAACAGCCATGACAGATCAAATCCCCCTGAACCCCGACTTTCGCCAAGACGTGACCGCGTCTTTTTCCAAACAAGGCATGATGCAGACGCTTAAAGCTGCGTTAACCGACGTTGAAGCAGGCACGGTCACAATTGCCGCGCCGATCGGGGCTGAAACCTCGCAGCAGGACGGGTTTGCCCATGCAGGCATGCTTTGGTCTATCGGGGACAGTGCAGCGGGATATGCCACATTAACCTTGATGGGGGCTGAGGAAAGGGTTCTGACCGTTGAAATGAAAATTAACCTGCTGTCCCCTGCTGTGGGCGACAGAATAACCGCCGTTGGCCGCGTGATCCGCTTCGGGCGCAATCTGTGTACCTCGGCGGCGGAAATATATGCCCATGGGCCAAAAGGGACTAAACATGTGGCGACAATGATCGGCACAACCACGCGGCTGCGTCCCGAATAGTTGAAATTCTTTGGTTCGGGGCCATGTAGAGCACAGACAAGAATCAATTCTCAACCTGCAAGGCCACTTCCCAATAGACACCCCCAGCACAATCCGTTAGATACCCCCCGAAGCCATAGAAACTGGCCCACAAGCACAAAATCCGAGACCCGTATATGCAGAACATCGTCCTCGTTATCCTTCTTATTCTGGCGTTAAGCCTGATTGTGACCGTGCTGATGCAGCGCTCCGAAGGCGGGGGCTTGGGCATTGGCGGGGGTGGCGGCAATATGTCCGGCCGTCCTCCGGCATCACCAGCAGCCAAATTCACCTGGATTCTGGGGGCCGGATTTATGGCGGCCTGTTTGGCGCTGACAGTTATCTCTGCACGCAACGCGGCCAATGACTCCCTGCTGAGTGGCGACCTGACGCCCCCCGCAGCGGCTGAGTCCGACGCACCAGCAACCCCACTTGGTGGAAACCTGTTGCCCCCGTCGACGACTGATGGCCCAACCACACCGCCAAAAGCGGACGAGTAACCCCATAAATAGTTAACAGCAGCCCGCGATCCACAAGATCATGGGCAAAACATCACCAAATCACACGTAAATAACCGTGGCAGGCCTTGCTTTGCCACCCCGAATCCCGTTATCCTTAAATCCCGTGAGTAGTGGGACTGAATGGGTATCGGTCCTCTATTTTTTATTCAAAACACGGGAGCTTTCCAGCTTATGGCGCGTTATATCTTTATCACCGGTGGCGTGGTTTCTTCCCTTGGCAAAGGTCTCGCCTCTGCTGCACTCGGGGCTTTGCTGCAAGCCCGCGGTTACTCGGTACGTCTGCGCAAACTGGACCCATATTTGAACGTTGACCCCGGCACCATGTCTCCCTTTGAACACGGCGAAGTTTTTGTAACAGATGACGGCGCAGAGACCGATCTGGATCTGGGTCACTACGAACGCTTCACCGGTGTTGCGGCACGAAAAACAGATTCCGTATCTTCTGGCCGGATTTATTCCACCGTTTTGGAAAAAGAACGCCGCGGCGACTATCTGGGGAAAACCATCCAAGTCGTCCCGCATGTGACTAATGAAATCAAGGACTTCCTTGAAATTGGCGACGATGAAGTTGATTTCATGCTATGTGAAATCGGCGGCACTGTCGGCGACATCGAAGGCTTGCCGTTTTTTGAAGCCATCCGCCAGTTCGGACACCAACGCCCGCGTAACAATTGTATCTTTATGCACCTGACCCTGCTGCCTTATCTGGCCGCCAGCGGCGAGCTGAAGACCAAACCGACCCAGCACAGCGTGAAGGAATTGCAATCCATCGGCATCGCGCCTGACATTCTTGTGTGCCGTTCGGAACACCCGATTCCAATCAAAGAGCGGGAAAAACTGGCTCTGTTTTGCAATGTCCGCCCCGAGTCAGTGATCGCCGCCTACGACCTTAAAACCATCTATGACGCGCCGCTGGCTTATCACAAAGAAGGCATGGATCAGGCTGTTCTGGATGCCTTTGGCATCACCCCTGCCCCCAAGCCCAAACTCGACACATGGAAAGATGTGTCGGACCGGGTACACAATCCCGACGGGATGGTCCGCGTGGCCATTGTGGGCAAATACACCCAACTGGAAGACGCCTATAAATCCATCGCCGAGGCATTGATTCACGGTGGTATGCACAACCGCGTCAAAGTGAAAATCGAATGGGTCGATGCCGAGTTGTTCGAAACCGAAGACGCCGCCCCTCATCTCGAAGGGTTCAACGCCATTCTGGTCCCCGGTGGCTTTGGCGAACGGGGCACCGAGGGCAAAATCAAGGCCGCAGAATTCGCCCGCACCCGCAAAGTTCCCTACCTTGGCATCTGCCTTGGCATGCAAATGGCCGTGATCGAAGCCGCGCGCAATCTGGCCGGTTTGAAGGATGCAGGCTCCGAAGAATTCGACCACGAATCCGGCAAGAAACGCTTCACCCCAGTGGTCTATCACCTGAAAGAATGGGTCGAAGGCAACCGCACAATCCAGCGAGACACTGATGATGACAAAGGTGGCACCATGCGTTTGGGGGCGTATAACGCAACCCTGAACGACGGGTCTCAAGTGGCTGAAATCTATGGAACAACCACAATTTCGGAACGCCACCGTCACCGCTATGAAGTTGACACAAAATACCGCGAAGAACTGGAAAAACACGGGTTGGAATTCTCGGGCATGTCACCGGACGGCCGCCTGCCAGAAATCGTCGAATTCAAAGACCACCCGTGGTACATCGGCGTGCAATTCCACCCCGAACTGAAAAGCAAACCGTTCAAAGCACACCCCCTGTTTCGGGACTTTGTAAAAGCTGCGGTGGAACAATCCCGACTGGTATAAAGAACGGGCCGCACAAACCTATTGTCCGGCCCCAAAACAGCACTAGGTTTTCATCATGTTTCAAGC
This sequence comes from Roseobacter sp. N2S, assembly GCF_031454055.1. Lineage (NCBI taxonomy): Bacteria > Pseudomonadati > Pseudomonadota > Alphaproteobacteria > Rhodobacterales > Roseobacteraceae > Roseobacter > Roseobacter sp. N2S. Next base: position 27,582 of record NZ_JAVDQB010000002.1, read on the forward strand.
CCTGATAGATCTCTTCACTATCCCCGATGCCCGCACTGACCTGCAACCCGAAGACGCCCGCGCGGCGCTGGCGACGCTTATGGTCCGTATCGCACGGGCGGACGACAGTTACGATGAAGTTGAACACCAGATGATTCTGGACGTGCTGCAACACCGCTACCATCTTAGCCTTGAAGCCGCACAAGAGTTAAAGGCCGACGCTGAACGGCTTGAAGCTAAAGCGCCCGACACGGTGCGTTTCACCAAAATTGTGAAAGACGCCGTGCCTTATGATGATCGCATCGGTGTGGTTGAGGCTTTGTGGCGTGTTGCTATGGCCGACGGTCAGCGGGACCATCAAGAAGACGGTTTCTTGCGACTTGTGGTTAATCTGTTGGGGGTTAATGACCGTGACAGCGGTCTGGCGCGTCAACGGGTGATAGCCGATCTCGAAAACGGCTGATCGTACTTTGGGTGCATCAGGGGCGATGCCCCTGAAACCCCGTGGTCCTTTTGCTCAAAAGAAACCCAGATCGGCTTCTTTTGAGCGTAAATACCTAATAATTTTCCTTCAATCCTAGAAGAACGCCTGCAAGCCGGTTTGGGCCCGTCCCAGAATCAACGCATGTACGTCATGGGTGCCTTCATAGGTGTTCACGGTTTCAAGGTTCATCATGTGACGGATCACCTGAAATTCCTGTGAAATCCCGTTCCCGCCGTGCATATCCCGCGACATCCGTGCAATATCCAGCGCTTTGCCACAGTTGTTGCGTTTAATGATTGAGATCATTTCCGGCGCAGCATTTGCCGCATCCATCAAACGCCCCACTTGCAAGGCTGCGTGCAAGCCAAGGGTGATTTCGGTCTGCATATCTGCCAGTTTTTTCTGGAACAACTGGGTTTGCGCCAGAGGTTTATTGAACTGTTTGCGATCCAGACCGTATTGACGGGCTGCGTGCCAGCAGAACTCGGCAGCGCCCATTGCGCCCCAAGCGATGCCATAGCGGGCACGGTTCAGACAGCCGAACGGACCTTTCAGGCCTTCAACGTTTGGCAGTAATGCGTCCTCGGGGACTTCAACGCCTTCCATGACGATTTCACCAGTAATAGAGGCACGCAGGGACATTTTGCCTTCGATTTTCGGGGCTGACAGGCCCTTCATGCCTTTTTCCAGAACAAAGCCGCGGATTTTGCCACCATGGGCGTCGGATTTGGCCCAGACCACAAACACATCCGCAATCGGCGCGTTTGAAATCCACATTTTCGCGCCGTTCAGAACATAACCGCCCTGCACTTTTTCCGCGCGTGTTTTCATGCCGCCCGGATCAGAGCCTGCATCCGGTTCCGTCAGACCAAAGCAGCCGATGTATTCGCCGCTGGCCAGTTTGGGCAGGTATTTCATCCGCTGCTCTTCAGAACCATAGGCGTAGATCGGGTACATCACCAATGAGGATTGCACCGACATCATAGAGCGATAGCCGGAATCGACCCGCTCGACTTCTCGGGCGACCAGACCGTAGGACACATAGCCAGCACCGATTCCGCCGTATTCTTCGGGGATTGTGGTGCCCAGAAGCCCCATTTCGCCCATCTCACGGAAAATATCAGGGTCGGTGGTTTCTTTGGCGAAAGCCTCAATCGCGCGGGGGGCCAGTTTTTCATTTGCATAAGATTTGGCCGCGTCGCGGATCATCCGCTCTTCTTCGGTCAGTTGGGATTCCAGCAACAGCGCGTCGTCCCATTGAAACGAGCCCAAATCAGGTTTGTCTTTTGCCTTCAAAGTTGGCGCTTGCGCAGTCATGGATGTCACCTTTTGCGGTTGGTTAAGTCAAAGTTTCGCAACTGCCTAAGCCACCCTCTGTAAATTGGCAAGTCTGTCCGCTGCGGCACAGCTATCCCCTTGCCTGCCCCCCTGACTCTGTGCAAGCTGTGGGCGAACAACACTTACAGGTGACTTATGAAAATCGGTATTCTGCAAACTGGCAGATCTCCCGAACAACTTGTGTCCGAATTCGGTGAATACGGCGAAATGTTTCAAACCATGCTGGCAAACCGAGGGTTCGACTTTCTAACCTACGATGTGATCGAAAGCGAATTTCCTAAAAGTATAGACGAATGTGACGGCTGGATCATCACAGGGTCCAAATTCGGAGCATATGAAGACCATCCATGGATTCCCCCGCTCGAATCCCTGGTGCGTGAATTGCACGCGGCCAAACGCCCGCTGATTGGCGTCTGCTTTGGGCACCAGATCATTGCGCAGGCATTGGGCGGCACGGTTGAGAAATACAAGGGTGGTTGGTCTGTCGGACGGGTGGAATACGCCACAATTGACGGGCGCACCCTGCCCTTGTTCGCATGGCATCAGGATCAAGTCACAACTCCTCCCCCCGAGGCTGTGACTGTGTCCAGCACTGATTTTTGCAAACACGCCGCCATGACCATTGGTGATCACATTTACACTATTCAGCCCCATCCGGAATTTGATGCGGGCTTTGTCAAAGGTCTGGCTGAGACCCGCGCCAAAGGCGTGGTTCCTGATCCACAACGACTGGCCGCGATTAAAAGCGCGGATGCTCCGGTGGCCAAAACCGAAATGGCCGACCTCTTCGCGTCTTTCTTAAAAGGAGCCATGGCTCATGGATGAACGTTTAAAGTGGATTGAAAAAATCCCCCAAGCTGCACAGGATTACATCGCGGATCGGCGTCTGGAAGAGATCGAATGTATCATTGCCGACACGACAGGCATCAGCCGCGGTAAATGTATGCCCGCGCGAAAATTCGGCCGGCTTGAACCAATGTATCTGCCTGACAGTATTTTTTATCAAACCGTTACCGGATCTTACGTGGATATGGACGAGATTGATAACCAATATACCGAAGGCGACATGGTTCTGACGCCTGATTTCTCATCCGCGACAGCAGCCCCTTGGACAGGGGATGTGACCTTGCAGATCATCCACGATGTGGCGGATATTCACGGCAATCCAATGCCGTTGGTGCCCCGAAACGTGCTCAAACGTGTGCTATCCTATTACGAGGCCGAAGGCTGGGAACCCGTTGTTGCCCCTGAAATGGAATTTTTCCTTGTGGCACGCAACACGGACTATAACCAACCAATTCAACCCACTATGGGGCGCACAGGGCGTCCTGCCGCCAGCATGCAAGCCTATTCCATGTCGGCTGTGGATGAATACGGTCCGGTGATCGACGACATTTATGATTTCGCCGAGGAGCAAGGCTTTGAAATCGACACAATCATCCAGGAAGGCGGCGCAGGTCAGGTTGAAATCAACCTTAAACACGGCCATCCGCTGAAACTGGCGGATGAGGTGTTTTTCTTTAAACGTCTGGTGAAAGAGGCCGCCCTGCGGCACAATTGCTATGCCACTTTCATGGCCAAACCCATGGGTGACCAACCGGGATCGGCCATGCACATTCACCATTCCGTGCTGGATAAAGCCACGGGAAAGAACATCTTTAACACCACCCATGGCAAGCCCACGCCCGCGTTCCGTCACTTTATCGCGGGGCTACAACAACATCTGCCAGCCGCCACGCCGTTTATCGCGCCTTATGTGAACAGCTATCGTCGCTATGTGGCCAGCCACTCGGCGCCGATCAATCTGGAATGGGCGGAAAACAACCGCACCACAGGCATCCGTATTCCGCTGTCTGATCCAGAATCCCGCCGCGTGGAAAACCGCGTTGCGGGTATGGATTGCAACCCCTACATCGGGCTTGCAGCTTCGCTGGCTTGTGGTTTCCTGGGGCTGAAAAACAAACTCAAACCCCGCATTGCCGCAACAGGCGAGGCTTATGACGCCGAACGGGATATCCCCCCCACGCAGATTCAAGCCTTGGCCCTGCTTGACGAGGATGAGGCACTGACAGAAATGATGGGCGTGGAATTCACCGCCGTCTACAAAGCCGCGAAACACATGGAATACGATGAATTTCAAGAGGTTATCAGCCCTTGGGAACGCGAACACCTGTTGATGAACGTCTGACCTATGAACCTGCTTTACGCCAACGACCAAAAAGGCCGCTACCCAGTCAGTTGGTACGCCGCCACTGCAACCGAATTGCAGCCTTTTGACAGTCTCCAAGGTGCGCAGACGTTCGATGTTTGTGTTATCGGGGGCGGTTTTACAGGCCTGTCCAGCGCCCTACACCTTGCTGAAAAAGGCTACTCCGTTGCCTTGGTCGAAGCACAGCGCGTTGGCTGGGGCGCATCGGGGCGCAACGGCGGGCAAGTTGGATCAGGCCAGCGGCGCGATCAGCAGGATCTGGAAAAGATGGTGGGGCTCGATGATGCCCGCCACCTGTGGTCCCTGTCCCAAGAAGCAAAGGCATTGGTCAAATCCCTTGCGGAAACCCACGCCATTGACTGCGCCCATAAACCCGGCGTGGCCCATGTAGACTGGCAGGCCCGCGATGTGCAGCATGAACATGACTATGCCGAACATCTGGCAAAAACATACGGTTACGCCGACATCCAGCCTTTGGACCGTGCCGCAACCTGTGCGTTGGTAGGAACCGACGTCTATCACGGCGGCACGCTTGATATGGGGGCGGCCCATATCCATCCGCTGAACTTTGCTCTTGGTCTGGCCCGCGCCGCTGCCGCCGCTGGCGTGCAGATTTTTGAACAATCCGAAGTCACCAAAATCGACCAAGGCGACCCTGCAACCGTCATCACCCCTCATGGTAAAATCACCGCCAAATATCTGGTGATGGCCTGCAACGGCTACCTTGGCGGATTAAACGAAAAAACCGCATCCCGCGTCATGCCCATCAACAATTTCATCGTGGCTACAGAACCCCTTGGCCAGGACGGGGCTGAAGCCCTGATTTCCCAAGATGTGGCCATCGCTGACAGTAAATTTGTGGTCAATTACTACCGCCGCTCTGCCGATCACCGCCTGCTGTTCGGCGGCGGCGAAACCTACAGCTACCGCTTCCCCAAAGACATCCGCGCGCTGGTTAGCAAGCCCATGTTGCAAATCTATCCGCAACTCAAAGACGTGAAACTGGACTATGCTTGGGGCGGCACCTTGGCGATCACTGTCAATCGTATGCCCTATTTCGGCAAAATCGCCCCGAATATCTTTACCGCATCGGGTTATTCAGGCCACGGAGTTGCCCTGTCCACATTGGCTGGGAAAATCACCGCTGCCGCAATTGCAGGTCAGGCCGAGGATTTCGACGTTATGGCCCGCGTCCCGACCCTGCCCTTTCCAGGCGGACGGGCTTTGCGCACCCCAAGCCTGATCCTCGCCATGTCATGGTACGCCCTACGCGACCGACTAAGCCTGTAAAGCGCGCTGTTCCCCCAAATCAGCCTAGTTCGGACAGCCTCTTTTTGGCCCAAATATCCAAATCCAACCCTATCCGCGCAACCGAAGACCGGCAGGATCAAACGGCGGCTCTGCCAGAATAATCCCTTTATGGGGCCGCCCCAACACCGCCACATCCAAAACCGTCCCCGGCGTTGCATGGGCAGTTTTTACAAAAGCCAACGCGCAGGATTTACCGACCGAGAACCCGTAAGCCCCCGAACTGATCCGACCCACAGGGGTGCCATCGGGCAGAAAGATCGGCTCCCCGCCAGAACTATCGGCGTTGTCTGTTTCAATGCTTAAACACACCAGCTTTTCGCGCGGCGGATTGTCCATGATGGCAGCATAGGCCTCGCGTCCCAGAAACTCGGGCTTGTCCATCTTGATCAGACGTTCAAACCCAACCTCTTGGGGCCAATATTCCGGCGAATATTCGCGGCTCCACGACCCGTAGCCTTTTTCGATCCGCAAACAACCTAAGCTGCGCCCGCCAACAGGCATGATCCCAAGGTCTTTGCCAGTCTCAAACAATGCGTCCCACAGTTTGGCCTGATCCGCCTCGGCCACATAGATTTCCCACCCCAGATCGCCAGTGAAAGACACACGAATGCCAATCGCCTCAATTCCCGCAATGGTGAACTTGCGTGACCGCATAAACGGCCAGCCTGTGTTAGACAGGTCTTCTTGGGTCAGGCGTGACAGCAATTCGCGGGATTTAGGACCCGCCACATTGACCCCGCAATAAGCATCTGTGACTGTTTCGAATGTGGTGCCCTCGGGCAGCGGAACCATCTGGAAATAACGCTGGTGATAGCGTTCACCGATGCCGGTTCCGATCATAAAGAAATGATCCTCGGCCAATTTGGTCACGGTGAAATCCCCAGCGATCCCGCCCCGAATACCCAGCATGGGCGTCAGGCAAGACCGACCGACCTGTTTTGGTACATGATTGGCGATAATCCTGTCGATCCAGCCAGCAGCGCCTGCGCCTTTGATTTCGTATTTTCCGAAATTCGACACATCCACCACACCAACGTTTTCACGCAGATTGCGACACTCGCGCCCGACAGGTTCAAACCAGTCTTGACGGGTGTATCCATAGCTCTCACGTCCTTCAATTCCCGCGCCCGCGTACCACAAAGGATGTTCCCAGCCGTAGTTCAGCCCGTGCACCGCACCCATCTGTTTCTGGCGTTGGTAAATCGGGCGCACCCGTGTTTCACGCCCCGCTTGGCGTTCTTCAAACGGAAAGTGGATTGCAAACCGTTTGGAGTATTGATCCGCCACTTTTTCCATGGTGAATTTTTTATCCGCCCAATGGCCAAAGCGGGTTAAGTCCCAAGGGAACATATCAAATTCCGGCTCACCCTGAATGATCCACTGGGCCGACATCAACCCCAACCCACCCGACTGGCTGAACCCCGGAATGATGCCACAACAACAGAAATAATTCTTAAGTTCCGGCACCGGACCATAAAGCGCTGCACTGTCGGGCGACCAGATCATCGGCCCGTTGATCACCCGTTTGATCCCCGCAGTCGCCGCCACGGGAACCCGTTCCATGGCCCGTTCCAGATTGTCCATGATCCGGTCCAGATCGCCGTCAAACAATTCATGACCAAATCCCGCAGGCGTGCCCTCTTCAGCCCAAAATTTCAGGTTCTTTTCATAGGCGCCAATCAACAAGCCGTTGCCTTCCTGGCGCATGTAATATTCACCGTCCCGATCGGCGACTGATGGTAATCTGCGATCCATTGCGGCGATTTCGGGGATGGTTTCGGTGACCAGATATTGATGTTCGGTCGGCTGCAACGGCAGTTTCACCCCTGCCATTGCCGCAACTTCGCGGGCCCAAAGCCCGCCCACATTCACCACCCATTGGGTGTGAATATTGCCCTTTGGGGTTTCCACAATCCAACTGCCATCCGGTTGTTGCAGTGTTGCTGTGGCGGGACAAAAGCGGTGGATTTCCGCCCCCATCTGCCGCGCACCCGTGGCATAGGCCTGCGTCACGCCGCTGGGATCTACATTGCCGCCGTCTTCTTCAAACATGATGCATCGCACCCCGTCCAGATTCAGAAACGGGTTCTTTTCGAGCGCTTGTTCCGGCGTGAGTTCGTAGAATTTTTCACCAAAGTAGCGGGCTTTGGATTCTTGCAATCGCAACTGATGTTCGCGATTTTCGGTTTGGGCCAAATAGATGGACCCCGGCTGGAACACACCACAACCCTGACCGGTTTCCTGTTCCAACTCTTTATAAAGATTCATGGTATAGTATTGAATCTTTGAGATATTGTTATTGTCATGTAGCCCGTGCAAATTAGCGGCGGCGTGCCATGTGGACCCCGAGGTCAGTTCATCCCGCTCTAGCAAAACAACGTCGCGCCAGCCCAGTTTGGCCAGATGGTAGAGAATGGAACAGCCCACCAGACCGCCTCCGATGACAACGGCTTGTGCATGGGTTTTCATCTGTGTGCTCCTGCATGTGATCCCGACCAACCTTTGGATGATACGCAGAGGTCAGGATGGCACGGTGTAAAATTTGCGGCGTTTTTTGGGGGTGTAACGGGGGAATATGAGTATTTTGGGAACATTGAAACGGGATTAGCTTTCTCGGCCGAGGGATTTCAGGGTGGCGTGCAGCTCGCTTGCTTCTGGAAGGCCTGCTTCCAAAGCGAAAACATAAGCGTGGGTAAGATAAAAGCAGCCTTGGACTTCGTTTTTGCTCAAAGCGTCCTGCCCTGCTGCGCGGTACAGGCGCACCAAAGTTTCGCTGTCGTTTGCCAGATGTGCGGCAAGCAAGGCGTCGTTTAGGCTGCTCACTCGGCGGCCAATTGGCGGCCTGCCGACAGGGACTGCGCCACCCATTCATGAAAAACATGGGTTGGACCATCCATGGCGGGGGAGAATTTTCCGCCGTCAAAGAAGGGACCGTTGCGGCCTTTTTGCATGCCTTCGACCACGAAGATGTCTTCCTTGAAGACTTCTTTCCACTGGGTTGAATTCTTTGCCCTTATATCTGCGAACTTTTCCTCCAGAGAATGTTCCGAGGCGTAATAGATTTCCACATGCTCTTGGGTTTTGCCCTGCTCTTTGGGTTCCAGAACGATGGCAAAGGTATGGTCACGATGAACGCCCAGCAGGACATTGGGAAAGACGGTGATATATTCGGCACCCGTATCCCATGTATCTGTCAGGTTGGAAAAATCAGGAAAAACAATGCCGTCATCGCCTTTTAACTGGCGGTAAACCAATGTGCCTTGGCCGGAATACCGACCGTTTTCCTGAATGTTATAGTGATCTTCAAGACGGGAATAGCTGTTCAGGCCGGGGTGAACCCAAGGCAAATGGTAGCTTTCGCAATAATTTTCTACGGCCAGTTTCCAGTTGCAGTTCACATCCAACGTGAACGAACTGTCCGCACCGGAATGGTACAGCGGTTTGTCAAACTCTGCCCAGCGATCCACCAGTTCTGCGTGAACCACATTAAAATCAGCGGCTTGCCCTGAAATGTTCACGTAAACCACATCCAGCCAGACATGGCTGCGGATTTCGATAAGGCCCAATTCATTGCGCTTGATTTCAGGGTGAATGTTTTGCCCCGGCCCGCCCACATGAGGCGTGGAGCGCAGCCGTCCGTCGAGACTGTAGCACCAGCTGTGATAGGGGCAGCGGATGGTGCCGCGAATGTTGCCAGGCTTGTCGATCAGGATCATACCACGGTGGCGGCAAGTATTTTGATAGACCCGCACGGCCCCATCGTGATCGCGCAGGATCAGCAAGGGGACGCCGAGGAAATCTACCGGTTTTGCATCACCTTCATTTGGCACGTCTTTAGCGAATCCGACGCCTGACCAATTGGCGAAGAGAACGGACTTGCGTTCTTCGTCAAAGGCGTGGGGATCAACGTAATGCGCGTTAGGCAGGCCTTTGGCTGTGGCCACCGGTTGCATCACTGCGGATAAGTCAGAAGTTTGTATCGTCATCACACCACCCTTTTTCTGAAAACTCTCTGAACCCAGTATTCTGCCGAAAATATTGGTGTCACAATATCCAGAATCTTTCATTTTGGGTGAATTCAACTCATGTGATGTGCCACCATCCAATCATATAGAACACGGGCTGCATCGGACATATCCGCGTTGGGCGCGATAAGGTAGAACGCGCCAGGTGCGGGGCAAACGTGGTCTTCCAGCGGAACAAGACGACCCTGTTCTAACAACGGAGCGGTGAGTTTTCGCCAACCGAGTGCCAGTCCCGCGCCTTCTTGGGCCAGTTGGATTGCGATGGAATAATTGTTAACGCGGCGCGCCAGTCCGATAGGGCCATGGTATTTCATCTTATCGAACCAAGCCGCCCAAGTGGTCCAGTTTTCGTTGCGCGCATCCATGTTGATCAGGGATTCATTGGCCAAATCTTCAAGGCTCGCCCCTTGCAAACGCTCGGCAATGGCAGGGGTGCAGACGGGGACCAATTCATCCCCGAACAAACGGACAAACGCCGGTTCCTTGGGTTCGTCCAGACGGTACTCAATCGCCAGATCCGCGTGGATCGGCCTTTGTAGCAAGCGATCTGAAATTTGCTGGTTGACCTGAATGCTCTCGTGGTCTTGCCAGAACGAAATGATCCGTGGCGTCAGCCAAAGGGAGGATACAGCAGTTGTTGCGGCGATTTCCACGCGGGGTGTATCGGACTGACTGCGCAGGGATGCAGTGATCGCGGCAATGTCGCGGAAACTATCGCGCAGCACGCTGAACAACCGCTCTCCATCATCGGTTAATGTCACGGCGCGGTGGCCCCGAGTAAACAAGGCCATACCCAGCCATTTTTCCAACGCTTTGACCTGATGGCTGACGGCCCCCGGGGTGACGTTCAGTTCGGAAGCTGCCTCGTTGAATGCGCCGCGGCGCGAGGCGGCCTCAAACGCGCGTAGCATCGTAAGGGGCGGCATGTCGTAAGGTTTTGATCGCATCGGAGCACCGTTTTGCGTGAATCTGCTTCACCCTTGTGGCACGTCTTTCTAACCTGTTCAATCCACCACAGGATCGCGCAGATCGGGGCTGTCCACCCTGCCCGAGTTCACCTGTAATCCCACGCGGTGGCGGGCAAAAAAGCGCGGATCGGCGGCGTGCAATAGACTGGCCGCACCCTTGCCCTCCTCCCCCAGCCAAAGCCCGAAATCTTTGGGCTGAATGGTGACAGGCTCGCGGTGGTGAACTTCGGCGATGTCTGGTCCTGCCTGGGTCGTGACCATGGCACAAGTCACCGATCTTTGGCCCTCAGCTCCGGTCCATACCTGCCAGATTCCCGCGAAAGCCATCAAATCGCCCTGCGCGGGGTAGATATACCACGGTTCTTTGCCCTTACCTTTTTCACGGTGCCATTCGTAAAACCCGTCCGCGGGGATCAGACAGCGGCGACTGCGCACAGCAGCGCGAAATGCGGGTTTCTCGGCGATGGTTTCAGCGCGGGCGTTTATCAGCATCGGGCCGTCATTCGGGGCTTTATACCAGTTCGGAATGAACCCCCAGCGCATCGGCACCAGATGGCGGGCCCCGTCATGGGTGACGGCCACAGGAATATCCAGTGTCGGGCAGATGTTATAACGCGGCGTATCAAAGCTGGCGGTGACATGGGTGGCGTCAAACCATCCCGCAACGGCATCGGTTGGCAGGGTCAGGGCAAATCGTCCACACATGGGGGTCTCCTGCTTATAAAACGCGGTTATTCCACCCGAAAGCCCGCGCCCATCCATGGGAATTGTTCCAGACAGGGTGTCACCAGTTTTTCGCGGATCAGCGGGCGCATCAGACCAGCTACATCCCCTGCAATACTGTCCATCTCGCCTTTGCGCGCGATTAAAGAAATACTGCGCGACAAGGCTTTGAACGGCAAAGGCATTACATCCAGCGCGCCGTGAAACCGCTGCCCGCTCATGTAGCCAAGCGGGGTTGTCACCGTCCAACTGCGTCCGCTGGCGACCATGGACAAAATGGCGTGATAGCTGCCAAATTCAAACCGGTTGGGCAGGTTGATCCGTTGACGGGACAGATGCGCCTCTATTTGGCGGCCCATCATCTGGCGCGAGGAATAGCGCACGAAGGGCAGTTTTTCCAATTGATCGAAAACAGGTTTGGTCTGATCCACATAGCCTTTGGGCGCGACCGCGATGAAAGGTTCGGTCATCAGACTGTGCACCTCCATCCATTTGTCGGCAATATCCAGATCCGCCACCGCAATTAGATCCAGCGAGCGTGATTCAAGCGCATCCGTCAGGGTATAGCTGCTGGCACTTTCCAGCAGGAATTGGCAGCCCTTCAACGCGCTGGCCAGTTGTACCATCAAAGCGGGTGTGACCTCGGCGTCGAAATCCTCAATCAGGCCCAGCCGCAGCCGTGTCATACTGGAAAAGTTGTAAACCGCCAGTTCTGCTTTGGCTTGGTTGGCTTCTGACAGGATCGTTTGTGCCCGTTTTAAAAACAGCGCCCCGGCCGAGGTTAACTGCTGTGGGCGGGTGCTGCGATCCAGCAGGGTTGCGCCAAGGGCTGCCTCTAGGTTGGTCAGCTGTTGGGACACCGAAGATACACTGGCCGACAGCCGCTTGGCCGCGTTGGACACAGAGCCCTCTTCCACGGCGGCGATGAACACTTCAATCGCCCAAAGCGATAATTTACCCGGAGTTTCTACCATAGTATTATTAAGAACACCGCGCCGTGATGGGCAAGTGAATTTTGCCAATGACGGCGGAAATCAACAGGGGACGGCCTAAGACTTCATCCGCTGGAGACTGTCATGCACATGATCCAGAAAAGACAGGATCAGTTCTGCCTTATGGGATCGCGTGGCCCAAATGGCGAAGAAATCCACCTGTTTCAGGTTTACGTCGTTTAAAACGGGCACCAAACGCCCGCTGGCCACGTCTGAAAATGTGCGGGATTTAGGCAGAATTGCCAGACCTGCACCGGATGTACATAGTTTGTGGATAAGGCCCATATCATCGCATCTGATACGGAATTTCAAATTGGGCTTCACGCCTTTGGTCCCGTTCTGGAACATCGCAGCCCAATCCGAAGCGGTGTAATCCGTGCTTAGCAAAATCGGAATTTTGCGGATAACCTCACTGATTTCCATCTGGGCGATCCGCTCTGCCAGATCAGGGGCGGCATAAAACGCAGCGCCGCCGCCCACAAGCGTGCGATAGGAAATTTCGCTGCTTTCCACCAACGCCGTTGTCACAGACAAATCATATTCGTCGCTTAGCGGATTAGAAGGGGTTTTCACAAAATCCAGATGCATACTGACCTTGGGATTGGCGAGTAAGAAATCCTCCACAATTTCCTGCAAAATCCCGCCGGACAGGAACACCGGCATGCTGATCCGAATACTGCCAGAGGACACCCTGTCTGTATCGGCCATAGTTTCCAGTCCAATTTCAGCCATGCGCACCATTTCGCGGGCGGATAGAAACAGGATGTGACCTTCATCCGTCGGCTCTAGATTAGAGCCGCGTTTGACCAAAAGGACATGGCCGATCTGTTCTTGCAAAGCGTCAACATGCTTTGACACAGCCGCCGCAGAAAGGCCCATTTTCAAAGCGGCTGCAGCAAAGGAGCCTTCTTCCACAACGAATGAAAACACCGCCATGGAGCGTATTTTGTCAATCATTACAGCCCGCTTCTTCCTAAATGAGGACCAACGCCAACTCTACCTAACAGGGTATCGTTTTCAGGGTTAAAAATCAAGAAATAGAAAAGAAATTCAAATTTCTAAGGGGTGGTTTTAAACTGGGTATAGGCTTTACGGCGTAACTCCCGACTGTTGCAACGGGACGGCTGGAACAGACAGGGCTTTCAAAAATGCGACAAGTTTTGAGATGTCAGTTTCGCTTAATTGCATAGGCAGGACAGCCCCCGCATTGCTTTTACCAAAGGCGTTTAGAATTCGGGTATTTTCGATGTCATCCGCGATCAAGGCAAAGGGATATCGCGCGGAATTATGTAGTTCTGGCAATGTCACTTTGTCAGGCGTCCAAGACGTGAAACTGCCGACGGGATCACTGTGATGGCGCAGCATTTCACGCAGCGTAGCAAAAGCACCGTTATGGCCATAAGGCGCGGTATTGGCCACGTTTCGCAGAAATGGCGTTCGGAAAGTATAAGCATCCGCAAGATCATCCGTCACCGCCATCCGCCCCACATCCCGCGCAATTGGGTCAAACCGGCGGGTTAGTCCCGGGCCAAATTGCGGCACTGCCAGAGCGTGAAACCGTTGATCCGACAGCAACGACCCGCTGTGGCAACCACTGCATCCCGCTGGGCCATAAAACAGTTCCAACCCCGCCCGTGCCTGATCCGTTAGTGCGGTGGGATCGCCTGCCAGATACAGATCGAAGGCCGTATTTATTGCGCGAAACTCTACATCAACATAGGCCGCTATTGCATTGACTATGCTGGATATATTAACATCCACGTTCGGCATTAACTTTTTGTACCGAGCGGCATCTTCCACGCGCCCTGCGATCAATCCCCAAGCCTTTTGCGCATTATCCTGCGCGGCTTCTGCGATCTCATTATCCTCTGCCCCCCCGGCCATTTCACTGCGCGCAATCAAGGGAAACAAGGCTTGCGCAGCCAGCAGACTGTTCAGCCCAGCAGGCAATTGCCCCCCGGCAGGTGTTACATAGCGCCCGCCTTTCAGTTCGACCCGTCCATCGTGAAACAGGCGTCGCACTTGGCGGGCTCCAAGGTTCCACAAGGCAGGCGCATTGCGTGATTGCAGCAGCTTTGCCGTGCCAAACTGCCGATCCTGACCCGCGCCAATACCGCCTTCCCCAATCCCCAGCGCCAACCCATCGCCTGTGCCAAAGGTTGGATTGTGACAGGTCGCGCAGGAAATATTTCGATTGCCAGACAGTAGCGGATCAAAGAACAGCAGCTTTCCAAGCGCTACCTGTGCAGAATCATACTGGCGAAAGTCGCTTGGCATCAGAGGCTTGGGCAAATCCTGTGCCTGTGTTATTCCTGCGCAAAGCCCAGCCATAAAAAGAATAACGCCATGCAGAACCTTGCCATTACCCTTTGCTGGCTTTCTAGTGCGGCACTGACCAGCCCTGCATTGGCCGATATGCAGACGGCGCGGGATGCGTTTCAGTTGGGGCAGTTTGACAAATCTGTCACCGAACTGAAGCCCGTTGCAAATTCCGGAAATGCCGAGGCGGAATTTCTGTTGGGTAGCATTTACAGCCTTGGTCTTGGGCGGCCCGTCGATGAAACCCGCGGCTTTGAATTTTACTTTCGTTCCGCCAGCAAAGGCCACCCAGCGGCCCAGTTGCGGCTGTCTGCGGCCTATTCCCGTGGCGCAGGACTGGCGGCCCCAGACCCGATGCGCGCCGCGCTTTGGGCCGAACTGGCCGCGGTCGGGCGTGCGGATGGCGCCCGCGAACAAGCAGAAACCCTGCGCCAGTCGCTGAATGCGGCGGACCAAAAAACGCTCGACCTTATGCTGCAAGATTATCGCACCTATCTGTTCCCTTTTGAGCAGCAGTAACACAGATCACACGCTGCACGGCAACAGTCGCGTTTCGCTGGCCTGCAAATCCATCTTCCCCCTTGGAACAGGCACAATCCCCGCCTATAACGCCATCAAACAGCACAAAGGCCCTGCCCCATGCGTACAGCGACCCTGACTCGTAAAACCGCCGAAACCGCCATCACAGTCGAGATTAATCTTGATGGGACGGGTGTTTATGACAATGAAACTGGCGTCGGATTCTTTGATCACATGCTGGATCAACTGTCGCGCCACGCGCTTATTGATATGAAAGTCCGCGCCAAAGGTGATCTGCACATCGACGACCACCACACGGTCGAAGACGTGGGACTTGCCCTTGGCAAAGCCCTGGCCGAGGCTGTGGGCGACAAACGGGGCATCCGCCGTTACGGATCGTGCTTGTTGCCGATGGATGACGCGCTGGTGCGCACGGCTCTTGATTTGTCAGGCCGCCCCTATCTGGTGTGGAAAGTGGATATGCCAACCGCAAAGATCGGCAGCTTTGACACCGAACTGGTGCGTGAATTTTTCACCGCTTTCGCCATGCAGGGCGGCATCACCCTGCACGTCGAAGCCTTGGACGGTTTCAACAGCCACCACATCGCAGAAGCTGCGTTCAAATCTGTTGCCCAAGCCCTGCGCACCGCCCTAGAAACCGATCCGCGCAAAGCCGATGCGATCCCCTCTACCAAAGGCACATTGTCCGAATGATCACTGCGATTGTCGATTACAACTCTGGCAACCTGCGTTCTGCGCAGAAAAGTTTCCAGCGGATGGCGCTTGAAGTGGGTGGCGGCGATATTATCGTCACCGCTGATCCGGATCAGGTGCGCAAGGCGGATCGTGTCGTGCTGCCCGGCGTGGGTGCTTTTGCCGATTGCCGCCGCGAATTGGGCGCGATCGACGGGCTGTTCGGCGCAATTGAGGAAAAAGTCAAAGCTGGCAACCCGTTTATGGGTATCTGCGTTGGCATGCAGATGATGGCCACTTGGGGGCGCGAACATGGCGACCACAAAGGGTTTGACTGGATCAAGGGAGAGGTCGTCCCCCTGACGCCGAGCGATCCGACCCTGAAAATCCCGCATATGGGTTGGAATAACCTAGCCCAAACACCGGACCACCCGGTTTTTGACGGAATTTCAGCGGGTGATCATGTTTACTTTGTGCATTCCTATCACCTGATGCCCGCAACCCCGTCCGACATTGTGGCGACAGTTGATTACGGTGGCGATATCATCGCGGCTGTGGGCCGTGATAATATCATCGGCACCCAGTTCCATCCGGAAAAAAGCCAATCAACCGGCCTGCGACTGATTGGCAATTTTTTGCAGTGGAAACCCTAACCGGTTTATTTCACCCGCTGCCAGGACCCGCCGCTGCGGCAGATTGCCAACACGCAGCCTTTTACATCCAGACGGTTGCCGTTCAAAACCAGCTTGCCGGAATAGGTTTTATCCCGATCCGGCGAATAGACCTTGCCACCGCCATAGTTGCCGCCGCCCTTGTTTTCCATATCCCAAATCAGCTTTCGCCCTTGGTTCACCGACTTGAATGCCTTGCCGTCTTTATCAAAAGAATTCACCAGCACGCCGCAAATTTTGGCACCGCAGGCTGACACATCAATGTGGCCCGAATTCCCGTTGTCGTCGGCTATGGTCTTCCATGTTCCAAAAATATCATCCGCCGCAACAGGTGCGGCAAATCCTGCCAATGCAGCCATAAGTACCAGTGTTTTCATTCTGTCCTCCTGTGGTGCTTCGATCCTGCGCAGAGCTGCCCCAAGGGTCAAGCAAAACCCGAGGTAAACCACCCCTTTGCAATTTTACCCCTATAGCGCTAAGGCAAAACGAAATTCAAAAACCACGGACACCACCATGATTCTTTACCCCGCGATTGATCTGAAAGACGGCGCCTGTGTGCGGCTTTACAAAGGCGAGATGGATCAGGCGACGGTGTTTAATGACAATCCCGCAGCCCAAGCGCAGGCCTTTGTAGATCAAGGTTGTGACTGGTTGCATCTGGTTGATTTGAACGGCGCTTTTGCAGGCGAGCCTGTCAACGCCCGCCCCGTGGAAGAGATCCTTGCAACCGTGAAGGTACCCGCACAATTGGGCGGCGGCATCCGCGACATGGCCACGATTGAACGCTGGCTTTCCAAAGGCTTGCAACGGGTGATCCTTGGCACGGTGGCTGTCGAAAACCCCGATCTGGTGCGCGAAGCGGCCAAAGCCTTTCCAGGGCATGTGGCGGTTGGTATTGACGCGCGCAACGGCATGGTCGCAACACGCGGCTGGGCCGAAGAAACCACCATCAACGTCACCGATCTGGCCCGTCAGTTCGAAGACGCAGGCGTCGCGGCAATTATCTACACCGACATCAACCGCGATGGGGCCATGCAAGGCCCGAATGTGGCCGCCACGGCTGCACTCGCCCATGCGGTTTCCATTCCGGTCATCGCCTCTGGCGGCGTATCATCCATGGCGGATTTACAAGCACTGAAAGACTGCGGCGCCCCGCTGGACGGCGCAATTTCCGGTCGCGCGCTTTACGACGGGCAGATCAACGTGGCCGATGCCGCAGCGCTTTTGAAAGCATGACCCTGAAACGCTTTATCGTCATCTTATACACCCTGCCGCTGATGGTGTTCCTGTGTACCACCATCTTTGCGGTGATTGCGGATATGATCGGCTCTTGCGCCTATGACGATGGCACAATCCTGTCCTGTACCGCAATGGGTCGCGACTTTACCTGGCTCTATGACCCAAGCCTGCCCATCGGATTTATGTCCACTTGGGCCTTCCTTGTCGCATGGATTTTACTTGGCGGTTGTACTATGTACGCGCTGGACTGGCTGAAGAAACGCAATGCTTAAAACCCGTATCATCCCCTGCCTTGACGTCAAAGACGGCCGTGTGGTCAAAGGCGTGAACTTCGTCGACCTGATTGACGCAGGTGATCCCGTCGAATCCGCCAAGGCCTATGACGCGGCGGGCGCGGATGAATTATGCTTCCTTGATATTGCCGCCACGGTGGAAAATCGCGGCACCATGTTTGACGTGGCACGGCGTACGGCGGAACAATGTTTCATGCCATTAACCATCGGCGGCGGCGTGCGTACCCCTGATGATGTGCGCAACCTTTTGCTGGCGGGCGCAGATAAAGTTTCCTTCAACTCTGCCGCTGTAGCCAACCCCGACGTGGTCGCCCAATCCGCCAACCGTTTTGGCTCTCAGTGTATCGTTGTTGCCATTGACGCCAAAACCGTTTCCCCCGGAAAATGGGAGATTTTCACCCACGGCGGACGCCAAGGCACCGGCATCGACGCCGTAGACTTCGCCCGCGATATGGCCGCTAAGGGAGCTGGCGAAATCCTTCTGACCAGTATGGATCGCGACGGCACCCGCGCCGGGTTCAACCTGCCCCTGACCCGTGCCATTTCCGACGCGGTTTCCATTCCCGTCATTGCATCTGGAGGCGTTGGCACCCTTGACCATCTGGTCGAAGGCGTTACCAAAGGCGGCGCATCAGCGGTGCTTGCCGCATCGATTTTCCACTTCGGTGACTTCACTATTCAACAGGCCAAGCACCATATGCAGGCCGCAGGTATTCCGGTAAGGCTTTGATATTATGGCAAATGTACTCACACGACTCGCCCGTACAATCGAATCCCGCAAAGGCGCGGATGAAAAAAAATCCTACGCATCCAAACTCTTCGCCCGTGGCCCTGAAAAATGTGCCGAGAAGTTTGGCGAGGAAGCAGTAGAAGCCATCATCGCTGCAGCCAAAGGCGACAAAAAGAACCTTACAGAAGAAGCAGCAGATGTGTTGTTCCACTTGCTGGTCATGTTGTCGGCGCGCAATGTAAAACTGGAAGACGTCTACGCCGAACTGGAACGGCGCGAGGGCACATCCGGCATCGTGGAAAAACAATCCCGCACCAAATAATCGCGCCCCAATCGTCGCGACTTCTTTAGAGCATAAATACCTGAAGCCGAGCCGACCGGTTGCCCACTACCGATACCACATATTTGCCTTTTTGATCCGCTGCCGGATCGCCATTTCCTTGCGCGGCAGGTTATCGCGGTCAAACATCTCACGCAGTTTATGCCCTTTGCCCTGAAACACCAAACGGCGGAAAGGTTCATAGGCTTTGACCACTTTCTTAATCGGATTTGGCGCGAGAACTTTTTCAAGCACGTCAATCGCTTCGTCAGGCGCGGTTGCATAAAGCAGCGGTAAATAGCGGTAGTGCCAGCTCACCTCTCCGTCCAGCAGCCCCGAAGGCAATGTATCCCGTGCACCCCCCAGTTTGTGGATCACCAAAGGCAAGGCGATCTGGTCAAGCCAGGGGTAAAGCTCCTGCGTTTCGATCTGCCAAGGGGCTTCCCGTTCGATTTCAGTGGCATAATGGGTAAAATAGGTCGCGAATTCGGCAGGGTCTTTGTAAAAGAACCATCCCGCATTAAAGTAAAGATACCGTTTCCAGTATTCATCCGGCTGCGATTTATCCAACGAGCTATCGAAATCCAGATCGAACTTATCATACAAAGACTTCCACATCTCGCCGTAACCCGGGCCATAAAGCTCCACCTCGGGCCAGGTGTTTTCCCGCTTCATGGACGCGGTCGGGCGGTCGAAATCAAAAGGCACGGTATTCAGCCGACCGGTAAACAGCGTATCCGTATCAAAGAACACAAACGGTTCATTGTCGGGCAAGGCTGTTAACCCGATAATTTTATTTCCATTGGGGTAGCGGCTGCCAAAAACACCGTTTTGAAATGGTACAATTTCCGCCCCGAGATCTTGTAACAATCGGCGCACTTGCGGGTTTTGGATGCGGGGGTCGTCGTCCCAACGCTCGGAGGGTTGCGGCTCTCCTAGGATCAGGCGTCCGGTGAAATTCGGGTTTCTGTGAAAGAATGACGCCACAAAAAGAACAGCTTCATATTCCAGCCGCCCTCCTTGCACGATTGCAAATACGTTAAAATCCTGTGCCACAGCTACCGCCTGTCCTGTTTAAGCTGACCTATAGCCACTAGGCTGAAAAAATGGAATGGATTCAACAGGGGCTGCTGAAAAATCTTGCAAAGCGACTGAAATATTGCGCAAATTCGGGGGAAAAGGTCTTTCTTATGCTAAATTATACAAAACGCCTCTCCTTCATTGTAGCTCTAACCGCCACGCCTTTCGTCGCAAATGCCCAGATGAAATTCACCACGGCAGAGCAAATCAAACCCATTCTGACCGCCACCAAAGCCAGTTGGATCGCGGTACGGGAATATGGTGGCAGTGATATCCTGTATTTCACACAATTACTGTCTTGGCGCTGCGGCCTGTCGCGACTGTCTTACAGTGTGAACGATGAAAATATCCTTAAGGACTGGGACATCGGGCATTGCGATGAAGACCTTCCCAACCCGAATGTCTTTGCGGAGGATCAGGAAATCTATGCGACTTACCCGCTGGGATCGATCCAATCGGTGACCGTTCACATCACCTATGATGATGAAACCACAGACCAAATGCGCTTTGAACGTAAGGCGGTTTTCACGCCCTGAGTTATCACTCTGACAAAAAAGGGGCCGCAAAACGACCCCTTTCAATCTAAATGATATTCAGATTTATTCTGTCGCTGGTTTGGGCTCTTCGACGGAACCTTCTACGGCAGTTTCGCTGCTGACACTTGTGTCAGCGGAGGTGCCGTTTGTCGTTGAATTCGCCGCGTCATTGATTTTCTCAATGGCGGAGTTCACAGCCTCATTTGCGGAATCGGCGGCTTCATTGGCAGCATCCGTCATCGTTTCTACTGCCGTATCCGTGACTTGCGCAGCGTCGTTCACCGTATCGGCTGTCTCGTTCACAATTTCATTCACAGCGTCAGTGGCGGTTTCTTCAACAGCTTCTACCTGTTGCGCGGCTGAGTCCTGAATATCCTGAACGGCGGCTTCGGCGGCGTCTTGTACGGCTTCAACCTGCGCTTCTGGGGTTTCCGGCGCGCCTTCGACCTCTACCTCTGCAGGTGTGTTTTCTTCCGTGGGGTCAATAACAACAACTTCTGGCGTTGTTATTTCAACTGTCGGGGCTTCTGTCATTGACCCTTTTTCTTGGCTCAGGGACCAGACCAAATAGCCGCCAGCGGCGACGACGATAACACCGCCGATTATCATCAAATTCTTCATTATTTTTACCCATCTCGTGGTGATTGAATTCCAAGAGCTGCATCTGTGCGCTTACGACTTGAATTTCAAGCGCTAACATCTTGGAAATACTGGAGATCGGCTGAATTCTGCCCATACAAACGAAAAAAGGCGCCGAAGGGGTTCGGCGCCTTTTGAAGTGAAGGGAATACCAATTATTTCAGTGCGTTAACTTCGCTCAAAGCAGCATCCGCTGCGGCTTGCGCGGCACTGGCTTGTTCGGCGGCAGCGCCAATCCCGGACGCCGCTGCATCTGCTGCCTCTTGCGCTGTGATAACGGCCGCTTTAGCGTCCGTTTCCGCCTGTTTTGCGGCTTCAACAGCGGCATTGGCTTCGGCCAGACCGGCCTTGGCACTTTCCACTGTTTTGCGGGCTGTTTGCAAGGTTGCCTCTGCTTGTGCTTGGGCGTTTGACGCATCCCCTGCGGTGGCTTCTGCCTCGCTTACGGATGCGCGGGCTGCGTCATAGGCGGCTTGGGCCTGGGCCACATCTTGACGCCGCGCCTCTGCTGCGGTTTCGGCCTGTGCCAAGGCATCTTCGGCAGCAGTAACAGGGGCTTGCGCGGCATCGGCGGCTGACATGGCCGCGTTCAAAGCGTCCTGCGCCTTGCCCAAAACCTCTAGGTCGCTTGCGGCTTTGGCATCTGCTGCGCTAACAGCATTGCCCGCAGCATCTGCCGCTTGTTGGGCGGTTTGGGCAGCAGCGGTGGTTTGCTCCAGTGCAGTTTCGTCAACGGCTGGCAGGCTACTGTCTGCGGCGGCGGCATCCACCTTGGCTTGCATAGCATCGAGCGCATCTTGGGCGGTTTGGGCCACGCCAGAGGCTTTATCTGCCAGAACCTTGGCATTATTGGCCATAGCTTTTGTGTTATCCACATCGGTTGCCGCCGCATTCAGATCTTTTTTGGCAACCTCAACCTGCGCCAGTTCATCCTGCGCTGCAGCCTTTGCGCTTTCTACCGCAGTTTTGGCATCTGCGACCGCATCAAGCGCCGCAGCCTGTGCCGCTTTTGCCCCGTCGAGCGTAGCCAACGGGGTGTCAGCTGCGCCCAATTGCAGGGCTGCGCGGGCTTTGATGGCGGTTTGTGTGGCGCTGGCCACCGCTGCTTTTGCATCCTCAGCCGAGGCCATGGCCGCATCAACCGCCTCCTCTGCTTTGGTCACATTGGCCACGGCTGTTTTGATTGCCTCGGCTTTTTCCGCCACATTGGATTGCGCTGTTTCCACCGCCGCCGCCGCTGTTTCAGCGTTGGCTTTCGCATCATCAAAGGCTTTGGTTGCGGTTTGTGCAGCCACTTGCGCCGCATCAGAGGCGCTTTGAGCAGCCTCAATCACAGCCATACGGTCACGTGATTTCTTATCCGCAAATCCCCAAATGGCGATTATAATCACCAATCCCAGCGCGATAAATCCAGCAATCTTTTTCATCTTTTTCCCTTGGCAGTTCTTTTTGGCCGCCCCTACAGACAGGACGGCAACAATCCGCCAATTAGCTTGGACATTCCAGCAGGTCTTGCAAGTGCTAATTGAAATTGCCCCTTATTTTACCCGCCTAAAACTTTCGTAGAGCCAGTAAAAATGGATGGTTGATCCTTTCGTCAAGCACAGGTAGATATTGCCCATAACTTTAAAGCCACAAAGGACTCGAAACCAATAGCCCGTAGACCTCATCATGCGCCACCCCAGCGCGACACTGGCCCTCGCGTCAATGAACGCATCACATCCAACGAAATCCGATTGATCGGCGCCGAAGGCGAAAACGTGGGTGTTGTGACGCCTGCGCGCGGCATGGAACTTGCCATTCAGGCCGGTCTGGATCTTGTGGAGATTTCGCCAAACGCGAACCCGCCAGTTGTGAAAATCATGGATTTTGGCAAGTTCAAATACGAACAGCAAAAAAGAGAGTCCGAGGCGCGCAAAAAGCAAAAGATCATCGAGGTCAAGGAAGTCAAATTCCGTCCGAACACGGATACCAACGACTTTGATGTGAAAATGCGCAACGTGTATAAGTTTCTGGCCAGCGGCGATAAGGTGAAGATCACCCTGCGCTTTCGCGGTCGCGAAATGGCACACCAGCGTCTTGGGTCCGAACTGTTGCACCGTGTGGCCGATGCGGTCACCGAGGCGGAAGCCGGGAAAGTGGAAAACATGCCTAAAATGGAAGGTCGTCAGATGATTATGATGATCGGCCCTCTAAGCAAGTAATCCCCCCAATTCCATTACGATTTCAAGGCGCCTTCGGGCGCCTTTTATTTTGCCTTTACCTCTTTGGCCTGCGCCTTGACCCGATCGAATTCGGCGCGGCGGCTGGCAATTTCTGCGGCACTTAGCAGATCCGCGTTGGAATAATCTTTTTGCCAGTCCGCAGCGCCGGACCAGACAATCGGTGATTGTACAGTTGTGCGCGCCGCAGTGGCACTGGCCAATAGCTCTACGGCCTGGCGGGCAGTTTCCAGCTGCGCGGAGGGATCATCTGGTATCCCTGCCCCGTTTCCCAAAGGAAAATTACTGAACAGCAGACGGGGCACGCCGACAGTTTCCACTATATCGCGCGCGCAGCCCATCACCACTGTGGGCACCCCTGCGGTTTCCAGAACATGTGCCGCGATGGACGCGGATTGGTGGCACACAGGGCAATTGGGCACCAAAACGATCCCGTCCAGTTGATCCTGCTTGGCAAACTCCACCAACGCCTCACCGTCCAGTCGTGTTTTGGCCTGTGAACGGTTGGTAGGCAGTCCATAAAAACGGTCCGCAACTTGGCCAATCACCCCACCCTGCGTCAGTTTTTGCAGAGCTTGCAGCGGGAAGTAGCTGCGCTGATCCGCAGCCGTGGTATGGGTGCGGTCATAGGCGATATGGGAAATCCCCAACACCGGCTCGGGGGATGTGGCCATAGCGAAGGGTTCAAAAAACTTGGCAGCCCCGTTATAGGCCGCCCCAGCCCCCTGATCCCCTGCGCCCTGTTTGAACGGGGCCGCTGTGGTAACAATGCCGATCCGCGCCGACGACAAGGGGACGATCATAGACGCAAAAGGCACCGTGTCATGCACCGCCCAATCATAGGGTTTGCCATAGCCCAACGCCTGATAATAGGCTCTGATCCTTGGAATATACTGCAACACCTGATCGCTCATTTCTGCCTCCGCTCAATCACTCTAACCCTACGTTACGTGGCTTGCAGCGGCTTTCCAACTCCCCTAACGTCAGTTTATGGAAACAGATAAAATTCACCGCTGGCACGACATGGGTGGCCACCCCGCTGGTAAAGTTGACCGCGACGAACATGATTTTGCCCTATGGGAAAAACGTGTGGATGCCTTGCAGGTGCTGACCTCTACCAAAGGGTATTTTACCGTAGACGGCTTGCGCCGCGTTCTTGAAGACATGGGCGAAGAGTCATTTGAAACAATGACTTATTACGAACGATGGATTCAATCCGTGAACCAGAACTTGCTGGAAGCCGGCGTTTATACCGTGGCGGAACTGGCCGAGAAAATGGCGCAAGTGCAGGCCCGCGGCGAAACCTATGGCGACTGTGCGGGATCAGGCGAATGATGCCCAGCGTCAAAGTCCGCGTCAAAGACTGGTATCCGCCGGGCCATGTGCGCGTGCCTGCCTATCTGCGTGGCAAAACCGGAGAGATCGAGCGCGAGCTTGGCCTGTTCCACAACCCTGAAACCAACGCCTATCGCCAAACCGGCGAGATGCGAAACCTTTTGCGGGTGCGGTTTGAAATGGGTGAACTTTGGGGCGATGAAGCCGAAAGCCCCTCTGACATTCTGGAAGCTGAAATTTACGAACACTGGTTGGAACCTGCTGATGCCCCATGACCAC
This sequence comes from Roseobacter sp. N2S, assembly GCF_031454055.1. Lineage (NCBI taxonomy): Bacteria > Pseudomonadati > Pseudomonadota > Alphaproteobacteria > Rhodobacterales > Roseobacteraceae > Roseobacter > Roseobacter sp. N2S. Next base: position 52,485 of record NZ_JAVDQB010000002.1, read on the forward strand.
GACGATCATTTTCACGACGGGCATTCCCACGACGGTCTCAGCCCGTCAGGGCATCCCTACCGCCCCGATCAGGATCACAAGCTGACCCGTTGGCAAGCGATGGAAATCGCCATGCGCGAGTTGTTGATTGAAAAGAAAATCGTCACCGCCGCCGAAATCACCGCCACCGTCGAACAGATGGATCGCCGCTCGCCAGCGGATGGGGCCAAAGTGGTCGCCCGCGCTTGGGTTGATCCCGCTTTCAAAACCCGTCTGCTGCAAGATGGCACCGAGGCAATCAAGGAGCTGGGCATTGAACCCGGCGTGCTAAAGTTGATCGCCGTGGAAAACAGCCCGCAAATCCACAATGTGGTGGTCTGTACCCTGTGTTCCTGTTACCCGCGCAACCTGCTGGGATTGCCACCTGATTGGTACAAACAACGGGCCTATCGGTCCCGCGTGGTGAAAACACCGCGCAAGGTTCTGGCGGAATTTGGCCTGACCCTGCCTGCGGATATCATCGTGCGGGTGCACGACAGCACCGCCGATATGCGCTATCTGGTGATCCCCAATCGACCAGAGGGTACAGAAGCTCTCGATGAAACCGCCCTTGCTGGCCTTGTCAGCCGCGATGCAATGATTGGCGTCGCTCTCGCCACGCATCCGTAATGGATGGTCTTCAACGGTATTGGCACGGGCTTGGCCCGTTGGCCAAAGGCGCGCTGCTGTTCATTTCCACGATTTTTCTGTTTTCGATTATGGACAGTATCGCCAAATCCCTATCGCAGCGCCACCACCCCCTAGAGGTCGTCTGGGCGCGCTATACATCCCAAACTGTGATCGCGTTTCTGGTGCTGGCACCCTATTTAAAAACGCTGCTGCGCACCAACCACTTGATGTTGCAGGTTGTGCGGTCCGGATTTCTGTTCGGCGCGACCATGTGTTTTTTCACCTCGCTCAAATTTCTGGAAATGGCCTCGGCCACTGCTATCTTTGAAATCGCCCCGTTGTTTATGACCATTATGGGCTATTTCATTCTGGGTGAAAAAGTCGGTCCGCGCCGCTGGATCGGCGTATTTATCGGCCTGATCGGCGCGATGATCATCATCCGTCCCGGCTCTGACGTGTTCAGCCCTGTGGCCCTTTTGCCAGCCATTGCGGCAGCCTGTTTTAGCGGCTATGCCATTTCCACGCGGTTTCTGGGACAAGAAGAAAGCCCTTGGACCAGTTTCCTTTACACGGCCCTGATCGGCTGTATCGCCAGCTGTTTTCTTGTGCCCTTCGTCTGGGTGACGCCATCTGTCGCCGATATCGGCCGCATGTCATTTATGGGGGTGGTTGGCGGCATCGGCCACCTGTTCCTGATCCGCGCCTTCACCATAACCGAGGCATCTTACCTCGCGCCCTTTGGCTATCTCACGCTGATTTTCAACTCGCTCTGGGCGTTTTTGTTTTTTGCAGAAATACCGGATTCGCCAACGATTCTCGGCGCGGCTGTGATCGTGGGGGCTGGGGTCTATGTGTGGTATCGCGAAAGTTTCGGCGCCAAGGCTGCAAAACCGGATTAGTCCAAACGGCGTGCAGCCAGGACTGGGCCAAGGTTCTTACTTTGGACGATCACGGCGTAATCCGCGTTGCCATCCACTTTTTGTTCAATGGTTTCAGGATGTTTGCCGTCCCACTCCCCAATGGTGGACCATTCGGTGACGGTGTTCACATAGTTCACGTTACGCCCCGCGTTTTCACCTTTTTTAATAGCAACAGTCGTTTTGGGGATGAAGCGCACCACATGGATATCCGCCCGCTGCGAACCGCTGACCGGACGCAATGAAATACGCAAAGACGTGCCAATCCGTTCAATCTTTATATCGACCTGCTCAGGCTCTTTTGACAGCATGTCGATGTAGTGGATCGCTTTTTCCCGCTTGGCCCCGGCCACATAATCCCGCCCGTTAAAGATCATCTGTGGTGTCACCAACCGATAACGGCTTTTCATGATGGTGTTGAACCGCGCCTGCCGCTCGGTAAATTCGGGCTGTGCCAGCGTGTCTTGCCAGCCCAGATAATCCCAGTAATCCACGTGCAACCCAAGTGCTAGAACATCAGCGCGCCCTGCGATCTCGGCCAGAATTTTATCGGCGGCAGGACAAGAGGAACACCCTTGCGAGGTGTAAAGCTCTACCAGGACAACAGACTGATCAGCTTGCGCGCTGCTCGAAAATCCGGCGGTTGTCAGGGCCAAAGCAGCCAATATTTTGCGCATTCTGTTCGCTCACGTCTTTGAAGGTTCCCTAGTGTATAACCATCCCCAGCCCGGATTTACCAATAAAGGTTTCGAGAGGTGTTTGTTACAGTCATGCGCCAAGTCTATTGTTTGGCGTCCGCGATGCAATACTGCTAACCTAAGAAAACACCAACAAGGCGAAGAAATGATACGTATAAACACCCCGATTGTGATCTGCGGCGCGGGGGCCATTGGGTGCTACCTTGGGGCACAATGGGCCGCTGCTGGCGCACCTGTCGTATTGTTGGGGCGTAGCCCGTTAAAACGGTTGGAAACCAGCGGATTAAACCTGTCAAATGGGGTATCCCTATCCCCGCAAAAGTTCACCGTAAACCCGACAATAGACACAGAGCCAGAGGCTCTGGCCCGCGCAGGTCTGATTGTACTGGCTGTTAAATCCACAGCCCTACCCCGCGTCATCGCGCTGATAAAAACCCACAGCGCCCCGAATACGCCAATCTTATGTCTGCTTAACGGCATAGACCCCGTGCGCAGCTTAAAATCCGCCTTTCCAAGTCGTGAAATCGCAGCAGGCATGGTGCCCTATAACGTGGTCTGGCAAGACGCAGAGACCCTGCGCCGCTCGTCCGTGGGCGATGTGATTGTAGAACGCACCCCTGCCATGCAAGACCTGCTGAAACATTTGACCAACGTGAGCGAACCGGTGCAGGTAAGCAAGGACATCAAGCCCATTCAATACGGTAAACTACTGTTAAACTTAAACAATCCGATCAACGCCCTGTCAGGGAAATCGCTTTTTCACCAGCTAAGCGAGCGCCCCTATCGCCTTGTCTATGCCGCCGCTTTGCAAGAAGCGCTTACCATCTACAAAAGGGCCGAAATCAAACATGCCAAGTCCGGCCCGCTGCCCGCGCATCGCATTGTGCAAATGCTACGCGCGCCCAATTGGCTGTTCAACACCGTCGCTTTGCGCCTGCAAAAACTGGATCCAAGCTCGCAAACCTCAATGGCGCAGGATTTGGCCAGTGGTAAACCCACCGAAATAGACACACTGAATGGTGAAATCGTGAGATTGGCTGAGTCCACAGGCCAAACAGCCCCGATTAATGCCCGCCTGATATCCCTGATCAAAACCGCGGAAGCAGGCGGCCCCAAAACATATTCGGCGCAATCCCTGCGCAAAGCCACCCTAAGCTAAGCAACTCCAAACCCGACACAGAGCCTCTTTTTGGTTCAAATATCCAAATTCTAACCCCGAAAACACCCGCCAGACGGTCAAATCCAGCGTCTGGTTTTCTCAAAATACGCATCTGCCTCTGCCCCGAAAGCCGCTTTCAACCCGGCCTCTTCTGGCAGAACAAAACGACGGTGCAAAACAATTGCCAAAGCAATCACAGGAATTATCCCGCTTAACGTGCCCAGATACAACCCGACACCCGCCGCAGCCACAACCATGGCCAGATAGATCGGATTGCGCGTCAGCCAGAATGGCCCGCTGACAATCAATGTCTGCGCGGTTTTATGGGGTTCGATCGTGGTTTTCTTGCGCCAGAACCAAAAGGCAGACCACAGAACCAGAAGCGCGGCCAATAGCAACCAGAACAAGCCCAACCAGCGTAATCCAAGCGAAAACAGGGACAGAATTGGGACCATCGTTGCCAAAATCCAGCTTAGCAGCATTGCGCCCAGCATCCAGATAGGCGGTAAGTCCGGGAAATGTTTCATCTGGCCTGTCTCCTTGGCGCATTCCCTAGCCGCGCCTCGATTTCAAACCAAGACCCGCAGGGAAAATTTATTGCTATCTGCCCGATAGCGCGTTTTATTTTTATCCAACTATAACAGGCGGCTTTAGGGTAAAAAGCAACAAAAAAGGCGCCACAACGGGCGCCTTTTTCGAATTTATCCGATTTGAAATCAGGCAGATTTTGCCAGATTGCGCAGCACGTAATGCAAAACGCCACCGTTTTTGATGTAGTCGATTTCAACTTCGGTATCGATCCGGCATTTCAACGTGATCTCTTTCACATCGCCGTTCGGATAGGTGATGGAACACAGCACGTCTTGCAGCGGTGTGACGGTTTCCAGCCCGTTGATCGAAACAGTCTCTTCACCCGTCAGGTTCAGGGATTTCCGATTGTCATCGCCGGTGAATTCGAAAGGAAGAACCCCCATACCCACCAAGTTAGAACGGTGAATACGTTCAAAGCTTTCAGCAATAACCGCTTTCACACCCAAAAGTGCAGTGCCTTTGGCCGCCCAGTCACGGCTGGACCCGGCACCGTATTGGATGCCGCCAAAGATCACCAGAGGCGTGCCATTGGCCTGATGCGCCATCGCCGCATCATAGATCGAGGTTTGTTCCCCGTCAGCGCCTTTGGTGTAACCGCCTTCAACGCCGTCCAACATCTCGTTCTTGATCCGGATGTTGGCGAATGTGCCGCGCATCATCACTTCGTGGTTGCCACGACGGGACCCGTAAGAGTTGAATTCGCGCACAGGCACCTGATGATCCATCAGATATTGCCCCGCAGGCGTGGATTGTTTGAACGACCCCGCTGGCGAGATGTGGTCTGTAGTGATCATATCCCCCAGCAATGCCAGCACTTTCGCGCCGTTGATGCTGCTGACTTCGGCGGCAGGGTCTTTCGACATGCCTTGGAAATACGGCGGGTTGCGCACATAGGTGGACGTTGCAGGCCAGTCATAGGTCAGGCTGTCTGTTGTTTCGACAGCTTGCCATTTTTCATCGCCTTCAAAAACAGACGCGTATTTTTCAAGGAAAGCTTCACGGGTGACGGTTTTTTCCACCAGATCCGCAATTTCTTGGGTCGATGGCCAAATGTCTTTCAGGAACACATCATTGCAGTCTTTGTCCTGACCAATCGCATCTGTTGCCAGATTGATGTCCAGCGTCCCTGCCAGCGCATAAGCCACAACCAAAGGCGGTGAAGCCAGATAGTTGGCGCGCACATCAGGGCTGATCCGACCTTCAAAGTTGCGGTTGCCCGACAAAACAGCCGTGGCCACCAGATCGCCTTCGGAAATTGCTGCAGACAGCTCTGCCTGAATCGGACCCGAGTTACCGATACACGTGGTACAGCCGTAGCCCACAAGGTTGAAACCAACAGAATCAAGATCTTTTTGCAGATCAGCCGCTTCAAGATAGGCAGACACAACTTGCGACCCCGGAGCAAGTGAAGTTTTCACCCAAGGCTTGCGATCCAGACCCAAAGCAGCCGCTTTGCGTGCAACAAGACCCGCGCCAATCATCACGTAAGGGTTTGATGTATTGGTACAAGACGTGATCGAGGCAATAACAACCTTGCCGCTTTCCATGGTGTAGTCTTCACCAGAAACAGCAACCTCTTTGCCCATGGGGCGTTTAAAGGTCTCTTCCATTTCCTTTTTGAATGCGGCTTTTGCATTGGTCAGGGCAACGAAATCTTGCGGACGTTTGGGGCCGGAAATCGCGGGAACAATTGTGCCCATGTCCAGTTTCAACGTGTCTGTATAGATCGGCGCATAATCCGCGCCACGCCACATGCCGTTCTCTTTGGCATAGGCTTCAACCAGTTTCACACGGGTTTCATCGCGCCCTGTCGTGCGCAGATACCGCAGTGTTTCATCATCAATCGGGAAGAACCCGCAAGTTGCGCCGTATTCAGGGGCCATGTTCGCAATGGTCGCACGATCGGCCAAAGGCAATGTGTCCAGACCAGCACCGTAGAATTCGACAAATTTGCCAACCACGCCTTTTTCGCGCAGCATTTCCACAACTTTCAGAACCAGATCGGTCCCTGTGGTGCCTTCCATCATCGCGCCTGTCAGCTCGAACCCGATAACTTCGGGGATCAGCATGGAAATCGGCTGGCCCAGCATTGCGGCTTCAGCCTCAATCCCGCCAACGCCCCAACCCAGAACAGCCGCGCCGTTTACCATTGTTGTGTGGCTGTCAGTGCCAACCAATGTATCAGGATAGGCCACTTCCACGCCGTTTTGGTCGGTGTCGGTCCAAACAGTTTGTGACAGGTATTCAAGGTTCACCTGATGGCAAATCCCAGTTCCCGGAGGCACAACTTTAAAGTTGTTAAACGCATTCTGGCCCCACTTCAAAAAGGTGTAGCGTTCCATGTTGCGTTCGTATTCGCGGTCCACGTTCATTTGGAACGCACGTGGGTTGCCGAATTCATCAATCATGACCGAGTGGTCGATGACCAGATCAACAGGGTTCAGCGGGTTGATCTGTTCCGCGTCGCCGCCCAGTTCAACAATCGCATCCCGCATGGCAGCCAGATCCACTACAGCAGGTACGCCGGTGAAGTCTTGCAACAGCACGCGGGCTGGACGATAGGCGATCTCACGGGGGTTTTTACCGCCGTTTTCGCCCCAAGTTGCAAAGGCTTTGATGTCTTCAACAGACACAGTACGCCCGCTGTCTTCAAAGCGCAGCATATTTTCCAGAACCACCTTCAGGGCGGCAGGCAGATTTGAAAAATCGCCAAGTCCGGCAGCCTGCGCGGCTGGAATGGAATAATAATCAACCGACGCGCCATCGACGCTTATGGTTTTGCGGGTTTTGCTGGTATCATTACCGACGGATACGGTCATTCGGTCCTCCGAAACTGATTGAAAAGAACTGGCTAGGCCGTCAATGCACCATTTTACCGAGTCTCGCAAGGGCTTCGGTATACAATTGTGCACAATAAGCTGAAGTTTGCTTTTACCTGATAAAAACCCACAGGCATGATAGTTTTCCAACTATTTTCGTCGGAAAAATCCGCGCTGAAATCCCTAAGGAATGGTGTAACGTAAACCGCGCCCATTCGTTTTCCTGATGACAGGCTTTGGAATGCAGGTCAAACTCTGCCCCATGACCACAGAGCCAACGATCCCCGCCCCGCACATTAGTTGCGCCTTTCAATTTGACGGTGCAGGTCGCGCCATTGAATTAAGCCTTAAAGAGACCAGTAATACACCTGAAACGGGGTTTATCTGGGTCCATCTGGTGCAAGACGATCCTGAAACGGCCCCGTGGCTGGCCCAAGCCGCGCTGCCGTCCTTTATCCAATCCGCCATCACGGCCGAAGGAACGCGCCCCCGCTGCACCCCGCACGGGGACGGTGCGATCATCATCCTGCGTGGTGTAAACCTGAACGAGGGTGCGCGCCCCGAGGATATGGTCTCGGTCCGGTTGTGGGTCACGGCCAATTTCGTTGTAAGCTACTCTTTGCGTCGGTTGCGCGCCATTGAAGACATCCAAAGCACCGCTATTGTCGGCCACACCGCCCATTCACCCGGTGATTTATTAGGACGGTTGACCCAACGCCTGGCAGATCGCGCCGAGCCTACGGTATCAGAACTGAACGAACAGCTTGACGGGATAGAAGAAGCGATCCTAGAGGACGGCACCCTGCCCGATCGCAGCGATCTGGGTGAAATCCGCCGCGCCGCGATCACCTTGCGCCGTTATATGATGCCCCAAAGAGATGCTTTAACCACCCTTGTGATTGAAGATTTCAGTTGGCTGTCAGGCAACGACCTGACCCGCCTGCGCGAAGCCACCGACCGCATTACCCTGTTATCCGAAGAACTGGACGCTATCCGCGACCGCGCCCAAGTGGTGCATGACCAGATCATGGATAAACGGTCCGAAACCATGAACCGCCAGATGTTTATCCTGTCCTCAGTGGCCGCGATTTTCCTGCCTTTGGGGCTGATTACGGGATTATTGGGGATCAATGTTGGCGGGATACCGGGCACTGAAAACCCCGATGCCTTTACTCTGGTTTGCGTTGGATTGCTGGCCATGGGCGCTGGTCTGGTCTGGCTGTTTCGCAAGTGGGGGTTGCTATAGCCGCTTTGCCGTTACGAACCCCACTTCCCCCGCCCTCGCATTTACACTAAGGCTGCGGCTATGTTTACCGTCACCAATCTAGCCTGTCTGCGCGGCCAAAGGCGCGTGTTAAGCGGGGTTTCGTTTAGCCTTGAGTCAGGTGACTGCCTGATCCTGCGCGGGCCGAACGGGGCGGGCAAAACCACATTACTGCGCACCTTGGCGGGGCTTAGCCCTGCCGCGGAAGGCACCCTGTCGAGCAAAGCCGATGACGTGGTCTACACAGGCCATCTGGACGCCGTAAAACCACAACTGACCGTGGTCGAGAACCTGTCTTTCTGGCAGGGCATCTATAACACGGCCCAATCTGGCACCTTGGAGCGTTTCGATCTGGCCGATCTGGCAGACCGCCCCGCAGCGACCTTGTCAGCGGGCCAAAAACGTCGCCTTGGACTGGCGCGGCTGCATATTTCGGGACGTAAAATCTGGCTGCTAGACGAACCCACAACAGCGCTTGATATCGGCCATGTGGCCCGTTTCACCGAGATTTTGCAGGCTCATTGCACAGATGGCGGGATTGCCATTGTTTCGACCCATCTGGACCTAGCCCTGCCCCATGCGAAAACCCTGAACGTGGCTGATTTCACGGCTTCAACCGACACGACTGCATCCGCCGATCCCTTCCTGCAAGGATCATATTGATGCTGGCGCTGTTCAAACGGGACATCACCCTTGCCCTGCGCTCTGGCGGCGGTTTTGGATTGGCGCTGGCGTTTTTCCTTATCCTTGTGATGTTTGTCCCCTTTGGTGTCGGCCCCGACCGCGCCATCCTGGCCCGTATCGCCCCCGGAATCCTGTGGATCGGCGCCCTGCTTGCCTGTCTTTTGTCGCTGGACCGCGTGTTCCAACTGGACGCAGAAGACGGCACGTTAGAAGCCCTTGCCACCGCGCCGATCCCGCTTACAGGTCTGGTCAGCGCCAAAGCCGCCGCCCATTGGATCACAACAGGCCTGCCCCTGACCTGCGCCAGCGCACCCCTTGGCTATCTGCTGGGTTTGCCCGCCGCAGGTTATCCTTGGTTAATCGCAAGCCTGTGTATCGGCACCCTTTCCCTATCGTTCATCGGCACCTTTGGCGCAGCCCTGACCGTTGGCATCAAACGGGGCGGTTTGCTGCTGTCCTTGCTGGTGCTGCCCCTTTACATTCCAACCTTAATTCTGGGCGCCCAAGTGGTCACCCGCGCCATCAACGGCCAGTCAGCCGCCTCCACGCTGGCCCTGCTGACCGGTTTAACCCTATTTACATTGGCGCTGATCCCCTTTGCCACCAGCATGGCCCTGCGCGCCAATCTGCGTTGACTTTCAAGGGGTTTTCTTCTTTTCTGGCACGGCAATTTCGTACCAATACCGAATAAGGACTATAATTATGATTAAATCTGCCGCAGTTTTCGCCACCGTAATGGCAATGTCTGGAACCTCGGCAGTGGCCGCTGATTTCAAAGTCAAACTGACAGGCGGATGGAACGGAAAATCAGTCCCTGCAGGCCAGCAATGCAAACTTTTCGGCGGCAAAGGCGCCACGCCACCCATGGTAATTTCAGCCTTGCCTGAAGGAACAGAGTGGCTGTTGGTCCAATTTAACGACCGCGATTTCAAACCCTTATCAAAGAACGGCGGGCACGGTTCGTTTCGCTTTCCGGTCACAGGCACATCTGCCACATTGCCCGCTATTCCTGAAAACGTAAGCAAACTCCCAAACGGGATTTCTGTGGTGAAACGCGCGCGGTCCTCCGGTAAATTCGCCTCTAAAGGTTATCTTCCTCCCTGTTCTGGTGGCAAAGGAAACGCCTATTTCGCAGATGTTTTTGCCATGCAAGGCAAGAAAACCAACCTTGGTGCGGCCCGTGTGGAAATGGGACGTTATTAACAACGCTGTTAACCACCGCTCCACGCTTACGAACCTGTGACCCAATGTCCATTGGCGGGCTGCACAAAACCCGCTACATACGCCGCTATGTCGTTTTGGGAATATGCAAATCCGGTTAAATTCATGGCTCTTTCGGGCCGTGTTTTGCCGTTTGCCACTGTGCTGGCCATCTCTTGCCTTTTGACAGGTCTGGTCTGGGGGTTTTTCTTTACGGCGGATGATTTCAAACAAGGCTCCACCGTCAAGATCATCTTTTTGCATGTGCCCGCCGCGCTGATGGCGATCAATATCTGGTTGATGATGTTGGTGGCCTCGCTGATCTGGCTTGTACGGCGGCATCATGTTTCCGCCCTTGCGGCCCGCGCAGCAGCCCCGATTGGCATCACCATGACGCTGATTGCACTGTTTACCGGCGCGATTTGGGGCAAACCCATGTGGGGCACCTATTGGGCATGGGATCCGCGTCTGACGTCTTTTATGATCTTATTCGTATTCTACCTTGGCTATGCCGCCCTGTGGCAAGCGGTTGAAGACGACGACACCGCGGCTGATCTGACCTCTATTCTGTGTATGGTGGGTTCGGTTTTTGCCCTGCTGTCGCGCTATGCGGTGAACTTGTGGAATCAGGGCCTGCACCAAGCCGCGACCCTGACCGCCACCAAACAAAGCCCCATCGACGCCAGCTATTATTACCCCCTACTGGTCTGCATCGTCGGCTTTATCACCCTATTTATAACACTGGTACTGCTGCGCACCCGTATGCATATCCGCCTGCGCCGCACCCGCGCTTTGCTGGCACGTGAGGCGGCACAATGATCCCTGATCTTGGCAAATACGCAACCGATGTACTGTCTGCCTACGCCATCGCGCTGGTGCTGCTGATCGGCCTTGTGGGGCTAAGCCTGCGCCAATCGGCCAAAGCCCGCAAAGCCCTGAATGACGCCGAACGAAAGAGCCGCAAATGAACCGGATTTCCCCTTGGGTCGTTGTCCCACCCGTGTTGTTTCTGACCATCGCCGCCATGTTCTTTTTCGGCCTGAACCGCGCTGATCCGGATGGGTTACCTTCAGCGATGATTGGCAAACAGGCCCCGCCGTTGCAGGTAACGGACCTCGGTACACTGCCCCCCGCCACCGAAGAAATGCTGCGTTCAGGTGATGTCAAACTGGTTAACTTTTGGGCCAGCTGGTGTGGCCCCTGCCGCGTAGAGCATCCGAATCTGAAAGCCCTGTCAGACTCGGGGTTATCAGTGGTCGGGCTGAACTATAAAGACAGCGCTGCTAATGCACTGGGTTTTCTAGATGAACTGGGCAACCCTTATGTGGGCACTTCGGCAATTGACGGACGTGCAGCCCTTGAATGGGGCGTCTACGGTGTGCCGGAAACCTTTTTGCTGGACGGGGATGGCACAATTCTGATGCGCACAGCGGGCCCGGTTACCCAAAGGATCATCAAGGAAAAACTGATCCCAGCAATCGAAGCGGCCCGTCAGTAACACACGCGCCGCTTCGGATTTTTAACACTACATTGCAAGCACTTGCTTTACTGCGCCTGCTGCCTCGGCCCCTTTTTTCACGAAATGCGCCTTGTAAAACGATTCATGTTCGGCCGTTTCCTGGTAATGATGGGGCGTCAGACTGACTGAAAACACCGGAACCCCAGTATCCATCTGCGCGCGCATCAATCCATCAACAACCGCCGCCGCGACGAAATCATGGCGATAGATGCCTCCGTCCACAACCAGTGCGGCGGCCACGACCGCAGCATACTCGCCAGACTCACCCAGTTTTTTGGCCAGAAACGGCATTTCAAAGGCACCTGGCACATCATAGGCCACCACCTCGGTGCCCTCCATTTCAGCCAGAAAGCCATCATAGGCCCGATCCACAATATCCGCATGCCAGCGGGCTTTGATAAAAGCTATTTTAGTGGGTTTTGTCATTGCTCTGATCCTTTCCTACAACAAGACAAGACCCAGAGCGTTCAGACCCACGCCCGCCCGAAAGCGCACGCACATCCATTCTCTTCCATCCGGACTATACCGTCGGCCTCGGAATTTCACCGATGTCTGCCCTGTAACAGGCTCGCGGGCTGTAACCGCCGGTGGGGAATTGCACCCCGCCCTGAGAATGCCCAATCGCTAGCAAGACCGCGCACCAGACACAAGCGGGATTTGCACGAACACAACGTCACTAATTCCCGAACACTACCAACCACAGCACGACTTCAATGTTCCCCAAATACTCGAATCTACAAATTCCCGATCAAAATACCCGCCGCAAACACCAAAGCCCCGCCCAGAATCACCTGAAATCCCGCCCGCAGCCAGGGCGTTTCCATATAGCGGTGCTGAATCCACGTAATCGCCCAAAGCTCTAGGAACACCACAAAAATCGCAATGGTGGTGGCGGTCCAGAAGTCAGGAATAAGATAGGGCAGCGCATGTCCCAGCCCGCCAAACGTGGTCATAACCCCTGCCGCAATCCCCCGTTTCCCCGGCGATCCCCGCCCAGAAATAACCCCGTCATCCGAGGCCACCTCGGTAAACCCCATGGAGATCCCGGCCCCAACACTGGCTGACAGCCCCACAAGAAAGGTCTGCCACGTATCCCCCGTGGCAAAAGCAGCCGCAAAAATCGGGGCCAATGTGGACACAGACCCGTCCATCAACCCCGCAAGACCGGGCTGCACCCAAGTCAGCACAAACTGGCGGTGTTCGTGATCTTCTTCCCCCAAAGCCACATCCACGCCCAGATGTTTCGCCTCTAACGCCGTGGCCAAGGCTTCGTGTCCAGCTTCGGCCTGTGCCAAATCCCCTAAAAGCTTACGCGTGTCCGCATCCTGCGTGCGCCCTGCCGCCAAACGATAGAACCGCGCGGCTTGGGACTCCATATCCCGCGCGGCCTTGCGGGCTTTTTCAATCCCCAAAGGGCGCACCAGCCAATCGGGTTTGCGTTCATAAAAGCCTTTGACGTGGTCGCGGCGGATCAGCGGGATTACCGCGCCGAACCGCTTTTTGTGCAGATCAATCAACCAGTTACGATGGTCGTTTTCCTCGGCTGACATGTCATCAAAAACCCGCGCGGTTTCAGGGAAATCCGCACGCAACCCCTCGGCGTAGGCGGCATAGATGCGCCCGTCGTCTTCTTCGGATGAAATCGCCAAGGCAATGATTTCCTGCTCGGTTAGATCAGAAAAATTGCGCCTTGCGCCCGGTACAAATCTTGAAAACATGATGGCCCCAATGGAATTAGAACCATTCTAAGGTAGCGCGAAAAACTGCCCCCCACAAGATAAAACACCCTTGCCCCCAGCCCGTCCTCTTAGGTATCAGCGTGCAACAGAACAGGAGCCATGCACATGACCAGCCTCACCATCCGCCGCCCCGACGACTGGCATTTGCACCTGCGTGACGGCGATATGCTACGCGGTGTGCTGCCCGAAACCGCACGGGATTTTGCCCGCGCGATCATTATGCCCAACCTTGTGCCCCCTGTTGTCACCGCCAAAGACGCTGCCGCCTACCGAGACCGGATTATGGCGGCCTTGCCCAAAGGCAGTGATTTTCAACCGCTGATGACGCTCTATCTGACCGAAACCACGGACCCTGCCGATGTGGCCGCAGCCTATGCAGACGGGCTGATCAATGCCGTAAAACTGTACCCCGCAGGGGCCACCACCAATTCAGCATCCGGTGTGAAAGACATCACCGCCGTAATGCCCGTTCTGGAAAAAATGGCGCAGATCGGCCTGCCCATGTGTGTTCACGGCGAAGTCACGGACGCAGACGTCGATATTTTTGACCGTGAAGCCGTGTTTATTGACACCAAGCTGAACCCGCTGCGCCAGCGCCTGCCAGAATTGCGCATCGTGATGGAGCATGTCACAACCAAAGACGGGATCGACTATATCACTGCGGCGGATCAAAACCTTGCAGGCACCATCACCACCCATCACCTGATCATCAACCGCAATCACCTGTTGGTTGGCGGCATCAAACCCCACTATTACTGCCTGCCCGTGGCCAAACGCGAAGAACACCGCCTTGCCCTGCGCAAAGCCGCTACATCCGGCGATTCCCGTTTCTTTTTAGGCACTGATTCAGCGCCCCACACCGACCCGAATAAACTCTGTGATTGCGGCTGTGCGGGCGTGTTTTCAGCCACCAACACAATGGCCTGTCTTGCCCATGTGTTTGAACAGGATGGCGCCTTGGAAAACCTCGAATCCTTCGCTTCACTAAACGGACCTGCCTATTACGGACTGCCCGTGAATGACGCGACACTGACCCTGACAAAACACGACACAGCGGTTAATTTTCCCGCCAAAATCGAAACAGGCGAAGGCCCCGTGACCCTGTTTGATCCCGGATTTGCACTGTTCTGGTCTACCAGTTAAGCCAAACCAAAAACGAAAAAACCCGGCCACCGCAGCGGCCGGGTAAGTATACCTGATGAGTAGCCGCCCACCTCGGAGGGAAGGACAGCCATGAGGCAGTTAGAGAACAACAGTCCGAGTCTAATCTAAATTAGCAAGTTGGAAGCCAAACGCGCAAAAATCGGTGCAGCTTTCGCATTCCCGAGACGAGGATTTGCACGCAGACACTCCACACCCGATTCGCGTCCTCATGTAAGAAACCTAGCATGAATTGTAGGGATGCAAAAGTTTTCCACTATATTTTGTGTTATACCATTGCATGCTTAATTTTTTTATTCGCCCAACAACCCGTCATAAACCAGCCAATCCAACGGGTTTTTCGCCTTATCCACAGGCCATCCACAAAGTTTTCCAGATTGCCATTTCCCGCCCGATAACCCACATTGCCCCCAACCAGAAAAAGAGGACACCATGAGCGGGATTGCAGCATTACCAGAGGTTAAACCAGCCCCTGATCACAGCGAAAATACAGGGACGCTGCCCCATTCGATTGAGGCCGAACAGGCACTTTTGGGGGCTTTACTGGTCAATAACGAAGTATATGACCGCATTGCGTCTTTGGTTAACGAAGCGCATTTCTTTGATCCGGTCCACGGCCGCATATTTGAGGTCATCGCCCGCCGTATCCAAAAGAACGCCCTGGCCTCCCCGGTGACGATCAAAGCCTTCCTTGAAGAAGACCCCGGACTGGCTGAACTGGGCGGTCCAGCCTATCTGGTACGCCTTGCGGGAGCCTCTATGTCGGTGTTTGCGGCGCGGGATTATGCGCAGATGATCTATGATCTGGCCATCCGGCGAGATCTGATCGCCATCGGCGAAGAAATCAGTGCCAAAGCCACGGCAATGAACGTTGACGATGAACCAAAAGAGCAGATCGTTGCGGCCGAACAACGGCTTTATGCGCTTGGCGAACAAGGCAGCGTGGACAGCGGCTTTCAATCCTTCCTGAAAGCGGTGACCGAAGCGGTAAACGTAGCAAACGCCGCCTATCAACGGGACGGTGGATTGGCGGGTATTTCCACAGGCTTGCAGAACATGGACGGAAAACTGGGCGGCTTGCATAAATCCGACCTTCTGATCCTAGCAGGACGCCCGTCCATGGGGAAAACATCGCTGGCAACCAATATTGCCTATAATATTGCCAAAGCCTATAAAAAGGGCGTTCGCCCAGATGGCAGCGAAGGCGCGGTACAGGGCGGCGTGGTCGGGTTTTACTCGCTCGAAATGTCATCCGAACAGCTTGCGGCGCGGATTCTGTCCGAAGCTGCGGAAATTGAATCCCATAAAATTCGCGCCGGTGACATGACCGAAGACGAATTCCGCCGCTTTGTGGAAGCCGCCAAAAGCCTTGAAAACTGCCCACTGTTCATTGATGACACAGCGGCGCTGCCAATTTCGCAACTCGCCGCCCGTGCGCGCCGCCTGAAACGGACCCACGGTCTGGACGTATTGATCGTGGACTATTTGCAACTGGTGCGCCCCGCTTCGGCCAAAGACAGCCGCGTGAACGAGGTGTCTGAAATCACCCAAGGCCTGAAAGCCATCGCCAAGGAACTGGACATCCCCGTGATCGCCCTGTCCCAGCTTTCCCGTGCCGTTGAAAGCCGCGAAGACAAAAGGCCGCAACTGTCAGACCTGCGTGAATCCGGCTCCATCGAGCAAGACGCCGACTGCGTTATGTTCGTGTACCGCGGCGAATACTACAAAGAACGGGAAAAACCGGCTGAACATGAAGCCGAAAAAATGATGACATGGCAAGGCGAAATGGAAGAGCTGATGGGCAAAGCCGAAGTCATCATCGGCAAGCAACGCCACGGTCCCATCGGATCTGTGGATCTGGCCTTTGAGGGCCGTTTCACCCGCTTCACCGATCTGGTTAAGCCCTGGCAACAAGACCGCGAAGACGAGTATTAATCTACATCTGCGGGGCTAGGATGTCACATCTCCAGCCCCGCCCGATGTCGCTCTTTTTGGGCCAAATATCCAATTCCAACGACGCCCCTTTTCACGACCTGCGCCAACAAAGCACTTGACCTCCCAGCGGCTCTGGTGTCCCTACGCGGCAAGAAAAAGGATGCGGATATGGCTGTTGCAACACTGACAATCGACCTGAATGCCATTGCGGATAATTGGCGCGCCCTTGATGCCAAATCCGCCGCCACCGTGGAAACCGCAGCCGTGGTCAAAGCCGACGGCTACGGGCTGGATGCGGGCCGTGTTTCGGCAACCCTGTCCAAAGCAGGCGTTAAGACCTTTTTTGTTGCCGTCGCCGAAGAAGGTATCGCCGTGCGCAAAGCTATTGGCGCTGACGCGGTTATATACGTGTTTTCAGGATGTTGCGCAGGGGATGCACCGATCCTGAAAGAGTATAACCTGATCCCGTTGCTGAACTCTGTGGAACAGGTAAACACCTATCTTCCCAGCGGCGCGCCTTTTGGTATCCAGCTTGATTCCGGTATGAACCGATTGGGGATGGAACCCGCCGAATTTGCGGCGCTGAAAGACACGATCACACAGGCCGCCCCGCGTCTGATCATGTCCCATCTGGCCTGCGCCGATGAACCGGACCATCCCCAAAACGTCGCGCAACTCGCAGCCTTTCGCGCCATGACAGACGGGCTCTCCACACGCAAATCCCTTTCCGCAACAGGCGGCACCCTATTGGGTGCGGATTACCATTTCGACCTGAACCGCCCGGGCGTGGGCCTTTATGGTGGTGCTCCGTTCACACAAGCCAGCCCCGCCCTGCGCCTGTCGATTCCCGTGATCCAAACCCGCGACGTCGCCTTGGGCGAGACCGTCGGCTACGGCGCTAAATGGCAGGCAACCCGCCCCAGCAAAATCGCTACCATCGCCTCTGGCTATGCTGACGGGTTGATCCGCGCCATGGGCAACGGCCCTGTAAACCTGTATGCAGGCGACACGCCCTGCCCGCTGATCGGCCGCGTTTCGATGGATTTGATCACCGTCGATGTCACCGATCTGGCAACCGTGCCAGACAGCCTGGACCTGTTGAATCCCATCCAAACCATCGACCATCTGGCAGATGCGGCAGGCACCATCGGCTATGAAATTCTCACCTCTCTTGGCGCGCGGTACAATCGCGTCTACAAGGGGTAAAACGGGTTCGCGGAATCAAAGAAAACGGGCAGGATACGCCGCCTGTATCACGTAAGAACCACGCTAAAGGGCAGATAATGCAGGCACTTACATTCCTTGACGCATTTTTGGGTTCAATCGGGCGTTCCGTTTTGGGGCTTTGCGCTGCCATCGGGCGGATTGTCGTATTCGCAGCCCTTACCATCAGCCATATCGTGCGCCCACCGTTCTATTTTCGCGAATTCGGCCAACAATTGCTGCACATCGGCTATTTCTCGCTGCCAGTAGTCGGGCTGACAGCCCTGTTCACAGGCGGCGCACTGGCGCTGCAAATCTATTCCGGCGGCGCCCGTTTCAGCGCCGAGGCCGTGGTCCCCTCGGTCGTCGCCATTGCCATGGTGCGCGAACTTGGCCCAGTTCTTAGCGGCTTGATGGTTGCAGGACGTGTTTCTTCGTCCATCGCGGCGGAACTGGGCACCATGCGGGTGACCGAACAGATCGACGCGCTGACAACCCTTTCTACCAACCCGATGAAATATCTGGTGGTCCCCCGTGTATTGGCCGCCACCATCGCCATGCCCATCCTTGCCTTTATTGGCGATGTGATCGGCATCATGGGCGGGTTTCTGGTGGGAACGCAGCGGCTTGATTTCAACGCGGCCACCTACATCAACAACACTTGGAGCTTTCTGGAGTTTGACGATATTTTCTCGGGCCTCGTAAAAGCCGCAGCCTTTGGCTTTATCGTTGCCCTTTTGGGCTGCTATCACGGTTATAATTCAGGCCGTGGTGCCCAAGGCGTGGGCCGTGCCACCACAAACGCGGTGGTCAGCGCCAGCGTGTTGATCCTCGCCGCTAATTACCTCCTGACAGAGATATTCTTCACCTCATGATACAACTGATCAACGTCAAAAAATCCTTCGGAAACAACCATGTCCTGCGCGGCGTGAACCTTGAAATCGCGCAAGGCGAAAGCATGGTGATCATCGGCGGATCTGGCACAGGCAAATCTGTGGCCCTGAAATGCGTGCTGGGGCTTGTCCATGCTGACAGCGGCCAGATCCTAGTCAACGGAGCAGATGCGACCGAGGGTGACCGCGATGCCTTCCTTGCGCAATTCGGCATGTTGTTCCAAGGCGGCGCCCTGTTTGACAGCCTCTCGGTCTGGCAAAACGTCGCCTTCCGCCTGATGCGCGGCAAGGGCAAACTTTCCAAATCAGACGCCCGCGATGTGGCCATCGAAAAACTGCGCCGTGTCGGCCTGAAACCCGAAGTGGCCGATCAGTTCCCAGCGGAATTGTCAGGGGGCATGCAAAAACGTGTCGGCCTCGCCCGTGCTATTGCCGCCGAACCCGACATCATCTTTTTTGATGAACCCACCACAGGGCTCGACCCGATCATGTCTGGCGTCATCAACGAACTGATCCGTGAAATCGTCGTTGAAATGGGCGCGACAGCCATGACCATTACCCACGATATGTCCTCGGTCCGCGCCATCGCTGACAAGGTCGCCATGCTACACGAAGGCGTGGTCCAATGGACCGGCCCCGTGGCGGATATGGACCAAAGCGGCGATCCTTACTTGGATCAATTCATCAATGCCCGCGCCGAAGGCCCAATCGAAGCCGTTCGCTAGAATAACGCCAATTGTTCACTTTATGTTCCACTTAAGTTCCCGATAATCTCCCCTTACGTTTCAATGTTCCCCAAATACTCACAACCCCAAAACCATGTTGAAAATCGCCAACCTGTCCCTTTTGATCCTCTTCCCCGTCGCATGGTTCGCCCCGTTGCTGCGCGCAGGTCTTCTGCCGTTCTTCTCATTGGATGAAATCACCGTCATATCCGGCCTTCAGGCACTCTGGGAAAAGGACGTGTTTCTGGCGCTGCTGGTCACATTCCTTGCGCTGGTTGCACCGATGGCCAAAGTCATCGGCACCGCGTTGATCCAGTTCAACCTGCTGGCCCCTTCTGTCAAACCCGTACTCTCGGTGCTTGGCCGCCTCGCCATGGCCGATGTGTTTCTGATCGCCATTTATATCGTGGCCGCCAAAGGCATTGGCGTCGGGCGGCTTGAAACCGGCTGGGGGCTGTATCTGTTTACCGCCTGCGTTCTGGGCTCTTACGCCATCACATTACTAGACAAAACACGCGTGCCTGCGCAAAGCACTTGATCCTGCCGCCTGCTTTGGCCTATCTGCGGCTATGGCCAAACAAACACTCGCTTTTACCTGCTCTGCCTGTGGCGCCTCTCATAAGAAATGGGCGGGACGTTGTGACACTTGCGGCGAATGGAATTCTATTCAGGAAGAGGCCCCTCTGGCCGCTGGACCCAAAGGAAAAACCATCGGGGCTGCCAAGGGTCGCAAGATTGAACTGTCAGACCTGACCACCAAAGACGCACCCCTGCCCCGTTCCAATTGCGGGATCGAAGAACTGGACCGTGTGCTTGGCGGCGGGCTTGTGCCTGCGTCTGCCATCCTTGTGGGCGGCGATCCGGGCATCGGGAAATCCACACTTTTGCTGCAAGCCACCGCGAAATTTGCCCTGACGGGGAAGAAGGCGATCTATGTCTCGGGCGAGGAAGCTGCCAGCCAGATTCGTATGCGCGCCCAACGGCTTGGCCTGACCAAAGCGCCGGTGCAACTGGCATCGGAAACCAATCTGCGCGATATTCTGACCACGCTGGAAGCGGAAAGACCCGATCTGGTGGTGATTGATTCCATCCAGACCATGTGGGTGGATCATATCGACAGCGCGCCCGGATCTGTGTCGCAGGTGCGCGCCGTGGCCCATGAATTAACCACATTCGCCAAAAAGCGCGGCGTGGCGGTGATCCTTGTGGGTCATGTCACCAAAGACGGCCAGATCGCTGGCCCTCGTGTGGTGGAACATATGGTCGACACTGTTTTGTATTTTGAAGGCGAACGCGGCCACCAGTTCCGCATCCTGCGCGCAGTGAAAAACCGCTTTGGGCCTGCGGATGAAATCGGTGTGTTCCAGATGACGGGCTCAGGACTGGAAGAAGTCACCAATCCCTCTGCCTTATTCCTGTCAGACCGCGAAAAACCCGCCCCCGGATCGGTGGTTTTTGCAGGAATTGAAGGAACCCGCCCGCTTTTGGTGGAAATTCAGGCGCTTGTGGCCCAATCCGCGTTGGCCAATGCGCGGCGCACGGTTGTGGGTTGGGACAGCGGCCGTTTGTCTATGATCCTCGCCGTTCTGGAATCCCGCGCAGGCGTGTCTTTTGCGGGAATGGATGTCTATCTGAATGTCGCGGGGGGGATGCGGATTTCCGAGCCTGCGGCCGATCTGGCTGTGGCGGCTGCGCTGATTTCAGCGCGTCTGGACATGAGCCTGCCCGGTGATCTGGTGATTTTCGGGGAAATAAGTCTTTCTGGTGGCCTGCGCCCCATTTCACAGGCCGAAGCCCGCCTTAAAGAGGCCAAAAAGCTTGGTTTTAGTGGCGCGTTTGCGCCATCGCGCATGAAACTTGCCAGCACATCTGGCATGACTGTAAAAAAAGTGAATGATGTGGCTACGTTTATCACCGATTGTTTCGGCGATATCGAGGCCTGAAGAAGAGGGTACTATGGAAGGTTTCACACTGGTAGACGGCGGCGTTGCAGTCGTCATTCTAATCTCGGCCATTCTGGCCTATTCGCGCGGGTTTGTGCGCGAGGTCTTATCTATCGCAGGCTGGGTGATTGCCGCCGTAGTGGCCTATGTGCTGACACCGCAGGTGGAACCGCTGGTCAAAGAAATCCCTGTGGTTTCCGATATTATCGGCGGGTCTTGTGTCTTGTCCCTGATCGTGGCCTTTGCCATCATCTTTGCCGTCGCACTGATCGTCGTGTCGATCTTTACCCCATTGTTTTCGGGCATGATCCAGCAATCGGCCATCGGCGGGATCGACCAGGGCATCGGCTTTCTGTTCGGTGTGGCCCGTGGCCTGTTGCTGATTCTGATCGCCTTTATCCTTTATGACAACATCTTTCCCGAAGGGGATCGTCTGGACATCGTGGAAAACAGCAAATCCCGTGCTGTTCTGTCCGACAGCCAGTCCCGATTGGCCCAAATGCTGCCAACAGAAGTGCCTGTATGGTTGCAAGACCGGTATGAATCCTTTGTTGGCACCTGTGGTGGCGTTGACAACGGTTCCACAGATACTGGCATCGTAACCCCACCGGCAACTGGCGGGTCTGACACGTAATAAGGGTAGAGAGTGCCATAAAATCTGGCAATTCTGCACAATTAACAAGATTTCACGCGCGGCCGATCATTGTATCTGCCGCGCGTTTTCTTTGATTGCTTCGGTGTATTGGGTGAACTTGGGATTAGGTATTTAGGCTCTAAAGAAGACTTGGGCTTTTGGTGTTAAATGCACGGAGGGAAACACAGACTGCGACATTTCGTATGACGGTTTGATGACCACTCGGGCATGGACGTCCGCGCAGTGGCACGCTATACCCTGCCCATCTGCCCATACTCGGAAATGCACCCCATGCTGAGCCAGACCAAGCCGTTCCTTGCCCATCCGTTTGACGACGACAAACTGAAAGAGGAGTGCGGCATTTTTGGCGTTATCGGCGTGCAAGACGCCGCTAATTTTGTCGCCCTCGGATTGCACGCCCTGCAGCATCGCGGGCAAGAAGCCGGCGGCATTGTTGCCTATGACGCGGAACACGGGTTCAACAGCGCGCGGCGTTTTGGCTATGTTCGGGATAATTTCACAAAGGCATCGTTGATGGAAACCCTACCCGGGTCCAATTCGATCGGCCATGTGCGCTATTCCACATCAGGGTCCAAGGGCCCTACTGCGATCCGCGATGTGCAGCCGTTCTTTGGCGAGTTTTCGCTGGGTGGCTGTGCCATCGCCCATAACGGCAATCTGACCAATGCGGTTGCGCTGCGCAAAGAGCTGATCTCTCGCGGTTCGATCTTTCAATCTTCGTCTGACAGCGAATGTATCATCCATCTGATCGCGCGGTCCTATCAATCCACCCTGCCCGAACGTCTAAAGGATGCGCTGCGCCGTGTTGAAGGTGCGTTTTCGGTGATCGCCCAGACCCGCACCAAGCTGATCGGTGTGCGTGATGCACTGGGTGTACGCCCGCTGGTTCTGGGCAAACTCGGCGATGGTTGGGTTTTATCGTCCGAAACCTGTGCGCTGGATATTATCGGGGCAGAGTTCATCCGCGAAGTGGAACCGGGCGAGATGATCATCGCTTCGGCCACGGGGATCGAGAGTTCCTATCCGTTTGAAAAAGCCAAGCCGCGGCCCTGTATCTTTGAACACGTCTATTTTTCGCGCCCTGACAGTATTTTGGGCGGGCAATCGGTATATGAAACCCGCCGCCGTATCGGTGTGGAACTGGCTAAGGAATCCCCTGTGGATGCCGATCTGGTCTGCCCAGTCCCTGATTCAGGCACACCAGCGGCCATCGGGTTTTCCCAGGAAAGCGGCATTCCCTATGCCATGGGGATCATCCGCAACCAGTATATGGGCCGCACCTTTATTGAACCCACCGAGCAGATCCGCAACATGGGTGTGCGTCTGAAGCTGAACGTGAACCGTGCGCTGATCAAAGGCAAACGGGTCATTCTGGTGGACGATTCTGTGGTTCGGGGCACAACGTCCCGCAAGATCAAAGAAATGATCCTGGATGCAGGCGCTGCCGAAGTTCACTTTCGTATCGCCTCCCCCCCGACCGCATGGCCCTGTTTTTATGGTGTCGACACGCCGCAGCGCGAAAAACTGCTGGCTGCAACCATGACCGAAGAAGAAATGCGCGACCATCTGGGCGTTGCCTCTTTGAAGTTCGTTACGCTAAACGGCTTGTACCGCGCAGCAGGCGAGGAAAAGGGCCGCGACAACGCATCCCCTGCCTATTGTGATGCCTGTTTCAGTGGTGAATATCCTGTAAGGCCCGCAGATAAAATCGAAGAAGGCTTTATGATGAAGGCTGCGGAATAGTCGTGACACAGCCCATTACTCTTATCACTGGCGCGTCGCGCGGGCTTGGCGCGGCCACAGCCGAGATTCTGGCTGCCAAAGGCCATCACATCATCGCTTTAGCCCGTACCACGGGCGCGCTTGAAGAACTGGACGATCGCATTCAGACCAAAGGCGGCACAACTACCTTGGTGCCGCTGGATGTAAAAGACGAAGAAGCGGTCAAACGGCTGTGCATTTCGGTGAACGAACGCTGGGGCGGGCTGGATTACTGGGTCCATTGCATCAATCACGCGCCCCCCTTGTCACCGGCCAATCACGCTGCGCAAAAGGATTGGGACAGCACGTTCAATACCAATGTGCGCATGACCCAACAGCTGATCGTGAACCTTGATCCCCTGTTGGAGCCGCGCAAAGGCACGGCTGTTCACTGCCACGATCCCCGCGCGGGCGAAAAGTTTTTTGCCGCTTACGGGGCGTCAAAAGCGGCGCAAAAGGCGCTGTTTGACAGTTGGCGCGCCGAAGTGTCTGGCCTTAAGCGCCGTGTGGTCTGTTTTGAACCTGCACCGATGCCCACAGCCACCCGTGCGCGGTTCTTCCCCGGTGAAGACCGCGCCGCGCTGACCCCTTGTGCCGATGAAGCTGCCCGTTTGGTCAGCCTGCTTTAAGGCCGATCGCAATCTCTGAAGGGGGTGTGCCAATCCCCCTTCCCTTTCGACCCTGTTTCCAGCAAACTGCGTGAAAAACAATCCGCAGGCCCAAAGCAGTGAACGTAAACCCCGTAAAAAACATCCTCTTCCTGTCGATTGAGGATCTGAATGACTGGATTGAACCGCTTGGCGGGCATCCAGATACGTTGACCCCCAATCTGACCCGTCTGGCGCAACGGGCCAAACTGTTTGAAAACGCCTATGCCGAGGCACCCGCCTGTTCACCCAGCCGCACGTCAGCGCTGTTCGGGCAACATCCCTGGTCCACAGGGGTTTATGCCAACAACCACAAATGGCATGATTTTTATGAACCGGGCGCAAAGCGATCGCTTGTGGGGCGGTTCAAGGATGCGGGTTTTGAAACCCACGGCGCGGGCAAGGTGTTTCATGTGGCCCCCAAACATTTCGACCCCGCAGACTGGACCAGCTACAACCGCCGCGAGATCGAAAATTTCGCACCGATCAGCGCCACCCGAAAATCTGAAAAAGTGGGCGCAAACACGGATTTCGGGCCGCTTGATAATGCAGAATTGCAATATGACGACCACAACACAGACTGGCTGGTGGATCAGTTGCAGGCGGGTGCCACGGGGCAATTCTGGGCGCTTGGCCTCTATCGTCCGCATTTGCCGTTCATTGTTCAGCAGAAATATTTCGACCGTTTTCCCGAGGTCGTCGCCGATCCGCCGGGCTTGGGGTTGAACCGATTTGATCCGCTTAACAGCTCGCTGCACGGGCAACTGCCAGATGCGGGAAAATCCATGGCCAATGATTCCGCCATGTTGCGGCGGATATTGGGGCGGCAGGGTGAATATAAAGACCTGCTAAAGGCTTACCTTGCCTCAATCAATTATGCGGATGAACTGTTGGGAAAGGTTCTGGATAAAATGGACGCTTGTGATCTGTGGGACAGTACTTTGGTGGTGCTCTGGTCCGATCACGGTTGGCAGTTGGGCGAAAAGCTGGCCTTTCGTAAGTTCACCCTGTGGGAGCGGGCTTTACGTATTCCAATGTTGTTTGCAGGGGCCGGTATACAGGCAGGGCGATCCGCAGAGCCAGTGACCCTGTGCGATATTGCCCCGACCCTTTTTGCCCGCGCGGGTCTGCCCGTGGACCCACAGTTTGAAGGGCAAGACCTGTCACCTGCTTTAGATGAAACATCTGAACCGCTGCGCGGCCATGCTGTTGCGGTTTGGGGGCGTGAATTCAAAACCGACAGCCCGAAACTGGCCATGTCGGCACGCTCCAAGACCCACCGTTATATCCTCTATTGGGATGGCAGCGATGAGTTGTATGACCACAGAGCCGACCCGTTTGAGCATGTGAACCTGCTGAACGACACAAACGCTCTCGACGACCCGGATATCGCCGCCCTGCGAGAGGAACATCAATTGATGCTGCCCGAGGATTTTGCCATTCCCGTATCACAGACCAGCTATCGTGGATAAACCGCGCCAGAATATCCTGTTGTTTTCAATCGAGGATTTGAACGATTGGATTGAACCTTTGGGCGGGCACCCTGATGCGATTACCCCCAATCTGTCGCGGCTGGCAAAACGCGCCGTAGTGTTCACCCAAGCCTATAGCCCCGCACCCGCCTGTTCGCCTGCGCGCACCGCCGCGCTGTTCGGGCAGAACCCTTGGGAAACCGGTGTCTACGCCAATCAGCACAAATGGCATCATCATTACCCCCGCGGCAAACGTCTGTCGCTTGTGGGGCGGATGCGGGATGCGGGGTTTGCGACCCACGGGCTGGGAAAAGTGTTTCACGTCAATAAACCCCAGTTCGATTACGAGGATTGGGACAGTTTCCCGCAAAGCAATTCGGAACTGTTCCCCCCGATCAGCAAGCTGGCCAAGACAGGGAAATTCGGGCCGTCTATTGATTTTGGCCCTGTGCCGGACGGGGATGACCAGTATGATGATATGAACACATCCGCGATGATAGAGCGGATGACACCTGACAGTTTAGGGCAGTTCTGGGCGCTTGGGCTGTATCGCCCCCATCTGCCCTTTGTGGTGCCCCAACGGTTTTTTGATATGTTCCCCGACACCGTCGCCAATCCCCCCGGGTTGGGGCAAAACAGCTTTGATCCCGAGGCGCAGGCCCCGCAGGCTGGGTTGTCTGCGGCGGGGAAATCTTATGCCAACAGCCGCGCGCAGTTTCGGCGCATTGTTAGCCGCACGGGGGAGTATCAGGATTTTTTAAAGGCTTATCTAGCATCAGTCGCCTATGCGGATCACCTTTTGGGACGGGTTTTAGACCATATGGATGCAACTGGTCTGTGGGAGACAACGACCCTGATCTTATGGTCCGATCACGGCTATCAACTGGGCGAAAAGCTGGCTTTTCACAAGTTTACCCTATGGGAGCGGGCTTTGCGGGTGCCTTTAATGATCGCGGGACCAGACATCGAACCTGCGCACAGTGACGAACCTGTATCGCTGATTGATATTGCCCCGACGGTTCTGGCACTGACAGGCCAGCCAAAGGCAGAGCAGTTTTCAGGGCAGGATTTGACGCCGATTTTACTTGGCAAGAAAGAACCGATGCGCGGCTTTGCCGGTTCGGTCTGGACGCAAGATGCCAAGGACGGCTTGGCCCAAACGGCTTTGACCACACGCACGCGCAGCCATCGGTACATCTTTTATTGGGATGGATCAGAGGAATTATACGATCACCGCGTAGATCCGTTCGAGCATCACAACCTGCTGTTGGATGGCGGGAATGATCCTGAAATTCAACGGCTTAGGGAGATGTTTTTGGCTATGCTGCCAGAAGATATGGCAGAGCCGGCAAACTAAACCCGCCGGATGTGTGGCTGTGGTGCAGCCTCCGGCGGGGATATTTTTCAAACAAAAAGCTTTGGTCGCTACGACTTTGGCTTCACGCCGCGCCCTGCTTCTTTGCGGAAGCGGCCTTCGGTGTGTTTGTTCAGTTTTGTCACTTTCTTTTCTTTCTTGTCCCGATAAGGGTTCTTGGCAGACTGGCTGCGCATGAACAGACGGATCGGGGTGCCGGGCATATTAAGGTCGGCCCGTAACCCGTTGACAAGATAGCGACTATAGCTTTCGGGCGTCAGATCGGGATGCGAACACATAACAACGAAACTTGGCGGTCTGGTTTTGACTTGGGTCATGTACCGCATGCGGATCCGTTTGCCACCCGGAGCTGGCGGCGGGTGGGCCTCGAGCATACCAGTGAGCCAGCGGTTTAGACGCGCGGTGCTGATGCGGCGGTTCCAGACTTTATGAGCGTCCAGAATGGCTTGATGCAGCTTGTCGATGCCTTTGCCTGTGCGGGCAGAGACTGTGACCATCGGTGCGCCGCGAAGCTGGGGCAACAAACGGGTGAAGCTTTCGCGCAACTCTTTGATCTTGCTTTGCTTCTCGTCTTCAAGATCCCATTTGTTCACAGCCACGACAACCGCGCGGCCTTCCCGTTCGGCCAGATCGGCGATGCGCAGGTCCTGTTGTTCGAAGGGTATGTCCACATCCAGCAGAACAACCACAACTTCCGAGAATTTCACCGCGCGCAGACCATCGGACACGGAAAGTTTTTCCAGCTTTTCCTGTACTTTGGCCCGTTTGCGCATCCCCGCCGTATCCCAAATACGGAACGGGATACCGTCCCAAGTGGCATTGGTGGAAATCGCATCGCGGGTGATGCCAGCTTCGGGGCCTGTCAGCAGTTTGTCCTGCCCCAGAATTTTATTGATCAGTGTGGATTTGCCCGCGTTCGGGCGGCCCACAACGGCAATTTGCAACGGGCGGGCTGCGGAATAGGTGATTTCGACATCTTCATTGTCAAAATCATAATCTTCGTCTTCGGTCACATCCACATCGGTTTCAGGTTCGATCTGGCGGTCTTCGAATTCTTTGGCCATGGGTTCAAGCATGCGCATCAAGTCGTCCATGCCCTCGCCGTGTTCTGCGGACAATTGCACAGGTTCGCCAAGACCCAAGGAGAAAGCATCGTAATAACCCGATTCGCCTGCGCGTCCTTCGGCCTTATTGGCGGCCAGAATGACGCGGGCTGATTTGCGGCGCAGGATTTCAGCGAACACCTGATCGGCAGGCATAACCCCAGCGCGCGCGTCCATCATGAACAGGCAGATGTCGGCCATTTCCACAGCGCGTTCGGTCAACATCCGCATCCGCCCTTGCAGGCTTTCGTCGGTGGCCTCTTCCAGTCCGGCGGTGTCGATCACGGTGAAACGTAGCGGGCCAAGGCGCGCCTCGCCTTCACGCAGATCACGGGTGACGCCAGGTTGATCATCGACCAGCGCTAGTTTGCGGCCAACCAAACGGTTGAACAGGGTGGATTTACCAACGTTGGGACGCCCGACAATGGCCAGCGTGAAAGACATGATTAGAAACCTGTAAATGGGTTGAAACCGCCATCTAGCGGATCACAACCATATTGAAAAGGCTTATTGATAGGCGTGCAGTTGTCCGTTGGCAGAGAAGATGAACAATTTGCCCCCTGCCACAGCCGGTTGCGAGGCCGCACCACCCGGAATAGCAACCGTGCCTGTGACAGTTCCATCTACCGGATTATAGCTGCGCAACAAACCGTCACTGCCAGCAACCCAAAGCTGGCCACCAGCCAGAACGGGGCCGAAGTAAGCATAGGCATCTTTCTTGCGACGGTCTTTTTTCGCTTTGAAATCAGGTAATTCCGCTGACCACACCTCGGTTCCGTCAGAGGCGTTCAAACGTTTGACGGCAAAGCGGTCGGTGATCATAAACACCGCGCCACCTGCGGGCCAGACAGGGGAATACGACCCGTCTTTGGCGGTCCACAACCGTTCGCCAGAGCGGCGGTCAAGCGCTGCAAGGCGTCCAGATTGGTTGGCCACATAAAGTGTGGTGCCATCAATAACCGGATCGCCGGAAATGTCGGAAACCACGTTGCGGGCCTGACCTTTGTTGCTGCCAGTCACCGTAGCAGTCCATGCCCGTAAGCCGTTGTTGGTGACCGCGCCAATGATTTCACCAGAGGCGAAAGGCAGAACCGCCAGTTTCCCAAGGGCGGCGGGGGCGCCTGCCCCTGCGATGCCAGAAGTGTCGCCAGAGCTGACCTGCTGCCACAAAATACGCCCGTTTTTAATATCGAGCCCAAGCGCCACGTTATTACGTGACACAGCCACGATCACATCCCCCACAATCAGCGGGTCGGTGGAAATTGCGCCGTTCATCTGGTGACGCCAGCGTTCCGCGCCAGTAGCCGGATCAAGGACAATCACTTCTCCAAAGCCGGTTGTGACAGCAAGCACGCCGCTGCCATAGGCCAAACCGCCGCCGGAAGCCTCGCCCTTTTTCTCAATCGGGGGAGTCAGATCGCGTGACCATTGCGCCCCGCCTGATGTGGAAAACGCCCGTACATTGGCGTTTGAATCCATCGTGTAGATACGCCCGCCGCCTATTACAGGGCTGGCTGTAATCGCATTTTTCCGGCTGTTGCCTGACCCGATGCCCGTACTCCAGACTTTCGTCAGGGTGCGCCCCAAAGCAGGCTGGCGGATCAAATGTTGAGCCGAGCCGTTGCGATGGGTCCATTCCGCATTCACCACAGGGGCTGCCAAGGACAGTTTGTCGATCCGTGGTGCGTCAACTGTGGCTTCATCGCCGACAGGCAACAAAGGCGCGCGCAAGTCCAGACGTTCCCCCGGTAAAGGCGGCTCTTTTTGCGCACAGGCTGCCAAGGCGGCACTGAAGGCCAGCGATATTGTCAGGGCACGCCCGAATTTGCTCGTTACTTTTGTCATACCGCTTGCCACTTGCTCGGCCCCGATCGTTGATTGATCCTGTTGCTCGCCAATTGTGCTGTTTTTTACTCGGAAAGCAATTGCGAGATTGCCGGAATTTCCGCCCCGAGTGCCACCAGTACCTGAGAGGCGCGATTGCGCAAGGCGTCTGTGGCCTCGCTGTCTTGCACCAACTCGCTGTAAAGCGCCACTGCGGCGTCGCGGTCATCTGCTGCAAGGGCGGTAATCGCCTGCTGTTCCAAGGCCAAAGGACGGAACACAGCCCCTGGTGCCGCCAAAGCGGCCAGTTCAGCGTCGCGTTCGGCTGTATCCATCGCAGCCCCCTGCAAAATCACTGATTTCAGGCGGGCCATATCTGTGTAAACAGCACCGTAATTGCCGTTTGCGACCGCTTCATAGGCGGCAATTGCGCCTTCTGTGTCGCCCGCTTCGACCAGTTCACTGGCGCGGCGCATCAGGACGATCACTTGGGCAGGGCCAGCATCCGCAGACAGATCCGCCAAAGCATCAGCCCGCGCAGTTGCATCATCACCTTCAAGCGCCGCAGCGATTTGATCGCCCCGTGCCTGTGCCTGTGAGGCGGACTGAACTTTTTGCCATTCCAGAAAACCAGTGGTCCCTACGGCACCAATGACCAGAACAACAGCAATCCATCCGTACTTGCGCACGTATTTATACAATTGGTCGCGCCGTACTTCCTCGGTAACTTCTTCAATAAAGGAATCGCTATCGCTCACAGTTGTCTCCTGACCCGAATTCGCGGGGACAATACTGCGAAGCGGGCAAGTTTGCCAAGGCGCATTTGCAACAACCTTACATTGATGCACTAGAAAGCCCATTTAAGGCTTTGCCTTCTCTTGCATGCTAAAGCACATGACTCTATCTAGAGAGCACTGCTTATTTACGCCCTTTCCGGCCCTTTTATGCCGCGTTGCCACGAGGTTTCCCTATGCGTTTCACGCCCCTGCTGACAGCCGCATTTGTCTGCGCTTTCACCTATATGTTGATCCTAGAGCGTGACACGCTTTTGGCCTTTGCGGGGGCACAAACCCCGCCTGTGGCGGATGAACAGGTGGAAAACGGTATCGAAAACAAGCCGCCCGTTTCTGTTTTGGTCCTGAAATCCGAAGCACAGCCAGTGGCCCGCGGCATTGTGTTGCGCGGTCAGACAGCGGCGTTTCGGTTGCTGGATGTAAAGGCTGAAACCAACGGACAAGTGATTTCGCCGCCCCTGCGCGCAGGTACTTTGGTTGGTGAGGGGGAGTTGCTGTGCAAACTGGACCCCGGCACCCGCCAGGCCAGCCTATCCGAAGCAGAAGCCCGTCTTGCCGAAGCGCAGGCCAATAACAATGTGTCGGCTAATCTGGTGCAAAAAGGATATGCGTCTGAAACCACCGCGATTTCCCGTGTAGCGGCTTTGCAGGCAGCAGAAGCCGTGGTGCAGCGGGCAGAAAAAGAAATGGAACAGTTGGAAATTCACGCGCCGTTTTCGGGGTTGCTGGAATCTGACACAGCGGAATTTGGTGCTTTGCTGCAAACCGGCGGCACCTGTGCGCGGGTGATTGCATTAAACCCGATAAAACTGGTGGGCTATGCCACCGAACAACAGGTGCAGCGAATTTCCATAGGTGGGTTGGCAGGCGCGCGGTTGATTGGCGGGCAAGAGGTCCAAGGCAAGCTGACGTTTATTTCACGCAGTGCCGATCCGTTGACCCGAACCTTTAAGGTGGAAATCACTGTGCCCAACGAAAATCTGGCCATTCGCGATGGGTCAACCGCTGAAATCTTTATCGCCATGCACGGCGAATCTGGTCATCTTCTACCCCAATCGGCCCTGACCTTGAATGACGAAGGCCAGCTTGGGGTGCGTGTGGTGGACGGGGAAACGGCTGATTTCAAAACCGTCACAATTCTGAACGAAAGCCCCGAAGGGGTTTGGGTTGGCGGGCTGCCTGACCACGCCGAAGTGATCATCGTCGGACAGGAATTCGTAACCGCAGGACGCCGTGTTACTGTGACTTATCAAAAGGATGCGTCATGATAGGCGTCGTCGATTGGGCCTCCGCCCGCGCGCGCATGATCTTTGCGCTGATTGTTCTGTCACTGGGTGCTGGGGCCTATTCCTATGTGAATCTGCCCAAAGAAGGCGAGCCGGACATCGACATTCCAGCCTTGTTTGTGTCGGTGCCTTTCCCCGGTATTTCTGCCGAAGACAGCGAAAAACTGATTGTCAAACCGCTGGAAAGCAAGCTGCGCGATCTGGACGGGCTCAAGAAAATATCCGGCACAGCGGCGGAAAACTATGGCGGCGTTGCGCTGGAATTCGAATTCGGCTGGGATAAATCCGCCACTATCGCTGATGTGCGCGACAAGGTTAATCAGGCACAGGCCGATTTTCCGTCCGGCGCGGAACAGCCGACGATCACGGAAATCAACTTCTCTGAATTCCCCGTTCTGGTGGTTTCACTGTCTGGCTCGATTCCCGAACGCACCTTGCTGCGGGTGGTCAAAGATCTGCAAGATAAAGTGGAAAGCCTGACCCCAATCCTTGAGGCAGGTCTGGCTGGGCACCGCGATGAAATGCTCGAAGTCCTGATCGACCCGCTAAAACTCGAAGCCTATAACGTCACAGCGGGTGAATTGATCAATGTAGTCACCAACAACAACCAGCTGATTGCCGCAGGTGAAGTGGAAACTGCCAACGGGGCGTTCTCGGTGAAAATCCCTTCGGCTTTTGACGAACCCCAGGATGTCTATAACCTGCCCGTCAAAGTGAATGGCGACAGGGTAATTACCCTTGGCGATCTGGCTGAAATCCGTCTGACCTTTGAAGACCAGCTTGGCACGGCGCGCTATAACGGTGAAACCACGGTGGCGTTACAGGTGGTAAAACGCAAAGGCGTGAACCTGATCAACGCGGTGCAGTTGGTGCGCGACACAGTGAAAGCCGCCCAAGACGAATGGCCACAAGAACTACGCGACAGTATCACTGTCAGCTATTCCATGGACGAAAGCACCAATGTGGCCGATATGGTGGGGCAGCTGGAAGCCTCGGTTCTAACGGCTGTTGCGCTGGTGATGATCGTCGTGCTGGCCGCCCTTGGTGTACGATCGGCACTGCTGGTCGGATTTGCAATCCCTACGTCCTTCCTGCTGTCTTTTGCAATTATGGCGGTTATGGGCATTTCAATTTCCAACATCGTGATGTTTGGCCTGATCCTTGCGGTTGGTATGCTGGTGGACGGCGCCATTGTTGTGGTGGAATACGCCGACAAGGAAATCAGCCGCGGTGTTGGCCCGATGCGGGCCTATACGGCGGCGGCCAAGCGGATGTTCTGGCCGATTGTATCGTCAACGGCCACAACACTCTGCGCTTTTCTGCCCATGCTGTTCTGGCCAGGCGTTCCGGGTGAATTCATGGGCAACCTGCCTGTCACCCTGATCTTTGTGCTGTCTGCATCCCTGCTGGTCGCACTGGTTTATCTGCCCGTTGTGGGCGGCGTTGCGGGGCGGGTCTCGGCCCTGTTGGGGCGTATATCCAACACCCTGCGCGCGTCCTTTCACTGGAGTCTGCGACTAACCCTTATGCTCGTCAGCGCGGTAATCCTGTTCAACGGCATCATGATGCTGCTGCGCGGTCAAATTATGCTCGCCAGTGTTGCGATCATTCTGGGCTGTCTGGCATTGGCCGCCACGGGCGGATCAATCGGTCGCCAAAAGGGGGAAACCAAGATCAAAGCGGGCTACAAGCGATCCGCTTTTGGCTGGTTGATCCACCTGATCGCCGGCAACCCTGTCATGCCGATTGTCACAATTGCCGCCACCGCATTTTTTGTAGCTTCTGTGTTCAGCTACTTTGGCACCCATTCCAAAGGCGTTGAATTCTTTGTGGAAACCGAACCGGAACGGGCCATCGCCTATGTGCGGGCGCGGGGCAACCTGAGCCTTGAAGAAAAGGATATTCTGGTCAAACAGGTGGAAGCCGAGATCATGCAGGTGGACGGCGTTGAAAGCCTGTTTGCCTTTGCTGGCGAAGGGGGATTGAACCAGAACTCTGGCGGCGCTTCCGCGCCCACAGATAGCATTGGTCAGGTCCAGATCGAGCTGACAAAATGGACGGAACGGCCCCACGGTTCAGGGACAGCAATCCTCAACCAAATCAACGAGCGTCTGAAAACCGTGCCCGGCATTCAGGCCGAAATTTCCGAGGCCGCCATGGGCCCCGCGTCGGGCAAACCGCTGAACCTGCGGCTTACCGGCGAAAACTGGGATGACCTGCTCAGCGCCGCTGATATTGTGCGCAGCAAGTTTGACTCCACGACGGGGTTGGTCAAGATCGAGGACACCCGCCCCCTGCCCGGCATCGACTGGCAGATAGACGTAGATGTGGAACAGGCGGGGCGCTACGGCGCAGATGTGCTGTCTGTGGGCGCAATGGTGCAACTTGTGACCCGCGGGCTGCTGCTGGACACCATGCGGGTAGACAGTTCGGACGATGAAATCGAAATCCGCGTGCGTCTGCCCGAACAAGACCGGTTGTTGTCCACCATCGACACGCTTCGTGTGCGCACCGCATCGGGCCTGATCCCGCTGTCAAACTTCATCACCCGCACGCCGGTAAAAAAGCTGGGCCAGATCGACCGCTTTGACACAAAACGCTATTTCGACGTCAAATCAGACGTGGATGGCAGCCTGTTTGTAGATGCTGACGGTAATATTGTGGACGCCGACACTGAAAATGCCAAACCGCTGAACGGCAATGTTGCCATTCAGGCCATGACAAAATGGTTGGAAACCGAAACGCCTCTGCCCAAAGGGGTGGAATGGTCATGGCAAGGCGACCAACAGGAACAAGAGGAATCCCAAGCCTTCCTCGGCAACGCATTTGCGGGCGCCTTGGGGTTGATGTTTGTAATCTTGTTGGCCCAGTTCAATTCAGTCTACAACTCGCTCTTGGTGCTATTGGCCGTGGTTCTATCCACGACTGGCGTGTTGATCGGGATGCTGGTGATGGACCAGACCTTTTCGATCATCATGACTGGCACAGGGATTGTGGCGCTGGCAGGAATTGTGGTGAACAACAACATTGTTTTGATCGACACCTATCAGGAATACGCCGAATATATGCCGCGCCTGCAAGCCATTGTGCGCACCGCCGAGGATCGCATCCGCCCTGTTCTGCTGACCACCATCACCACAATGGCGGGGCTTGCCCCGATGATGTTCGGCCTGTCGATCGACTTTTACAATGGTGGCTATTCCATTGATGCGCCAACCGCGCTGTGGTGGAAACAACTGGCCACGGCTGTGGTCTTTGGCCTTGGCATTGCAACGGTTCTGACGCTGGTTGTCACACCGTCCCTGCTGGCCCTGCGGGTCTGGTTTACCATGGGTGCTTATAACTTGGGTGCAGTGCTAGGCACGTTGTTAGGTGGAAAAGACAGCCAAATCGCGAAAGACCGCAAGCAACGGTTAAACGCAGGCAAAACCGCCGCTGGCGAAATCCACTGGTCAGACACGACCGAAGGCCCGGCCCCCGTCACCGCCTTGCCAGCAACCGCAAAATCCCCGTTGAAAGCGGCCGAATAACGCTGCTTTTACTTTTTGTTTGAAAAATATCCCCGCCGGAGGCTCTTCCCCTTTGCCCTTAGCTGCAAAGGGGAAGTCCGGTTCCGATCAATGGCTCATTCAAGCAACGTCAACGTCTTCATCCTGTTCAGACAATTGCCGTTGCCACATGCTGAAATAGCGCCCGCCAAGGGTAACGAGTTCGTCATGTGTGCCCTGTTCCACAACAACGCCTTTTTCCAACACCACAATCCGATCCGCATCCACAACCGTAGACAAACGGTGCGCGATGGTGATGACCGAACGTCCCTGCCCCATAGCGCGCAAACTGTCTTGTATGTCCCGCTCGGTTTCAGTGTCCAAGGCGGATGTGGCCTCATCCAACAAAAGGATCGGTGGGTTCTTCAGCAAGGTGCGCGCGATGCCCACCCGTTGCTTTTCGCCGCCCGACAGCTTCAGCCCGCGTTCGCCAACTGCAGTGTCATAACCTTCGTGCAGGCTTTCCACAAAGTCATGGATCTTTGCCGCTTTCGCCGCGGCAATCACGTCTTCACGGGTCGCGCCTTCGCGTCCGTATGCGATGTTATAGCCGATGGTGTCATTGAACAGCACGGTGTCTTGAGGCACGATCCCCAGCGCATCATGCAGGCTGTCTTGGGTGATGTCGCGAATATCCTGCCCGTCGATTTTGATCGCTCCGCCGTTCACATCATAAAACCGGAACAACAGCCGCCCGATAGTGGATTTCCCCGACCCCGAAGGCCCAACCACAGCCACGGTCTGTCCGGGCTTCACTTCAAGATCCAGCGACTGAAGAATTTGCCGTTCGCTACCATAGCCAAAATCGACCCCTTCAAACCGGATCGAACCTCCTGACACAGCCAGTTTCTTCGCACCCGGCTTGTCATTCACTTCTGACGGTTGCTCTAACAGGTCGAACATCTCGCCCATGTCCACCAGCGCTTGACGGATTTCGCGGTAGACTGAACCAAGGAAGTTCAACGGCATAGTGATCTGGATCATATAAGCGTTGACCATGACGAAATCGCCCACGGTCATTTGGCCCTTTTGCACCCCGATCGCCGCCATCACCATGACAATCACCAGACCGGTGGTGATAAACACCGACTGGCCAAAGTTCAGAAACGCCAAGGAATAGTTGGTTTTCAGCGCCGCGGATTCATAGCGCTTCATGCTGGAGTCATAACGGGCAGCTTCGCGCTTTTCCGCGCCGAAGTATTTAACGGTTTCAAAGTTCAGCAGACTGTCGATAGCCTTTTGGTTTGCATCCGTGTCCTGATCGTTCATTTCCTTGCGAATTTGCACCCGCCATTCGGTCACTTTCAGAGTGAACCAGATATACAGCCAGATGGTCACCACAACCACGGCCAGATACCAGATATCAAACACATAAAACAGAATGCCGCCGATCAGCAGCAATTCCAGCACCAAAGGCCCGATGGAGAACAGCAGGAAGCGCAGCAGGAAATCAACGCCCTTCACACCCCGTTCGATAATCCGGCTTAACCCGCCGGTTTTACGGGTGATGTGATAACGCAAAGACAGCGCGTGCATGTGTTCAAAGGTTTCCAGCGCCAGCTTGCGCAGGGCCCGCTGGCCCACACGGGCAAAAACCGCATCGCGCAGCTGGTTGAACCCCACAGACAACAGCCGCAAAGTACCATAGGCGATGGTAAGCCCCACAGCCCCCATAGCCAGCAACATGGCTGGCGGGGCCTCGTTTGCTACAGGGGCCAACGCGTCCACAGCCGCCTTGTAATAGAACGGCGTAGACACGGAAATCAGCCGCGCCAGCACCAGCACAATAAGCGAGACAACCACGCGGATTTTAACCTCGGGTTTATCAGCGGGCCAAAGATAGGGCGTGACTTTACGGATCGTCCGCATCCCGCTTTTACGGTCAATGTCGGCGGTGGCGGTCGTTGTGGATTTTCGCATGGGGAGCCTTTTGTTGAAGCCCACTAGATAGTTCGCACCCAAGGGATTGACCAGAGCGCGATCCCCTTATTTTGGCAGATCAAACACCTGCCCGGGGTAAATCAGGTCCGCATTGCGAATACGATCCCGATTAGCATGGAATATCTGCACGTATTGCACCCCGTCGCCGTAAGTGTCTTGCGCCAGCGCCCATAACGTATGCCCTGGCTGCACAACCACAGTGCTTTTGTCAGGCGCATTTTGCGCCGCTTGCGCCAGTTCCGCAGGTGCTTCGCGTTTGAACGGGCTTTCAACGCGCGACAGCACTGCACCGGTTTCACTGATCTGATCCACCCGCAGCGTGTAGACCCCTTGATCTATCGCAGGCAGCACCACGCGCCAGTTGCCGTCATCTGGCACAGCTTCGGTTTCAACCGGCTGGTTGTTCACATAGACCCGCACGAATTTATCGCCCCCGCCGCGCCCTGCCAGAACCACCGCGCCGCCCTGATCATAAGAAATCGCCTCAAGGCTTAAAGGATGGGTTGCGACATCGGTCAGGCTTTGGGTCGCAGGTGCTGTGTCCGAGGCTGTCGGACTGGCGGGCTGATTGGCAGGCTGGCTGGCTTGCAGCACAGACGCCCCTTGTGCATCCGCCAGAACAATGGTCGGCGTGGCCTCAACCGCATCCAGTTGCGGCGGCACCACAAGGACAGTCTGGGCCGAAGTCAGCGCAGCGCTATCCCCTTCGTGCAATTGGGTCAGACCCATGGTTTGCGGCACTTCCCCTGCGGGGAGTTGAACAAGGGCAACAAAAGAACCGTTTTGATCCGCCCGCACCGTTTCCAGCGGGGCCGCGCCAAAGGTGACCTGCACCTCGGATAAAGGTTCGGCTTTGCCTGCGATCACGGCGGAACCACTGCTATCGACACGCACCAGATCAAAGCTGGGGCCTTTATCTTTAACAGGGACACTCGGCGCTGCTGGCGCGATTTTTGTGGTTGTGGCAGATGTGTCTACTGCGCCCATTTCAGGGGTATCAGCTTTGGGGGCTTCGGGAGATGCGGCTTGCGGTTCAACCGCTGCAATTTGTGTTGCATCAGGTGTTGCTGCTGGCGTCGCTTCTGACACAGGTACTGGCGCGTCAAGCACACCACTTTGTAACACAGCTTCGGTTTGGTCCACTGGCAAAGGATCACGGCTAAGCATCCCCCCCCCGATCACAACTAAAAGCGTTGCACCAGCGGCGGCGATCTGGATCGGAACAGAAATGGAAAGCGACTTGAACATCAGGTTTGGCTTCTTGAGCAGCGTTTTGCCGTTTCACAGGCGTAGGACCGTGATACACTAATCCCATCCAATCGCAAAATACCAATCACAAAGAGTCCCCAATGCCACAAAACCCCCAAACCCTCTCCGTCTGCGTCTTCTGTGGTTCTCGATTTGGCACGGACCCCGCCTATAAAACCGCGGCTGACAATCTTGGAGCGGCGCTTGCGGGCGCGCAGATGCGTTTGGTTTACGGCGCGGGCGATGTGGGGCTGATGGGAGCCGTGGCCAACGCCACCCAGACCGCTGGCGGAGAAACCTTCGGCGTCATCCCCACCCAC
Organism: Roseobacter sp. N2S; assembly: GCF_031454055.1. Taxonomy (NCBI): domain Bacteria; kingdom Pseudomonadati; phylum Pseudomonadota; class Alphaproteobacteria; order Rhodobacterales; family Roseobacteraceae; genus Roseobacter; species Roseobacter sp. N2S. The sequence continues at coordinate 91,557 of NZ_JAVDQB010000002.1, forward strand.
CTGCTGGCCCGCGAAGTGGGTAAGCGCGATCTGTCCAGTTTCATCGTGACCGAGACCATGCATGAACGCAAAAAGGTGATGTTCATGAACGCCGATATTATCGTCACCCTGCCCGGTGGTGCGGGATCACTGGATGAATTCTTTGAAGTCCTGACCTGGGCGCAACTGGGCCTGCACCAAAAGCCCTTATACCTGCTGAACATATCGGATTTTTGGACACCGCTGATCACCCTGATCGACCACCAAATCCAAAACGGCTTTGCAGACCCATCCCTGCGCGGCCTGTTCCGCGTTATGGACAGCGTCGAGGCTTTGATGTCTGAGATTACACCCGCGGCCTAAAACAGCCCCAAAAATACCCATCACAAACACAAAAAGGCGCGGCTGATTTTGACGGGGGCGTTTTCGATCTGAAGGTCATAGGTTTGCGAAGGAACTGGTTAAGGCTTTATGGCTGAGCTGTGGTCTTTTTGGAGAACCGATCAACAAACGGTGGTTTTGAAGAGGTGGTAAATGGCGGCTCCGAGCCCGTTTTGACCGATGCTGCGGGCGCACAAATGTCAACTTTGTGGAAACGGCACGCTCACTGTGCGGCGACAGCAGCCTTAACCTGATTCAAAAGCATATGCGTTATCCGACACCAAGATACGCGGCGGAACACGCAAACTTTCAAAAATATCATACCCGGCTTTCAAATTTTGCCAGTATTCGTACCATTCGTTTGCCTGCTCAGCTGTCAGCCTCTCATTGGTCATTCGAAAGGGAAATGCATGTACGGCTACGCTTTCTTGTCCTCTGGATAGCGCGGCTTCGATTATAAGGTAGATTTCCTCAATCCCTGCGTCGGTCATGGCGTAACAACCGATCGAAACGCAGTCGCCATGTACCATTAAAAAACTACCGGTTCTTTGGTTGGCCTGATCGTAGGCATTCGGAAATCCAAGATTGAAAGACAGGTGGTAGCTGCTGTTTGGGTTCATCGCTGCAAGATCAATCATATAGAAGCCTTCTGGAGACTGGCGGTCTCCTTCTTTGAGCTTCGGCCCGAGGCCTCCGGAAAAATTGCAGATATTATAACTTCTGAACAGCTCAAAGCTTGGTCCTGTTCGCAGCCAGACTTCTAACTCGCGTTCTTCCTTAAATATGCGAATGAAAGCCGCCTGCCCGAGTTCCATTCCCGCTGCGGCTAAATCGGTTTTTAGAGTTGGTTCGACACGTTGGCGTACTTCAGAAAGGTCAGCCGGTGAGCTGGTTACATACCAGTAAGCCTTCTGAAGAAACGGAATGGACGCGACTATCACCGCAGCTGTAGCTGAATAGGTCAGCCAGCGCTTCAGTTTGCTCATTTGCCTACCTCAGTTTCAGAACCTGTCATTTCACGAGAGCGTAGCAGGAGTGACATTCTCGCACCAGAGCAGACCTTGGCGCAGCCGCAGCGAAAGCAGACTTTGTCCGCATTGCCGACCTTGGAGACCCGCCAAAAACGATCTTTTTCGGCACCGCTGCAAGGCACCTCTTTTGATTCTGCCACACCCCCCGTTCAAAACCCGTGAAGGTGTTGCAGGGGGGTGGCCAGCTCATAGTAGCAGACATCCGTGCATCAGGCAGCATCCTACGATCTGGGCGCGATCCAGTTACTCGCGGCAGATACTTGCGTTATCCAAATGAACAACCGACGGTCAGAAACTTCACCGTCGATGCCCAAGTAAAAAGGCCCCGCTGTTTCCAACGGGGCCTTTTTTTGAATTCTAACAGTCCGCGCTTAGGCTTTGGACAGGCGTTCCGCGACGTTTTCCCAGTTTACCAGATTGTCCAGGAAGTTGGTCAGATACGCAGGGCGTTTGTTGCGGAAGTCGATGTAATAGGAGTGTTCCCAAACATCACAGCACAGCAACGCGGTTTGGCCGAAGCACAGCGGGTTCACGCCGTTTTCGGTTTTGGTGATTTTCAGCGCGCCGTCTTTGTCTACTACCAGCCAAGCCCAGCCTGACCCGAATTGACCCGCGCCAGCCGCGCCGAATTCGGATTTGAATGTGTCCACAGACCCGAAGGCATCCACGATGCGGGTTTCCAGCTCGGATGGCATGGCGCGGCCTGACGGGCCCATCATTTCCCAGAACTGGTTGTGGTTCCACAATTGGCTGATGTTGTTGAAGATACCATTTTGCGCAACAGACTTAGAATCGTATGTGCCGGTGATGATGTCCTCAAGGGATTTTCCGGCCCATTCGGTGCCTTCGATCAGCTTGTTGCCGTTATCCACATAGGCTTTGTGGTGCAGGTCGTGGTGATATTCCAAGGTTTCCTTGGACATGCCGCCCGCTGCCAAAGCATCGTGGGCATAGGGTAGATCGGGAAGTTCAAAAGCCATTTTTTTTCCTCTTGCTGTGGTATTCATGCTGGCCCAAACCGCCAGCCTTGGGGTGACTATATATCGGTTAACGCTCCAGTTAAAAGCCGTGATTTCTAAAACTGTAGTGCGGGTTACGGGCCGATCAACTGCTCCAGCGGGCCATCGCTTACTTTGCAGGCACCACGGGCGGAAAACGGATCATTCACGCCAGATGGATACGCCCGCAGCATGATCATATTGCCGCCACGCAGCAAAGTGGCGCTGTATTCGATCGGCAAAGCGCCGTTCGCCGAAAGATCACGGCCCTGCTTGGCTTTATCATTGCGGTAGGGATCGGTTTTCCAGCGCAATGCGACACGTACAGAATTATCTGTTTGCACTTTCGCCCTCGCCATTTCCCCCTTTGAAGAAAAGGTTATCGGATCATAGGTGCGGGCTGTGGTTTGCCCTTCAACCAGTTCAAACACCAGTCGGTCAGGCAGCCAGCCGCTGTTGCGTTTGTCTTTCAAAGCACAACTAAAAGTCTGCGCTGCAACAGCAGTTCCAAGGAAAGTCGCAATCAAACAGGGGATAAGCAAAGTCTTGTTCATACACGCTAACCTAGAGCAGCGGTGCAGGATGCCAAGCCCTAACTGCGGTGATCAAACCGGAAGCACTGCTAGCGCGACACGCCGCCCCTCGGACAGCAGGATGTTATAGGTGCGGCAGGCACTTGGGCTGGACATGACCTCGGCACCGATGTCTGCCTGCTCCAAGGCTTCGCGCAGAGAAGTTGGCAAAGGCGCGATATCAGGGCCAGTGCCGATAAAAAGAATATCCAGTTGATCCTTTAGCGCCAGAAGCGATTCAAAATCGTCAAAACCGCTCCAGTTGGAAATCCCAGAGGCGCTGAGCAGCAACGGGCCTGTGCGCGGTTCATCCAACACCCGAAAAAAGCCCGGACCATAGGCATCCACGGGAGGCTGATCATCAAAGGTTACTTCTGTCAGTTGCATGGTGTGTCTCCTTTATTCGGGTCATGTCTTGACGTTTTGGGTGCGGTCGGATGCAATCCTAGTTCGCCCAAAACGGCAGGCCCATTATCGCGGATAAGGTGATCACAATAAAGGCCACCGCGCGGTATTGCTTTTCTTTCGCAGGATCAAACAGCGCAGCCCCAAGGGCCGTTCCCGCCATATAGGGCAGCAAAGCCATCAAACCAATCAGGAACGGGGTCAATTGCAAGACGCCTTGCAGGGCAAGCACCGGAAAAATCGTAATATCCGCGATCAGCAGATATAGAATCAGATTGGCGCGCACGGTTTCAGGCGGCAGGCGGCTGGCCATGTATAAGACCATAACCGGCGGGCCGGGCAATCCGGCGACACCGCCCAAGAATCCACCGATCCCCCCTGTCACGGCAATCAAAGGCTTGGTCAAAACACCCCGATAGCGCAGACCTGACAGCAGTAAAGCAACACAGGCCAGCGTGCCAAAAGACACCACATAGCGGTAGGTCTCCCCTTCCATGCGGACCAGAAAATAAAGACCAACGGGCAGCATTACCAGCAAACCCAGCCCCATCAGCAGAATGTCGCGGGGGTGACCTTTGCGCAGGGCACTTGGCACCAATGGCAAAGGGCCAAAAATATCCATGGTCAGCAAAGACACCAAGGCGGTTACCGGGCTGACAATGGCCCCTGCAAACGGCAGATAGACCATAGCCGTGCCAAAACCGGTAAAGCCGCGCACGATGCCCGCCAGCCCAGCCCCAAGCAACAGCCACCACAAACCGGGCATAGCCCAAACCTGTGCCAGCGCACTCACTTAGGCGTCGATATTGGCGAACTGGTTGCCCGACGTTTTGGTCGGTTTTGAAGTATCGCGGGTTACATCCAGACGCAGCAGAATGGTCGAGGCGATAAACACCGAAGAATACGTCCCGACGATAATGCCCCAGATCATTGCAAACACAAAGCCACGGATCACATCGCCGCCCAGCACGAACAGCGCGAACAGCGCGATCAATGTGGTCAGCGAGGTCATAACCGTCCGGCTGAGAGTTTCATTGATCGACAGGTTCAGAACCTCTTTTAACGGGGTGGTTTTGAACTTGCGCAGATTTTCCCGCACACGGTCAAACACAACCACCGTATCGTTCAGCGAATAGCCCACAATGGTCAGCAGGGCCGCGATAATGGCCAAATCGAACTTGATTTGCAGCAGGCTGAACACACCGATGGTCAAGGTCACGTCATGGACAAGCGCAATCACCGCCCCCACCGAAAACTGCCACTCGAACCGCAGCCAAATATAGAACAGCACCGCCAGAACCGACAGAACCACCGCTTCAACCGCAGTCCAGACCAATTCGCCCGAAACTTTAGGCCCGACGCTTTCGACAGACGGAAACGTCATGGTGCTATCTGCTGCGTTCAGCGCGGCTTTCACCTCTGTGATGGTGTCATTTGTGATCGCCTGATCGCCGTCCTGCGCCTGAATGCGGATCTGTGCCACATGCAGATCGGGTCGGGTCGGGTCGGTCACCTCGGTGATGGAAATATCGCCCAAACCCAGCGGGGACAGCGCATCACGGTAAGCGCCGATATCCACGGCCACTTCGCTGTCCGTGCGAATGGTCGTGCCGCCCTTAAAGTCGATGCCGTAGTTCAGCCCCACCGAAAGGAACAGCACAACCGAGGCGATCATTGCCAAAACCGACGCCCCGAAGGTGAAGAATTTCAACCGAAAGAAATCAATCTTTGTGTCGTCAGGAACCAGTCTTAAACGCATGTCTCTTGCTCCTTCATACTTCGATTGTTTTGGGGCGGCGACGTTCCATCCACATGGAAATCATCAAACGAGTCACCCAGATGGCCGTGAAGACCGATGTGATAATACCCAGACCCAGCGTGATCGCAAAGCCCCGCACCGGCCCCGAGCCCATGACAAACAGGATCACAGCGGCAATCAGCGTGGTGATATTGGCGTCCACAATGGCGGAAAAGGCGCGTTCATAGCCCAGCTCAATGGCGCGAGCCGGACCTTTGGCCGATTTCAGCTCTTCGCGGATCCGTTCAAACACCAGCACATTGGCATCCACCGCCATGCCGATAGTCAGAACGATCCCCGCAATACCCGGCAGGGTCAGCGTGGCCCCGATCAGACTTAGCAGACCAAAGATCAAGGCGACGTTGATAATCAGTGCGATATTGGCAAAGACCCCGAACAGACCATAGCTGAGGAACATAAAGATCAGCACAGCCGCAAAGGCGACGAAACAGGCAATACGACCCGCATCAATACTGTCTTGGCCCAGTTCCGGCCCGATGGTGCGTTCTTCAAGGTAGGTCACTTTGGCAGGCAAAGCCCCTGCCCGCAACTGGATCGACAGTTTGGCAGTTTCTTCAACCGAGAACCGACCCGTGATAATGCCAGACCCACCCGGAATATGGCTGCGGATTGTCGGCGCGGAAACAACGCTGTTATCCAAGACAATCGCAAAAGGCGTGCCGATGTTATTGGCAGTATATTCGCCAAAAATACGCCCGCCCGATGGGTTAAGACGAAAGCTGACCGCCGCTTGGTTGTTCTGATCAAACGCCGCCTGAGCATCCACCAGCTGATCGCCAGTGATTACAGGGGTTTTTTCAAGAATATAGTAAACCCCAGGCTCATCCGCGGCAGGTAGCAGGATTTGACGGGATTGCACTCGGGCGTCTTTATCGCCAGTGCGGCCGACAACAGCATGGAAGGTCAGTTTGGCCGTGGTCCCAATCAGGTCTTTCAACTCTTCAGCAGACCCGATTCCGGGAACCTGGATCAACACCCGATCCGTGCCCTGACGTTGGATCGTCGGCTCACGGGTGCCAGCTTCATCCACACGGCGGCGGATAATTTCCAGCGTTTGTTCCATAGTGCGTTGATCTGTCGACAGTTTTTCAGCCTCGGACAGGGAAACGATGACATCCGCCCCTGTTGAGGTAACTTCAATATCCGTGTGTCCCGCACTTGTCAGCGATACAACCGGCCGCGCCAGAGCCCGCACGGCAGCAACCGCTTCGGCGATGGCTTCGGGTTTGGAAATCCGCACATGCAATTCGTCCACTGGCCCGCCTTCGCGGCGGATTGTGCCAATTACATCGCGCTTTTCGCGCAAGGCATCGCGCACGGACGGCCAGAGATCATCCATACGCGCGGAATAAACCTCGTCCAGATGTACCTCGGCCAGCAAATGCGCGCCGCCCCGCAAATCAAGCCCCAGATTAACCAGAGAGGATGGCAGGAACGACGGCCATTGTTTGGATTTCGCCAGCAATTCCGGCGTTTCCTCTGCTCCGGCCAGCAAAGCCGCCGAAGCATCGTTATATTCTTCGACCTGCGCATACCGCAGGTTCGGACTTGCCAGAAGAATCCCAAGGACACAGGCGCCCCAGATCAACAGTTTTTTCCAAAGCGAGAATTGAAGCATGCTCTGCCCTTGTCTTCTTACGGCTTACAACACGTCTTTTCGTGCTGTGCGTCGAATTTATGTTGTTGGTTCTGTTTTGCTCAGAACGGTCTGGATTGTGGACTGCACAACGCGCACTTTTACGCCTGTGGCCAGCTCAACCTCGACTTCATTGTCTTCTTTAACTTTCGTCACTTTGCCGATCAATCCGCCAGCGGTAACGATTTGGTCACCCTTACGCAGAGCATCAACCATAGCGCGGTGTTCTTTCAGCTTTTTCTGCTGAGGACGGATCATCAAGAAATACATGATGCCGAAAATCAGAATCAATGGCACAAAGCCACCAATTCCACCTAAACCACCACCCATAGCCTGTGCATAAGCAGGACTTGCAAACATATCTTTATCCTTTGTGACGGGCAGCCGTTTCAGCCGCCGAATTTCCGCGTGAAACCTAGTGCCTCAGATGGGGGATAGCAAGGCCGCTGACAAGGGCTAAAGCAGCGACAAAATGGATCGAATCGACGAAAACCCGAACAGGCGGTACGGAATAGGCATTAAATATCACTAAACCGCCGCCCTGTTTCCCTGACAAGGCAAATCCAGCAACCGCTGGTTACACCGTTTCGCCTCGGGAAACTGTATCGGTGTTTTCCTGTGAAATTGGGTGCGTTTCCCCGTCAAAACGATTGATAATGCTTAAAATTCGGCGCAGGCTAAGGCCTGCTAATATTATAAAAATTTACATTGCTACCTGTCGAGGGGACAGTTCATGGAAACAACCGATGCTGGGCTGGTCTTTGATCTGCCACCGTTTACCATTCCCACATCCCTGACACCTGAATCGGTTCCTTGGGTTGTGGCTGCGGTAATTCTGTTGCTGATTGTGGCGCTACGCTACAAAATCTGGCGCGGTTGGCGGCAGCGGTTTAATTTATTTCGCCGCACGGAAAAGCCCCTGCTCAAAGCCATTGGCTGGATTTCCATTCTGGTTTCCCCCATTTGGATCGCACTGATCTTTCTGGTGTTCTTCTCAATCTGGATGCTGGCGATTTCTTTTGGCGAGTCTATCGGCGTTGAATCCATGCGCTGGCATGTGCTTGCTATTGTCGGCATGATCGCCGCGCTTGGCGGGCTGTTGTCCATGCCCCTTCTGATCATGAACGCCTTTCACGCCGAACGCCGCACTCGCGCCACAGAGGAAAGCTATCTGACCGACCGGATTTCCCAAGCGGTAGAAAAACTGGGGGCTGAACGGGTGGTCTGGCGCGACAACAAACAGTCGTCCGAACCCAATCTAGAGGTTCGGATGGGCGCGCTCTATTTGTTGGAACGCATCGCCAAAGACAGCCCGCGCGACCATGTGCCGATCACCGAAACCATCTGCGCCTATATCCGCGAAAACGCCAACCGCCCTTATATTGATCTGGACACAACAGCGCAAAATGAACTGGCAGCGGCCAAACGCTTGAAAATCAAGCGATCCGAACTGGATGCCAGCGACAAAGCCGCCTGCCTGACCTACGCGGTGCCCCGCGCCGATGTGCAAGCCGCCGCAACCATCATCGGGCGTCGGTCTTTGGATGCGCTAGAGGTGGAAATGGCGGAAAAATACGTGCTGGATTTGCGCGGCGTGCATCTGGATCGGATCGACTGGTCCAATGCCAAACTGGCCCATGCAATCCTAGATGGGGCCAGCCTGAACGGCGCGTCCTTATGTGTGACCAACCTGCGCGGGGCGCGACTGAAAGATGCCTCGCTCAATGGGGCCGACTTGTTCAAAGCCAACCTGACCGAGGCATGGTTGTCGGGTGCGCGCCTGTCCAATGCATGGCTCGACTGGGCGATATTGCACGGCTCGCAGTTGTCACTGGCGAAATTCCAGAACACTAATTTTTCGGCCACGGAATTGAACTATGCCGCCGTTAAAAACGCCGATTTCACCGATGCGAAACATTTGGATCAACAACAATTGGCGGAAACTGTAGGCGATGGGTCAACCATCCTGCCAGTTAATATACTAATGCCCCGTTCGGAAACATGGACCGATAAAGTGCTGCCGTCCGAAACTTTTTTCAGCCTGTGGCGCAATGTGAAAAAACAGGCAGGCCTGACTTAGTTCAACAACACCCGCAGGGTCTGCCCGCTGCGCAACGTGATCCGCTTGGCCACCGCGCCGCCTTCGGGCACATAGCTGCCCGGAACCGACCAAATCACCCGTGATTGCACATAATAGGTGCCGGGCGCGACGCCGGTGAATTCAAAATCCCCCTCTGCGTCGCACAACGCGATGCGGCGGTATTTCAGATAATCCGGCGGTACGCCTTTTGTGGTTACACCTTCAAACACCGTGATCCGCCCTCCCTCTGGCGCACCATAGATCTTGGTAAACCTTTCGCTGGCATAGGCGGTGGCGGGGAACAGGTTCACTTCTTCCCCCGCACAGGTCACAACACCGCCACCATTCTGGCGCATGAACGCCTGCCCTGACAATTTGGCAGAGCCGCCGCGCAACACATAAGCCGCCTCCCCCGCGTCGAATTTCGCGGTTATTTCCAGATCACGACCCATACAGCCCGATATTATTATGGCCAAACACAGCGCGGCACTTGAAAATCTCAAAGGTCAGCTCCTTCCTTATAGACCATCGTCAGCAGCGCAGGCTGGCACGGGTCAAAACCGTGTCTGATTTGGGATGGAGCGATTTAATCCTACACCCCGTGACGGTTTCAATCGCCGTGGCCCCGTCATCCAGCGCCCCTTTCAGCCCGCCAAAGGTCTGATTGTTCAACCGAACCGCCTGCGCCTGTTCGTCGTTGTAATAAACCAAAAACTCATTCTCCCCGACCCGCAGTTTTTGCGTTTTCTCATAAGAAAACCCAACCGTCGGCGTATCACATCCCGCAAAAGCCAGTACTACAAGAACGAATTTGAAAGGTTTGATCCACATTCCTCCATCTTGGCGCAAAACCAGTTAACGGACGGTTAACGAAAGCCAAGCCTCTAGTAGAACTGCTTGCACCCCAAGCCCCACCGCCTATGGTTGTGCCAAGGCTTTGCATTTAGGATATTTACATGGACACGATTGATACCCTGCTTGGGATTACTTCTGGCTTCCTGAACAATACAACGTTTCAAGCCATCCTTGCCCTGACTGCAGGTTTAGTGTTTGTCCTGCTGATCCTGATGCACCCCAGCACGGCTGGCACCCCCAAAGACAAAAAGATCGCGCTAAGGGACTGGCTTGGCCTGACAGGCAGCTTTGTCACCGAACGCTACCGCCCCATGGGCCGCGCGATCATGGTTGTGGCGGGCCTGATCTGCGGCATTCTGGTGGCATCTGGCGTGATGGCGATGATCGGGCTTTGGGCCGCACTTTGGTCTATCATTGACCCGACAGCCACCGAGAAAGCCGCAGGCGACAACGTCCGTGGCATCGCCTTTGCACTGGCGGCGATCTTTGGCCTGCCCTTTCTGGTCTGGCGGTCTGTTGTTACGCAGCAGCAGGCGAACATCAGTGAACAGGGGCAGATCACGGATCGGATCAGCAAAGCGGTGGAACAACTGGGGGCCATGCGGATCAAAAAAGAGTCCGACGGCACCGAGATGTTTTTACCAAATCTAGAAGTGCGCATCGGCGGGATTTACGCGCTGGAACGCATCGCCCAAGACAGCCTGCGCGACCATGTGCAGATCATGGAGATTTTATGTGCCTATGTGCGGGAAAATGCGCCTGCGAGTGGTGCGGTGGAGTTGCCCGCGGCACCTGAGTATCCGGAAGAACCAACTTATGGTATCCACAAGGCTTGGGAAAAGATGTTCCGTTCCTGGGAGGAAGAAATTAGGGGACTTCTGAACCGAGTAAGACCTCGAACAGACATCCAAGCTGTTCTCAAGGTTATTGGTCGCCGAAACGTTCGACAACAAGCACTAGAGCTTGAAGACACAAGACATCATTCCGAAGGATACAGGCTAGATTTACGCCATACCAACCTGCAAGGCGCAGACTTGCGGCGCCAACATTTTGAACGCGCTTTATTTTCCGAGACACGTTTGGAAAATGCAAACCTAAGTGGAACGGAATTAGGTGGTGCTTATCTAAAAGGTGCATTTTTAACGTTGGCACAATTTCATGAAGCTAAGATGAATGGTACAATTTTTCGAAATTCAACGCTACAATGCACCTTCTTCTTTAAAGCCCACCTAAAAAATGCAGTATTCACAAATACAAATCTGCAAGGTTCAGTATTCGCGCATGCAAATCTGCAAAATGCAAATCTTACACATACAAAAGGCCAAATCGGAAATTTCAAAAACGCTTGGCTACGAGGTGTAAAGTTTTTGCAAGCTGAGCTAGAAGGAGCCAACTTTATCGAAACACGACTTCAAGATTCAAGCTTTCTCGCTGCTCATCTGCAGTATGCGAAAATGTATGATGCAATTTTAAACGGCTCTACAGAATTTCAATTTAGTCATTGCTTACACCTAGCAGTAAAAGGCTCCGACTTCAGTGAGAATTTGGAAATATCGCCATTTCATATCGACCAGATGTTCGGCGACTCGACTACGAAACTCCCCCCGAATATCACACCACCGCCTTGGCACTCTGTCGAACTAAGCTGGGGCGAGTTCTACAAACAATGGGACACCTTAAAAAACAAACCCTCTTAACCTCAGCCACAGTTTCCTATATTCCGCCTTCATCACCGACTCCCAGCTTTGAAAGGCAATAGGAAGATGCATGACATTCGACTGATCCGTGACAACCCAGCAGGGTTTGATGCCGCATTGGCTAAACGTGGATTGGCGCCTCTGTCATCCCAAATCCTTGCCATTGATGAATCCCGTCGCACCAAGATCACTGCTTCGGAAACCGCCCTTGCGGATCGCAATGCGGCCAGCAAGTTGGTGGGCGCGGCCAAGGCCAAAGGCGATGAGGCGGAATTTGAACGCCTGCGCGCGCTGGTTGCGGATAAAAAGGCTGAAATCGCCACTTTGGAAGAAGAAGCCAAAGGCGAGGATCAGCGGTTGCAAGACCTGCTGGCCACGATCCCCAACCTGCCGTTTGATACTGTGCCTGTGGGCGCGGATGAATCTGAAAACGTGGAAATGCACAAATGGGGCACGCCCCGCACGCTTGATTTTCAGCCAGTGGAACATTTCGAACTGGCAGCGGTTCAGGGCGGCATGGATTTTGAATTGGCGGCGAAATTGTCGGGCTCTCGGTTCGTTGTGATGTCTGGCGCTGTGGCGCGGGTCCACCGTGCGCTGGCGCAGTTCATGATCGACACGCACACCACCGAAAACGGCCTGACCGAGGTGAACACCCCTGTTCTGGTGCGCGATGAGGCGATGATGGGCACGGGCCAGTTGCCAAAGTTTTCAGAGGACAGCTATCAGACTACAAACGGCTGGTGGCTGATCCCCACATCCGAAGTGACACTGACCAATCTGGTTGCAGGCGAAATGATGGACGAATCCACCCTGCCCCGTCGCTATACCGCGCACTCGCTGTGCTTCCGCTCAGAGGCTGGCTCTGCGGGGCGTGACACATCGGGCATGCTGCGCCAGCACCAGTTTGAAAAGGTGGAAATGGTCAGTGTGACCCGCCCCGAAGACAGCCTCGCCGAACTGGATCGTATGACCAAATGCGCAGAGGGTATTCTGGAACGGTTGGAACTGCCCTATCGCACGGTTATGCTGTGCACTGGCGACATCGGCTTTGGCGCACGTCAGACCCACGACATCGAGGTTTGGTTGCCCGGGCAAGACACCTACCGTGAAATCAGTTCCTGTTCGGTTTGCGGTGATTTCCAAGCCCGCCGCATGAACGCGCGGTTCCGCCGCAGCGGTGAAAAGAAGCCGGAATATGTACACACCCTGAACGGGTCAGGGCTGGCAGTCGGGCGCTGCTTGATTGCGGTTCTGGAAAACGGTCAACAGGCGGATGGGTCTGTGGACCTGCCAAAGGCACTGCATCCCTGGCTGGGCGGCAAAACCAAAATCGGCGCTGATGGTGTCATGGTTTAAAACGCCAAAACATACCCGTTGACTAATAAAGCCCTGCCTTATCTGGCGGGGCTTTTCAGTTTTTAGGGCATAAAGCCTCGCAAACCGCCAGATGAAACGCTGAAGGATTCAAAGCAGCCAGTTGATAAACGGATATTGTTCAAACTTGAAACAAGTTGCTCTGAAATTGACAGTTTCTTGAGCTCAGATTTCAGAAAACACCTTATTTTGGCCGCAAACTCACGACAAAAGGCCTCTAGCATGTGTTGGTCTGCTTCGACATATGCCCCAACTGTGCTTTGAAAGCACCGATATTGACAGACTTCACTGATGGTACAGCCTACCCGAAAGGAAATGCGTTAAATGCCTGCCTTTAGCATAGACAACGGTAATTCCACCACGTTTACAGATACGACGCCTGGTGACGGGCTGGTCATTGACTTTGGCTCACTCGACAACAGCCTTAACGTGCAGATTAACGGTGTTGATCTATTTGTTGGTGGGCCGGCAGGTGCCCCTAATGAACTTCAGTTCCAGACGAATGACACATCAGGTCAGACCGTACGATTTGCGGATGGTGACCTGTACGAAACCAATACGCCTGCGATTTGGCAGCTTGCAAACACAGGTTCAGACCCCGTGTTTCGGCTGGAAATAAAACCGGATGGCACGATCGCATTATATGGCGTGAAGGCGAATGATGGATCGCTTGAACCTCTCGAATTGTTTAACGGATTATCGGTAAACACAGCGGCGATTGATGCTGCTTGGAACGATAGTGGTACAAATAACATCACTTTGGGTCAGATCGAAACAGGGCCCACAAACGCAAGCGGTTCTTTTGAGGATGTACCCTGCTTTTCATCAGGCACCCTGATAGAAACCTTGCATGGCCCTGTGCCCGTTGAAAAATTAAAGGTCGGCGATAAGGTTCTAACCTATGATTGCGAGTATGAGCCAATTCGATGGATTGGCGTACGGCGCTTAAGTGGAGCACAACTTCAGGCAAACCCCAAGCTTAAACCCATTCTGGTACGTGCGAACGCATTGGGACAGGGCTATCCGATGCAGGATTTACGCGTATCGCCGCAGCACCGTATCCTTGTGTCTTCCAGAATTGCCATGCGGATATTTGGATCCAAGGACGTTTTGATCCCAGCACATAAGCTGCTTCCGCTCGCTGGCGTTGAGGTGGTTGATAACACCGCGCAGGGCGTGGACTATTGGCATATTTTGTTTGAAGATCACCAGATGGTCTGGTCCAACGGAACCCCGTCAGAAAGCCTGTTTGCAGGGCCAGAAGCACTCAAAGCCCTTTCGCCTCAGGCGCGTGAAGAAATCCAAATCCTGTTTCCGCAAATCTGCGAACCGGATTTCAATCCAGTTTCAGCCCGTCACATACCTGAAAAAGGCAAGTGGGTAAAAAATCTGGTGCAGCGCCATCAAGCGAATAACATGCCATTGTATTGCCAGCCGTAAGTGCATTCAACGATATACATCGGGCGCTAAGTCGACTCGCCCCCTACACAGCGAAATAAATAACCGACGGTGAGTCCCCTCACCGTCGGTACATTAATTCCATGAAATAACAGCCCGTTAGACCGTGATCTTAAAGGTATGGCGTTGGATCGACGCTTTCAGTGCCACGACGGATTTCAAAGTGAACGAAACCGGGAGATCCCCCCGCAACTTTGCCGATGGATTGCCCACGGCTGACGGTCTGGCCTTTGGACACGGACACATCAGACAGATTGGAATAGACCGTGTACAGATTGTCAGGATGGCGCACGAGCACAATTTTTGAATTCCCGCCTGCCGATGATACCAAGGCGACTTCACCGTTTTCAGCGGCTTTAACAGCAGTGCCTTTGTCTGCGGCAATATCAAGCCCCTCGTTTCCGCCCGCTTTGTTGGAATAGCCCCGCAAGATGTTGCCCGAAACGGGTTTCAACAATTTGCGCGAAGCCCCGGCCGGAGTGCGATCCTCTGCCAGATTAGGGCTTTCGGGAACTACCGCTTCGACCACAGGATCGGGCAGCGGTTCGACTGCACTTGGGGGGATCGGGGTTACGGACCCTGCCCCTGGTGCCGGTTCAGCCGCAATCGTTGCTTGGGCTTGCCGCGCCGGGGTGCCGTCTTCGACAACGGGGATCAACAGGCGTTGACCGTTGCGCAGGGCAAGGTCTTTGCCAAGCCCGTTCCAACTGGCCAGCGACGACACTGAAACACGGTAGAGTCGCGCGATGGAATAGGCGGTTTCGCCTTCTTCCACTACATGGCGGATCGGTTCGGGGCCTTTTTGCACCGCGACAACCTGTTTATCCCCTGCCCGCCCAATGGCGGTCGAGGCGATGGATTCCAGACTATTGGTGCTTGGGTTCGTCGATGTCGCAACAGAAGTTTCCAGCGGAATGACTGTGCCTTTGGGCAGGGCCAGAACTTCGCCAGAGCGGGGGATATAGTTTGGATCAAGCCCGTTATACCGCGCCAGCTCTGTGCCAGTCAGACCAATTCGCCCGGCCACATCATTCATAGTGTCGCCGCGCCGCGCCACGATCACTTGATAATGAGGATAAGAAATCAACCCGCGACTGTCGGGTTTGGGCCGAGGCGCCGAAGTGTTTGTCGCAACCGCTGTGGGTCGACGATCCAGCCGATCCCCAAGATTGCTCATATCCAGACCTGATTCACAGCCCGTCAGCAAAAAAACGCCGCCTGTCAGCAGAATTGCACTTTTCCGAAGTCCCATAACACCCTTCGCCATACCGATCACCTCAATCTTTTGCCCAATTTCAGGCTATTTTCTTAGGGATCTTGCGATACCCCTTCAACCAGTGGCACAAAGCGAACTGGCTCCAACTCTGTGTATTCAAAGCCGTTTTCCAGCTTTTCGACCTTGATCAGATGTTGCAGCGCGTCGGTTTGCCCCACGGGTAATACCATAATACCCCCGACACGCAATTGCGCCAAGAGATTTGCCGGAGGATCTTCTGCCGCAGCTGTTAAAAGGATGCGATCAAAGGGGGCTTGATCTGCCAAACCCTGCGATCCGTCCCCTGTCATCACGATCACATTGACCAGACGCAATTCATCCAGCAGACGCCGTGCTTCACGCGCCAGACTACGGTGGCGCTCGATTGTATAAACCCGCCGCGCCAGATGGGACAGCACAGCCGCCTGATAGCCCGATCCCGTGCCAATTTCGAGAACCTTGTCCCGCGGCCCTACATCCAGCGCCTTGGTCATTTTCCCCACGACCGAAGGCTGGCTGATGGTTTGACCGCTGCCAATGGGCAGCGCCATGTCTTCATAGGCACGGGGCTGGAAATGCCCCTGCACAAACAAATGACGGGGCACTTTTTCCATGGCGTTCAGGATTCGCGTATCCGTCACCCCTGCTGCCCGCAACGCGAACATATATTGCATCATGGATTGCGCATCGACCATCAGGCAAAGACCTCTTGCAGACGCGCCATAGAACTATGCGCTGTCAGATCCGCGCGCATCGGGGTGACAGAAACATAGTTCGCCAGATTGGCATGCACATCGCTGCCCGCTTCGGTGGGTTGGTCTTGGGGACCGCCCTGAATGAACAAAAAGCGGCGATTGTTGATGGTGTGCGGATCAATGGTGAATTCAGTGTCGGCCCGCCAACCTTGGGTCACGGCCTTAACGCCTTGGACCTGTGCGCCGGAACAGGGCGGGAAATTCACGTTGTAAAACAGCTCATAGGGGCCGTCATGCCAAGGCGCGTCATTCATCAGGCTGCGCACAACCTGCTCGCCGCTGGTACGGGCTGCTTCAAAAGGGTCCGCCAAGTCTCTGTTATCAGGGCCGAAATACTGGGACAGCGCAATGGATTTGACGCGGTGCATGGCCGCCTCGATAACCGCACCAACCGTGCCGGAATAAAGTGTGTTTTCAGCCGCGTTATTGCCCCGATTGACCCCTGACAGGATCAAATCCGGCGGGGTGTCTTTCATCACTTCGAACAGGCCCGCCAAAACACAGTCAGCAGGCGACCCATCCACCGCAAAGCGGCGGGGGCCAAGTTGCGTCAGCAACATCGGTTTGGTGAAAGAAATGCAATGCCCGACACCGGATTGTTCAAAAGCGGGCGCCACGGTCCAGACGTTTTCTTCACCTGCGATGGCACTGGCAATTTCGTGAATGACTTGTAAACCTTCGGCGGAAATTCCGTCATCATTTGTAATCATTATCCGCACGGCAGTCTGCTTTCGATCTTTATTGGTAAAATGTTCCCCTGTGTAGCTATCCCATGACGGGCTTCGTGAAAAGACGGAATTCGCCTATCGCTTAAGGGAAACCTTGACAGTGTCATGCCAAGTCGGAACACTCGGTTTTGTGTTTCCCCCGAGCCTGCCTGCGCGCGCCTGCGGCTTGGATGCAATTATGTCCCAAAGGAGCTGCCTTTCATGTCTGCTAAACTTCTCACAACTATTTCCGCCCTCGCGCTAAGTGCCTCTGCGGCGGCGGCGGATTATTCGCTAACAATTTTACACACAAACGATTTTCACGCGCGGTTTGAACCTGTCAGCAAATATGACAGCGGCTGCTCGGAAGAAGACAACACCGAAGGCAAGTGTTTTGGCGGATCGGCCCGTCTGGTCACCGCTATCGCCGAAGCGCGAGCGCGGTCGAACAATTCGATCCTTGTGGATGGAGGCGACCAGTTCCAGGGTTCGCTGTTTTACACCTATTACAAGGGCAAACTGGCCGCTGAAATGATGAATAAGGTCGGCTATGACGCGATGACCGTGGGCAACCACGAATTTGACGATGGCCCCGAAGTTTTGCGCGGCTTTATGGATGCGGTGAATTTCCCCGTTTTGCTGTCCAACGCGGATGTGTCTGGCGAAGAGATACTGAAAGACAAACTGGCCAAATCCACTGTGATTGAACGGGGTGGCGAAAAACTGGGCTTGATCGGGCTGACCCCACAAGACACAGACGAGTTGGCCAGCCCTGGACCGAATGTGATTTTCACCGATCCGGTGGGCGCGGTTCAAAGCGAAGTCGACAAGCTGACAGAAATGGGCGTGAACAAGATCATCGTTCTGTCCCATTCCGGTTACGGTGTGGATCAAAAGGTAGCGGCAGAAACCACTGGCGTGGATGTCATTGTGGGGGGGCACACCAACACATTGCTCAGCAACACAAACGAGCGGGCACAAGGCCCCTATCCTACCATGGTTGGCAATACAGCCATTGTGCAGGCCTACGCCTATGGCAAGTTTCTAGGCGAGTTGAACGTTACCTTCAATGACGCAGGTGAAATCACCAAAGCAGTGGGTGAGCCTGTTTCCATCGACGCCGCGGTCGCGGAAGATGCCGACACCAAAGCCCGCATCGCAGAAGCTGCCGTGCCGCTGGACGAAATCCGCAACAAAGTGGTGGCCGAAACCGCTGCGGCTGTTGAAGGCGACCGCACCGTCTGCCGCGTTGAAGAATGCAGCATGGGCAATCTGGTGGCTGACGCAATGTTGGACCGGGTCAAAGACCAAGGCATCACCATTGCCATTTCCAATTCAGGCGGCTTGCGTGCCTCTATTGACCAAGGCGAAGTGACAATGGGTGAAGTTCTGAGCGTGCTGCCGTTCCAAAATACCCTGTCGACCTTTCAAGTCAGCGGGCAAACCGTGATCGACGCGCTGGAAAATGGTGTCAGTCAAGTAGAAGAGGTCGCAGGCCGCTTCCCGCAAGTGGCAGGTTTGAAATACACATGGGATTCCTCCATTGCCGCAGGTGAAAAACGTGTGACCGAGGTTCTGGTGGCTAAAGACGGTGGCTTTGAACCGATTGATCCCGCAGCGACTTATGGGCTGGTGTCCAACAACTATGTGCGCGGCGGGGGCGATGGGTACAAAATGTTCCGTGATGCGGAAAATGCCTATGATTTCGGCCCGGACGTGGCGGATGTTCTTGCAGAATACCTCGCAAAATCAGGGGCGTATCAGCCCTACACCGATGGTCGGATCACCCGCAAATAATGCGCGGCACCGCCTCTAAAATTATCCTCAGTGCGGTTCTGTCCGCGCTGGGGAGTACCGGTCTGGCAGAGCAAAGCTGCTTTTCGCGCAGCTATTCACAGGCCCACCTTGCGGCCAATCCCAAACAAACCGTAAAAACCCTGTCGATCCGCTTTGAGGGGCCAGCCCATGACGGACCTTCGACGGGTGAATGGGGGGATGTGACGGTCTATTTCAAAGCGGACTCGCGTAAATTCACCCAGACGCTCTATTGTTCCACATACGCTGGCGCACGCCATTGTGGTGTGGAATGCGACGGAGGATCCGCCGCCTTACGCTGGACGAATGCAGATACTTTGCTGTTAAAAACCAGCGGGTTTATTGTGTCAGGCGGCTGTGACGGGACTGGCGAGATCACGCGGATGGTGAAGGATGCAGGCGCAGAGACTACAACCTTTCGCCTGAACCGCGCAGCCATGTCGGCCTGCCCGCCGCTAGACGCTCAATAGGGCTGAGTTTGACTTTAGCCCCTTGGATTATTTCAATTCAACCTCGACAAAACACATGGGCGTGTTGCCGTTGTTGATGACATTATGCTTCACACCTTCCATCCGACGATAGGCTGTGCCTGCGGGGACTGTGACCTCATTTCTCTCATCATCGGGGAGTTCCAGCAGCATGTGGCAATCTGTGATCGCGGTAATCACGTAATCGAAACCGTGTGTATGCCAACCGGTTTCTGCACCGGGCGCAAAGTCAAAGCGGGTGACACGGGTGCGGGCATCGTCAATCAGTTGGGTGGCTGTGGCTTGGGGGCGGGTCATCTGTTCCCTCCTTTGAGTATTTTAGGAACATTGAAGCAGGTGTTTTGCGAACAGGCAAGCCATTCAAAAAACCCGTTCACCCTGCCCTGTTGATCGCCTAAACTGACGGGAAGTACACTTAAAGGAGCAGGGTATGAGCAGCCGTTTTGATGAGGATCTCTTTCTAAAAGGGCTAGAGCAGCGCAAAGCCACTTTGGGCGCGGAATATGTCGAGAAAAACCTTGCAGCCGCGGATGAATTCACCCGCCCGTTTCAAGAGGCGATGACAGCCTGGTGTTGGGGGTTTGGCTGGGGGGATGATGTCATTCCGGCCAAAACACGGTCCATGATGAACCTGTCGATGATCGGCGCGCTGGGCAAGATGCATGAGTGGGAAATCCACTGCCGGGGGCCTTGAACAACGGCGTCACCGTCGAAGAAATCCGCGCGATCATTCATGTGATCGGGATTTATTGCGGTGTGCCGCAATCCTTGGAATGTTTCCGTGTCGCACGCAAAGTGTTGGAGGAAGAGGGGCTATTGTAAGCACAGGCTTTCGATTTGCTATTGCCCGCTGTTTCGGATCAAAGCCCGCACCGGCTTGTGCCTTATTTTCCAAAGGAAAATACTTGGCGAATCACACACGGATGAATTTTGATTTTATTTGTGATCACATAATTTTCGCGTGTGATCACAAAACCATCAAATTGCCGTGCAAACTGGAAAATTGTCGTTTTTCCCTTCTAACGGGGCGCTTAATGTGCGACCAAAAGGATGAATTATTCGCCTAGAGGACAGCTCGCATGAACATTCACGAATATCAAGCCAAGCAACTTTTGAAAGAATATGGGGCTCCGGTGTCGGACGGTCGTATCGTCTTGCGCGCCGAAGACGCCAAATCAGCCGCCGGAGAACTGGACGGACCGCTGTGGGTTGTCAAAGCCCAGATCCACGCTGGTGGACGCGGAAAAGGCTCTTTCACCGAAGCTGCTGCTGGCGATAAAGGCGGTGTGCGCCTGACCAAATCGGTTGAAGAAGCCGCCGAAGAAACGCGCAAAATGCTGGGGCGCACGTTGGTGACACACCAAACCGGCCCTGCTGGCAAACAAGTGAACCGCGTTTATATCGAAGACGGTTCTGGCATTGAAACCGAATTGTATCTGGCCCTGCTGGTCGATCGCGTCAGCAGCCGCGTGTCATTTGTAGCCTCGACCGAAGGCGGCATGGACATCGAAGAAGTTGCGGCAAACACCCCTGAAAAAATCGTGTCTTTTTCCGTTGATCCGGCATCTGGCCTGTCTTCGTTCCACGGCCGTCGCGTTGCCTTTGCTTTGGGTCTGAAAGGCCCGCAGGTCAAACAATGTGTGCAGTTGATCAGCAATCTTTACAAAATGTTCATCGAACGTGACATGGAGATGCTGGAAATCAATCCGCTGATCGTGACCGACAAGGGCGACTTGAAATGTTTGGACGCGAAAATGGGTTTCGACAGCAATGCGCTGTACCGCCAAAAGGCCATTCTGGACCTGCGCGACGAGACCGAAGAAGACCCCAAAGAACTGGCGGCCAGCAAGTTCGACCTGAACTACATCGCGCTGGATGGTGAAATCGGCTGTATGGTGAACGGTGCCGGTCTGGCGATGGCCACCATGGACATCATCAAACTTTACGGCGCGGAGCCTGCCAACTTCCTGGATGTTGGTGGCGGTGCGACCACTGAAAAAGTGACCGAAGCGTTCAAGATCATTACCTCTGATCCCAACGTCAAAGGCATTCTGGTGAACATCTTTGGCGGTATCATGCGCTGTGATGTGATCGCCGAAGGTGTGGTTGCGGCTGTGAAAGAAGTCGGCCTGCAAGTTCCGCTGGTTGTGCGTCTTGAAGGTACAAACGTGGCAGAAGGCAAAAAGATCATCAACGAAAGCGGTCTGGATGTGATCGCGGCGGATGATCTGGGCGATGCTGCACAGAAAATCGTAAAAGCCGTAAAGGGCTAATGCTTGGCGGGGGCTTTCCCCCGTTTCGCAAGACCGGCGGCGTGAACCCCGCCCTACGCAAATTACCAAGGGACCAAACATTATGGCCGTACTCGTAAACAAGAATACCAAAGTCATCTGTCAGGGCATCACCGGCTCTCAGGGGACGTTCCACTCGGAGCAAGCCATTGAATATGGCACACAAATGGTGGGCGGTGTGACACCTGGCAAAGGCGGCACAAGCCACCTTGGCCTGCCCGTTTACAACTCTGTCCACGAAGCAAAAGCCATGACCGAGGCCAATGCCAGCGTGATCTACGTTCCCCCGCCTTTCGCGGCAGATTCCATTCTGGAAGCCATTGACGCGGAAATGGAACTGATCGTTTGTATCACCGAAGGCATTCCTGTGCTGGACATGATGAAAGTGAAACGTGCGCTGGAAGGGTCCAAATCCCTGCTGATCGGGCCGAACTGCCCTGGCGTTATCACACCGGGTGAATGTAAGATCGGTATTATGCCGGGCCACATCCACAAAGCCGGTTCTGTTGGCATCGTTTCCCGTTCAGGCACGCTGACCTATGAAGCGGTTGGTCAAACAACGGCTGCGGGTCTGGGCCAGTCTACGGCGATCGGCATCGGTGGTGACCCGATCAAAGGGACTGAACACCTGGATTGTCTGGAAATGTTCCTTGCGGACCCTGACACACAGTCCATGATCATGCTGGGCGAAATTGGCGGATCTGCCGAAGAAGAAGCTGCACAGTTCCTGAAAGACGAGGCCAAACGCGGTCGTTCCAAGCCTTGTGCCGGCTTTATCGCTGGCCGCACGGCGCCTCCGGGCCGTCGTATGGGTCACGCCGGCGCGATTGTTGCCGGTGGTGTTGGTGGTGCCGAAGACAAAATCGAAGCGATGAAATCTGCGGGTATCATCGTGGCTGACAGCCCTGCTGGACTGGGCGAAGCTGTTCTGAAAGCGATCGGCTGATGTCACCCTGCCCCGTAGGCTGCGTGACTTCCACGCGCCATTCTTTACACGGCGGCACATCTACCGCATGGCGCGCCCGTCGCGCCATGCTTGGTCTCTTTTTTGCATCTCTGGCCCCTGCTGCCTTTGCAGCCTCGGCCAATGCGTTTGAAGCAGACCCCTGTCTTTCCCCCGCCCATCACATTAGCGTTCTGGAAAACAGCTTTGCCGAACAGGGCTGGGCTGTTGTGGATACGCCAAACGCCCCCGTGATTGACGCACTGGCCTGGATTGGCATGCCCCAGTATTTTGCGGGCGACAGTGGCGGGCAAACCAAAACCTATGTTCTGGACCTGAAACGCAAGACCGCTGCGGGGTATTTCCGCAAGAAAGACCTGCCAAACGCCCAGACCCGCATTCTGAACCGCAAAACCGATGCGGGCCCCGAAGTGTTGCTGGTGTCATGGCTCAAAACCTCGTTAGAGCATATCAACATCACCTGCGATTTCGCGGTATCCCCCGATACAGCCTCCGAAATCCGCGCCAAACAACCGCCCCCCGTTTACAAAAGCGGTTTTTCCCGCCTGCCCACAGTGACTGAAATCTCGATCAACCGCAGCAGTGCTGTGCAAATCGTGTTTCTGGACAGGGCCGCGTTGGAAAAACAGCTTAATACCAAAGTCCCTGCCTCCGCTATCGTATCAACCTCCCTGAGCTATAATGCAAAGGACATCAAACCATGACCGAACATCCCTCTAACGACCAGTTCCATGCAGAAAGCTTTCTGCAAGGCCATAACGCTGAATATATCGAACAGCTTTATGCGCGTTACACCCAAGACCCTACGGCCGTTGATGCGGCTTGGGTGGATTTTTTCAAATCCATGGGCGACGCGACGGGTGATGTTCAGGCTGAGGCAGCCGGACCAAGCTGGGCGCGCCCTGACTGGCCACCGCAGCCAAATGATGATCTGACAGCGGCGCTGGATGGGCAATGGGGCGTTGACCCAAGCGTTCACGCAGAGAAAAAGATCACCGAAAAAGCGGCTGAAAAAGGCGTGGTGGTGTCTGAATCCCAAGTGCGTCAGGCGGTGCTTGATTCCGTGCGCGCCTTGATGCTGATCCGCGCGTATCGCATTGTGGGCCATCTGGCAGCAGACCTTGATCCGCTGAACATGCGCAAAACCGGTGATTTGCCGGAATTGCAGCCGCAAAACTATGGCTTTAACGAAGCCGACATGGATCGCCCGATCTTTCTGGACAACGTTCTGGGGCTGGAAACAGCCACCATGCGCGAGATCCTTGAAATCGTGAAACGCACCTATTGCGGCACATTTGCCCTGCAATACATGCATATTTCCGATGCAGAACAGGCCGCTTGGTTGAAAGAACGGATTGAAGGCTACGGCAAGGAAATCCAATTCACCAAAGAGGGCCGCAAAGCCATTTTGCAAAAGATGGTTGAAGCCGAGGGATTTGAAAAATTCCTGCATGTGAAATATTCAGGCACCAAACGCTTTGGTCTGGATGGCGGCGAAAGCCTGATCCCTGCCATGGAACAGATCATCAAACGGGGCGGCGCACTGGGTGTGCGCGATGTAATCGTTGGCATGCCCCACCGTGGGCGTCTGAACGTTTTGTCCAACGTGATGCAAAAACCTTTCCGTGCGATCTTTAACGAATTTCAGGGCGGCAGCTTTAAACCCGAAAGCGTTGATGGTTCAGGCGATGTGAAATACCACCTTGGCGCGTCGTCCGATCGGGAATTTGACGGCAATTCGGTTCACCTGTCCCTGACAGCCAACCCGTCCCACCTTGAGGCGGTGAACCCTGTGGTTCTGGGCAAGGCCCGCGCCAAACAGGAACAGCTTAACGATACCGAACGCACCAAGGTTCTGCCGATCCTGTTGCACGGCGATGCGGCTTTTGCTGGTCAGGGTGTTGTTGCAGAATGTTTCGGCCTATCCGGTCTGAAGGGTCACAAAACCGGCGGCACAATCCACTTGGTAGTGAACAACCAGATCGGCTTTACCACAGCGCCCCATAACTCGCGGTCCAGCCCCTATTGCACCGACATCGCCCTGATGGTCGAAGCGCCGATTTTCCACGTGAATGGCGACGATCCCGAAGCGGTGGTTCATGCGGCGAAAGTGGCCACCGAATACCGTCAGAAGTTCCACAAAGATGTGGTGATCGACATCATCTGTTACCGTCGTTTCGGTCACAATGAAGGCGACGAGCCGATGTTCACCAACCCTGAAATGTACACACAGATCAAAGGTCACAAAACCACGCTGGCCGTGTACACCGAACGACTGGTGCGCGACGGTCTGATCCCTGAAGGAGAGATCGAGGACCAAAAAGCCGCGTTCCAAGCCTATCTGAACGAAGAATTCGAGGCGGGGAAAACCTATAAACCCAACAAGGCCGACTGGCTGGACGGGCGTTGGTCCCATCTGGACAAACGGGGCGAGGATTATCAGCGAGGGGCAACTTCGGTTGATGAAGACGCGCTGCGCAATGTGGGTGAAGCCCTGACCACCCTGCCCGAGGGTTTCAATGTGCACCGCACTGTCGCGCGGCTGCTCGAAACCAAAAAAGAGATGTTCTCTAGCGGGAAAAACATCGACTGGGCCACCGCTGAGGCTTTGGCCTTTGGTTCGCTGCTGCGCGAGGGCTATCCTGTACGCCTGTCGGGGCAGGATTCCACCCGTGGTACATTCAGTCAGCGCCATTCGGGAATTATCGACCAGAAAACCGAAGAACGGTTTTTGCCGCTGAACCATATTTCTGACAAACAGGCGAAATACGAAGTCATCGATTCAATGCTGTCGGAATATGCGGTGCTTGGCTATGAATACGGCTATACACTTGCAGAACCGAACGCGCTGACCCTGTGGGAAGCCCAATTCGGCGATTTCGCCAATGGTGCGCAGATCATGTTTGACCAGTTCATCAGCTCTGGCGAAAGCAAATGGCTGCGGATGTCCGGTCTGGTCTGTCTGCTGCCCCACGGCTATGAAGGTCAGGGACCAGAGCATTCCAGCGCCCGTTTGGAACGGTTTTTAACCATGTGTGGCGGCGACAACTGGATTGTGGCCAATTGCACAACCCCTGCGAACTATTTCCACATTCTGCGTCGTCAGATGCACCGGACCTATCGTAAACCGCTGATCCTGATGACGCCGAAATCCCTGCTGCGTCACAAAATGGCTGTGTCTACTTT
Source organism: Roseobacter sp. N2S (assembly GCF_031454055.1). Lineage (NCBI taxonomy): Bacteria > Pseudomonadati > Pseudomonadota > Alphaproteobacteria > Rhodobacterales > Roseobacteraceae > Roseobacter > Roseobacter sp. N2S. The sequence goes on from NZ_JAVDQB010000002.1 coordinate 117,306, forward strand.
GGCTGAAATGGCCGAAGGCTCCAGCTTCCACCGTGTGTTGTGGGATGATGCCCAATACGGCAATTCCGACACAAAACTGGCCGCAGATGATAAAATCAAACGGGTGGTTCTGTGTTCGGGCAAGGTCTATTATGATCTGCTCGAAGAACGCGACAATCGGGGTATCGACGATATTTACCTGCTGCGGGTCGAACAGTTCTACCCCTTCCCCGCCCATTCCATGGTCACGGAGTTGCAGCGCTTCCCCAATGCAGATTTCATCTGGTGTCAGGAAGAGCCTAAAAACCAAGGCGCTTGGTCGTTTATCGAGCCAAATATCGAATGGGTGCTGACCCGTTTGGATCACACAAACAAGCGTCCTGTCTATGTGGGTCGCAACGCCTCGGCGTCGCCAGCAACCGGACTGGCCAGCCAACACAAAGCAGAACAACAAGCGCTGGTGAATGAAGCGCTGACAATAGAGGATAAATAATCATGGCCGACGTAAGAGTACCCACCCTAGGCGAAAGCGTAACCGAAGCAACGATCGCCACATGGTTCAAACAACCCGGTGACAGCGTGGCCGTGGACGAAATGCTGTGCGAGTTGGAAACAGATAAAGTCACCGTCGAAGTACCCTCGCCAGTGGCGGGCACTTTGGGTGAAATCGTCGCGGCCGAAGGGGAAACAGTGGGCGTAGATGCACTGCTGGCCGTGATCAGCGAAGGCGGAGAAGCAACCGCCGCCCCCGCCAAGGACGCCCCAGAAAAAGAGCCTGCTAAGGACTCTGCCCCGGCATCTGATGCGTCTGACGAAGGCGAACATGTGAATGTGATGGTTCCAGCCCTTGGCGAAAGCGTGTCCGAAGCCACGGTTGCCACATGGTTCAAAGCCGAAGGCGATGAAGTTGCCGCCGATGAAATGCTGTGCGAGTTGGAAACCGATAAGGTTTCGGTCGAGGTTCCAGCCCCAGCTGCCGGTATCCTGTCAAAAATCTACGCCGGCGACGGAGTGACAGTTGAAGCAGGCGGCAAACTGGCGCTTATTACCAGCGGCGGTGCAAGCCCAGCGGCGAAACCAGCAGCGCAACCGGTTGCAGCAACAGCCGATGCTAAAATCACCAAAGACGGCATGAAAAACGCTCCATCCGCTGAAAAAATGATGGCAGACAAGGGCCTTAGCGCTGATCAAGTCACCGGCACAGGCCGCGACGGGCGTATTATGAAAGAAGACGTGATGAAAGCAGCTTCCGGCGCTTCGGCCCCTGCAAAATCCCAAGCCGCCCCTGCTGCGCGCGCCGTTGCCCCTGCTGCACCCGTTGCCGCAGATCAGGCAGCCCGTGAAGAACGGGTGAAAATGACCCGTCTGCGCCAGACCATCGCGCGCCGCCTGAAAGAAAGCCAGAACACCGCCGCCATGCTGACCACCTACAACGAGGTGGACATGACCGAGGTGATGGCCCTGCGCAACGAATACAAAGACCTGTTCCTGAAAAAACACGGCGTCAAACTGGGCTTTATGTCCTTCTTCACCAAGGCCTGTAACCACGCCCTGCGTGAAGTGCCCGAAGTGAACGCTGAAATCGACGGCACGGATGTAGTGTACAAAAACTACGTCAACATGGGTATCGCAGCGGGTACGCCTACGGGTCTTGTTGTACCAGTTGTCAAAGACGCCGACAGCATGTCATTCGCTGAAATCGAAAAAGAAATCGCCCGTCTGGGTGGTCTAGCCCGTGACGGCAAACTGTCTATGGCCGATATGCAGGGCGGCAGCTTTACCATTTCCAACGGTGGTGTGTACGGCTCGCTGATGTCCTCGCCTATTCTGAACCCGCCGCAATCGGGTATTCTTGGGATGCATAAAATCCAGGACCGCCCTATGGCGATCAACGGAGAGGTCGTGATCCGTCCAATGATGTATCTGGCCCTGTCCTACGATCACCGCATCGTGGACGGCAAAGGCGCTGTGACTTTCCTTGTACGCGTCAAAGAAGCCCTAGAGGACCCACGCCGCCTGCTGATGGATTTGTGATTGTGGCGGGATGAACTGCGCCCTACCGTAAAACGTAGGGTGGGGTTCATCCCACCACTTAACCCAAACCAAGGAGAAGACCCATGACCTCCGAACTTTCAATCCTCGCACTCTATGGCCTTCTTGTTATCCTGGTCCTTGTTGTTCAGGCGCTTTTCGGTGCGGCACAATTGGGGCTGCCGTATCTGGCAACCGCCCGTGATGAAGGGCGCAAACTTTCTGGCATGGGGGCGCGTGTTGAACGCAGTCTGAACAATTCTATCGTGGCGCTGGCGCTGTTTGCTCCTGCGGTTCTGATCCTGACGACCACATCGGCAACCACAGCGAACAGTTTGCTGGCGGCGCAAATCTTTCTGATCGCGCGGGTGATCTATGCGCCGCTTTACTGGTTTGCGATCCCGTGGCTGCGCACCGCGGCTTGGGCGTCCGGATTTATTGCAACCATTTATCTTTACCTTTTGGCCGTCTAAACAAAATCATGGCCTACCTCGACCCGAAAACCCTGCGCTGTCCCAAATGCGACTATCAAACTGACGTGACAATTGTTGTCGGGGTCGGCCCCCACTCCAAATCCGGTGATACCCCCTACAGGCGGCACCAGCGCAGCACTTCAGGGGTTGAGGGGAACACAATCACCTGCCCCAACGACGGCACCGTCCTTTGGACAGATATTGCAGGACACAGCGCATGAGCAGTGAAATTACCATTCTGACCTATGCGGCCCTGCTGCAAGTCATCCAGTTCGCGCTGATGTCGATCACCGCCAATCTGGACGTGGGGCCTGCGCGCACCCTGTCGCCGCGCGATCCGTCGCGCCTTGGCAAACCGGTAAACGAACTGTTATCCGAAAAACCCGGACGTCTGTTTCGCGCCTTTAACAACCATTTTGAAGCCCTGATCATATTCACCATCGCGGTGGTGGTTGTGACCCTTGGCAATCAATCCAGCCCTGTGACCGTGACCTGCGGCTGGATCTATCTGGGCGCGCGGGTGCTGTATATTCCCGCCTATTACTTTGGCTGGACGCCGTGGCGATCCGTGATTTGGTTTATCGGGTTTGGCGCAACTGTGCTGATGCTGCTGGCAACATTGGTATGATTGCGCTGGATCATATCGGGCTGGCGGCAACCACGCTGGAACAGGGCATTGCTTATGTGTTTGAACGCACTGGCATAACCGTGCCCTTGGGCGGCGCGCACCCCGGCAAAGGCACCCATAACGCGCTGACCGCCACGGGCGATAGCAGCTATCTTGAAATCATCGCGCCCGATCCCAGTCAAGCTGAACCTGAATTTCCCCGCATGTTCGATCAGGATTCCACCGCTACAAAAGCCGCGCTGATGGACGGGCCACGCATCCAGACCTATCTGCTGCGCACCGACAATATTGAACGGGACATGGCAATTTACCGCGAACACGGCTTTGATTTGGGCCAATCGGTTAGCGCGGCACGAGGCGCCCTGCGCTGGCAGATCGCCCTACGGCCCGATGGCAAGTTGAACGCACAAGGCGCGGTTCCCGTGCTGCTGCAATGGCCCGATGGTCCCCACGTCAGTGATGGTATGGACAATCAAGGCCTGCGCCTGCAAAACCTGACCCTGCGCACCCCGCAGGCCGCCAAAATATCCGCGCTGTTCGCAGCGCTTGGATTTCACGACACCCGCATTTCAGTGACACAGGATGCAACCCCCCTGATCACTGCGACCTATCAAACACCCAATGGCCAACTGGTTACATTGGGCGACTGACCCTTAGAAGGAGATCTCACATGGCAGACTATGACGTAATCATCATCGGCGGTGGCCCGGGCGGCTATGTCTGTGCCATTCGCTGCGCACAACTGGGCCTGAAAACCGCCGTTGTCGAAAGCCGTTCAACTCTTGGCGGCACCTGCCTGAATGTAGGGTGTATCCCCTCAAAAGCCCTGTTACATGCGTCACATATGCTGCATGAGGCCGAGCATAACTTTGCCAAAATGGGTTTGAAGGGCAAAAGCCCGTCTGTCGATTTCAAACAGATGATCGCCTATAAGCAGGAAACTGTAGACACAAACACCAGCGGCATCGCCTTTCTGTTCAAAAAGAACAAAATCGACCACATTCATGGCTTTGGCAAAATCACCGCAAAGGGCGAAGTGACCGTCGGGTCAGATGTTCACAAAGCCAAAAATATCGTGATCGCCACTGGCTCCGAACCCTCAACTCTGAAAGGTGTTGAAGTGGACGAAAAGGTCGTTGTGACCTCCACCGGCGCGCTGGAACTTGGCAAGGTTCCCAAAACCCTAGCCGTGATCGGCGCAGGCGTGATCGGGCTGGAACTTGGCTCTGTTTATGCCCGTCTTGGCAGTGAAGTTACGGTGATCGAATATCTGGATCACATCACCCCGGGCATGGATAAAGAAACTGGCAAAGCCCTGCAACGGATGCTGAAAAAGCAGGGCCTGAACTTTGTCCTGAACGCGGCTGTGCAAAACGTCGAGGCGACAAAAACCAAGGCCAAACTGACCTATGAAGACCGCAAGAAAGGCGACTCTGTCACCATTGATGCGGATGTAGTTCTGGTGGCAACAGGGCGTAAACCCTTTACCGACGGTCTGGGCTTTACCGAACTGGGCGGCGAAATGACAGAGCGGGGCCAGATCAAGACCAACGCCACTTGGGGCACCAACATTGACGGCATCTACGCGCTTGGGGATGTTATTGTGGGGCCAATGCTGGCCCATAAAGCCGAAGACGAAGGCATGGCTGTGGCCGAACAGATCGCGGGCAAACATGGTCATGTGAATTACGGCGTGATCCCGGGTGTGGTCTACACCACCCCCGAGGTGGCATCCGTGGGTAAAACCGAAGAACAGCTGAAAGAAGAGGGCGTTTCTTATAAGGTTGGCAAATTCCCTTTCATGGGCAATGCGCGGGCCAAGGCAGTGCATCAGGGCGACGGCTTTGTGAAACTGCTGGTGGATAAAGACACAGACCGGATTTTGGGCTGTCACCTGATCGGGCCATCCGCAGGTGATCTGATCCATGAAATCTGTGTGGCAATGGAATTTGGCGCCTCGGCGCAGGATGTGGCCATGACCTGCCACGCCCACCCCACGTTTTCAGAAGCCGTGCGCGAAGCTGCACTGGCCTGTGGCGACGGCGCAATCCATGCGTAACCGCCGATGGAATTAGCCTTTTTAGCCGCCGGCGCTCTCGCCGGCGGTTTTGTGAACGGGCTGACTGGATTTGGCTTTGCGTTAATGTCAGCGGGATTCTGGCTGATCATTTTGCCGCCCACCACAGTGGTGCCCCTTATGGCCGCCTGCATGACCTGCAGCCAGCTGATGACCCTGCCCCGTGTCTGGCGGATGATTGATGCCAAACGGGCGGTTCCCATGACGCTGGGCGGTTTGTTAGGCGTACCCATTGGAATCGCCATTCTGCCGCTGGTGCCCCTGCCTCAGTTCAAATTCGGCGTGGCCTGCCTGATCTGCCTGAACCTGATCTATGTACTGACCCTGCAATCCCGTTTAACCCTGCCCCGAACCGCGGAAAAATACCACTTTGTCACCGGTTTTATCAGCGGCATCTTTGGCGGGATTTCTGCATTGTCGGGCGTCGTCACAACTATCTGGGCGGGGCTGTTTGGCTGGACCAAACAGGAAAAGCGCGGCGTGTTTCAGGCGTTTAACCTGTCGATGGGCGCATTTTCCCTGTGTCTGTTCGGCTATGGCGGCTATCTGGACCGCCAGTTCGTCTATACCGCATTGATCGTCGTGCCGATGACCCTGCTGGCAGCCACTATCGGCCTGCGGGTGTTTGAACGGATGGGCAATGCAGGGTTCACCAAACTGATCAACATCCTTTTGGGCCTGTCTGCGCTGAACCTGTTTATCTCGGTCCTGTTTTAACGGGGTTAATTTCCCAACATTCGCAACCCTTGGGTCACATCTGCGCGAATGGCCAGCTTCAGCCCCGGTTCATCCCCCGCCCGCAGCGCGGCAATGGCAGTGCGGTGGTTCCCCGCCGCATTGGGCCGTTGCAAGCGGGCGTAAAGCGCGCTCATGGTCGGGCCAAGCTGCAGCCACACGGTTTCCACCATGGCCAACATGGCAGGCGCTTGGGCGCGCAAATACAGCGTGCGGTGAAATTCCAGATTGCTGCGGATATAGCCCACAGCATCCTTTTTCACGATCATCTGCTCAATCGTGATGTTGATATTCTGCAACCGTTCAATCAACGCCAAATGCGCCCGAGGCTGCGCCCGCGCCGCCAGTTCCGGTTCCAGCAAGGCACGGATAGAGGCCAGTTCCTCAATCCGTTCAGTGCTGAGTTGCGGGGCCGAGACACGCCCCGTTTTGGACAGGGACAAGGCCCCTTCGGCTGTCAAACGCCGCACGGCTTCACGCGCTGGGGTCATAGAAACACCATAAGTCTGGGCAATGCCCCGAATGGTCATGGCCTGCCCGGGGGTGATTTCACCGTGCATGATTTCCGATCGCAAAGCGCGAAAAACACGTTCATGGGTCGGCCCTGACAGATCGACAGGGCGTTCGGGGGGCCGTTCAGCTGGTGGCGTGGGTTTGTTCATGGGGTTTTGTGATCACAGTTTAGGCTTCTGTCAACGGCAGAAATGGCACCGCCTGCGTTCAATCGACCAAAGCCCTATAATACAAATCGATGCAGCCTTGGCCCATTGTCCCGTAACCATTGGCGCTGTGCCTGATAATCAGGGTAGATCGCCGCCACTTGCGCCCAATACGCCGCCGAGTGGTTCATTTCCACCAAATGACACACCTCATGGGCGGCAACGTAATCCTGCACTGCACGGGGGGCCATAACCAACCGCCACGAATACATCAGATTGCCGTCACTGGTACAAGACCCCCAGCGGGACCGCGTATCGCGCAGGGTGATCCGCGACACCTGCCGCCCGACTTGCGCTGCATAGCGTTCTGACGCCTCGGCCAGCCGATCCCGTGCCAGAGTTTTGAAATAGGCCCGCAGCTTTGCTGCAAGCTGATCCTGTGATCCGGGTACATACAAATCAGACCCGTCCAACATGACACGCCGCCCCTGCCCCTGAAGCAAACGCACGTCACACCCGTCCAGCAGAATCATCCCGCCAAACACCGGATGCAACCGTGCGGGCTGGCGTGACAGGTTTTGGCGCAGCCAGCCTTCCTGGGCCTGTGCAAAAGCCAGCGCATCCCGTTTGGCGGCCCGCAGCGGCATGGTCAGACTGACCACCCCGTCCACATTGGAAATCCGCAATGAAAACCGCCGTGCCCGCGCTGATTTTTTCAGCACGACAGCAATGGGAGGGGCACCGATTTCATAGGTCTCTGACATGACCATATCCTTACTATTCCCCACAAAAGAGGCAATCCAAAAGCAAGCCAGCACAAAAAAGCCTATTCAACCTTTGACAAGCCTGCATCTCTATGGCAGTTGGCTTCGATACTCGAAAAAACAGTGTACCAAGGGGTAAACTATGCCAAAAGAAGAATGGGGTGTGAAACGTGTTTGCCCGGAAACCGGTAAACGCTTTTACGATTTGGGCAAAGACCCGATTGTCAGCCCCTACACCGGAAAAGAATATCCGCTGTCCCATTTTGTTTCGGATAAATCCAAAACAACCATGGCCGACAAGGAAGATAAATCCGCGATCAAAAAAGCCACTGAAGATGACGAATCTGATGACATCGACGTGCTCGATGACGATGATGACGTGGATGTGGATTTGGGCGATGATGTGCTTGAAGACGATGACGACGACACAGTTCCGCTCGAAGAAATCGCCGATGTTGCGGCACCGGACGACGACACGTAATAAAGTTTATCAAACATTGGATTTTCCGCTTGCAAGCGCGAGCGGGTTTTCCTAAATACCACAAGCGCACAGAAATGAGCGCGATGGGGCCTTAGCTCAGCTGGGAGAGCGCTTCGCTGGCAGCGAAGAGGTCAGGAGTTCGATCCTCCTAGGCTCCACCAAAACCTTCCTATATTTTGATAGCGTTTTGAGTGGGTTACAGGGTGGCCAGCACCCTTTCCCATGTGTTCGCTCCCCCCCTTTGGCCTGACACATCCAGTTAGAAAGCTGCATGAAAGCTGGTGATGCAAAGGCCAGTTCAGATCTTTTGTAAACAGTTCCGCGCCACTCCCGTAGTTACTGGTGATGCTTAATCGTTATTGTCGTTGATACAATTAGCAGCCTTTCATCGCGGCCTTTCAAAATGCCCATTGGAAACTGTCTTCTCCAGAGTGATTCTCAGATTACCCGCCACACACCCTAGCCTGTTCAGCCGCTAAAAGTCATCGAAATCGGGCACATTTCCGATCCGGACGATGAACTCCGGTGAACTAGTTTCACCTGAAAGGAGATCTTCTACGATGATGTAGGCATCAGCCCCTGCGCAATCATCGGATTGGCTGGCCCGTTCGGCACGGCTTTGCGCCTCTGCTGCGGATGAATACTGAAATTGTTTGTCAATTTTCACCCCCGCTTGCGCACCTTTTGCCCCTTTGGTCTGGACGTAAGTCTGACAAATATAATGAGTCTTTGAAGAGTCGTTGTCGTTTGACATTGTGTGATCCTAAATGCGTCTTTGGAAACATAGACAGCAATACGCACAGCTTTGAAAGCCCGCGATTCATCACAACCCCAAAAGGGCAGCACTTAATACATAATGAGGCTTAGGCTTTCCGTATTCGGGCATTTGGGCTTTGGCGGCCCGTTCAGCGCCCCTTTTATTTTGACGCTATTCTTTATCTGCTTTCACAAAGCCGCCAGAGGCATTAGGCATCGCTAACTTTGCAATTCCAGGAAAAACCATGGCGCAAAAAGCCACTATTTATAAAGTAGAACTGTCTGTCTCGGATATGGACCGTCATTATTATGAGACCCATAAACTGACCGTTGCCAAACATCCGTCTGAAACGGACGAACGCCTGATGGTGCGCCTTCTGGCTTTTGCGCTAAACGCCCATGAGCAGTTGGAAATGACCAAGGGCATTTCTACCGACGATGAACCGGACATCTGGCAGAAAAGCCTAAGCGACGAGTTGGAGTTATGGGTGGCTTTAGGGCAGCCGAGCGAAAAGGTTGTGCGTCAATCCAGTGGCAAGGCCGATGCGGTGATTGTCTATTCATACGGGGGTCGGACTGCTGAAATGTGGTGGGATAAGATCAAAAACAGCACCACCCGTTTTGGTAATCTTCAGGTAGTAAATTTCTCTGAAAACGACACCAGCGCGCTTGGAAAGCTGGCGAACCGCTCTTTGCGGATGCAAGTGAATATTCAGGACGGCGATGTTATGGTCAGCGTTGATGATACCATTGTTTATGTGACGCCAATTATTTGGAAAAATGCGGATCAGTAACCGCAGCACAGCGCCAAGGCACAAACAGCGTCAAACCCCTAGTCATCCAGGGCTGGATCATCCGGCGTGGTGTTCAGAAAGATGCGCCCGATTGATTTCACCAAAGGTATGTTCACAAAGACAACAATGCCCGCAGAGATTAGAAGTCTGAGCCATATGCTGACCGGCATCGGGTCCGTTTCATCCGCATAAAGCATGATGATGAAAGTGATCACCACAAACCAGACGGCCAAGGCGCACAGGTTTCGCAAAACGAACTGCTTTGTAGTTTTTGACACGCTGCGTCCCCGATGAATTGATCTTTCCAATGCAACTATCCAAAGACTATGCCGCGTCGCAAGGTTGATTTGATATTGGCGGCTAAATTTCGTGCGTCTGGTCCAGTTTATGGACACATGGATCAGACTAAATTTTCAATTCCGCTACCTGACGCAACCGCTGCAAAATCTAAAACTTGATCTTGCGGCATTCTTTTGCGACTAGGGCGTTTGACGTTCCATAAGCGCGGTCCTGCGGGTCGCCTTTCCACCAGATTACCTTTCGGAGTGCCCCTATGACCATCACCCACCTTGTCACCCATTCCGGGGGCTTTCATGCGGACGAGCTGCTGTCTTCTGTTGTGCTCACCCGTCTGTTCCCGCAGGCCGAATTGCGCCGCAGCCGTGACCCAAAGTGGGTCACCCCCGCAGCAGACAAGATCATTTTTGATGTAGGCGGCCAGCACGATGCTGAAGCGCAGATCTTTGACCACCACCAACGCCCCAGCCCCCTGCGCGAAGACGGGCAACCCTACAGTTCCTTTGGCTTGATCTGGGCCCATTACGGGCAAAAGTATCTGGCGGCGCTGGATGTACCTGCGGATGATATTGATGCCATTCACACAAAATTCGATGCCAAATTTGTGCTGCCCATCGACCTGCTGGACAATGGCGCGATGGAACCATCGGTGGCGGGGCCGCTGTCTATCCTGACCCTGCCGTCCTTGTTGGGCAGTCTGAAACCGGTTTTTGACGATGCGTCGCCCACCGCGGATGACGATGCGTTTTTATCTGCTCTGCCCATCGCCCGCACCTTTGTAGAAGCGCAGATTCGCAATCTTGCGGCCAAAGCCCGCGCACAAAGCCTTGTGCAAGAAGCTATTGAAAAGGCTGGCACCTCGGCCATTCTTGAACTGCCCATGGGCATGCCCTACCGCTCGGCGCTTGATAAGGCTGCGGCCGATCACATTCTGTTCGTGGTTAATCCACGCGGTGACACATGGACAATTGGCGGCATCAAACTGTCAAACGACACCTTTGAACAGCGCGCCGATCTACCCGCCGCCTGGGCCGGATTAAGTGACGCCGCGCTCGAAGAAGCAAGCGGCGTCAAGGGCGCAAAATTCTGCCATAATGCCCGTTTTATAGCTGTGGCCAACTCCCGAGAGGCCATTTTGAAAATGGCCGAACTGGCGGTTCAAGAGGTTCAGCAAAGTCAAACCGCCCCCCTTACCGCCGCACCTTAAACCATTAGTTAAAGCGCCCGATCCTGTTGCAGATCGGGCGCTTTACGTTTCACCCCAGCAAGGCATTCAAAAAGATCCGCGGCAGCTTTAAGATGCTGGGCCGATGTTGAAAACGGGTCAACAACATGCCTACTTTATGCTGTTTTTTGTTTGTCACAAACCACGGCGGTTTTGGCAGCAGGGTCATTCCCCCAGACAATAGATTGCGGGGAAATGGGCGCCATGGGGCTTGGACGATCACCCGCTCTGCGGCGTCAAACATATAGGTGTTATGGGCAAAGCCGATACCGCTTTGCACGTCTTGCAAGGTGTGCCCGGGAAACGCTCCCCACGGGCAGGCGGGGGTCAGAAAGCCAAGACCGCTCCATGTGTTGATGGCGATTGTTCCATAGTGGAAATCTGCAATGATTTCATCAAAGCGTTTTTTGCCGATCTGTTTGATGGTTTTGGGGTGAATAATGATATTGCTGCCCAAAGTCCCGTAAAGGCTTTCATTTGCAAATTTGATTGCTGCCCGCAAATAGGCTTCGGGGTCTGATTGCGCGATTTCATGGGTGGTCATGGCAGGAGCAAAAACCTCTTCCATGCGGTAGGTGCTGTCCGACGACGAGGTGTCAGTGCCGACCAGACAGGCGGGAACCGGACCACGGTCGAACCGGACCACATTGTCTGCGGTAGCTTCGAACTTTGACAGCCGATCCGCCGCGCCCGGATAATAGGGCTGGCGCGGGTCCATACTGCCAATGATTTTTTGAATCGTGTCCAGCAGGCTTTGCCTTTTGTCCCAACTTTTGGGCAGGATCAGCATCTGGCAGGCCACACAGTTGAACCCTGAATTGTGCATCTTTTGCGTGGCAATGTTTTCCGCCTGAAATTTAAGATCAGCCGCCGTCCATGGACCGGGCACTACGATTGTCGGGCAAACGGCACCCAGTTCTGATGTGATCGGCTTGGTCAGTTTGGGCGTATTCGCCGCTTTGTTTCGCGCGCCCTCTTCGCCACGCCCCCAAACGATCATGTCATGGGATGCGCCTGACCCTGTGATGTGGATTTCGTCAATATCGGGGTGGTCGCACAGATACCCCCCCACATCCGCTCCGCCTTTGACAATTCGCAAAGCGCCGAAATCAATCAAAGGCTTAAGCGCATCTGACAGGAAATCCGCCAGATATTCGTTCACGGGGTTCATTTTCAAAATGGTCACGCAGTGATCATTGAACAGCTTTTGCAGCACGTCCAGCGGTGCGATGGCTGCGATATTGCCTGCCCCCAACACCAGTGCAACCTTGCCAACACGTTCACTGGCCGGTGCGTCGTAAGCCTGTGCCGTATTCTGTGCAAGGTTCTGGGATGTAACGCCTTTTTCCATCCACACTTCGGCCGAGACTCCCGATAACAACAAATGATCCCAGATTGAATGGGGCAGCACCTGCACAGCAGTCTGGCCACTTGCGGTTTCACGTTTCTTAAGGGAATTAAGAAAGGTTTTCCCGTCCATCTGTGACAGGGTTTGCAACAACCCGTTGCAAGCTGACATGACGGTATAGGGGCCGGAAATCCATTCCTCCCCCACCAGTGGGGAATCTTCGGGGATGCCTTTCATTCGCGCAGCCGTTTCGGCCCAATCTTTGGACAGGGGCAGCAATCTGTCTTTGATTTCACCCAACAGGGCAATGCGTTCTGGGGTGCTGGTGCGCGCCCATTTGTCTTTGGCTGCGGTCAGGTCAGCAAGTGCTGCATCCATCGTTGGATTTTGCGGGGTCGCTTCGGATGTCTTGGGGTTAAGCATTGCTTTTTTGTCCTTCCATAAGGCGATTGCCGAACTGTTTGCGCAGTTCATTCTTTTGGATTTTTCCTGTGGCCCCCATAGGCAGCGCATCTACAAAAATCACGGCATCGGGCACCTGCCATGTGGGAATCTTACCTTTGTAAAATGCCAGAAGATCAGACTCGGTTAGGGTCGCATTCGGCGTTTTGATCGCAATCACAATCGGGCGTTCATCCCACAGGTCATGGCGCGCGGCGATAGCAGCGGCATTGGCTACTTCGGGATGGGCGATGGCGATGTTTTCCAACTCGACGGTGGAAATCCACTCACCGCCAGATTTGATGATGTCTTTAGATCTGTCCCGAATGACCATATAGCCATCCGCGTCGATTGTGGACACATCGCCCGTATCAAACCAGCCATCGTCCGTCAGCGCATCAGTGTCTTTGCCAAAGTAACGTTTCACAACCCAATGGCCCCGCACTTGCAGATCGCCTTGGGTTTTACCGTCATGGGGTAAAATCGCACCGGTTTCATCCAGCAATCGCAGATCCACGCCGTATAAAGGCCGTCCCTGCCCTGTGCGCAGTTCGGTTTTTTCTGTGTCAGACAGTTGTTTGTGACGCTGCAAAAATTGGTTCAGTGTGGCCACGGGGGATGTTTCGGTCATACCCCAAGCGTGCAATAATTCAACGCCGTAAGCTGCGAATTTCGGGATCATTGACGGGGGTAAAGGAGCACCGCCAACCACGGTGCGGGTCAGGCTCGGCAAAGTTGATTCTGATGCTTCAAGTGCAGCAAGCAGGTTCATCCAGATGGTTGGCACCCCCAGCGCCAGAGTGGTTTCGGTTTCGTCAATCAGGTTCAAGATCGCCTCACCGCCCAAATTTGGCCCCGGCAGGACCAGCTTACACCCGTTCGCCGCCGCGATATAGGGCACGCCCCAAGCGTTGACGTGGAACATGGGCACCACAGGCAACACCGTGTCTTGCGCCGAAATGGCGATGCCATCTGGCTGATTGCCGACCAGAGTATGCAGCACAGTGGATCGGTGCGAATACAAAACGCCTTTAGGGTTTCCTGTGGTGCCAGATGTGTAACACAGGCTGGACGCGGCCCTTTCATCCACATCAGGCCAAGGCGCATCTGCGTCCCCTGTTTCAAGCAGTTCATCATAAAACAACAGTCCCGCGATCTGATCAGCTGCAGCGTCATCACGCGCGCCCATCAGCACAAAGTGCTTAACGGTGTTCATCTGGGATTGAATTTTCGCGATCAGAGGTAAAAAGCTCTGCTCAAAGAATATCACCTGATCCTGTGCATCCTCTGCCACAAACACCAGCTGTTCGGGGGCTAGACGCGGGTTGATTGTATGACAGACCATCCCCCCGCCCGACACACCGAAATAGATTTCCAGATGACGGCGGTTGTTCCAGGCGATGGTGGCACACCGTTCCCCGTCACTTACCCCCAACAGACGCAGGGCCGAGGCTAATCTGCGGGCGTTCCCGCCCACTGCGCCCCAATTCGTAGTGGTCCGTTCACCCGAAGTTTCAACAGACACGATTTCGGTCTTGGTGTGATAGCGTTCTGCGTGTTCAATGAGGCTACCAATGGTCAATGGCATCTCCATCATGAGTCCTTGCATCAAGGTGCTCCTTTATATGTGTGGTTCGGGTGTGGGTGTGGTGGCTGACCGGTTGCCCCAGCCAGCCCCCCAAGCCGCCCCCCGCTGTGCAGGGCTGCGGCCAAAGGATACAGACCAATCAGGCCGAACGGATCAGATCAGCGCATTTTTCACCGATCATGATCGACTGCGCATTTGTATTCGCGTTAATGATGCTCGGCATGATGGACGCATCGGCAACACGCAGGCCGTTAATGCCATGCACCCGCAGTTCATGATCCACCACAGCCATATCATCATCGCCCATTTTACAAGTCCCAACGGGGTGATAGATGGTCTGGATATATTTGTTGATATAGGCCTTCAGATCCGCATCCGATTGTACCGCAGGGCCGGGCAATACTTCTTCGCCGCGCAATTCGTCCAGTGCGGGGGCGGCAAAAATCTCTCGGGCGATTTTTACGCCTTGGATCAGAATATCATAATCCGCATCATTCTGGAACACATTGGGATTGACCTTTGGCTTCACGTTTGGATCGCCAGACACCAGTTCAACCGAACCTGTACCCTTGCTTTGCACCAAAGATGGCAGGATCGTCATCCCATCAGAACCGTCTGTCGGATTGCCCGCCCCATCCAGCACAAAATATCCGGGGCAAAAGTGGAATTGCAAATCAGGCGCGGGGCTGTCTGGATTGATGGTCAGAAACCCGCCAGCCTCCCCGATGTTAGAGGTCAGCAAGCCTTTGCCTTGGGCAAACAGCGCGCCTTGTTCTTCGGTGCCCGCTTGGGTCAGGCTGATCTTCTGCGTGCAAGTATAAACCACTGGCATCATGTAATGCTCTTGCAGGTTTTGCCCAACGCCTGGTAGATCATGCACCACTGTAATGCCGTGCTCTTCAAGCTGCGCTTTGGGGCCAATCCCTGACAGCATCAGGATTTGCGGCGAGTTGAATGATCCACCCGACAGGATGATTTCCTTGCGCGCCGTGGCCGTGTGTTCGCTGCCGTCCGCCACAAAGGTCACCCCCGTTGCGCGACCCTCAGTGGTTTCGATGCGCTGGACCATGGCTTCAGCCTGCGCTGTCAGGCGACCCGCCTCAATAGCTGGATGCAGATAGCTGACCGCAGCCGAGGCCCGATGCCCGTTCTTTTGCGTCACCTGATACATGCCAAAGCCGGTCTGATCCCCGTCGTTGAAGTCACTATTCAGCGCATAGCCAGCTTCACCAGCGCCTTTGACCATCGCCAGAGAGATCGGATTTGGATCGTTCAGATCCGTGACGCTCAGCGGCCCGTCTGCGCCGTGAACGTCAGACACGCCGCGCGTGTTTCCTTCGGATTTAAGGAACAAAGGCAACAGATCGGCATAGCTCCAACCCGCATTGCTTGCCCCCCAGGCATCATAGGTCGAACTGTGCCCGCGCTGATAGATCATCGCATTCATCGACGAGCAGCCGCCAAACATTTTGCCCCTTGGCATATACAGCGTGCCGCCGTCCAGCTTGGTTTGCGGTTCGGATGTGTAATCCCAGTCCAGTTCCGTTTTGAACAACAACGGGAACGTTGCGGGGATGTGAATATATTGGTTGGTATCGGCAGGACCGGCTTCCAAAACCAAAACCTTATTGGCGGGGTCTTCGGACAGCCGCGCTGCAACCGCACAACCAGCTGATCCCGCGCCGATGACAATATAGTCATATTCTGCAGCAGATGTGGTTTGTGCATGGGCTGCACCTAAAAACAACGGCGCTTGTGCCGCGATCCCAAGCGCTGCTGCACGGCGCATGAACCCGCGCCGCGAAATCTTGCCTGCATTAAAATCCCGATGCAGTTTTTCCTCTGGTGAATGTGTCATATCTTCCTCCCTGATGGTGTAACAGCCGACGAATATTTGGCCATAACCCGTGATTCCACACTGGCGGGACAGCACAGGGTCCGTATTGCCCCTGCGTGCATATTTTTTGTCACTCCGTGCAAAAATGCGGTTTTTCCCTGAAACCAGCGCAATTTTGACTTCTTGCCTGACACAAAATTTTCGCCTAGCATCCAGTGCGGGAGGAGTCATATGGTGTTTGAGCAACCATTTTGTGCGGGCGCAGATTGTGTTTCGCCCCTGTCGCATGTCACCACAAATGATGTAGGCACATTCGCCAATGCGCTGGAAACAAGTCTGGCGCGTCTGGATATGACCCCCACGACCAAGTCGTTCAACGCAGGAATTACGTCTTGTCGCACCCCGTCAGCATCATCAGCTTTGCTGCATGTAAGCCCTGCCATGGCCGAACGAACGGGGGATATTGTTGACGATAGATCGAACGAAGATATCTGCAAACTGGTCTGGCAAATCGGCGGGCGCAGCGACATCGAGCAAGCTGGCCGCTCGGTCACGCTGCAACAGGGAGACATCGGGCTATACGATATTTCCACCCCCTATAAATTCCGCGTAAGCGGCGATTTCAAATTGCTTATCTTAGGGTTTTCAAGGTCGTCGCAGGCATTTTCAGATCGCGTTCTGGTCAGCGAAAGTGACGGGCATATCCTATCCTCGACCGGAATGAACGCGCTGAAATCCATGTTAATGACCCTGCTGAACGATCCTGACACCACCGATGAAGGCGGCCATATTATGGAATGCGCCAGCCAGCTTGCCAGCCGCTTGTTGACCGAACGTAGCGCCCCGATGGACCTGCCGTTCAAAATGGATATCGACATGGGTAAACTGCCAGCGGCATGGCATCAAAAGATACTAAGTCTGCAAACGGACCCAGATCTGACACCTGACAAACTGGCCCATGAATTTGGCGTTTCGCGGCGTAGCCTATACAATAGTTTTGCAGTGATGGGTGCGACACCAGCAGCCTATATCCGGTCGGTACGGCTGCAATCCTGTCGTAAGATTCTGGAAAGCAAAACCGGTGCCGGTGAAAATCTGGCAGGACTTGCGCTGGATTTCGGCTTTAAAGACCAATCCCAATTCACCCGTGCCTTTCGCCGCGAATTCGGGGTTTCACCTGGGCAATTCAAACGAGCTTCCCCGCGGGTTTAAAACCGCATAGCCCCCAAAAAGTCGGCCAAGGCTCTTCCAAAACGTGTTGCCTTGCTGCGCCACACAACTTTCACTAGCGAAAACTGTTCTCATTTTATCAACCTGCGACAAACCATCTTGACCGGTTCTTAAGCTGTATTTAACTCTTCTTGCCAGATGCAGAAATTACTCTGTATGTCGGGAGAGAATAAAGTGATATTAAAAGAAAAAGCCAATCAATCCATCATTGCCCCCGTTGGCGCAGGCAGCAACTTTGGCGAGGTTATTGGCCTAAAGAACGGCGGCTTTATGGTTGTCTGGTCCCAGTTGGTTTTGGACATTCTGCCAATTCCAGGCGTAACAGACACCGATGGCACCGCCCTTTTAGCCCGCATCTATGGCGCAGACGGCAAACCTGATGGCAAAGTCTTTCAGATCAACGAAAAGGAATCCGGCGGCCAAGGTCAGATTGATATGACTTTGCTGAAAAACGGCAATGTTGTTGTGGCTTGGACCGATGGCCCTGCGATCAGCGATTTTGACGTGGATGCGCGCGCGGCGATTGTCTCCCCCCAAGGTAAGATCGTGGTCAAGGAATTCGAACTGGCAAAAAATACAGCCAACGAGCAAAAACTGCCACAAGTTGATGCGCTGGACAATGGCGGGTTTCAAGCCGCGTGGCTGGATGAACAAGACGGCTACGGAGACCGCTGGTTCACACAAGCCTATGACGCAAAAGGAAAGACTGTTGGACCGGAACTGCCGCTGAACACGGATGGTGGCGAAGACGCCAACCTGATTGTGCTGCCAAACGGGGTTAAAATCCTGACAGGCAACATGTGGAACACTGATATTTTTGCATGGACGGGCACAAAAACCGAGCAACCCTTTCCGTCAAGTGACTATAAAGTTCTTCTGGACCTCGATTACCAACAAATTTCCGGTGAGGGCCATACCGGTTTTGAAAGCGATGCAGCGGCGGCGGGGGACAACAGGATTGCGGTGCTGCGGCAGGACGCTTCAGGGGTAAAACTTAGCTTTTTCAAGACCGACCCCAAGGGCAACAACGGCAAGGTTGATATTACGGCCTATGATGCCGCTGCAACCAACTATGCCAGTCAAGGCAATGATGTGGTTCTGTGGGATTATTATGTGGACAATCCCTCGGGCTATACCACAACCCCGCCAACCTATTTCCGCCCCTTTACAGAGTTGTTGGAATTGAAAGACGGCAACCTGTTGGCGCTTTGGACTGTTGTGACCAAAGGCGATTCCGATGCAACCGCGCGGTTTTCGATCTATGCCCAAGCCTTTACAAATGACGGCAGTCCGCTGGGCGAGCGGCAGGAGATAGAAAAGAACCTCAAACCCTCGGCAGAAATCGGGATCAACTGGCCCTTTGCCGCGCAGGGAAAAAACGGCGACATTTTCCTTGGGTATACGGTAGAAACAGACCGCAACGGCGAAGGCACACGGGAAATCAGCGGCGGCACTTATAAGCTGAATTTGCCAAAACCCGATATGAAAGCCACCAACGGCGACGATACGCTATACGGCTCTGATAAGAATGACAAAATCTCAGGCGGGTCCGGGGCCGATGTGGTTTATGGCCTTGGCGGGGATGACATCATTGACTTTAGCGTGGGTAAAGACCGCGTGTTTGGTGGTTCAGGTGATGATATTTTTGTAAGCGAAAGCCTGTTTGATTTTAACGGCTCGGGTGCACTCATTCCAGTAATCGACGGGGGGGACGGGCTGGATCGGCTGGACCTGCGCGGCCTGCCCCAAGGGGCTGAATTGATGCAATCCGGCCTGTCCAACATTGGCACATATGGCAATGCAAAGCTCCGCAACCTTGAACAGGTCGTTATGACCGATTTCGACGACAAAGCCTATGTGGGCAACGGCACCTTCGGGCTGAAACTGGAAAAAGTCTGGCTGATGGGCGGCAACGACAAGGCACATGCTGCGCCCGGCACCTATTGGATTGATGGTGGCAAGGGCATCGACACCGTCGATTTTTATCAAACTAAAGATCAGATAGAAGTGAACAAAATCGGCAAAGCCAAATATGTGGTCACCTATGACGACCCCAATTACGATTCCAATGATATCAAGGTGACATTAACCAAAGTAGAGTTCCTGAAATTCAGCGATGGCACCGAGATGAAACTGGGCCAGACCCGCGGGTTAAAAGCCCCGACTGAGGTGGATTTTGGCGGATTGCCTGGCAAAGACGGCAACAACAAGAACAACACGTTGATCGGAACCAACAAAGACGAACGCTTTGAAGCAGATGCCGGAAATGACACGGTGCGCGCCAAAGGCGGCGCGGATCAGCTGTTGGGCGGCGCTGGCAACGACAAATTGTTCGGCGATGACGGGTTTGACCTGATCATTGGCGACGCTGGCAATGACAAAATGTATGGCGGGAATGACAATGACACGCTGGATGGCGGCCTTGGCAATGACAAGTTGTTTGGCGGTGCCGGCGATGATCTGCTGAAGGGCGGGGCTGGCAACGACAAGCTGGTTGCAGGCAATAACGCCGAATATGGCGACACATTGATCGGTGGCGCGGGCAATGACAAAATGACCGCAGGCGACGGGCGCGACACCTTCCAGTTTGCACCGGGTATGGGCAAGGATAAAATCCTGAAGTTCAACGCCGAGGCTACAGTCGCAAACGGTTTCAGCCGCGATGCCTTGCAGTTCCTTTATGAAGCCTTTGACCCTGACATTACTGACGGGCAGTCTTTCGTGGATAAATACGCCTCGGTTGAGGGAAAGAACATCGTGTTTGATTTGCCCGGTAAAGACAGTTTGACCTTGGTCGGCGTGAATGATCTTGACGATGTGGCAGCCAGTATCTGGTTTTACAATTAACCAGATTGCATTTGGGGAATGCCCCAATAAAACACCCTGCCCAAAGGGGCTGACGGCGCTGGATTTAAACGTTCCAGCGCCATTTCTTTTGCAGCAGAGCGACTGCGATCAATCCCGCGCGCGCAACACCCGCGCAGGGGCTGCAGATAAGGGCCGCCATGCAAATCCCAAGCCCGCCAGCAATGATGCCAGCACGCCGCCGCCAATAATCAGCACGGCATTGGCCCAGATCACAGTGTAATGGGTTTCCATGATAAAGATTGAAACCGCCCAACTTCCTAGAATACCAGCGCCCAAGGCTATGATCCCCGCGGCAAGCCCCAATAGTGCAGCGCGTAGGGCAAAGCTGGCCATGATTTGCGCCCGCGACGCTCCTATGGTCTTTAGCACGGCGGCTTCATAGGCCCGCGCCCGCTCCCCTGCCGCCGCAGCGCCAATCAGAACAAGAAAACCTGTGACAAGGGTAATTAACGCACCATAGCGGGTGGCCGCGGCGATCCCTTCGACCAATTCAACCACTTGGGCAATGGCGTCGCGAATGCGGATTGCGGTGATGTTGGGATAGGCGGTGGCCAGATCGCGCAGGATGGCTGCTTCGGCCTGTGGTTCTGCATAGACCGTTGAAATCCAGCTATGGGGGGCGCCCGCCAGTGCGTTTTCGTCCAAGGTCATGACAAAACCGATGCCTGCATTTTCCCAACTGACCTCTCGGAAGTTGGCGACGGTGGCGGTAATGTCGCGGCCCAGAATGTTGACGGTGATTTCATCGCCCAGATCCAAACCGATCTCGGCAGCTTCTTCTGCCGCAAAGCTCAGCAGTGGCGGGCCAGTGTAGTTTTCGGGCCACCATTCACCTTGCGTGACGGTGGTGCCTTCGGGTTGCGCGCCTGCATAGGTCAGACCGCGATCGCCGCGAATGACCCAATGGCCACCTGCAACCTCTTCGGCGGGGCGGCCGTTGATCCGTGTCACCACACCGCGCAACATTGGTGCGCTTTCCACTTTACGCACCAGCGGGTCGGTGGCCAGTCGGGCGCGGAACCCGTCGATTTGATCGGGTTGGATATCCACAAAGAAATAGCTGGGGGCAAGTTCTGGCAGTTCGTTGGCAAAAGAATTGCGCAGGTTGCCGTCGATTTGTCCGACAGCCGCCAGAACGGTCAGGCCAAGGCCTAGGGACAAGACAACGGATGTGGCCTCCCCGCCCCTTGCGCCAATCGCCCCAAAAGCCAACCGCAGGGCAGTATGACCCCGCGTGGGACGGCGCATCAAACGGGCGATCCCGCGAATAGAAAATGAAGCGAGCACCAGAATAACCAGCGATCCCGCAATCCCGCCTGCCGTCCAAAGGGTCAATTGCACCGTACCTGAAAACCAGACAGCAAGGCCGACCAGAACCGCAACCAACCCCACCAGTGCCATCAGATAGCGGGGGGCTGGCAGGGTGTTGGACCCCGAAAAAGCATCGCGAAACAAGGTAGCCGCGCGGATATCTTCGGTCTTGGCCAACGGCCAGAGCGTGAAGATCAGGGACGCCAACAGGCCATAAACCGCTGCCTCTATCAAGGGGGCGGGATAGATGGCGAATGCGGCGGGAATTGGCAGTTGTTCTTCGATCAAAGGCGCAAACAACAGGGGCAAGCCTGCCCCGATCACAACCCCGATGACCACACCGATCAGGGTCAGAACAGCGATCTGCAGGAAATAGGTCAGAAAAATCGTCTGCCGTGTGGCCCCAAGGGTTTTCAGCGTGGCAATCACATTGGTTTTACCCGCCAGATAGGCCCGCACCGCCGAGGCAATGCCAACCCCGCCCACAGCCAGCCCCGACAGGCCGATCAGGATCAAAAAGGCGCCGATCCGTTCGACAAAACGTTCCGCCCCGCCTGCCCCGCGCCGGCTGTCGCGCCAGCGCAGACCGCTGTCGCGGTAGCGGGTCTCGGCCTGTTCTTTCAGAGATTGCAGATCAGCTTCGGGCGGCAGATCAAGGCGGTATTGGGTTGAAAACAGCGTACCCTCGGTCAGCAAACCGGAATTCTCCAGTGCTTCGGTGCGCAGAATTGTGCGCGGCCCAAGACCAAAGCCGCCAGAGGCATTGTCGGGGTAGCGGGCAAGGATGGCACTTAGTGTAAAATCTTGCGCCCCTAGCCGAAACGTATCGCCTGCGGCCAGCCCCAGCCTGTCGGCCAGAACCCGCTCCATCACCGCACCCTGCCCCGCCAAAGCATCGGCCAGCAGCATATCTGGTTCCAACTGCACCGCGCCAATCAACGGATAAGCCCCGTCCACCGCGCGAATTTGGGTCAGCCCCCGCTCGGCCCCTGCGGCGCGGTCCACTACAACCATCGACCGGAAATCAACGGTTTGGGAAATCGCGTCTGATATTTCCCCCAGCCACGCCCGTTCTGCATCACTGGCAAAACGGTTGGTAAATTCCACTTCGGCATCGCCGCCCAACAAGGCAGCGCCGTCCCGTTTTAGCCCCGCTTCAATGCCGGATCTAACCGTACCAACAGCCGCAATCGCCGCCACACCAAGTGCGAGACAGGCCAAGAACACCCGAAACCCGCGCAAACCGCCGCGCAATTCCCGACGGGCAAAAGTCGCCGCGATACGCAGGCTCATTCTGCTGCCTTTGTTTCTGCGGAATTTGCTTGCGCGGTTTCAACCCGCCCGTCGCGCAAACGCACCACGCGGTCGCAGCGCACCACCAGATCATTGGCGTGGGTGACGATGATCAATGTAGCCCCGTGGCGATCACGCAAACCAAACAACAGATCCATAATCGCTTCACCGTTGGTTTCATCCAGATTTCCTGTGGGTTCATCCGCCAGCAATATGCGTGGGCGAGGCGCCGAGGCACGGGCCAGCGCCACACGCTGCTGTTCGCCTCCTGACATTTGACTGGGATAGTGATCCATCCGATCCCCCAAACCAACCGCACGCAATTCAGCCTCGGCCCGATCAAAAGCATCCCGCGCGCCCGCCAGTTCCAGCGGGGTTGCAACATTTTCTAACGCCGTCATTGTCGGTATCAGGTGGAAAGATTGGAACACCACCCCCATATTATCCCGACGAAAGCGTGCAAGCTGGTCTTCATTCATCGCAGTCAGGTCCTGGCCCAAAGCCATGATCGTGCCGGATGTGGCCTGTTCCAGCCCGCCCATCACCATAAGGAGCGATGATTTGCCTGACCCACTTGGCCCGACCAGCCCCAGAGTTTCCCCTGCTGCCACCTCTAGCGACACATCATGCAGGATATCGACCCGCCCCGCGTTTCCATCCAATGACAGGTTTGCATGGGTCAGGGTAAGAACTGGGTCGGTCATAAGAGCTGCCTTTAATCGCTTGGTCAGTCATGGATATGGGGCTTTGGGGCAGCTTCGCAACCTTGGTTTCGCCCTTTTTGTGACTGTCAGCGCAGTTAATGCGCAAACCGTGACGATAGCCGCCTTGGGCGACAGTTTGACAGCCGGCTACGGGTTGGCACGCAGTGACGGGTTTGTACCGCAACTTCAGGCTTGGCTGGCTGCACAGGGCGCCGATGTTAAGGTAAAAAATGCCGGCGTTTCAGGGGATACCACGGCGGGCGGGCGGGCAAGGGTTGCATGGACCCTGACCAACGATGTAGACGCGATGATCGTGACCTTGGGCGGCAACGACTATCTGCGCGGCCTTGATCCTGCCGTCAGCCGTGCCAATCTCGACAGTATCCTAGCCGCAGGACAACAGGCTGGTGTGCGTATGCTGTTGATCGGGATTGTGGCGGGGTCGAACTATGGCGCGCAATACAAACAGCAATTTGACGGCATGTATGTGGATTTGGCAGCCAAATACGATGTGCCGCTGTATCAGGACTTTTTTGGTGGGCTGCGCAGCGTGATTGATACGCAAAACCCATTGGCCACTTTCATGCAGGCCGATGGGATTCACCCGAATAAACAAGGCGTCACTGCGATTGTCGACGGAATTGGGCCGTTCGTGTTGAAACTGGCCCAACCTGCTGAATAGCAGACAAAAAAGAAGGATGGGTTGCCCCATCCTTCAATCCGTTTCGAAATTTCGCGGGGCCTAACATCCCCGCGAAACTCAACCCGTTTTTAGAAGCCCAGAACCAAAGACAACCCGATTGTGTTGTCAGTGGATTGCAGGCCCGCTGTCGGATCGGTGTTATAATCGGTCCGCAAGCTGACGCGGGTAGACAATCTATCAGATACCTTGAAGTTGACCCCCGCATCGTTGGACAAGACGGTATTTACGCTAGAGCCCAGAATATCTGTATCCATTGTGAAGGAAACAGTATCTGTGAAGGCATAAAAGTACCGTGATGACGCGATAAAGCCGACTTCTGTATCAGACACGCCATTGGCGTCTTTGAAATACCGCGCACCCGGGCCCGCTTGAACGCGCCATGTGTGGTTGGCATTGTTGATCACACGGTAGCCAGGACCAAAGCCCAAAAACGCATCTGTTTCCGAACCCGGCAGAACCGCACCAGCATTGTTGGTCAGCAGACCATCGTACTGAAAACGACCAAGGCCGAACATGTAAAATTCAGGCGAGAAGTAGCGGCTTGCTTCATAGGTGCCAAAGAATTTCTCTTCATTGCGCACGCCATTGGCTTCGCCAAATTCTACTGCAAAACCAACAAGGTGGTTCCAAGAGCCAACGCCGAATGTCAAACGCCCTGCGCCAGACAATTCACCTGTGTCTGTGTTGCCGGATGTACCAGAAGCGGTCAGCGCGAACGAACCGCGCCAGCCTTGGGCCACGCCATTCGGTCCAAAACGCTCGTCGTCTTGGCCACGGCGTTGATCGCGTTCGACCTCGGTTGTGATATCGTCGATTTGGTCATTCAAAGCCTGAACACCTGTCAGTGTATTTTGTGCCAAAACAGGGTTTGCAACGATAACTGCCAGCACGGATGCGCCTGCAAGTTTAAGAACTGTGTTCATGGGATTATCCTTTCCCCAAAAAGGTGATCCGCGCCGAGTGTTGGGGCGGAAGCATCTCTGCTGAGGGTGGTATAAGGCCCGGCTTAACAAGAGTATAATTCAGATTAATCAGGCATAATCCGAGAATTACTCACTTGCCTTTATATCCATTTGATACCGGGTAAAATCAGTCATGGCTTCTAAATCCTCCACCAGGTTTTCCTGTTCGATTTCAGCCGCTTGCACCACTTCTGACAAAGTGGAACGGGCAAGCGCCGCTAGATCTTCATCCAAATCTTCGCGCAGAACCATCCAAGACGGGTAAGGAAACCGTGGTGCATCTGCCACAACGTGCAGTTTTCCACTGGTTAGATAGCGCTGCACCGAACGCGCGGGCAGATAAGCCGAGGCGCGACGGTTCACGATATATTCGGCCGCAAGCGCCCCAAGCGCCATTGAACGACCGGAATCGGTTAAATGCGGCACCGCAATGGCCAGCGCATGGGTAAATTCCGGCCCCCAATCCACCGCCACATAGTCTTTTTTATCCGCAACCGAACCATCGGGATAGGACGCGACTAAAATCAATTCGTCATCCAGCGCAGGTTCTACAATCAACCCCGGACGCAGTTGCGGGGTGTATAAAAGGGCTGCGTGAACCACGCCCTCGATCAGAAACCGTGTGATCCGGTCCGGCATCCCCAGTTCGGCATGAAAGCTCAGCTCTGGCATGGCCGATTGCATGGCATCAAGCCAGCGAAACCCCAACCGCGGCCACAAGGAATATTGCGCACCAACGAAAAACGCACGGGAATAGCCCTCGGGGATGGCGATTTGCTGGCGGGCTTCTTCCCATATTTTTAAAAGACTAAGGGCGTATCGTTCAAACTGCTCGCCAGCAGGCGTCAAAATCGCCCCTGCCTTTGAGCGGATAAACAACGGGTGGCCAAGACTGTCTTCCAGCCGCTGAATCCGTAAGCTGACAGCGGATTGGGTGACAAAAAGACGATCGCAGGCCGATACAAACGATCCTGCGTTGGCGACTTCGATAAAGGTTTTGATAAGTGTGATGTCCATGGCACGACTATCGACGCGCACATGTCCAAAAGCAATTGCAGTGTTGCTGGCAGTGTTAGCAGCGGAGTTAGCGTTGTGTCATTTACCCACTGGAATCGGGTTCAAATAGACACTGGATCGCCCCAAAGCAGCTACGTTCCGCATTTATAATCCAAATTACTGGATGAGGATCCCCGTATCAAACCGACCGCTAATGTCTTTACAGTCATTTGGATCAGGCTCTCCTGAAAGTTCTTTAAGCAGGCATATTTTCGCTGCGAATTGCCCCGTCACACGTCCGGGGTTTTCACCATCTTCCAATATTTCGATGGATACGTTCGGCGTGGCTGCCACGCCGTCACTTGTATAAAACGGGTTTCGAACCCCTTCAGTCAGGTAGACGACCTCTGTGGAGATCGGGTTTTTTCCAGTTTCATAAGCGCCATAATAAGTTAGCGTCAGGCTGAGCACTTTTTCCGCTGAATAGGCCGGTTCGGGATGGGCCTGAATGCTTAGACTGGACAGGCTGGAATTGTTTGTGAAGGTTGCCGTAGCGGACAGATCAGCCCCGCTGCTGTTCGCAATCGTGTACCAGGTTTGCGTTTCTCCGTTCAGAGACAGGCCAACCGTACCAAACGCATCAGCACTGGCAAAAGCGGGGAAAAAGGCAGCACAACATGCTGCTGTGGTGAAAAGGTTTTTCAAAGCGACAATCCCGATAAATGATTTCGCTTCTACGTTGGCACAGTGCCGCCCCACTGGTCAACCAGCCCGCCTAGCCGGTTAATGCTTGCCTTTGAGGGGGCTCAGCAGGTGTCACACAAGGCACAATTTCATAGGCGATCTGCGCGGTTTTTAACGCCTTCACCCCGGCCAGAACCCCGTGGTCCGCTGCGTGATCTGCGCTGTACAAATACACCACTCGCAAGCCCTGACGGGCGGCTGCGATCAAAACGCCTGTGGTTTTGTCAGTCGGCCAGTGCTGCCCCGCAACCGCGCCGCCAAGCAACACCCGTTCCGCATCCCGTCGCGCCAGTTCCAGGATTTCCGGCGCAACCAACCTGTCGTAATAAATCACATCCGCCTCTTGTAGCCGTTGCACAGCGCGCAGGGTCATCAGGTCTGTATCCCTTGACCCTGCCCCGATCAGTACCACACTCCCGCTGCCACCGTCCGTTTGACCGAAACGCGCCGTGTCGATGGCCTGTTTGATCATCATCGCGGCCTGCCGTTCTGCCCCAGTTCCATGGGCGCGGCGCACGGGGCCGTTAAACACCCAGCGCCACAAATCGCGCCTTTCGCGCGGGGCCAGTCGTGCCGCAGCGCGGTCTCGCATCCGCCCCGCGATGGTTGCCAGATCACCCAAACGTGGCTCCAGCAATTCCTCCATGCGGGTTTTGATTTGCCGCGCCAGTACGGGGGCAGTTCCTTCGGTTCCGATGGCCACAACCACGGGGCTGCGATCCACAATGGACGGTGTGATTGCGTCGCACAGATCAGGTTGGTCTACCACATTCACCAAAGCTCCCGCCGCCTGTGCTATGCCATGAAGCGCTGCATCCGCACCGGGACAGCCCGTGGCGATAAACACAAGTGCCGTATTTTGAAAATCTGCCGCCGCAATCGCGCCTGTCTGCCAGTCGATCCGCCCCTGTTTGTGTAAATCCGCCAGTTCAGGCTCTAGGGCTGGGGCCAGCACGGTGATCACAGCTTGGGTTTTCAGGATCAAACGGCATTTCTGCGCTGCCTGTTCACCGCCCCCTACAATAACCACGCGGCGGCCCTGCATTTGCAAAAACATTGGAAAGGTTTTCATTCGGTTTCCCTTTTATGTGCATTTCGCCCAGCCCAAAGCCCCCGGGCCATGGTTTCGGCTTTGGCAATGCTGTCCTGTGCCCCCAAGGTCCACAGCGCCAAACTCGCCGTTCCGATCACAGTGTCCACCGCAAAGGGATCATCGGCCTGTCCGGACCAAAGTTCCCCCAGCCCCACAGCGCGGTCAGGTTCATGCAAACGGCGGCTTTCATCAATTAACGTCAGGGCGGTTTCATCCAGTTCCACACCGTTTTTCAGCCCGAACACGGCGATATCTTTTCCCGGATTGCGTTCAAATTCCCCACCGCCGCCTTTGATCACGGTCAATGTTTCATCCCCAAGCAAAGCCGCCGCACGAGATTGCAAACCACGGTAGGACGGGTGAAACACCCCCTGCACCATCGCCTTGGCGTGGGTCGGATTCCACATGCGCAACACGGTGTTAATGCAAGAGCGCAGGTTGAACGTGTCGCGTAATTTTAACACATCCAGCGCCACGGGGCTTAGGTCTTCGAGCGGATAATACTGCAATCCGCCGCCGATCAGGCCAGTGTCGTTTAAAGCGGTTCGTAAATCAGCCGACCCGTCCTGATGCGAGTTCCAGCCGTGCATCGCCACTGTATACCCCGCTTGCGTCACCAGTTTAGCGGCCAGCGCAAACAAAGGCGCACCGCGGGATCGCCCTGCGGCGTAACAGGGCCAGTCAAGATCGGCTTGGGGAAGGTTTACCACCGAATTGGCCCGCAAAGCTGCGGTAAATCCTGCAATTTCCGCATCGGTTTCGCCGCGCAGGCGCAGCACCATCAACAACGCACCGATTGCCTCGGGGGCTGCCGTGCCAGACAGGATAATCCCCATCGCCTCGCAGGCCTCATCTTGGGTTAAGGCACGGGCGCGGCCTTTGCCTTGGGCAACGATACGGACAAACGGAGCAAGGGTCATTCTGCGGCCATCGGGATCTGGATTTGCGCCAAAAGCGCTGCCAGTTCAGGCTTGCAAGACCCGCAACTGGTGCCTGCACAGGTGACGGTGCCCAAGGATTCTACCGAGTTAGCCCCTGCGCTCATCGCCGCGCGTAGGGTGTTGATCCCCACGTTCATACAAGCACAGACGGTTTGCCCCGGATCCGGCTGATCCGCCCCGCTGCGCCCTGCAAGCGCCTGCAAAGGCGGCGTATCGGTTCCGATCAGCGAAACCGCATAAGAGCGGGCCAAAGACACAGGGGCCGGCCCTGCAAAGAACAGGCCTGCCAGAATGCCGTCCTGATGGATTGCAATGCGTGTTTGATGTGTGTTTTGATCCTGCATAATCGCGATTTCACCCTGTTCAAGCCCTAAGATTTGCCGCGCCAGAGACTCCCAATCTTGGGGGGTGTCAGTGCCGGCAAATTCACCCTGCCATCCCGTCAAACTGCGTGCAATGGCGGCATAACTTTGAGTGGGCTGCATTTGGAGTGTTGAAGCGGCAAAGCCATACCAACGGGGCGAAAACTTGGTGATTGTACTTGTGGCGGCTTTTAGGGCGGGTTGGCCTGAAATCGGGTCAACCACGGGCGGGGTCAGGCTGTTGATTGTGCCCGCAGAACTGCGCTGGCGAGTCCAGTGCATTGGCGCAAAAACCTGTCCTTGCGGGGTGCGATCGGTGATCAGAACCCGCAGAATTGCGCGGCCTTGGTGATTTTTCAACGCTGCAAGATCCCCCGCTTTTAGCGATAAATCCGCCGCGTCTTGGGGGTGAATTTCAAGGTAGGGTTCGGCAAGATGCGCGCCCAAACGAGGGGATTTTCCGCTGCGGGTCATCGTGTGCCACTGATCGCGGTTGCGCCCCGTATTCACCTTAAAATCAGTGTATCCTAGTGTTTCTGGCGCTGTAACCGGCAGCATCCGCGCCTTGCCATCGGGATGGAAAAACCGACCGTCCGCAAAGAAGCGACTGTCATTTCGGGGCCATTGTGTCGGCAACAACGCGGCATAATCTGCATCCGCAAAAACCGATAGGTCAAGGTCTTTGCCAAAATCACGGGTC
Source organism: Roseobacter sp. N2S (assembly GCF_031454055.1). Classification (NCBI taxonomy): domain Bacteria; kingdom Pseudomonadati; phylum Pseudomonadota; class Alphaproteobacteria; order Rhodobacterales; family Roseobacteraceae; genus Roseobacter; species Roseobacter sp. N2S. The sequence continues at coordinate 147,326 of NZ_JAVDQB010000002.1, forward strand.
TGGTCCGAAAGCGCCACATATTCAGCAAAGATTTCGGCAGGGGATGTGTAATTGAACCCCTCTGCAAACCCCATGCGCTGGGCCACGCCACAAATGATCTGCCAATCAGGACGCGCGGTTCCGGGAGCGGGCAAAAACGCCCTTTGGCGGGAAATGCGGCGTTCGGAATTGGTGACGGTGCCGTCCTTTTCGCCCCAGCTTGTTGCGGGCAGCAAAACATCGGCCAGATCGCCGGTATCCGTGCGCGCCATAATGTCAGAGACCACCACAAACGGCACCGTCCCAATGGCGGCGGCCACGGCATCTGCATCGGGCATACTGACGGCGGGGTTGGTGGAAATCACCCAGAGCGCCTTTATTTTTCCATCCGCGCAGGCTTGGAACATATCCACCGCTTTCAGGCCCGCCGTTGTGCAAATAGTGGGGCTGTTCCAGAACCCCTGCACCCTTTCGCGGTGGTCTTGATTTTCAATATCAAGATGATTTGCCAACATATTGGCCAGCCCACCAACCTCGCGTCCTCCCATGGCGTTGGGCTGGCCCGTGACGGAAAACGGACCGCATCCTGACCTGCCAATCCGCCCTGTGGCGAGGTGGCAATTCAGGATAGCATTTACTTTATCTGTACCACTGGCCGATTGGTTCACCCCTTGGGAATAAACCGTCACGACCTTTGGTGTGGCGGCCCAAAGCTGGTAAAACTGCGTAAGCTCTTGCGGGGATAGGCCGGTGTCTGACGGATCACAGTACCGCGCCTGATCCACGGCGGCTTTGCAGCCGTTCACATGATCGTGGATATAGGCCAGATCAAGGGTGTTTGTGTCTGCAAGATAGGCCAGAAGCCCGTTGAACAGGGCCACATCCCCGTCGGGTTTGACGCGTAAATGCAAATCCGCCAGCGCAGATGTAGCGGTTTTGCGCGGGTCAATATTCACCACTTTCATATCAGGCCGCGCCGCTTTGGCTGCGGCAATCCGCTGGTGCAGCACCGGATGGCACCATGCAAGGTTCGATCCCACCAGCACGATCAAATCGGCTTCTTCCAGATCGGCGTAGGTTCCTGGCACGGTATCCGTACCAAAAGCCCGCTTATGGCCCGCCACCGATGATGCCATGCAAAGGCGGGAATTGGTGTCGATATTGGCCGAGCCGATAAAGCCCTTCATCAGTTTGTTGGCGACGTAGTAATCTTCGGTCAGCAACTGACCGGACACGTAGAATGCCACGCTGTCAGGCCCGTGGTCGCGGATCGCATCGCTGAAACGTGACGCCACCAGATCAAGCGTTTCGGGCCAATCCGCATCTTGGCCTTTGATCTGCGGATGTAGCAAACGTCCCTGCAAATCAATGGTTTCGCCCAAGGCGGCCCCTTTGGAACACAAGCGCCCGAAATTCGCGGGATGATCAGGATCGCCTTGGATCGTGCCATCCGCGCGGGCCAGAACCCCGCAGCCGACACCGCAATAAGGACAAGTGGTGCGCGTCAGGGTCATGCGACGGCACGCCGGCGCAAACGAGAAGCCTCGACCCAGATGCGGCCATCTTCAACCCGTGCAGGGTATGTGGCAACCTGCCCTTCATCCGCCCCTTGCACCTCGCCTGTTTCCAGTGAAATCACCCAATTGTGCAGCGGGCATGTGACGGCATTGCCATGCACGATCCCTTCGGCCAAGGGACCGTTTTTATGGGGGCATGCGTTGTCGAGCGCAAAAACCTCGTCTTTGGCGGTGCGAAATACCGCGACGCAGCCGTGGATTGTGCGTAGCAGACGTGCGCCCCGTTGCGGAATTGCGTCCAGAGGGGAAATATCAATCCAGTCGTTCATGAGGGTACTCATTCTGCTGCCTCCAATGTCAGATCGCCAAGGGTTTGATAGCTGTCAGCTTTTTTCACATGCTCGGCCCAAGGGTCTTTGCGATAGATGGATTGGGACAGCTCGAACCGTTCGGCCAGAGCTGTGCGGTTTTCAAGGTCGTCAATCTGTTCCTTGATCCAGTCGAGCCCGACTTTCGCCATCCATTTATAGATCCGGTCCAAATATTTGGCGTTTTCACGGAACAGTTGGGTCATGGCCATGACGACCTGCATCACCTCGGCCTCGGTTTCGACCTGACATAGCAGTTCTGTTTCGCGCACATCCATGCCCGCAGCCCCGCCGATACTGATCTGAAAACCGCTGTCTACGCAGACAATGCCGATGTCTTTGCAGGTGGCTTCCGCACAGTTGCGCGGGCAGCCTGATACGCCAAGTTTAAGTTTATGAGGCGTCCAGGACCCCCAAAGTGCCTTTTCCAGCTTGATGCCAAGTCCGGTGCTATCTTGAGTGCCAAAGCGGCAATGATCGGTCCCAACGCAGGTTTTCACCGTGCGCAGACCTTTGGAATAGGCGTGCCCTGACACCATGCCTGCCTTGTTCAGATCATCCCAGATCGCCGGAAGGTCTTCGCCTTTCACACCCAGCAAATCAATCCGCTGACCACCTGTCACCTTGACCGTCGGTACTGCGAATTTATCGGCGGCATCGGCAATGGCGCGCAATTCGTCAGGCGTGGTGATCCCGCCCCACATGCGCGGCACCACACTGAAAGTGCCGTCCTTCTGGATATTGGCGTGTTTGCGTTCGTTTACAAAACGGCTTTGCGGATCGTCGTGGTATTCCACAGGCCAGTCGGCCAGCAGGTAATAGTTCAACGCAGGGCGGCACACATGGCAGCCACAGGATGTTTTCCACCCGCAGGCCTGCCAAACCGCTGGCATGGATTTCAGCTCTTGGCTTTTGATCATGCGGCGCAGGTCTTCGTGGGTCATATCTGTGCACCCACATACCGGCTGGCTGGTGGGCAGTACAAAATCATCCCCCAGCGTGACAGCCAGAACCTGTTCTACCAACCCCGTGCAAGTACCACAGGACCCTGATGCTTTGGTAACGGCGCGCACGGCGCCCAGATCATGCGCCCCCCCATTGATTGCGTCTTCGATCTGGCCTTTGCAAATGCCGTTACACCCGCAAATTTCCGCATCACGCGGTAAGGCTGCAACGGCTAAGAGCGGGTCCGCGGCGGACCCTCCTTGAAAGGACGGACCAAAGATCAAGGTTTCGCGCATTTCTGCGACTTCGGTTTTGTCGCGGATCAGGCCAAAGAACCAGTTGCTGTCGGTGGTATCGCCGTACATTACCGCCCCGATCAGGCAGTCCTCTTCAAGCACCAAACGGCGGTAGACTCCACGGCCCGGATCGCGAAACACTATATCCTCGCGCCCCTCGCCTTCGGCAAAATCGCCAGCGCTGAACAGATCACAGCCCGTGACTTTCAGCTTGGTGGACAGTTCTTTTGATACAAACACAGCGGGTTGATCCAGCAGGGTTTGCGCCACAACTTTGGCTTGATCGTACAGCGGTGCCACAAGGCCAAACAATGCGCCGTTGAATTCAACACATTCCCCCACAGCCAGAACATCGGGATCCGATGTCTGCATTTGCGCGTTCACTTCGATCCCGCGATTAACATCCAGCGCCGCATCATTGGCCAGACGGGTTTCAGGGCGAATGCCCACCGCCATCACCACCAAATCCGCCTCAAGTCCGGTGTTATCCTCCAGCATCACACCTTCCACGTGGGTTTCCCCCAGAATGGCAGCGGTTGACGCGCCGCACATCACCGTGACGCCCTTTTGTTCCAGATCGCGGCGCAGCAAAAAGCCCGCAGATTCATCCAGTTGACGTTCCATCAGATGGCCCATCAGGTGTAAAACCGTGACTTCCATCCCCCGTTCCGCCAGCCCAGCCGCCGCTTCTAGCCCCAGCAGGCCGCCACCGATCACAACGGCTTTGCCGCCTTTGCCAGCCGCTTCGATCATCGCGTTGGTGTCGTCCAGATCGCGGTAGGTGATGACGCCCTGCAAATCCTTGCCCTGTACGGGAATGATAAAGGGCGCAGAGCCTGTGGCGATCAGCAGTTTATCATAGTCAACCGTACCGTTCTGGCCGACCACCTGTTTGGCCTCGCGGTCAATTTTCACCACATGTTCGCCAAACCGGCAGGTGATGTTGTGAGTGGCGTACCAGTCGTCGTCATGGGTGACGATTTCGGCGTAGGTTTTATCCCCCGACAACACGGGGCTTAGCATTATGCGGTTATAGTTTCCGCGGGCTTCTGCGTTGAAAATGGTTATGTCATAAGCCTCTGGGTTTTGCTCCAGAAGATGCTCTAACACACGGCCAGAGGCCATGCCGGCGCCGATCACGACGAGTTTCTGTCTCATGGGGTTACTCCGCTGCCATGGCTTTGGGTTTCGGTTTGGCGCCGTGTTCGTATTCCTCAAGGAAATCAAGAACTTCAGCGCGGTAGTTGTAGTAATCAGGATGTTCCAGCAGCGCCTTGCGGGTGCGCGGACGCGGCAGGTTTACATCGACAATTTTGCCGATTGTGGCTTGGGGACCGTTGGTCATCATCACCACGCGATCCGCCAGCAAGATGGCCTCGTCCACATCATGGGTCACACAGATTGCGGTGACTTTTGTACGGGACCAAACCTCCATCAGGACTTCTTGCAATTCCCAACGGGTCAGGCTGTCCAGCATCCCAAAAGGTTCATCCAGCAACAGCAGTTTGGGCGACAGGGCAAAGGCCCGCGCGATACCGACCCGCTGGCGCATTCCGTTGGACATGGACGCGGCCAGTTTATCCATCCCATCGGCCAGCCCGACCCGTTCAAGGTAATATTCCACCACATCCTGACGTTCACTTTGGGACGCGCGGGGATAGACTTTATCCACCCCGATGGACACGTTTTCCTTGGCGGTCAGCCAGGGAAACAGGTTGGGCGATTGAAACACCACGGCCCGTTCGGGATCGGCATCCACAACATGGGCCCCGTCCAGAACGATAGACCCTTTGCTGATCGGGTTTAGCCCCGCAGCCATGGTCAGCACCGTGGATTTACCGCATCCCGAATGGCCAATAAGCGAGATAAATTCCCCCCGATTGACCTTAAGATCAAAGTCTTCGACCACGGTCAGCGGACCTTTGGGTGTCGGATAGACTTTGTGCAACTGGCTGAATTCCAGATAGCGATGTTCGATCATGCCCTTTTGCGCATCGGCGACCGCCGCAGGGACGCCGTGGATCGGGGTCACATCGGGCAGCGTGCGGGTGTCTTCGACCTTGGCAGCGATGCCCACATCCATCAGATATCCGGTAATTTGTGCCCGTAGCGCCTTAAATCCTGCGTCATGGTTCATCGCCCCGCGATCCCGAGGGCGCGGCAGCGTGACAGATACAGGATCGGCCAATGTGCCATCAGGATTCAGCGGAATGATCCGATCCGCCAGTAAAATCGCCTCATCCACGTCATTGGTGATCAGGATACAGGTCTTTTTGTCGGTTTCCCAAATATCAAGGATTTCATCCGCCAGATTGGCCCGTGTCAGCGCATCAAGTGCCGACAGGGGTTCATCAAGCAGCAGCATTTCAGGGCTCATCGCCAAGGCGCGGGCCACAGACACCCGTTGCCGCATCCCCCCTGACAGTTCCGCAGGACGCCGTGTTTTGGCGTGGGACAGGCCAACCATACCCACATAATGGTCGATTTTGGACTCGCGCTCGGATTTGGACAGTTTGGGGAAAACCGCATCCACCGCCAGCCCCACATTGCCGCCAACTGTCAGCCATGGCATCAGGGAATAGCTTTGGAATACCAGCCCCCGCTCTGGCCCCGGCCCCGTGATCGGCTTCCCTTTGAAGGTAATGTTGCCGCTATCGGGTTGTTCCAGCCCAGCAATCAGGTTCATCAGCGTAGACTTGCCCGTGCCTGAAAACCCGAGGATGGCCACAAACTCCCCCTCTTGCACATCAAGATTGATGTCGCGCAGCACCTCTATGCGGTGGGTGCCTGTGCCAAAACCTTTGGAAACCGTGTCGAAGTTCAGAATGCTCATGGGGATCACCGGTTTTCCGAGAATGTGAACATGGATTGCAGCGCATACATCACCCGATCCAGCAGAAAGCCGATCAGCCCAATGGTAAAGACTGCAACCATGATTTTGGCCAGCGATTGGGACGATCCGTTCTGGAATTCATCCCAGATGAATTTGCCCAGACCCGGGTTCTGCGCCAGCATTTCAGCGGCAATCAAGACCATCCAGCCCACACCAAGGGACAGACGCAGCCCTGTAAAGATCAATGGCAAAGCGGATGGCAGCACCAGTTTGGTGATCTTGGAATAGGTGCTCATTTTCAGAACCTTGGACACGCTCACCAGATCCTTGTCGATGGATGACACCCCAAGGGAGGTGTTGATCAGCGTCGGCCACAGCGAACACAGGGTCACGGTAATGGCAGACACAAGGAAGGATTTCGAAAACATCCCGTCGTTGGTGGCATAAAGTGCGGATACAATCATCGTCACAATCGGCAACCACGCCAGTGGGCTGACGGGTTTGAAAATCTGGATCAGCGGGTTGATCGCGGCATTGGCTGTTGCCGACAGACCCGCCATAATCCCCAGTGGAATAGCCACAGCCGAGGCGATCAGAAACCCGAAAAACACGGTAATAATAGATGTGCCAATCTGTTGGTAATAGGTGGGCTTGCCCGTATAGACACGCTCTTTCACACGATCCGCCTTGCCATCCGCAATCAGCTTGGCGTTACGTACATCCTGGCGGTCATAAAATGCGGCTTCTTTGGCCCGTTCGCGGATCGCGTCACTGTTCAGGTTGACGGCTTGTTCCCAGACTTGCCCCGGCCCGGGGATCGCCCCAAGTGAGGTTTGCACTTTGGGGGCCAGCGTGCCCCAAGCCACCAGAAAGACCAAAATTGCCAGCACAGGGACCCCCAAAAGGCGCCAGATTTCAGAAAGCTGGCCCTTGGGGTTATCGCCCGCGGCGGCTTTCAGGATGGGTGTCACCCACGCCAGACCAAGCACTTGGAACCAAGCGTCAGCTTTGTTGATACGGGTGAAAAGCCGCGCGCGGCGGGCTTGCGATTGGAGGCTGTCCGGGTCGATAGCTGTCATTTTGAAACCTGTAAAATCCGGGGCCTCTCTGACGTTTCCCGCCAGAGAGACACCTGTGAGTTAGCCTTGAACTTTGGAACCGACGACGATCTGCTGGCCCTTCAGGCCGATCGGCAAACTGTCGAGATAGGCATTGGGGCTGCGCCCGTCATAGGGAATGGCGTCGATCACATCCTCGGCGGGTGTGGGGGCTTTGAAACCGTCACTGTCCCAAGGGAAATCCGCTTCATTGGCCAGATCTTCATCCACCAGCAAACGGGCGGCTTTCAGATAGATGTCAGGGCGATAAACGGATTTCGCGGTGTCGATGAACCAGTCATCTGTCTGGGGTTTGGCAATCTGCCCCCAACGGCGCATCTGGCTTAGATACCAGATCGCATCCGAATAGAACGGATAGGTCGCATAATGGCGAAAGAACACGTTGAAATCAGGCACATCACGCACGTCACCCTTTTCATATTCAAAAGTGCCAGTCATGGAATTGGCGATCACTTCGCGGTCCGCGCCCACATATTCTGAACGGGACAGGATATCGACCGCCTCGGGGCGGTTGCCGTTGTCGTTTTCATCCAGCCAGATTGCAGCGCGGATCAGGGCTTTGGTCAGGGCCAGCGTGGTGTTTGGATAGTCTTGGGCAAATTCTGCGGTGATCCCGAAGACTTTTTCAGGGTTGTTCTTCCACAGTTCATAATCTGTGATCACAGGCACGCCGATGCCTTTGAACACTGCCTGCTGGTTCCACGGCTCGCCCACGCTATAGCCGAAAATTGTGCCGGCTTCCATTGTGGCGGGCATTTGGGGGGGCGGAGTGACGGACAGATAAACATCTGCCCCGATCTGACCGCTGACATCCTCGGGGGAATAATAGCCGGGCTGCAATCCACCTGCTGCCAACCAGTAACGCAACTCATAGTTGTGGGTGGAAACCGGGAAAACCATACCCATGTTAAAAGGCGTGCCCTGATCTTTGTAGCTTTCCACCACGGGTGTCAGGGCTGCTGCGCTGATCGGGTGTTGCGGGCGTCCATCGTCCATCAACGGCACGTTGGGTTTCATTTGTTCCCAGATGTCATTGGAAACGGTGATGCCGTTGCCGTTCAAATCCATCGAAAACGGCGTCACGATATGGGCCTTGGTGCCATAGCCGATGGTCGCGGCCAGCGGCTGGCCTGCCAACATATGCGCCCCGTCCAATTGCCCGTCAATCACGCCATCCAGCAGAACTTTCCAGTTCGCCTGCGCTTCAAGCGTTACAAACAAGCCTTCATCTTCAAAGTAGCCCTTTTCATAGGCCACGGCCAAAGGGGCCATATCAGTCAGTTTGATGAAGCCGAATTTCAGCTCGTCTTTTTCAACATCCAGCATTTCAGCTAATGCAGGCGAGGTAGATAAAACGGTGGAGGCCAGCAGCCAAATAATTTTCTTCATTGTTTTTCCCTGTCAGATCGCAAGTGTCAGAACGCAAAAAAGCCGCGCGATTGATACATGCACAATTGGATTGCATGTATGAATCGAGCGGCTTTGCTCTTCTTGTCGGTGCTAGCATCGTTGCTGGCATCATCAGGCTTCGTTGCCCTGACCCTGTTGTTGCATTCAAGCGGCTGGCTTGCAAGTTTCAACCCATGCTTGCGCCTATTTTTTCGCCGCAATGCAGCATTTGCCTAATTTCCGACCAGTTTTTCCGAACCAATGTCGAATAAAGCGCCATCAAAGAAAGTGTCGGGGCCGAGAATCATCTCGCCCTTGGTTGAGGCTACGGCGGTTTGATGGGTCATCGACCCTTCGACTTTTTCCGAAGCACCCGGCATATCCACCCCGATAGGCGCCAAAGCGCGGCGGTACAGATCGCTGCGGAAACTGGCACGGGCGGTGGCGCGGGCATGGGCCTGATCCAAACCGTGCCACGCCGCAATCCGGTCCGCGATCCAGCAGGCCTGACTGCGCCACGGAAAGTTGGCGGCGCTGTCGTGAAAGGTTAAAAACCGACGGGTTTTGGTCAGCGCTGCCCCTGCACTGGTCTGGATGTTGCCGCTTAGCGCTGGATCAATCGCATGATCCGGCAGGTCCAGATGCTGGCTGCGGGCAAGGATTTCCACCGCCAAAGGCATGTTGTCAGGCTGTCCCAACCATTTCGCCGCCTTATAGACCACCCGCATCATCGCATGGCACAGTTCGGGGTTCTGGGTGACCCAGTCATGACGCGCGCCCAGAACTTTTTCAGGGGCAAATTTCCAGATACTCGCCCCCGGCAAGGCCAGAACTGCCCCGTTTTGTTGTGCCGCAACGGATCCCCACGGCTCTCCTACACAAAACATATCCAGCATTCCGCTGCGCACAGCTTCGGCCATTTTAGGCGGGGCAATCGTGATAATGTCCACACGATCAGCCTGAAATGCGGGGTCTTGGGCCAGCCAGTATTCCAACAACATACGGTGCATGGAAAACGGAAACGGCACGCCGATCCGCAACGGTTTGCTGCTGGCGGCAAACACCGCTGCCGAGGTTTCTTGTGGGTTGTCAAAGCTGTTGACCCAGCCCGCCTGCCCCATCCGTGCCGCAAGGTCAGTAGATGTGCCAATCACCGTACCATTCACCGACAAAACCATCAGCGCATCAATTTTTGGGAAAGCCCCGCCCAACCCCAGCGACATAGCAATGGGCATGGGCGATAACATATGGGCGAAATCAATATGCCCGAAAACCAGCCGATCCCGCAGGGCCGACCAGGACGGCTGTTTGACCAGATGCAGATCCAGTCCTTCCTCGGCGGCGAATTTCAATTCTTGGGCAATAATCAAAGGAGCGCTGTCGATCAGGGGAAGATAACCGCAGGCGATTGGGGTGGTGGTCATTGCAACAAATCCGCCGCGGTGACCAAGGCCGTGGCCACCTCAATCACTTTGCGTCCCTGCCCCATCGCGGTCTTGCGCAGCAGGTTGTAGGCTTCGTCTTCAGAGATTTTACGGGCCTGCATTAACAACCCTTTAGCACGATCAATGGTTTTGCGATCTGAAAGCGCACGTTTGGCAGCGTCCAGTTCGGATTGCATCTTTTCAAACATGCGAAACCGCGCAATGGCAGTTTCTAGCACGGGTTTGATCCGGTCCATCTGCAAGCCGTTCACCACATAAGCGCTTAGCCCTGCGGAAATCGCCGCCTGTGTCATGGCTTCATCCGTGTGGTCCACAAACATCGCCACAGGGCGGGATTTGGCATTGGACACAAAGCTAAGATGTTCCAGCGTGTCGCGATCCGGATTGGCCAGATCAATCAGCACGATGTCAGGGTCTTGCTTTTTCAGAGTCGTTACCAGCGCCTCGGCCGATCCAATGACGGTCACATCAGACCAGCCGCCATCCATCAGCGCGTCGATGATCTCACGCGCTTTGGCAGGTTCAGGTTCGACGACCAGTATTTTCAGCTCAGTTTGCACAGGCTGTGCTTACGCGTGATACGGTGCATTTCGCCAGCACCAAACCGTGCAATTGAAGACCGCAGGCCGAAATTGCCTAAAAACCCACAGGAGCGGTGAAACTTGCCCAATAAAGCGGCGATACAAGAAACCTGCCGTGGGCCAAGCCGCTGCCAGGCCCACATGAATGTTGCACTGATTGCTTAACGCCAGCGGGTTATCCGCACCGACACCCCCATCACAGTGCCATAGACCACCGTTCCGCAGCCGATGGCCGCAAAGACACCCTCTACCCCCCAATCGGTGAAGTTGGTCATGATCAACGCGCCACTAAAAGCGACACTGATGCGCACCAGACTGCCGATCACTGGCCAGCCCATGCGGTTCGCCCCTTGGCTCGCGAAATACAGCGCCAGTCCCAGACCGAAAAAACCATAAAACGGGGCAACAAGGCGGAAATACCAACGCCCTGCGGCCAGCGCCTCGGTGTCTTGGGGGTCAAGGAAAATGCCCAGCCACAGGTCTGGCGCAAAGGCCACGATCGCACCGATGCTGCCCACAATCGCCGCCGCTGCAAATGAACCCGTCCATGCCACGCGCAACGCCCGTTCCTTGTTGCCCGCACCTATATTGGCCCCGACCATGGTGGTCATCGCAGCGCCGATACCAAAGACAACAGGGATCATCAGGAATTCAAGACGTGCGCCCAAACCATATCCCGCCAGTGCCGCAGCGCCGTGCCGCCCGACCATGCCGACCATCAGAACGATGGTCAAAACCGTCAGGAAGGAATTAATTGAAGCAATGATACCAACGCTCAGGATATCGCGGAACAAGGCGCTGTGCAGACGTTCAGCTTGCAGGCTTAACCCTGCCCGTCCCGATACGATATACCCCACCGCAACCAGTGTTCCCACACCATAAGAAATCACCATCCCCGCCGCCAGTCCCGCCATACCAAGGGCAGGAAACGGCCCCCACCCCAACGCCAATGCACCAGACAGCGGGATCGTGGCCAGTGACACCAGCAACAGCAGGATAGACGGCGTGCCCATATTCCCTGTACCGCGAATGACGCTTAGGGTGGAATGGCACAGCCACAGGGTAATGCAGCCCGGAAAGAACACAGAGGCATAGGTAACGGCAGCGTCAACCACGGTGCCCCCGCCCCCAAGCAGACCAAAAATAGTCGCCCCGAACAGGGCCATCAGGATAGCAGACAGCGCCGCGATTACAATCGCGATGATCCACGCAGCCCAAACCAGCCCACCAGCCCGCGCCGTATTGCCTGCCCCAAGCGCGCGCGCCACAGCCGAGGAAATCGCACCCCCCATTGATCCCGCCGACAACATTTGTGTCAGCATCACCAAGGGAAACACCAGCGCCAGCCCCGCAAGGGCCGTTACACCCAATCGGCTGGCAAACACGCCCTCGGCAATGCTCATGGCGGCTTGCACCAGCATGGCCAGAACATTGGGCGCGGCCAGTTTGGCCAGTGTTGGCCCGATCGGACCGTTCAGCAACAATTTCGTGCGCCCCGCCCGCGCCGCCGCAGAAGCAGCAGCACGGGTTAACGCTGGGGAGTGAGCAGCGTTTGGGGCATTCGCATTAGAAAGGGGGGCTTGGGCATCCGAAGGGGTCATAAAACTATTCGCTTGTGGGTTTCAGGGGGAACAGGAAACAAGTTGTGGATCCATGGGCATATAATTTACCGTCTTCTTTGCCGATAATACGGCCTTCGGATGTGGCCATACGACGGCCGCGGTGGATCAGGTTGCCTTCGACCAACAGGCGCCCGCTGCTTGGCAGAATGGCGCGGGTGTAGTTGATTTTCAACTCGGCGGTGGTGAAGCCCATGCCCGGCTCCAGGGTGGTGTGCACTGCGATCCCAAGCACGGAATCCAGCAAGGTGGCTGCAAAACCGCCATGAACCGTGCCCATGGGGTTTAGCAGATAATCGCCCGGTTCAGCCTCGAGCGCGGTTTTTCCGTATTCCAGCAGATGGGGCGGGATCATTCCCATTGTGTTGTTGATCGACGGCTCCGCGCCGATTTCACCCGCCACAAGGGCACGCATGTAGTCCAGCCCGGAAAGCCGCACCGCCGAGGCGGGATCAAATCCCACATCCGCATATTCATAAGTCCGCCGCAACATGGCCCCCATTTTGAAACCCTCCTCGAAGTTTCTGTGTTTCAAATCTTGTGTCCGATGTGACTCTATGGTCACTAAGTTCTTTTTTGGAACTCACTCTTAGTAAGTTCCCTTTCAGAACCTGTCAACATAAGCTAGGATCACGAAATGAAATGGGACACCCTTGAAAACGAACCCTGCCCTGTGGCCCGCGGACTGTCTGTTCTGGGGGATCGCTGGACCATGATGGTGGTGCGCGACTGCTTTTTGGGCATCCGCCGTTTTGACCAGATGCAACAGCGTTTGGGCATCACCCGCCATGTGTTGGCCGACAGGCTGCGCAAGCTGGAAACCGCTGGCGTATTGCGCCGAGACCCCTATCAGGACAGGCCTGTGCGCTATGAATACCGTCTTACCGAGCAGGGCAAGGCGCTGTATCCCATTCTGGTTACGCTGATTGATTGGGCCGAGGAAAACGTGCCCCCAAAAACCGTAACGGCCATGACCATTCTGTCACAGGAAACAGGCCGTCCGATTGACCCGATATTGGTGGATTCAAACACCGGAAACCCGATTACCCACCGCAATGTGACGGTGCGTAAAACAGGGTGATACGGCGGTTATACGGGGCTGATGCGGGGTGCTTTCGCTACTCAGAGACAACTAAAGGCGGTTCATAACCGATAACAACCAAGCCCAGAATCATATCCACCACCCGCTGTTTCAACCGCGCCTGCCCCTGTGCGGTGTAAAGTGTGTCACCGAACGAGGTGGAAAAGGTCTCTTTGTTCGAAACATTGTAAAAACTCGACGAGCTGATCAGCCAGTGCAGTTCCAGCGGATCGGCATTGGCACGAAACAACCCCGCTTCCTTCCCGCGCTGGCACACGTCATCCAGCTTGTCGATGATCGAGCGATTCAAGCCCGGAATAATTTCCGAACGACGCAAATAAGCTGCGTTGTGAATGTTTTCAATCATCACCAGCCGAATGAACAGCGGCGTGTTGGCGTGGGCTTCAAAGGTGGCTTCCACCAGTCGCGACAGGGCAGCCACAGGGTCTAGATCACCGACCTTCAGGGCGTCTTCGTTTTCACGCAAAGTGGAATAGACCCGTTCCAGAACCGCCTGATACAGCCCGTCCTTATCGCCGAAATAGTAATAGATCATCCGCTTGGAAGCCTCTGTCTTGCGGGCGATTTCGTCAATACGCCCCCCCGACAGGCCGTGGGCAGCAAATTCTTCGGTAGCCACCCGTAAAATGTCTTCTTTCACGCCATCCGGGTTCTGTTTCCAATGCGCTTTGCGCGTGTTGGCAGGTTTTCGTGACGTGTCTCCCATGTGGAAAAGCCCCTTAATTTCGTTTGATTCTAACAGTGTAATACCACACAATGTACCAGTTAGTACATTTATGTTGACAAATTAACCGTATCGTACATTTTACAGAGGTTCCCGTCGATCCGCACAACGATTCGGATGGCTCGACGGTTGTTGACACAAAGGGAGGACCATGATGTCTCGCAAATTACTTGGCGCGATTGTTGCGCTTGGCCTAAGCACGACTTTTGCAACCGCACAGGATTATCCAGCAAAAGAGATCCAAGGGATCATTCAATGGGGGGCCGGTGGGTCAACCGATACGGTGATGCGCGCCGTGACACCCCACGCCGAAAAGGTTCTGGGCGGCTCGGTTGTCATGCAGAACATGACAGGCGGCGTTGGCGCGATTGCGCTGAACCACGTAGCTGGCACCAAAGCTGACGGCTACACCCTGTTGATGGGCGCAGAAAACCCGATGCTCTATAAGATCATGGGCTTTGGCAATAAAGACTATACAGACTTCACACCTGTGAACCTGCTGGCACGGGGCACACCTATTCTGGTGGCCAACCCTGACGCGCCCTTCAACACCTATCCCGAAATGCTGGACTATATCGCCGCCAACCCGGACGAAGTGCGTTTCGGGTCAACCGGCCCGGGTGGTGTTCCATCTGTTGTGACCGCAATGATCACATCCGAAACCGACCTGCCGGTGATTTTTGTCCCGTACGACGGTGACGGCCCAGCCCTGACCGCCCTGCAAGGCGGCGCTATCGACGTGATGCCCGCTGTTTTGGGCGCCGCAGTTGAAGGCATCCGCGCAGGTACCATGAAGCCGATCGCGCTGTTTGACACAGCCGCCAGCCCAGCCCTGCCGGACGTTCCCGCCATCACATCCACAAACCCGGAGTATGAAAAATACCTGCCTTGGGGTCCGTTCTTTGGCGTCTTTACCCCAAAAGGCACACCCGATGATGTGGTAAGCAAACTGCAAGCTGCCTTTGCGGATGCGGCAACCCAGCCTGATTTTGTGAAACTGATGGATGGCCGCGGCTTTACCATGATGAACATCTCTGGCACCGAGGCGCAGGACTTCCTGACCAAATGGCAGCGCAACACAGCCTGGCTGATGTTTGACGCTGGTCTTGCAAAAAACTCTCCCGAAGATTTCGGCATCGAGCGCCCGTAACGGGTGCGGTCGGGGGCCTTACCGCCCCCGACCCTATTTTTCTATTCTTTCAAAAATCTGTATGCGCCGCCCTGCTCTGGTGAATTGGACGACGCCATCTTAACCACGGACACGGGTTTTCCTGTCCGAACCAAGAGGTCATGATGCAACATCCCGAACACCGCAAACCCGGAGAGCTGATATTTGCAGTTTTCCTGACCTGTGCCAGCCTGTTTCTGCTGTACAGCGCCTATGGCATTTCCGGATTAGAGGCCCTAAGCGCCCCCGGAGCCATACCAATCGCCACAACCCTTGCCATGGTCGTGACCTCTATTTTGGTACTGATCCGCACGTTCCGCGCCACACCCGAAGGGGAAGGACGCTTTTTTGTGGACGTTCTACCCGCCCGCATTGCGGTGATTGCAGGTCTGTTGATTGCCTATGCCTTTGCCCTGCAACCCCTCGGCTTTCTGCCCACCTCGGCGATTTTCCTGATCCTTACGATCAAATACCTCAGCCAGAAATCATGGGTGTTTTCCATTGGCATCGCCCTGTTCAGCCTGATCGCCATTTATTTGGTCTTCCGCATTGTTTTCACCGTTCTGATGCCCGCAGGGATCGTCCCCGAGGGCGAGATACTTGCTTTCATCCGCGCCCTACTGTCCGGAGGCACCTAAGATGTACGAGACCCTTTTGGCTTTCCTGACTGTCTGGACCCAACCGCAATTGCTGTTGCTGGTAGGGCTTGGCACACTTGCAGGCATCTATGTGGGGGCGATCCCCGGCCTGTCGGTGACAATGGCTGTGTCGATCCTGATTTCATTCACTTTTTCATGGGATGTTTACCCGGCGATTTCCTTGATGATCGGCATCTATATGGGCGGCGTCTATGGCGGTTCGCGCACAGCGATCTTGCTAAATATTCCGGGCGCGCCCTCGGCCATTGCCACAGCGATGGACGGCTATCCCATGGCCCAAAAGGGCGAGGCCGGCGTTGCCATTGGGGTGACAACTGTCATGTCGTTTTTTGGCGGGTTGATTGGTATCAGCGTGCTGGCCCTTGCAGCCCCCTTCGTGTCAAATTTTGCGCTGGGCTTTCAACCGCGCGATTATTTCCTGCTGGCCATTCTGGGGATCCTTCTGGTCGGCTCGCTTTCAGGCGGCAGCCTTGTCAAAGGCATCTTTGCAGGCGCGTTCGGCATCGGGCTTGGGGCTGTAGGCATGGACCCGCTGACCTTTACCCAACGCTTCACCTTTGACATCCCAATCATGCAAGGCGGTATTTCCTTTATCGCAGTGATGATCGGGATGTTCGGTGTATCCGAGGCCTTGCAACAGTTGCACCACGTTGACACAGCTGCGGTGAAACAAAAGGTCGGGCGGATTGTCCCGTCGTGGCGCGTTATTCGCAAATACCTGCCACTCTCGCTGCAAACATCCAGCATCGGGGTGATCATCGGCGCCCTTCCCGGTACGGGGGGCGATATTGCGGCGCTGATGGCTTATGACCATGCCAAACGCATCACCAAAGATCCTGAAGTCCCCTTTGGTGAAGGTGCGATGGAGGGATTGGTTGCCCCTGAAACCGCCAATAACGCCGCTGTGGGCGGGGCCTTCATCCCGATGATGACCCTTGGTATTCCGGGCGATGCGGTCACCGCCATCATGATCGGCGCGCTGTTTATTCATGGGCTGAACCCCGGCCCGATGCTGATGATCGACAAGCCCGATATGTTCTGGTTCATCGTTGGCGCCTTGGTGATGGCCAATTTCTTTATGCTGATTTTCGGCCTGACCGGCATTCGCGTCTTTACCAAAATCGTGGAAATGCCCCGTTCTGTTCTGATCCCGCTGATCTTTTTGCTGTCCATCGTGGGGGCATATGCGGTGAACAATTCCATCACCGATGTTTATTGGATGCTGGGCTTTGGGGTCTTGGGCTATTTCATGAAACACTACCGGTATCCGCTGGGTCCGGTGATCCTTGGTGTGATCCTGTCGCGCCTACTGGATGATAACTGGCGGCGGGCGATTATCTCAGAACGGGAAAGCCTGCCCAAATTGCTGGAAGGCATCGTCACCAGCCCGCTGTCCCTAGTTCTGTTCCTTGCGGTTATTCTGATTTTCGTCAGCCAGACACCGCTTTGGGGCAAGATGAAACGCCGCTTCTCCCGAAAGGAAACATCATGACCGCCCCCCAAGCCAGACGTGTGAAACTGGGGCTGATCGGGGATAATATCACCCGCTCGAAATCCCCGCGCCTGCACCGCACGGCAGGGGAATTGACGGGACTGGATGTGACCTATGACCGGCTGATCCCCAAGGACATGGGCCTGACCTTTAACGAGGTGTTCGATCAGGCGCTGAACAGCGGCTATCGCGGCATCAACGTGACCTATCCTTATAAAGAACTGGTGACCGCCAAAGTCACCGTTGCCGACCCGCTGGTGCGGGCGATTGGGGCGGTGAATACGGTGGTTTTTGACCCAGAAGGGCCAAAGGGTTTTAACACCGATTACACAGGTTTCATGCACGCCTACCGCGCCGAACGGGGGGACAAACCCGCAGGGATCGTTTGTTTGATCGGCACTGGCGGTGTGGGCAAAGCGGTGGCGTTCGGGCTGATCGGCCTGAAGGCCCAAGTGATCCGCTGCGTTGATCTGGACGCGGATAAAGCTGAAACACTGGCGAACGCCCTGCGCGCGCTTGGAACCGACACGCAAATCGAAACCTTCACCGATCCGCAACAGGCCGCAAAAGGCGCGGATGGGATCATCAACTGCACGCCCCTGGGCATGGTCGGGATCGGCGGAACCCCCCTACCCGCCAGCGCCATGACCAGCGCGGCTTGGGCCTTTGATGCGGTCTACACCCCCGTTGAAACCCAATTCCTGCAAGACGCCACAGCCGCTGGTTTAAACGTGATTTCTGGCTACGAGTTGTTCTTTGGCCAAGGCGTTGATGCTTGGGCGATTTTCACCGATGTCCCGCTGGACACAACCGCCCTGCGCCACGGAATTGAAGGAGACGCATTATGAAAACCTCTATCGCGACAGTGTCGATTTCAGGCAGCCTGCCCGAAAAACTGGACGCCATTGCTTTGGCGGGCTTTGACGGGATTGAAATCTTTGAACAAGATTTCATCGCCCATGACGGCGCACCCAAAGATGTGGGCAATATGATCCGCGACAAGGGGCTGGACATCACCCTGTTCCAGCCTTTCCGCGATTTCGAAGGCCTGCCCGATCCGCAACGGGCCAAAGCCTTTGACCGCGCAGAGCGTAAATTTGACCTGATGCAGGAACTGGGCACCGATCTGGTGCTGATCTGTTCCACCACCCATCCTGCCGCTTTGGGCGGCATTGACCGCGCCGCCGCTGATTTTCATGAATTGGGCGAACGGGCGGCAAAACGCGGGTTGCGTGTGGGGTATGAGGCGCTCGCTTGGGGCACCCATGTCAACGACCACCGCGATGCTTGGGAAATTGTGCGCCGCACGGATCATCAAAACGTCGGCCTGATCCTTGACAGTTTTCACACATTGGCCCGCAAAATCGACCCTGAAACCATCCGCCGCATTCCCGGCGACAAGATCTTTTTTGTGCAACTGGCCGATGCCCCTGCCATCGAAATGGACCTGCTGTACTGGTCCCGCCATTTTCGCAACATGCCGGGTGAAGGCGATCTGGCCGTGGCCGATTTCACCCAAGCGGTGATGGCCACAGGCTATAACGGCCCGATTTCACTAGAAATTTTCAACGACCAGTTTCGCGGCGGCAATGCGCGGACCATCGCCAAAGACGGATATCGTTCGCTTGTGGCTTTGATGGATGACGTGTCCCGCGCGGAACCAACCCTAAAGGTTGCCACCCCTGCAATGCCCGCCCGCCGCACGGTGGAAGGCGTGTCTTTCATCGAATTCGCTTCACGCGATGAAGAAGCCGCCGAGTTGGAAACCATGTTGCACAGTTTGGGCTTTGCACAGTCCGGCACCCATATTTCCAAAGAGGTTTCCTTATGGACCCAAGGCGACATCCGCATTGTGGTGAACCGCGAAACCTCGGGCTATGCCAGCAGCGCCTATACCATGCATGGCACAACGGTTTGTGACATTGGACTAACGGTAGATAACGCCGCTGAAACCGTAGCGCGGGCCACTGCCCTTGGCGCAAATATCTTTTGTCAGCCTGTGGAACCGGGTGAATTGAACATCCCTGCGATCCGTGGACTTAGCGGCAGCGTGCTGCATTTCATCGACGAAACCAGCGGCCTTCGGGATGTCTGGTCGGTTGAATTTGAAAAGTCCAAGACCAATGACGCGGGCGCTGGCCTGCGCGGGATCGACCATCTGGCGCAGACCATGGGCTATGACGAAATGCTCAGCTGGTCGCTGTTTTACACAACCCTGTTCAACATGGACAAATCCGCAATGGTCGATGTGGTGGACCCGGACGGGCTGGTGCGCAGTCAGGCTTTGGAAACCACAAACGGCGCTTTGCGCATCACCTTGAACGGAGCAGAAACCCACCGCACAATGGCGGGTAATTTTCTGGCAGACAGCTTTGGCGCCTCGGTTCAGCATATTGCGCTGACCACGGATAATATCTTTGCCACTTCAGATGCGATGATAAAACGCGGCTTCCAACCCCTTGAAATGTCAGACAACTATTATGCTGACCTGATCGCGCGGTTTGACCTGTGCCCGGATGTTCTGGCCCGCCTGAAAGCTGGGAATATCCTTTATGACGAAGACGCAGAGGGCGGGTTCTATCAATTTTACTCCCGCCCGTTCGCGGGGGGGATATTTTTTGAAATCATCCAACGGCGCGACGGGTATAAGGGATATGGCGCACCAAACGCGCCGTTCCGCATCGCTGCCCAAAAACGTCTGATGCGCCCCAAAGGGATGCCAAAGCTTTAAGCGCCCCAAAACCGCCGCGATCCAGCAAAGACTTGCCCAAAACACAGGACACGGGCAAGATAGCAGCAGAGCGTCCCGTTTGGGAAAGCCAACTTCACCTGATGGCAGACCCAGCGGGACATTTTGATGAAAACCTTTTTAAACACGCGGCCTTCACCGCATATAACGGGTAAACCGCACCCACGCACCCTGCGTTCAAGGCTGATTGGGGCCTGCTTACCCGCAATAATCGGCTGTCTTTTTTCACCCGCTCCTGCCTGCGCACAACCAACTACACTGAACGAACTGCGTGGCGGCGGGGCGTTTGATACGGTTGATATTGCTGGCTTTCTTGTGCGAATTGACGATCTGGCAACGCTCCACGCCGCCAATATCCTGCGCTTGAACGACCAGACAAAACGCTTTGGTTTTACCAAACATATTGGCTCTGAACGGGCACTGAAGCGGGCGTTACGGCAAACTTCACTTCAGGACCAACGCACTGTGCTGGAACTGTACCGCGCTGCCAAAGTCCCGCTGCCTAACGGGGCGAGCCATACCCTGACCGTACCCTCTGCCTATGGGCCTGCCGCCTTTGTAACCCAAAACAGCCGCCCTGCCCTTAGCGTCAGTTTTGGCGGCGTGTCCCGCGTGCCTTACACCAATAAACCGGACGGCGGCATCGGCCTTGGTCTGTCTTTTGGCAACGCCTTTGACACGCTCGGTGTGTCCATTGGAGTGTCGCTGAATGATCTGTCCGACCTTGGAAACACCGACCGCATGTCCTTTGGCTTTGCGCTCAGCCGATATCTGACAGATGGTCTTTCCGTAGCCATTGGCGGCGAAAACCTGTTCGTGCAAAAGACCGATGGACAATCCAGCTTCTATGCGGTGGCCAGTCTGGCCTTTGACGCTGACAGCTCCTCTATGCCGTTCGATGGCGTGCTTACTTTTGGCGCAGGCACAGGCCGTTTCGCCGAAAAAACGCCTCGCGATATTGCACAGGGGCATGGCGTCAATGGGACTACCCTGTTCGGCGCACTGGCAATAGAACTTAACGATCACACGAACCTGATCGCCGATTGGAACGGACGCAATCTAACCGTTGGGGCTGCCTTTAGAATCCCGCGCACAGGTGTTTCCCTGCGGTTTGGGGTGCGAGATTTGACCGGCAACTCGGGTGACGGGCCGCGCCTCACCGGATCAATCGGCTTTACTTTGGCGCGATTTTGAATATCCTGCTCCCATATTACACAAAATTTGGAAAAACGATGCGAAATTCCTTGACCCTTTGCACCGCAACAGTTTTGGCCCTTACGCTGGGATCTGCCACAGTCGCACAAAACCGCGACTCTGACGGAGAGGTGATCTCGATTATTTATGGCCACTTAGGCGATGACAATCTGATCTATTTCAAACGCAATCTGGTGAGTGATTTCAAAACATCAACACGCCCCACCACGCAAACAGCCCACTCCAGTGACGCGCTTTTGAACACCACAGGCCTGCGTGTACAAATGCGCCAAAAACAACATCAGGACGCGCGGGTTAACCCACAGTCTTTCGCGCTGGATTAATCCACCGCAACACGCTGAAAAACACCTGTAAAATTCCACCCGCCCCCCTTGCACCCACGAGGGGGGATCATTACCTGCGTAACCACATGTGTCTTCTGACGTAAATGAGGTTACCTTTGGGCCAATCAATGATCTTTCTTCTCTTGGCTCTTCCTCTCTGTCTGGCGGTTGTCGTTGTTTCCGCTGGGTATTTCGTCAAAGGTGCTGTCGCGATTGCGCAACGCCTGTCTGTGCCCGAATTTATTGTCGGCTCGGTCATCGTCGCCATCGGCACATCCGCGCCAGAGGTGGCGATCAACGTGTCAGCCGTGCTCGAAAACGCAGGCGACATCGTGATTTCCAACATCATCGGGTCCAATATCGTTAACATCGGACTGGGCATCGGCGTTGCTGGGCTGTTGCTGCGATTTGATCGGGCCCGCCCAGAATATCTGCGCAGTATCATCGTCGGCCTGTTCGCCACCGTGGCCCTGCTGATCAATACTCTACTTAGCAATGACGGCTATTTCTCGTCATACTTCAGCCTCGCTTACAGCCTCGCAATTCTGGCAGCCTTTGCCTATTACATGTACAGTTCGATCCGCAGCGCCGACGGATCAGACGACGAGGAATACGACGCCAGCACAGGCCTGTGGCTGGCCGTAACCTTCGTTGTAGGTGGCGCAATCGCGATGGCTTACTTCTCTGATCTCGCCGTCTATTTCGCCGTATCCCTATCCAACCGCATCGGCATATCCGAGGCCGTGATCGGCGCTACAATCATCGCCGCTGGCGGCAGCCTGCCCGAGGTTTCATCCTGCATCGCCGCCGCTCGCATCAAGCGCCCGAACCTGATCCTTGGCAATGTGGCAGGCAGCCAAATCTTTAACATTTTGGGGATTCTCGGCCTGTCGGGCGCGATCAAAACCTTTCACTATTCCACCATTCTTTGGGTCGATATGGCTATTTTGATCCTTATGACCGTGATCCTGCTGGCCTGTATCCGCATCACTGTAATGCGCCGTTTCATTGGCGTGCTGCTGCTGGGCGCTTACGGCTGCTACGCGCTCTACCTGATCAGCATCTCAGCCTGATCAAAGCCGCCCCGCGGCTTCTTCTTTCCAGAAATATCCCCGCCGGAGGCACCTTTCAAAACCCTCTAATAACAACGAAGCGCCCGAAGGCGCTTCACTTTAGTCTGATAGGTTTAGTCCAGATGAACGCCGCGCCGTGCGGCCAGATCAACCACATATTGCCAGGCCACGCGGCCTGAACGGTTGCCTCGGGTCTGCTGCCACTCTATCGCTTCGGACCGCAAATCGTCGTGCGAAATCTTAATCTTATAGGCGTCGCAATACCCACGGATCATCGCCAGATATTGGTCCTGATCACAGGGATGAAACCCGAGCCACAGCCCGAACCGGTCCGAAAGCGAAACCTTCTCCTCTACCGCCTCAGACGGGCTGATCGCAGTTGAGCGTTCGTTTTCAATCATATCGCGTGGCATCAGGTGACGGCGGTTCGACGTTGCATAGAACGAAACGTTTTCGGGCCGCCCTTCAATGCCACCGTCTAAAACCGCTTTCAGGGATTTGTAATGGGCGTCATCATGACCAAAGCTAAGATCGTCACAAAACAACAAAAACCGCTCGCTGGCAGCCCGCAACACATTCAACAAACGCCCGATGGACGGCAGGTCCTCGCGCTGGACTTCCACCAGTTTCAAACCGCCAACAACGCGGTTTGCTTCGGCATGGGCGGCCTTCACCAATGATGATTTCCCCATGCCCCGCGCGCCCCACAACAGAACATTGTTAGCCGGCAAGCCACGGGCAAATTGCAAGGTGTTTTCCATCAGAATATCCCGTGACCGGTTTATGCCGACCAAAAGCCCGATATCGACGCGGTTCACTTTGGCAACAGGTTCCAGCCGATCCGGCCCCACATGCCACACGAAAGCATCCGCTTGTGAAAAATCAGGGGCGGGCATCGGGCGCGGGCTGATGCGTTCCAATGCCTCAGCGATCCGCGTCAGAGCGTCTTGGTTCATTCCATTTCCTCAGGGTGTTTTGTGTCGTCCTCGTCGGCCAAGCCTTCTTGGCGCAGACGTTCTTCTTGTTTGCGTTCCACCATGACCACCAGCCAGATCGAAATCTCATACAGCATGTAAACCACTGTAAACAAAATCATTTGAGTGATGACATCTGGCGGCGTCACAACTGCGGCCAGTACCAGAATGCCAACAACCGCATATTTGCGCACGGATCGCAAACCGGCAGAACTGACCAATCCCGCCATCCCCATCAGAGTCAACAAAACAGGAAGCTGGAAACAAATCCCAAAGGCAAAGATGAATTTCAGGGTCAGATCAAGGCTCTCTTTGATCGACGGCAGAATAACGGTTTTGATGTCAGAAGTATCCGCTGGAATTACGTCCGGATCACCGCCTGCAATCACATCTGCAAGGGCCGGAATAATATCGGCGAAACCCACAAAGAACCGCATGGCAAGTGGCGTCACCACAAAATGCGCGAATGACGCACCCAGCAAA
This sequence comes from Roseobacter sp. N2S, assembly GCF_031454055.1. NCBI lineage: Bacteria > Pseudomonadati > Pseudomonadota > Alphaproteobacteria > Rhodobacterales > Roseobacteraceae > Roseobacter > Roseobacter sp. N2S. Next base: position 171,378 of record NZ_JAVDQB010000002.1, read on the forward strand.
AACAATAGCGGCGACGCAACCATAAAGGGCAAAAAAGCGCCCTTTTCATTCTTATAAAGCCCCGGCGCCACAAACCGCCACAGTTGATAAGCCACCATGGGGAAAGCAATCATAAAGCCGCCCAAAAAGGAGATGCGGAAGAAAGCAAAGAATTTTTCTTGGGGGGAGGTGAAGATCAGCGTCGGGTCTTGCCCGTATTCGATCAGGATTTTTGCCAAGGGCCGTACCAGAAAATCCAGCAGCGGATCGGCGAAATAAAAGGTGATCACCACGCCTGCCAGCAAGGCAAGAACAGAATTGATCAACCGCGTGCGCAATTCTGCCAGATGCTCGATCAAAGGGGCCGAGCTGTCTTCGATATCATCCGTGCTCATGTTTTGGTCTCAGCCGCCTTAGTGGGTTTCTTGGCCGCCGGTTTTTTCGCCGCAGCTTTCTTGGGTGCGGCTTTCGTCGCGGATTTCGCTGGTGCCTTGGCTGGCGCTTTGGCAGCAGCAGGCTTCTTTGCAGCGGTTTTTGGGGCCGCAGGCTTTTTAGTCGCCGCTTTTTTGGCCGCAGGCTTTTTCACCGCAGCCGCCTTCGTCGCAGGTTTGGCTGCAGGCGCTTTTGTGCCTGTCCCCTCCTCCACAACTTCAGAGTTTTCAACCACGGGCACACCCTCGGGTGGCCATTTGGAAGCGGCTGCATTGGCATCCGCAACCGCAGCATCACGACGGGCTTTTTCAGCCGCTGCGTCTACTTTTTCAGGCTCGAAACTTTTCTGATAGTTCTGAAAAGATTTAGTCGCCTCATCCAAACCAAGGTTCTTCATAGAAGTGACTTTTTTCAGGTCGGCTGCGATGTCATTCACACCCGTTCCATCCGCCGCCTGTTCCATTGCCCGTTGGAAATCCCGCGCCATTCCGCGCGCTTTTCCAACAAACTGCCCCACTTGGCGGAACATTTGCGGCAGGTCTTTTGGCCCGACCACAATCAGCGCCACAACGCCGATCACGACCATTTCCGACATGCCAATATCAAACATACAGGCGCTCCACGCTGATCACAAAGGTCAGGATTTGTCTTTTTCAGGTGTGACGTCTTTGGCGTCGTCCATTGCAGCGGTTTCCAGCTCGTCTTTGCCTTCAGCAACGCCTTTTTTGAACGATGTGATGCCTTTGCCCACTTCGCCCATAAGGTTGGAAATTTTGCCACGGCCAAACAGGACCAGCACAACAACAGCAATCAACAAAAGGCCAGGCAGGCCGATGTTTTGGATGAACATAGGTGTAGGTAGCATTTTAAGTCTCCGAGTGCGGCGCGATCCAGCGCGCCAGTGCAGTACGGGGTACATTTAATATTTTTGGAAAGGGGTTCAAACCCCGAAACGGCGGCATTCGGGGGGATTCAGACGGAATTTTCTATCAGATCGCGCCATTTTCGCGCTGGACCGCACCAAAGGCACGGTCCAGCTGCGGGTGTGACGGGGCTGCATCACGCATAGACCACCGCTTTTTGATTGCAATTGTCCCCAGGCAAATCCAGACGATCTGGATCAAGGCCGAAGCTAGATTGAAGTTTTGTGTCAAGCTGATCAATACAAATGTCGCCGCCATAGTGTTCAACGAAAAGAACAACAGCCCGCGACTGTCGATCCGCTGAAAGGTCACCATGGTATAGTTTGTCATGTAAATCATGAAACCCAGCACCCCGATCCCGTTACAAATCAGGGACATAACCGGAATACTATTTGGGTCGCGCGCTATACCTAAAAAATCAGACACTTTATTCTCCAAACGCAATCAATGGATTGAGTTAGCCTGCGAATTTCGAATGGAAAAGTGACAATAATCACAGTTAGGGACGGTTTCACGAGTTTACCCAAGGGAACCGCATTATTCACGTAAAACTGACGCCCGTTTCACAGCGCCTTCACACCTTTGGGAACTACCTAGGTTTTGGGAAACACAAAACAGCGGTCACGGCGCATGGACAGCCACAACGCACGTCCGGCTTCGGGCAGGAAAACGCCCGGCACCGTCACCTGCAAACTGGACCCGTCATAATCCATGGTGAATTCCACCAGTGAATGATGCCCCAGATACCGCGCACGGCTGACGATACCGCGTGCGGGGGTGCCCTCTTCCACTGTCGGGTTCGGCCCGCGCCCGTTCCGGTCAAAATCAAGCCGCAGATGCTGGGGGCGAATGATGATTTCAACGGCGTCACCGTCCTTGGATCCGGGTACCAGAAACTGACCAAACGGCGTTTCTGTCAGCGCGTTTTTCACCACGCCCGACACCACATTCACATCTGAAAAGAATGCTGCCGCTGCGCGGTCCACAGGGGCGTTGTAGATATTATAGGGCGCGCCCATTTGCACCACACGGCCATCGCGCATCAGCGCAATCTGGTCGGCCATTCGCATGGCCTCAACCGGTTCATGGGTTACGAGCAGAACCGCCGTGCCCTCGTCTTTCAACAGTTCCAGCGTGGAATCCCGAACCTCGTCGCGCAGACGGTCATCAAGGCCGGAAAACGGTTCATCCATCAGCAAAACACGGGGTTTGGGCGCAAGGGCGCGGGCCAAAGCCACCCGCTGTTGTTCGCCGCCTGACAATTCATGGGGGTATTTCCCACCATAGCCCTGCAGGTCAACCCGCTCTAGCAAAGCGCCAATCCTTGCGGTTTTTTCAGCCTTTGAACCGCGCAAACCGAAGCCCACATTACCCGCCACATCCAAATGGGGAAACAGCGCAAAATCCTGAAACATCAACCCGATAGAACGGTTTTCCGGCTCTTGATGGTGGCGGTCATCCGACACAATCGCCCCGTCAATCAACACCGCGCCACCGCTTTGGCGGTCCACGCCCGCCGCAATCCGCAAGGTCGTCGACTTGCCACAGCCCGATGGACCAAGCAGGCAAATCACCTCGCCCGCTTCAAGGGTAAGCGACACATCCGCCACCGCCGTCTGCCCGCCAAAACTGCGGGTGATCTGCTGTAATTCTAACCGAGGTGGGTCTTGGACGGCCAAGGGGCACTCCGCTTCTGGTATCCTATGATTTTGGTCAGATAACAGCGCAACAGCAGGTCAGCAAGTCCACTTTACGCTAGGGCGCAGTCAGATCAAAACAGCCCGCCCCCCGTTCCACCCCGTTAATCTGCACCAAAACCGCATGCTCCCCCGCATACAGGCGATACGTCGTCGCATCCGCTTTCAGCCGGTGCCGTTTGCGCAAAACCACGGTTTCCCCGGCCTTCAAGGCCAGTTGTTTCAGCTTGAACACTTTGGGTTTGCGCTGCCCATCCGCTTTGACAAACCCGATGGCGTAATCCACCAGCAGCTGTGCTGGCGCTGAAGCCGTCACCGTCATCTCAAATTCAAAAGCCTCACCAAATGCGATGCTAGGCGGTGTCACCCGCACTGCAGACAGGGTTATCGGCGGATCAGGCACATACCCCAACAAGGCCATCGCCTGTGGGTCGCCCTGTTTAATCAACGTGCGCAGGGCATGGCGGATGATCCAATCCATTTCCCGCGGCTCTTGGCGACCCTCTCGCTGCCAACGGGCCAAAGTCTCCACCACCAGCCCTGCATCCAGCTTGGCAATATCATTCAAATGGTTCGCCACTGACCGCGTCACATAACGCGTGGGGTCACAATACAACTGGTCCAACAAAGGCAGCGGCGCCCCATATGCCAAGCCAACCTTCTTGCCCCATGGCAGACGGGGCCGCGTGCCCTCGCTTACCAAACGCCGCAAATGATAATTCCCATCCACGGCCCATTCCGCCAGAACAGCCACAACCCGCGCTTCATGGGCATTCAGAAAAGGACGCAGGGTGAATTCCATGGAAAACCGCTTGGTCAAAGCACAAATCGCCTCCATCGAGCGATCAAAATGCCCCAAGCCGTGACTGGAAACAAACTCTCCAAAGGGCGCAAAGATAAAATCACCAAAATCATCGTCGGTTTTCAAAGGATCGAGTTCAGGCGGCAAGGCCCGTAAAATAACGGCCACTGCATCATCAAAATCATCTGGCAGATACACCGCCAAAACCCGTGCAATCAAATCAATCCGTTGCTTCAACTCTAGCGACAACAATTCTGCCATCACATCGCGCGTGAACCCAGCCCCGTCAAACCGCGGATCCGCACCTGCCAAAAGCCCTGCCAGATAAGCCACTTTTTGTTGATTAAACAACGCATCCTTCAAACTAAACCGCTCTTCCACCCAGTCCGTTCCCCGCTTCAATGTTCCCCAAATACTCAAAAATCCGACCGCGCAGCCCGCGATCGGATTTTCAATTCTTAACAATCCGCTGCTGACAAAACCTGTCTGCAGTAAGACGGCTCATTCCTTACATGGTGGAATTCACCGCGCCACCGTCCAGCAGGATATTCTGCCCCACGATGAAGCCCGCATGTTGCGAGCACAGGAATGCACACATGGCACCGAATTCGGCAGAAGTGCCATAACGCCGCGCCGGAATCGTCTCACACCGCTGCACCTTAGCCTCTTCAACGGAAATACCCTGCGCCGCCGCCGCGCCACCATCCAGTGAAACAGCGCGGTCCGTGGCATGAATTCCCGGTTGCATGTTGTTAATCGTCACCCCAGAAGGCGCCACCTGCCGAGAGGTCCCGGCCACATAACCTGTCAGACCCGCACGGGCAGAATTGGACAGACCCAGAACCGGAATAGGCGATTTCACCGATTGGGAGGTAATATTAACGACACGTCCCCAACCCTTTTCCATCATGGCAGGCAGACAGGCTTTCATCATGGCAATCGGGGCCAACATGTTGGAATCAAGCGCTTTAATGAAATCGTCCCGATCCCAATCGCTCCACATGCCCGGGGGGGGGCCACCGGCGTTATTAACCAGAATATCGACAGAACCATCCGCCGCAGCCAGAACAGCCGCCTGACCCTCAGCCGTGCTAATGTCAGCCGCAACAGCCGTCACCTTCACACCAAAGCCGCGCAACCGTTCAGCTGCTTCTTGCAAGGGCCCGTCAGAGCGTGCGTTGATCACCAGATCCACGCCTGCCTGTGCCAAAGCCTCGGCACAGCCATAGCCCAAGCCTTTGGACGCCGCACAGACAATCGCCCGTTTTCCTTTGATCCCTAAATCCATCACCGAATCTCCTCATTTCGTGTTAGGCGTAAGGTACGAAGACGCGGCGGGTAACACAATCGGACTTGGGGGCAGACTTGCAGGTTTCACAAACCGACACAGATATGACAGGCGCTGCCCGCAGCAGCCCCAACCGATGGACCCGCTGATGCCCAGCCCGACACGACCCATTTTTAAAAGTGCCTTGGTGTCGGGACTGGCTTTTCTGGCCGCCTGCACATCGCCCCCACCCAGTGATATTCCACAACAAACCGCGCCAGTGATTACGCCAGAAACAGGCACCCGACCGCTTGGCGAAGGACTCGCCGCCTTTGGCCGCGTTCACAAACGTATTTTACCTGTGGCAAAAGCTGCCTGCCGCCGCGCCCACCCGGGGCAATCAGAAACCCGCTGCGCTTTTCAGTTTGTGGTCGCGCTGGATCGCGGCCAGCCGCCAGACGCAAAATTCACCCGCGACCCGACCGGCCGCCCTGTGATCTTGTTCAATCACGCCATGGTACGGTTTCTGCGCAGCGACGATGAATTTGCTATGGTCATGGCCCATGAGATGTCTCATCAAATTGCCGATCACATCACCCGTGGCCAGACCGAGGTGATGCGCGGCGCTTTGAAAAGTGCAGAAGCCGCCAAAAAAGAAGGGCGCGACGTGAATTTAGCCGCCCGTGCAGGGGCCGAAACTGCACTGGTCGCCTATTCCAAACAGTTCGAACTTGAAGCAGACCGCAACGGCACCATCCTGATGATGCTGGCGGGCTATAACCCGGATGAGGCCATCACCCTGCTGTCCCGCCTGCCCCGCTCCACGGGCCGCCTAAAACGTCATCCCTCTGATCCGGACAGAATCACCCAAGTCCGCGCCGTCGCACAAGAATTCCGTGCCGCACGTTTAGGCACACAGCAGGCTGCATTGTCGTTCTAACCGCTTTAACCCGCAGCAATTGTTGACAGGGGCTGCATCCGCGCCGCAGAGTTCAAGCAGAGTTCCGTTTGAAGAAATGCAGGAGAATCCCATGCCCGATGGCCAGCCGCTCGTCTCGTTTGAAAACCTGCGTGTCGAGTTCGAGACCAATTCAGGGGTCGTTGTCGGCGTTGAAGATGTGACTTTTCACATTAATCCCGGCGAAACCGTCTGTGTTGTGGGCGAAAGCGGGTCTGGCAAGTCTGTGTCGTCGCTGTCTTTGATGCGTTTGGTAGAATATGGCGGCGGAAAAATCGCATCGGGCAAATTGAATTTCACACAGTCTGACGGAACAGTTAAGGATTTAACCACCGCAGACGCTGATCTGATGCGCACCATTCGGGGCAACCAGATCGGGATGATTTTCCAGGAACCGATGACCTCGCTTAACCCCGTGTTCACGGTGGGGCGGCAACTGACCGAAGGTTTGCGGGTTCATAAAGACCTGTCCAAGAAAGAGGCCGAAGCCCGCGCGTTCGAGCTGTTGCAGCGGGTGCGGATACCTGAACCGGAACGGCGTCTGACCCAATACCCCCACGAGTTATCAGGCGGGATGCGTCAGCGGGTGATGATCGCCATGGCGCTGGCCTGTGAACCCCGCCTGCTGATTGCCGATGAACCGACAACTGCGTTGGACGTAACAATTCAGGCTGAAATTCTATCCCTTATCAACCGCTTAAAGGAAGAAACGGGCACCGCGGTTCTGTTCATCACCCATGATATGGCGGTGGTTGCGCAGATGGCAGACCGTGTGGTGGTGATGTATCGCGGCAATCTTGTCGAAGAAGGCTCGGTCACGGATATTTTTGAAAACCCCCAACAGGATTACACCCGCGCCTTGCTGGCAGCAGTGCCAAAACTGGGGGAAATGGCGGGCAAACCCAACCCCGAACCTATGGCCATCATGGGAGAGGTGAACGCCAAAACGCCACAGCCGATCATCGCGGGGACTGAAATCCTGCTAGAGGTAAAAAACCTGACCACGCGCTACCCCGTCAAAGGCGGGTTGTTGCGGCGCACGGTGGCCAATGTACATGCGGTTGAAGACCTGTCCTTTACCCTGCGGCGCGGGGAAACCCTGTCGCTGGTGGGCGAAAGCGGTTGTGGGAAATCATCCGCAGGACGGTCGGTTTTGCGCCTTGAAGAACCGCTGAGCGGGCAGGTTAATATCAACGGCGTTAACATTCTGGACATGAACGGCAGTGAACTGCATGACGCGCGGCGCAATATGCAGATGATTTTTCAGGATCCGTTTGCCTCGCTCAACCCCACCCGCAAAGTGGTGGATCAAGTGATAGAGCCGATGATAAATTACAACATCTGTCCGCGATCCGAAATGCGGGATCGGGCGCGGGAATTGTTCAACCGTTGCGGTTTGAATGACACGTTCCTCGATCGCTTCCCCCATGAATTTTCCGGCGGTCAACGCCAGCGGGTTGCCATCGCCCGCGCCTTGGCCCTGCGCCCCAAACTGATTGTATCAGACGAGGCCGTGTCTGCCCTTGATGTATCAGTGCAGGCGCAGGTGTTGAACCTGATGATGGAACTACAGGCGGAAATGGAACTGTCCTATCTGTTCATCAGCCACGACATGGCCGTGGTGGAACGGGTGTCCCATCAAGTGGCGGTGATGTATCTGGGGCGGATCGTTGAAATCGGTCCGCGCGCGGCGATTTTTGAAAACCCGCAGCATGATTACACGCGCACCTTGCTGTCGGCTGTGCCCCGCCCTGATCCACGGGACCGCCAGATCGACAAAGAGCTGAATTTCAAACCGATTCCCAGCCCGATCTTTCCGGTCAGCCACACACCAGCCCCCTCGCGCTACCGCGAGGTATCGCCCGGTCATCGGGTGCTAGAGCCGCTTGAATAGCTGGTTTTAAGGGGAAATCTTTTCGGCTGGCCCGCTTCTAGGCGCTGGCCGAAGGTACTCACTACGCGACACAACTAAAATAGGGCAATAGATGGCCAGCGCCCCCGTCACGTAATCGCGACGAGTACGTCATCAACCCTATGTGACAGGGCAATAACAACGCAGTTTACGTGAATGGCATGGCTTGCTTCGTGAATGGTATGGCGACGCAAGGTAAATCAAAAAGAATCCACTCATAGTTGATTTCCCTTTATCGAATAGGTAAAATGTTATTGATAGATCAACACGTTACGTGGCATCCCCATTGCTTTGGCAGCCAGACGCCACCAGAATTTAAGGCAATATCCGATCGAAATGCTGTTTGAAATAGGCATGATCTGCAGATGAACCTGCAAGAAAACGCCCCAAAGGACCGCGTTACCCTGTCCCGTGTTTTTCGCGGAACGTACCGGCAAATGCGCCATCCCCTGACCTTTATTGTCACGTCTGCAAGTGCCGGGGTCTGCGCCTTAGTTGGGCCGTTTGACACTTATAGCACCGATACATTCGTGTTTCGGCTGTTCTTTTGGGGTGTCATTGCCTTTAGTTCGTGTTTTTGGGGAACGGTGGTGGCGATCTGGACGAATCTGCGTTTTCCGGACCAGCTTTTCTGGGTGCGCGCGGCCATCGGGGTGGGGCTATTCTCGCTGCCCTATTTCTCGCTCGCCTGGAGCTTTGCCTTGGCATTTTACCCCCATGATGAACTGCCCCATCCGGCAATTGTTTTCATTCTGGTCATGGTCGTGGATATTTTTGTGTATCTTGGTATTTGGGTTTGTCATGCGGTCGTGGACCAGCAGGCAGCACAAATCACCACTAGGCCTGCATCTGTAGAACCAGCGCCGATAGAACCCGATCCGGCCCGCGCAACGGCTCCTGAACCTGTGGAACCACCGCAACCCCACGCGCCCCCTAAAAACTGTCCATTTCTCAAACGGCTTGGCCCGAATGGGGGCAGTTATTTGATCCGCCTGTCCATGAGCGACCATTACATTGAGGCATATACCGACACGGGAATGCACATGGTCTACATGCGCTTTGGCGATGCCATTACCGAGTTGAATCCCCAAGCCGGCGCCAAAGTTCACCGCTCCCATTGGGTCAGGTTCGCCGAAATTTCTGAAGTGATCCGCGAGGGACAGAAAGTATCATTATTGATGTCTGACGGTGTCACCGTTCCGATTTCGCGCAGCCGTAAGAAAGTTTTGCAGGACAAGGGGATCATTTGACCCCCCGTCCCTCCTCTATTCCCTTTACGACATAACCGTCTATTCCACGCCATGGGCCTTTCGCAGCGTGGACAGGCTGGCTTGCAACTCTTTTTCAAGTGCCGCCAACTGCTTTTTGGTATAAGCCCCGCCGCCCCCTGCCTGAACCTCTTTCAACTTTTGCAGCAAAAGATCCTCTAGCAAGGTGTGGTCCTTTGGACCGACCGAATCCGCATCCCAATGGGATTTAACCAAACCCGATTGCAACGCATGCCAGTAGATCCGCAAGATCGAGTTGATACGCGCCTCAAACCCTTCTCCGAATTTGCGAAACCATTTCAAAAGGTCTTCGTCCAACGACAGGGTAATTTCGGATTTTGGCGGGTTCAAAGGGTGTAACACCGGAATTTCATTCCAACCTGTCGGAAGCGAACCATCAATCCATTTGCTTTGAAAATCAGATTGTAGTTTTTTCAATTCTACGATCAAATCTGCGCGGGCGATTTCTTGTGCTTTTGTAGGCATAATTCACCTTAAAATGAGTTAAAGAAAGCGTCTAACTTACGAAAAACTGGTTAAGGCCCCGTAGCCGCAGCGCCCCTATAGTCTTGCATCTGCCGCGTCAGGGCGGAATAACGCGGATAACTTGCCAGAACCTGCCCCAAACCGCGCAGTTTTCTTGCCACGCCCGCAAACACTATCTATATGCACGCACATGTTAGATCGCACCTCAAACCAGCCTGTGCTGCCACCGGAAATCGACCGCCGCCGCACCTTCGCAATTATCTCGCATCCGGATGCGGGTAAAACCACGTTGACGGAAAAATTTCTGTTGTATGGTGGCGCGATCCAGATGGCGGGCCAAGTGCGTGCCAAGGGCGAGGCCCGCCGCACCCGATCCGATTTCATGCAGATGGAAAAAGACCGCGGGATTTCGGTATCTGCCTCTGCCATGTCGTTTGAATTCCGCGAGTTTTGGTTCAATCTGGTGGACACGCCCGGTCACTCGGATTTTTCCGAAGATACTTACCGCACGCTTACCGCCGTGGATGCAGCGATCATGGTGATTGACGGCGCCAAAGGTGTGGAAAGCCAGACGCAAAAGTTGTTTGAAGTCTGCCGCATGCGCGACATGCCGATCCTGACTTTTTGTAACAAGATGGACCGTGAAAGCCGCGATACATTTGATATTATTGACGAAATTCAAGAAAATCTGGCGATCGACGTCACCCCTGCCAGCTGGCCCATCGGCATGGGCCGCGAGTTTCTGGGCTGTTACGATTTGCTGAATGACCGTCTGGAACTGATGGACCGCGCTGACAGAAATGTGGTGTCGGAATCCATTAAGATCAAAGGTCTGGATGACCCAAAACTGGCAGACCACGTGCCCGCGCATCTGCTGGAAAAGTTTCTGGAAGAAGTGGAAATGGCCCGAGAACTGCTGCCAACTTTGGACCGGCAAGCCTTTCTTGACGGCACCATGACGCCAATCTGGTTCGGCTCTGCAATCAACTCGTTCGGTGTGCAGGAATTGATGGAAGGAATCGGCGAGTTCGGCCCTAAACCGCAAATCCGCCCCGCCGCAGAACGCCCAGTTGCCCCTGATGAAACCAAAGTTTCGGGATTTGTGTTCAAGGTTCAGGCCAATATGGACCCCAAACATCGCGACCGGATTGCCTTTGTACGTCTGTGTTCGGGCCATTTCAAACGGGGTATGAAACTGACCCATGTGCGCACCAAAAAGCCCATGGCCATCGCCTCGCCGATGCTGTTTCTGGCGTCAGACCGAGAGTTGGCCGAGGAAGCCTGGGCAGGTGACATCATCGGCATTCCAAACCACGGACAATTGCGCATCGGCGACGCCCTGACCGAGGGCGAAGCGTTGCATTTCGCAGGCATCCCGTCTTTTGCCCCGGAATTGCTGCAATCGGTCCGCGCGACTGACCCGATGAAAGCCAAACATCTGGACAAAGCCCTGAACCAATTCGCCGAAGAAGGTGCCGCCAAACTGTTCAAACCCGTGATCGGCGCAGGCTGGATCGTCGGGGTGGTTGGCGCCTTGCAGTTCGAAGTTCTGGCCAGCCGGATCGAACTGGAATACGGCATCCCCGTGCGGTTTGAACCGACACAGTTCAACTCTGCCCGTTGGCTGAACGGGCCACAGGAAAAGATTGACACCTTTGTAAGCGTCAACAAAGGCCATGTTGCCCATGATCACGACGGCGACCCCGTCTATATGACCCGATTACAATGGGATATCGACCGCGTTGAGCGGGATTACCCAGAGCTGAAACTGACGGCCACCAAAGAAATGTTGGTAGCATAAAAGACAACGCTAAAAGCGGGCTGAACAGGCTCGTTTTTGGTTAGCCGGATTTGCTCTTTTTCTTTTTCACGTCGACTTTTTCCAACTCCCGAGAGCAATTGATGACAGGATTGTGGTAGAAACTGATCTTCTCGCCCAGATCTTCGGCTGTGGCGTTTTCGTTCAGTTTAAACTGACCCAAACGGGGTTTAAGCACTTTATACTCTTTCAGGAAGTCTTTGTTTTTTAACTCTTTATTTCCTTTCACCCAAACTGCCATAGCGCCGTAACATTTATTGAGCGGCTTCATCATTTTGGGAAATTCCGAATTCCATTTCTTAACATCCTGCTTCTTTTCAATCGCTTCCATCCACTTGAAAAACGCTTTGTAATGCTGATCTTCTTTCTGTTGCAAAGCCAAAACACCCTTGGCCGATTTCTCTGCCTTGGCCTCTTGCCCCTTAATTTCCTGCGCCATGCCTTTGACCTGACTTTCGGTCTGATCCACCAGCGCCTGCAAATCGTCTGTCAGGGATTTATAAACTGAATCAAAGGTTTTCTGCTGAATCTTAACCTTGGGCCGGTATTTGTTAAAATTTGACTTCAACTTTCCTGCGAAAGTTTTGTGGGATGAAACGCATTCCGCCACCGCCCCAGTGTAAGGTTCTAGAAACGGTTCTTTATTGGAATCCCGCGCCATGGCAAAACCGTTGATCAGCTTGTCAGCCTTCTTCAGGTTTTCCACCACGCGCTTGTGTTCTTTCAAACTGTCGGTGAATTTTTTGTCGATATTCAGCGCAGCATAGGTTTTGGGAAAATCGCTAATCAAAGAGGCATAGGTTTTGCCCCAACTGCCAGACATCAGTCGCATGGTGTTTCCTTTATGACTTTTGAAAATACTTAATTGGGAAAACCATACATCAGTCAGCCATTTCCTAAAACATATTCCAGCGTGCGAAAGATCACGCTTTTCAGCTTTTTTTTGTCACGCAAATGGCAACAAACGGCCAAAATACCTGATATTGTTGCGAAACGTGACCGCCACGTTGACTCCGCTGGAAAATCATTTAAGGAAGTGCCCAGAGGAACGGGCCCAATCCGGGGCCCCAGCCGCAGCCAATTTTGCGGTATGAATCAACGCCGTAACAATAAGGCTCTAATGATAAAATTTTCCGATCTGGACCTGGACCCTAAAGTCCTAAAGGCCATTGATGAGGCTGGGTATGTATCCCCGACCCCAATCCAAGCCGCCGCCATTCCCCTTGCGCTGCAAGGCCGCGATGTACTGGGTATTGCCCAGACAGGCACAGGTAAAACCGCCAGCTTTACGCTTCCGATGATCACAAAACTGGCCAAAGGCCGCGCACGGGCCCGCATGCCCCGATCGCTGGTGCTGTGTCCCACACGGGAACTGGCTGCGCAGGTTGCCGAAAACTTTGAAGTTTACGCAAAACATCTGAAACTAAGCATGGCTTTGTTGATTGGTGGCGTCAGCTTTAAAGACCAAGACCAAAAGATTGACCGTGGTGTCGATGTTCTGATTGCCACGCCGGGTCGTTTGCTTGACCACTTCGAGCGCGGCAAACTGATGCTGAACGGCGTACAGATCATGGTTGTAGACGAGGCAGACCGCATGCTCGATATGGGGTTCATTCCCGATATCGAACGCATTTTCAAACTGACGCCTTTCACCCGCCAGACCCTGTTTTTCTCGGCCACGATGGCGCCTGAAATTACGCGGATCACGCAGGAATTCCTGCAAAATCCGGAGCGGGTAGAAGTGGCGCGTCAGGCGACAACAGGTGAAAACATCACGCAGAAAATCTGCATGTTCACCCCGTCGAACCGCACCAGCGAAGCCAAGGAAAAGCGCGAAGTTCTGCGCGAGATCCTAAAGGCTGAAGGCGATGCCATCACCAATGGCATTATCTTTTGCAATCGCAAATCCAGTGTAGATATTGTGATGAAGTCTTTGAAAAAGCACGGTTTTGATGCGGGCGCCATTCACGGAGATCTTGATCAAAGCGTCCGGATGAGGGTTTTGGACGGGTTTCGCGGCGGTGATTTGAAATTGCTTGTGGCCTCGGATGTGGCAGCGCGCGGATTGGATATTCCAGCCGTAAGTCACGTGATCAACTTTGATGTTCCGATCCACTCTGAAGACTATGTTCACCGGATTGGCCGCACGGGCCGTGCGGGGCGTGATGGTAAGGCGATCACTCTGTGTATGCCGTTTGAACAAAAGTATCTGGATAAGATCGAAGAACTGGTCGAAAAACAGATCGAACGTATGGACACGCCTGCCCTGTCGTCCGGATCAAGCAAACCTCGTTCGCGCTCTGAAAAACCGGCGTCAACTGGGGATAAGTCTGAACAACGCACTGAAAAGCCAGCTCCTCGGACACGTAAAAAGCCAGAGCAGGCAAAACCTGCTGCGCAACAGGCTGAAAAACCCGCGGCCCCAGCGGCCCCGAAAACCGAAGCGCCGCGGCGCGGGCGTTCAGAACCAAAGAACCAGACTGTTGGCATGGGCGAGCACGTTCCAGCCTTTTTGTTGCGTCCGCTGGAAATTACCCGCGCAAAAACAACAAAAGAACCTGCGAAATCCTCGCGTAAAACAGCTGAAAAGCCTGCTTCCAAAACCAAAACCGCTGCTAAAAAGCCAACAGCGAAATCCAAAGAATCTGACGCCTCTGTGTCCGAGCCCGTGAGCGAAGAAACCGGCGACGTGTGATATTGTCAGGCGCCGCCCTATTTTGAGGCGGCGTCCGATTTAGAAAGTTGGGCTTGTTAGTCAGCACTTCCTAGGCATAAAAAAAGAGCGTTTCGGCTTTCGTCGAAACGCTCTTTTTCTTTGTGATGTCAGTGTTCTACTCGACCAGACGGTTGATCAGAACTTTCACAACGGGTTTCTTGCCAACCAGATCTTTGCAAACCCGTGACACAGTGCGCAGAACCGCCTTCTCCACTTGATCGTCATCCGCCAGCAGGCCCCGTTTGGCTTTGCCGAGTTCCGCATCAATTTCACGCTCAAGTGTTTCTTGCAGCGAGGGTTGGTTCGATTCAGTTTCTGGCAGGCCCAGAACCTCGGCCCAGCTTTCACCGATTTGTTGATTGTCTTCCAGCAGCAGGCTAACAACAACCCCGCCTCGCATGGCCAGACGCATCCGTTCCAGAACGACGCCGTCAAAGGCACCGATCAGGCGTTTTCCGTCCAGATACAGGCGACCTGTCTGGATATTCTCTACGATTTTGGGCTTGTCGCCGCCCAGATCCACCATGGCCCCATTGGCCGCGATGATCGAGGCAATGCCTTTGGCTTCCGCCAGTTCACTATGGGCGCGCAGGTGGCGGTGTTCGCCGTGCATCGGGATCAGCATCTTGGGTTTGAAGATACCGTGTATTTCTTCCAGATCAGGCCGGTTTGCGTGGCCAGACACGTGGTAGTCGCCAGAGTTGTCATCGACAACTTTCACGCCCATCTCGCTGTAACTGTTGACGATTCTACCGACACCGATTTCATTTCCCGGGATGGTTTTACTTGAAAACAGGAAGGTATCACCTTCGCGCATTTCCAGCCCCAGATATTTGCCATTGGCCAGTTGTGCAGATGCAGCACGCCGTTCGCCCTGACTGCCAGTGACCAGCAACATCAAGCTACCGCGCGGAATATCGCGGGCGTCCTCTATATCCACAACGGGGGGGAAACTGTCGATCAGGCCCGCAAAATTTGCGTACCCCAGCATCTTTTTCATGGCACGCCCCAGCACCACAACCGAACGTCCAGAATCCACACCCGCCTGCGCCAGTGTTTTCAACCGTGCCACGTTTGAAGCAAAGGTCGTGGCCACAACCATGCCTGTGGCGTCTTTCATCAGTTTGGTGATGTTGTCGCCCAAGCCGGATTCAGAGCGCCCCGCGATAGGCGAAAACACGTTTGTGCTGTCACAAACCAGCGCCTGCACGCCGCCTTTGGCGATTTCGCGGTAAAGTTCGGGGTTATACGCCTCGCCCACGATGGGATCGGGGTCGAGTTTGAAATCGCCCGTATGCACAATGCGGCCTTTGGGAGTGTCGATCACCAGACCCGATGCTTCGGGGATTGAGTGGGCAACAGGCATGAAGCCAACTTTGAACGGGCCCAGCTCAACTTGTTCCGGCCATTTGCCAATCACTTCTACTCGGTCTGAATTCTGACCGTGTTCTTCCATTTTGGCCCGCGCCACAGCACCAGTGAATTTACGGGTGTAGATCGGCACATCAAGGCGGCCATACAGATGGCCAAGGGCGCCGATGTGGTCTTCGTGGGCATGGGTGATAAAGATCGCTTCAAGTCGGTCTAAACGGGCCTCAATATAGGCGGTGTCGGGCATGATCAGGTCAACGCCGGGGGTGCCATCCATGGTTGGGAAGGTCACGCCCACATCCACCAGAATATACCTCTCTTTGCCCGCTGGCCCATAGCCGTAAAGATACATATTCATTCCGATCTCTCCTGCGCCCCCTAGGGGCAGGAAGATCAAGCGGTTGGTTTTACTCATTTATTCGCCTCGGTTTTTATCTGCTATCAGGACGAGCCCGTGCATGGTTAGATCACCGTCAATACTGTCAAAAAGGTCGGTGCCCCGTTCAAACAGGCCCGCCAGCCCCCCCGTGCCGATGATTTTCATCGGGCGCGGATGCTCTTCGCGGATTTTCTTGCATACCCCTTCTACAAGGCCGACATAGCCCCAAAACACCCCCGCTTGCATACAGGCAAGGGTGTTGGTGCCGATCACATGATCGGGCATGGTAACGTCGATATGGGGCAGCGCAGCGGCGGCCTCATGAAGGGCTTTAATAGAGAGATTGACACCGGGGGAAATCACGCCGCCGATATAGGCGCCGTCCTGATCCACAACGTCAAAGGTGGTGGCCGTGCCGAAATCCACCACGACCAGATCGCCGCCATAACGGTTATACGCCCCCACGGTGTTGACCAGTCGATCCGCCCCCACCAACGTGCCCGCATCAACACGGACAGGTACGCCCAGATCGACCTCGGGTTTGCCCACAACCAGCGGGCGGCATTTGAAATATTTGTCGCACAACACCCGCAGGTTAAACACCACTTGGGGCACCACGGATGAAATCACCACACGGTCAATATCCGGCTGGATATCATTCAACAGCATCAGATTGCGCAGCCAGACGTAGTATTGATCGGCCGTGCGCGGATGTTCCGTTGCACAGCGCCATTCAGACAGAAAAGACGTCCCGTCGTGAATTGCAAAAACAGTATTGGTATTTCCGACGTCGATAGCCAGCAGCATATGCGATCCTTAGAATGAAATGTCGGCAGCCGTGATCACGTGCTGACGGTCTGTTGCTTGTAGTATAAGCGCGCCTGTTTCGTCCACCGTCTTGAAAATACCCACGATGTGTTGATTGGGCAGTTTGGCGGTGATGGTCTTACCCATATTGGCAGCTTTGGACAACCACGCCTGACGGATCGGGGCAAAGCCATAGGTTTGCAGTGTGTTCTCCCAATTGGCGTAGGACACAGCCAATGCGTTCAGAAAGGATTCCGGTGTGATGGTCAGGCCGGTTTCTTGCGACAGGGATTTAGGTGGCAGAGCTGTAGCTTCCAATGCACCAGCGCTTGGGATGGATTTAAGGTTTACACCGATACCGATGATCAGCGCATAGCGATCCGGCCCCTCTGCCAAGGTTTCCAGCAGGATGCCCGCAAGTTTACCGCCGTTCAACAACACATCATTGGGCCACTTCAGCGCAAATATATCGGCCCGCCCTGTGCATTCCACCAGCGCGTCATAAAGAGCAAGTGCCGCCACAAAACTGCGCAGCGCCAGTTTGTCGGGTGTAGCTTCTGGGCGGATCAGCAGCGAGGCTGCGAAGTTACCATCCTGACTGTCCCAAGGGCGCCCGCGACGCCCCGTCCCCGCAGTTTGCACATGAGCCAAGAACCAAGCAGCCCCCGCGATTGCAGGGGCTTGCCGACGTGCTTCGGCCATCGTGCTGTCGATGGTGTCAAAGACGAATTTCTCTGTGCCGTCTGGCCAGTGCTGCATTATTTCAGCAGCGATTGCGCGGCCATAGCAGCGTATCCTTCCAGCCCGAACGGGTTGATGATGCCGATCAGCATAATCGCCGCAGCCCCCATCAGCGCAACATAGTGCAGGCCCGGCATTTTGCCGTCCAGACCGTCTACATCTTCGCCAAAGTACATGTAGTAGATGATCCGCAGATAGTAAAACGCACCGATGACCGACGCAACTACCCCAGCAACAGCCAGCCAAGCCATATCGGCCCCAACCGCAGCGCGCAGCACATACAGCTTACCAATGAAGCCCACCATCGGCGGAATCCCCGCAAGCGAGAACATCAGGATCGCCAGCGCCGCCGCACGACCCGGTGCCGCTTTGGAATACTGGCCAAGGCTGCGAATATCTGTTACCGCACGACCGTCTTTTTCCATATTCAGGATAAAGGCGAATGTGCCGATATTCATCACCACATAGATCGCCATATAGATCAGCAGCGCCTTGACGCCCTCTTCTGTGCCAGCAGCAAGCCCCATCAGGGCGAACCCCATATGCGAGATCGAGGAATAGGCCATCAGACGTTTGATGTTGGTTTGTCCGATCGCAGCAACCGCACCAAGGAACATCGAAACCAGCGACAGGAAGGCCACAATCTGGGTCCAGTCTGCTTGCGCACCATCAAAGGCGTCAAACATCACGCGGGCAAACAGACCAGCCGCCGCAACTTTGGGGGCGGTTGCAAAAAACGCTGTAACCGGAGTGGGCGAGCCTTCGTAAACGTCAGGGGTCCACATGTGGAACGGTGCAGCCGAGATTTTGAACGCCATGCCAACGCACAGGAACACCAGACCAAAGATCAGGCCGAGTTCGAGCGGCGCACCGCTGTGGATTGTTGAAGCAATGCCTGCGAAATTTGTCGTGCCTGTGTAACCATAAACAAAAGACGCACCATAGAGCAGCATACCCGAGGACAACGCCCCGAGAACGAAATACTTCAGGCCAGCTTCGGTTGATTTCAGGCTGTCACGACGGAAAGCCGCGATCACATACAGCGCAAGGGACTGCAATTCCAACCCCATATAGAGAGACATCAGATCGCCCGCCGACACCATCATCATCATACCCAAAGTCGCCAGCGCGATCAGGATCGGGTATTCGAATTTGAACATATCATTGCGGCGCAGATAGTCTTGGGACAGCAGCAACATAATTGCACTGGCCCAAAGCATTATAACCTTGGCAAAGCGGGAAAACCCGTCATCCACAAATGCGCCATTAAACGCGGTGCGGTTTTCCATCGGCGTAAAGGCAATCCATAGCCCAAGAACAATCATCACCCCTGCTGTGGCCCAAGTCACAAGCGGCGCGGTTTCGTCCTTTTTGGTGTAGACGGCAAACATCAATGCCGCCATCGCAAAGGCCGCGAGGATCAGTTCTGGCAGAACAATATTCAGATCGCTGGAAATCATCTTATTCCGCTTTCGTTAGTGGCTGGGCGCAGTGACAACCGCAGAAACGGCGTCAGGCGTTGCAAGTTGGATATGGTCGACAAGGTTTGTGACAGTCGGCCCGATCAGATCGAGCACCAGTGCAGGGTACACCCCCAGCACCAAAGTCATCACCACCAGCGGGGCAACCATCAGGCGCTCGCGGGTGTTCATGTCGGTTATGGTTTTAAGGCTTTCCTTGATCAGATCACCAAAGACCACGCGGCGATACAGCCACAGGGCATAGCCTGCTGACAGGATCACACCTGTGGTGGCCAAAAAGGCGATCCATGTGTTCACCTGAAAGGCTGCGGAGAGTGTCAGGAATTCCCCGACAAAGCCCGAAGTCCCCGGCAAGCCCACATTGGCCATGGTGAAGAACATGAAGATCATCGCATAGACCGGCATCCGCACCACGAGACCACCGTAGGCGTCGATCTCGCGTGTGTGCATACGGTCATAAATCACCCCGACCGACAGGAACAAAGCACCGGAAATAAAGCCGTGGCTGATCATCTGGAAAATCGCGCCGTCCAGACCTTGCTGGTTCAAAGCGAAAATCCCCATGGTCACAAAGCCCATATGGGCGACCGAGGAATAGGCGATCAGTTTCTTCATATCCTGCTGCATCAGCGCCACAAGGGATGTGTAGATGATCGCAATCACCGACAGGGTCATCACAAAGGTGGCCAGATAGTCACTAGCGACAGGGAACATAGGCAGGTTGAAGCGCAGGAAGCCGTAGCCACCCATTTTCAACAGGATTGCCGCAAGCACCACAGAACCCGCTGTCGGGGCCTGCACGTGGGCATCGGGCAGCCATGTATGTACTGGCCACATGGGCATTTTCACCGCAAAACTGGCAAAAAACGCAAGGAACAGCAGGGTTTGCAAACCGCCAAAGATTTGAAACCCCAGCAGCGAAATCGAGTCTGATGAAAACTGGTGGTTCAGCAATGTCGGAATATCGGTTGTGCCCGCATCCCACCACATGGCCAGCATCGCAACCAGCATCAAAACCGACCCGAACAGCGTATACAGGAAGAACTTAAACGCTGCATAAACGCGGTTTTGACCACCCCAGATACCGATAATCAGGAACATCGGGATCAAGCCTGCTTCGAACACCACATAGAACAACACCAGATCCAGCGCGCAGAACACGGCGATCATAAGGGTTTCAAGGATCAGGAACAGGATCATGTATTCTTTGACGCGGTCCGTCACCACCCAACAGGCGCCGATCACAATCGGCATCAGGAATGTGGTCAGCAGCACAAACAGAACCGAAATCCCGTCAACGCCCACTTTATATTTCAGCCCGCCGAACCAGTCGTATTCCTCGACCAGTTGGAACCCCGTGTTTGACGGGTCAAATTCGGTGTAGATCGCGATGGAAATCACGAAGGTTGCAAGGCTTGCCACAAGCGCCAGAATTTTGGCGTTGCGCTGCGCTGCATCATCTGTGCCGCGTAGAAATACTGCAAGGATCAGGGCTGCCAGCAAAGGCAGGAAGGTAACGATAGATAGAAGATTGTCCATCAGTGTGCGCCTCCGCCGATCGCAAACCATGTAATAAGTGCAGCCAGTCCAACGAACATCGCAAAGGCATAGTGGAACAGATAGCCGGATTGTGCGCGACCCGCCAATTTGGTGAACCAAGGCACGATGCCCATAGCCAGACCATTCAGCCCGCCGTCAATGATAGACCCGTCCCCCTTCTTCCAGAGGAAGGTGCCAAGCCGTTTTGTGGTGCGTACAAAAATCACATCGTAGATTTCATCGAAGTACCATTTGTTCAGCAGGAACTGATACAAGATGTGCTGTTGCGCGGCCAGCTTTTTAGGCAGCTCTGTGTTTTTGATATAGAACATCCACGCCACGATAAAGCCAATCAACATCGCAATGAACGGGCTGACTTTGACCCAGTTGGGCACAGAATGCGCATCGTGGATCACGTGGTTGGTTTCATGGTTCATATAAACCGCGCCTTCGAACCAGGTCTCTACGTTGTGACCGAAAAAGTCTTCGTACCAGATAACACCGGCAAAGATCGCCCCAAGTGCCAGCACTGCCAGAGGAATGACCATAACCATCGGGCTTTCATGGGCGTGTTCATGGGTGTGATGATCGCCCCGCTCCTCGCCGTAGAAAGTCATAAAGATCAGGCGCCAGCTATAGAAACTGGTAAACAGTGCGGCAATGACCAGCATGATAAAGGCATAGGTCGCAACTCCGGTGCCACCCGCAAAGGCGCTTTCGATGATGGCATCTTTAGACAGATAGCCTGCGAACCCGATATGGGTCAGCGGAATGCCAACACCTGTGATCGCCAATGTGCCGATCATCATGGCCGCGAAAGTGTAAGGGATTTTCTTACGCAGGTTGCCGTAATTCCGCATGTCCTGTTCGTGGTGCATCGCGTGGATCACACTGCCTGCGCCAAGGAACAACATCGCCTTGAAAAACGCGTGAGTGAACAGGTGGAACATTGCAACCGGATAGGCGCCAATCCCTGCGGCCACAAACATATAACCAAGCTGGGAACAGGTTGAATAGGCGATCACCCGTTTGATGTCATTCTGCACCAGACCAATGGTCGCCGCAAAGAACGCCGTTGTGCCGCCGATAAAGACGATAAAGTTCGGAGTGAACGTGGCATATTCCATCAGCGGAGACATGCGGCACACCATGAACACACCAGCGGTAACCATGGTCGCGGCGTGGATCAAAGCAGACACAGGGGTCGGGCCTTCCATCGCGTCCGGCAACCAAGTGTGCAGGAACAATTGCGCCGATTTCCCCATCGCGCCGACAAACAGCAGGAAGGTGATGATTTCCAGCGCATTCACATTCCAACTCAGGAAGTGCAGGGTTTCACCCGCGATGTGATGGGCGTTTTCAGGGTCCAGAATTTCCGAAAAGTTAATGCTGTCGGAAAAATAATACAGGCCGAAAATGCCCAGCAAAAAGCCGAAATCCCCGACGCGGTTAACCACAAACGCCTTGATATTCGCGGCATTCGCGCTTGGCTTGCGGAAGTAGAAGCCGATCAGCAGGTAGGATGCAACGCCCACGCCTTCCCAGCCAAAGAACATTTGCAGCAGGTTGTCTGCTGTCACCAGCATCAACATGGCAAAGGTAAAGAACGACAGGTAAGCAAAGAAACGCGGGCGATAGCTTTCGCCCTCTTTGAAGTTTTCGTCATGGGCCATGTAGCCTAGCGAATACATGTGAACCAAGGCGGATACGGTGTTGATAACAACCAACATAATCGCCGTCAGACGGTCAATGCGGATCGCCCAGTCCGTGGACAGAGACCCGCTTTCGATAAAGCGGAAAATCGGTGTGACCTGAACGCCGTCATGGGCATCATAGCTGAAGAAAATGATCCAAGACAGAACCGCCGCCAGCATCAGCAATCCGGTAGACACATAGGTCGCCGCCGTTTCGCCCAACACCCGCCAGCCAAAGCCGCAGATCAGCGCGCCCACCAGCGGGGCAAAGAGGAGAATAGTTTCCATTGGTACGTTCTACCCCTTCATCACATTCACATCTTCCACCGCGATCGTGCCACGGTTGCGGAAGAAACAGACAAGTATTGCAAGGCCAATGGCGGCCTCGGCTGCGGCTACAGTCAGCACAAACAGCGTGAAAATCTGCCCGACCAGATCCCCCAGATGGGTGGAAAAGGCCACAAGGTTAATATTGACCGACAAAAGGATCAATTCGATGGACATCAAAATGACGATCACGTTCTTCCGGTTCAGGAAGATGCCGAAGATGCCGATAACAAACATCAATGCGGCGACTGTGAGGTAGTGCTCGAGGGTGATCATCACAATGCTCCGGTTTTAGATGTGGCAACAGTCATCACAACCCCTGCCCCGATTTAACGTCTTTAAGTTCCATCGCCTTGGCCGGATCGCGGTGCATCTGCTGCATCACATTCTGGCGTTTGATGTCTGTACGGTGGCGCAGGGTCAAAACAATCGCGCCGATCATTGCCACCAGCAGGATCAAACCGGAGGCCTGAAACAGGTAGATGTAATCGGTGTAGATCAATTGCCCCAGCGCTACAGTGTTATGGGCTTGCGACAGTTCCGGGGTCGGCGACTGCAGCAACGCATCGGCGTTTTCTGCCATTTGCCAATGGCCAAACACCAGACCCAGTTCGATCAACAGGATCAAACCGATCAACAGGCCCAATGGCATGAACCGCTGAATCCCGCCTTTAAGTTCGGCAAAATCCACGTCCAGCATCATCACCACAAACAGGAACAACACCGCAACCGCGCCCACATAGACGATCACCAACAACATGGCGACAAATTCTGCCCCCATCAGGATGAACAGGCCAGCGGTGCTGAAAAACGCAAGGATCAGCCACAAAACCGAGTGAACCGGATTGCGTGCAATCACCACCAGCAAGGCAGAGGTCACGCCGATAATAGCGAAGAAATAGAAGGCCAGTGCAGTCGCGGTCATTTATTTGCTCCATCCATGGCAAAGGCGGACATGGCGGTCATCATCGCTTTTTGAACGCCGGTCACAGCGCCAACGCTGGTCATTTGCAAGATTGTCTCGGTGATTTCGCGCTGGGACGCGCCTGCAACCAAAGCGGCCTTGATTGCCGCCGTCAGAACAGCCGTATCCTCGGCCCCTTTGGCAGTCAAACCGGCGATGGTTGCCAATGCACGGGTTTGGGCGTCAAGCCCCTCTCCGACCATGCCTTTCATGGCATCGGCCATACCCTCGGGCATGAAATCCTGCATCTGATCCAGCCAAGCCGTTTGGGCCTGCGCAAAATCCTTGCCGATTTTCTCGGCCATGTCCTGGCTTTGTTTGATAAAGCCTTCAAAGAGTTTGTTGAAATCGTTCATCGGTACGGCGCATCCATTTCGATGTTACGGGCAATCTCGGCTTCCCAACGATCCCCGTTCGACAGCAGTTTTGCCTTGTCGTAAAACAGCTCTTCGCGGGTTTCTGTGGCGAATTCGAAATTCGGCCCCTCAACAATTGCATCCACAGGGCAGGCTTCCTGACAGAAACCGCAGTAGATGCATTTGGTCATGTCGATATCATAACGCGTGGTGCGCCGTGACCCGTCATCGCGGGGTTCGGCATCAATTGTGATTGCCTGCGCGGGGCAGATTGCTTCACACAATTTACACGCAATGCAGCGTTCTTCGCCATTGGGATAGCGGCGCAGCGCATGTTCACCGCGAAAACGCGGGCTCAGCGGCCCTTTTTCATGGGGGTAGTTCAGCGTTGCCTTGGGTTTGAAGAAATACTTCAAGCCCAGCTTCATGCCCACAAAGAAGTCTTGCAGCAGGAAGTATTTCGTTGCGCGTCCATAGTCAAAAGCCATTAGTTTGACGCCTCCACTTGCCAGCGTGCCCAAAGGCCGCCGAGATTACGTTCGTCGCCGTCTGAAAATGCGAGGATCGACACGATCACAACCCAGATCAAAGACATCGGCAGGAAGACTTTCCAGCCAATCCGCATCAACTGGTCATAGCGGTAGCGGGGTACGATGGCCTTTACCATGGCAAACAGGAAGAAGAAGAAAGACATCTTCACAACCAGCCACAGCGCGCCGTCCGGCAGGCCTGGGATAGGCGACAACCAGCCCCCAAAGAAGAAGATCGACATCAGGGCGCACATCAGCCAGATGGCGATATATTCCCCCGCCATAAACAGCAGGAACGGCGTGGATGAATATTCAACCTGATAGCCCGCAACCAATTCGGATTCAGCCTCGGGCAGATCGAACGGGGGGCGGTTTGTTTCAGCCAACGCGCTGATAAAGAACAGGAAAACCATCGGGAAATGGGGCAGCCAGTACCAGTTGAACAGGCCCCAATTGCCCTCTTGCGCCTTAACGATATCCACAAAGCTAAGCGAGCCGGTCGAGATGATAATCCCAACGATGATAAAGCCGAGCGATACCTCATATGAAATCATCTGCGCCGCAGAGCGCAGCGAACCCAGAAACGGATATTTAGAGTTGGACGCCCAGCCCCCCATGATCACGCCGTAGACCTCAAGGGAGCCGATGGCGAAAACATACAGCACCGCAACGTTCAGATTGGCCAGAACCATATCTTCGGAAAACGGAATAACCGCCCATGCGATCAGCGCAAGGATGAAAGACATCAAAGGCGCCAGCAGGAAGACGGTTTTGTCGGACCCGTCGGGGATCAACACCTCTTTGAAGATGTATTTCGCCGCATCCGCAACCGTTTGCATCAGGCCCCAAGGCCCAACCACGTTCGGGCCACGCCGCATTTGTACGGCTGCCCAAATTTTACGGTCGCCATAGACCAAAAACAGCAGGCTAACCATCACAAAGGCCGTGACCAACAGACACTGGGCGATGATAATCACCAGTGTTCCAAGGTTGGTTGCAAAAAATCCGTCCATAAGCCGCCTCTTAAACCATCGGAATGTTGTTTGCACGGCATTCAGCCGCCGTGACTTCTGCGTCTATAATATATCGACCACCCGGATGGATCTTTGACAGGGTGTAAACGCCCTGCCCCATCCAGACCCCACGGTGCCGATCTACGTCATTGCGCACGCGGCGCACAAAACCGTCGCCACGGATCAGCGCATATTGGGCCGCAACACAATCGCTAAAGGCCAGAACATCCGCATCGGATGTGGCCCCGCGCATTTGCACATCAAAACTGACCAGATCGCCTTCCAGCAACTTGGTCTGAACCGACCCGTATTCAGGCACAACGCCACTGTCCACATCCGGCGTTTCGCCGGTTGTGCAGGCGGACAAAGCCGCGCAAGTGGATATCATCAGTGCCATTTTCACCTATTACTCCGCAGCCAGTTTGCTGGCTCTGCGGGCGGCTGCATTCGCAGCCAACTCCGCCATAACCTGACTGGCACGCGCAATCGGGTTGGTTTGGTAATGCTCGCGAATTGCGTTCACCAAAGCCCCTTTTCCCAGTCTTTTGCCGGTCACAGGCTGCCAGTCGTTTTCTGCAACTTGGTCAATCGCACCCAGATGCGGAACCGCGCCCATCATGGCCGCGCGCAAGGCGGACAGGCTGTCAAACGGCAGAGTGTGGCCCAGTTCCGCAGACAAAGCCCGCAGAACCGCCCAGTTTTCCCGCGCATCCCCCGGTGCAAACCCGGCCCGGATCGTCATTTGCGGACGCCCTTCGGTGTTTACAAAGATGCCACTTTCTTCGGTATAGGCAGCGCCCGGCAGGATCACGTCAGCGCGGTGCGCACCCCGATCCCCGTGGCTGCCCTGATAGATCACGAAAGGACCATCGGCGATTGTGGTTTCATCCACACCAAGGTTGAAAACAACATCGGCTTTGGCAACCAAAGCCTCGGCACCTTCTTCGCTGGTGCAGCCCAGATCCATCGCGCCCACACGGCCAGCGGCTGTATGCAGAACCATGAACTTGCTGCCGGTTTTCTCTGCCAGTTCCATTGCGGCGGCCAGAACATCGGCGCCATTGTCACCCTGCAAGGCACCCTGCCCGAGGATGATCAGCGACGGCTTTTCCAGCACGTCTTTGAATTTCAGGTCCAGCAAACCTGCCAGATCGGACGTGTCTGTCCCTACATGGGCATAATCATAAGTCAGATCGACAGCTTCGCCCACCAGACCGATATTCGCACCACGCAGCCATGCCTTGCGCAAACGTGCGTTCAGCACAGGTGCTTCGGCGCGGGGGTTGGTGCCGATCAGCTGGATCATCTCGGCGGAATCAATGTCTTCGATCGTGGCGGTGCCCACATAGGCCGAGCGGTTGCCCGCTGGCAGCTTGGCACCATCCACGCGGCACTCCACTTCCCCGCCCAGTGAACCGACCAGCGATTTCAGAGCAAATGCGGCCTCTGTGCTTACCAGATCTCCGATCAAACCCGCGACCTTTTTGCCTTCAACAGCAGTTTTAATCGCGGCAAAAGCCTCACCCCAAGTGGCCGGAGACAGTTTACCGTTCACCCGCAGATAAGGTTTATCCAGACGTTGGCGGCGCAGGCCATCCCAGATGAAACGGGATTTATCGGACAGCCACTCCTCGTTCACACCGTCATGGTTGCGCGGCATGATCCGCATCACTTCACGGCCCTTGGTATCCACACGAATGTTGGACCCAAGCGCATCCATAACGTCGATGGTTTCGGTTTTCTTCAACTCCCAAGGGCGCGCGGTAAAGGCATAGGGTTTGGATGTCAGCGCGCCGACAGGACACAGGTCAATGATATTGCCCTGCAATTCCGAATCGAGCGTTTGATTCAAATAAGTCGTGATTTCAGAATCTTCACCGCGACCTGTTTGGCCCATCTGGGTGATTCCAGCCACTTCACTGGTGAAACGCACGCAGCGGGTGCAGGAAATACAACGGGTCATCTGCGTGCCCACAAGCGGGCCAAGATCCAGATCGTCCACAGCGCGTTTGGGTTCGCGGAACCGCGAGAAATCAACGCCGTAAGCCATCGCCTGATCTTGCAAATCACATTCGCCGCCCTGATCGCAGATCGGGCAATCCAGCGGGTGGTTGATCAACAGAAATTCCATGACCCCTTCACGGGCCTTTTTAACCATAGGAGACTTGGTTTTCACCACTGGAAGCTGGCCTTCGGGGCCGGGGCGCAAATCACGCACCTGCATGGCACAGGAGGCAGCAGGTTTTGGCGGGCCGCCAACCACTTCGACCAGACACATGCGGCAGTTGCCAGCGATGGTCAGACGTTCGTGATAACAAAACCGTGGAATTTCGACGCCAGCCACTTCGCAGGCTTGGATCAGCGTCATTGCGCCATCCACTTCTACTTCAGTATCGTCGATGATGATTTTGCGCAAATCGGTCATGCCGCCTCCCAAGTCGAGCGGAGTTCGCTCTGGGCTTACTTTTGAGAACAGCGGTCTAACACCGCCGTACTGCCAGATACCGCAGCTTGGCGCGGGCCTCAACCAAAGAAAAGCAATTTGGGGGGTAAAAACGTGACAAAATTCCATTTCAAGGGGTTCTGGCCCCTGAAACGGAATTATGCTTGTTTTTTAACCTATTGTTGAGTTTTTTACTAGGTCAATTTTCATAAAGCAAAGTGCCAATTTCACTTTGCTTGGCAATCTCTTTACGCCCCAAAGCACACATGGACTGAGGGTCGCTTTGACTTGCCCCATTGGCCTTCAAATAGGTTTTCCCCCGCGCTTTCAGGCGGTTTTTCTCGGCGCGATCATCCACGAAGGTTTCAATTTCATCTTTGCTGTACCCCATATCCAGCGCCAGACGGTGAATCGAACGTAACCGCCCTATGCCCTTGAAGATACGGCCGGAAATACCATCACAGGTTTTGCGAATCTCATCGGCCAGCCCCACATAGAGCAACCCGTCGTTGATCTGCTTTACCTCGCGCAGTGGCGGGTTCGCCATTGCGGTGCTGGCCATCAAACTTGTCAGTGCTGCGATCAGTAAAACGCGCATGATCTTCTCCTGTAATTGTTCGGCCCAGTTTGGCCTCTGCTGGAACAGAAGATGGGTGCAAGGGGGATGTTATGCAATAACCAGCGGAGTCACGGGCTGTTTCAGCCGTGAAACATCACTTACCTTCGGGGCGTAAGTGGTTCCAGCCAAAGGCAAAATCAGAATCGCCTTGGGTTTGCAAATGGCTGAACCGTTCCATGCCTTCAGTCACGCTGGGCCGGTGCCCCACTGGCACCCACCACATGACAATATTGCCATTACCTTTCGCGTCATACCATTCCGCGCGGCGGTCATAGAACCGCCGATGAACAGTTTTCCAGACGAAACCCCACAGGCTGTCAAAGTCTTCCCAGACAGAAAGGGTCGAGGCTGTGCGCGGGTTGGCAAACACACCGCCTTCATCTGTTTGCGCGGCTTCCATTGCGGCGTCATCCAGACGCCAGACAAAGCCGGGGCTGCGGGCGGCAAGCCCGTTTACGCGGTCTAAATTGTTCTGAAAATCTGCGATCCTTGGGTCGTCCCAATCATGCCGCAAGGTGCCGAAATTGAATTCGGCCAGATGATGGTCAACCGCCATAAGATTATGCAGCGGTTGGCCGTGGGGTGTTGGCAATCAGCACGGAACCGATTGCCAACAAAGGTTTATTCCGCTGCAACAGCACTAACTCGGCCAGAACGTTTGTGCTTGATCCGGTCTTCGATTTCATCACGGAAGTGACGGATCAAACCTTGGATCGGCCAAGCCGCAGCATCGCCAAGCGCGCAAATTGTGTGACCCTCGACCTGTTTGGTCACATCCAGCAACATGTCGATTTCCTCGACTTCAGCCTCGCCTTTGACCAGACGATCCATGACCCGCATCATCCAGCCAGTGCCTTCACGGCACGGGGTGCATTGCCCACAGGATTCATGTTTGTAGAAAGCAGACAACCGCCAGATCGCTTTGATCACATCGGTGTTCTGATCCATCACGATTACCGCAGCGGTCCCAAGACCGGAGCGTTGTTCGCGCAGCCAGTCAAAATCCATGATCGCTTCGTCACACATGTCTTTTGGCAGCAACGGCACAGATGCACCGCCAGGAATAACCGCTTTCAGATTGTCCCAACCGCCCCGAACACCGCCACAATGACGGTCGATCAATTCGCGCAGGGGCGTGGACATGGCGTCTTCAACCACACAAGGGTTGTTCACATGACCTGAAAAAGCAAACAACTTGGTGCCTGCGTTATTGGGACGGCCAAAACCTGTGAACCATTCCGCACCACGGCGCAGGATTGTCGGCACAACAGCAATGGATTCAACGTTGTTCACCGTGGTCGGGCAACCATACAGACCCGCGCCAGCAGGGAAAGGCGGCTTCATCCGCGGCATACCCTTTTTACCTTCAAGGCTTTCGAGCAAAGCTGTTTCTTCGCCGCAAATATACGCGCCCGCCCCGTGGGACAGGTACAGATCGAAATCCCAACCGGATTTAGCGGCGTTTTTACCCAACAGACCCGCGTCATACGCCTCGTCTATGGCGGCTTGCAGGGCTTCGCGTTCGCGGATGAATTCACCGCGGATATAAATATAACAGGTGTTCGCGTTCATGGCGAAACTGGCGATCAGCGCGCCTTCGATCAGGGTGTGGGGATCATGGCGCATGATCTCGCGGTCTTTACAGGTGCCGGGTTCGGATTCATCGGCGTTGATCACCAGATAAGACGGACGCCCGTCGCTTTCTTTGGGCATGAAAGACCATTTCAACCCTGTCGGGAACCCTGCCCCGCCACGGCCCCGCAGACCGGATTTTTTCATCTCGTCGATGATCCAGTCACGGCCGTTTTGGATGATCTTGGCCGTGCCATCCCAATGGCCCCGCTTTTGCGCGCCTTTCAGCGTGCGCTCATGCATACCGTAAAGATTTGTAAAGATGCGGTCCTGATCAGCGAGCATCGTCTAGTCCTTCATGTGCTGGCGTTTACGCCAGGCTTGATACAATACAACCAACGCCCAAAAGAACGCAGCCAAAGCGGCGAAGTCGAACAGAAACGCAAACCGCGTTGGCAGTCCAACCATCCCGCCAATCCAACTGGCCCCCATCCAGAAAACCATCGTCACGATTATGACGATAGAGGCGATCCGTATTTGCGCGGACGCCGGATCAGGATGGTCCTTGGCCAATCAGTCTTCCTTTCTTACGAACGCAGTCAAAAGCCTGCGCCCTGCCCCACACACAGGTGGGAATTACCTGTCGCTACCAGAAGATAGCGATTTTGCTTGGGAAATCCAATCATCCCGCGTGATGCGGCCTTTGAATTTCAGATTGCCATCGACCCAAGCGATATTTTCTGCGGTCCAGACAGCGATTTGGGCGTAGGTGTAAATGCCCAGCTCATTCAGGGTCTTTTCCAGCGCAGGCCCGACACCTTTGATCTTTTTCAGATCATCTGACGCGCTTGGCGTTGCGGTATAGAGTGCTGGCGTATCGCCTTGGGCTGCAGCCA
This sequence comes from Roseobacter sp. N2S, assembly GCF_031454055.1. Classification (NCBI taxonomy): domain Bacteria; kingdom Pseudomonadati; phylum Pseudomonadota; class Alphaproteobacteria; order Rhodobacterales; family Roseobacteraceae; genus Roseobacter; species Roseobacter sp. N2S. Next base: position 202,369 of record NZ_JAVDQB010000002.1, read on the forward strand.
ATCCATCCGGTTGTTCGACCGGCGCTTCGGCAACCGGATCGCTTTGAACATCTGCTGTATGCACCGCCGCTGTAGTCACCTCTGCGGGATTTGTTGCAACAGGCGCTGCATCAACCCGCGTATCCGGCTCACCTATCTTTTCTGCCAATACAACCGAGTCTGTTTTGATACCGTCACAAAAATAACTGCTCAGAACCCAAAAAGCCCCAAGCATACCGATCAACCCGAGCACAAGCGCAACAAGAAGTGCCATGCCAGCGCAACTGGCCATGAAAACCACAACCAAAACACCGAACACAGCCGACAACATCCAGCAAATGCCGGTGCAGGAAAACAGTCCTTTGTCGTTTGTGTCAGTCATTGCCTACGGTCCGTTGACGGGGTGCGATTACTTGGTGGATTTCTTTGAAAACTCGGTTTCGCCACCTGCGGCCAGAATGGTGGCTTGTTCGATCCAGCCATCCCGCTCAATGCGGCCTTTGAATTTCAGACGGGTGTCTACCCAAGCGATTTCAGCAGCAGACCATTTGGAAATCTGGTCGAAATGGTAAAAACCCATATCGTTCAGGGTTTCTTCCAATTTTGGCCCGACACCTTTGATCAGCTTGAGGTTATCCGCCCCTGCCTTGCGTGGCGCCGCCATGGTGCGCGGTTTTTTTTCCGCCACTGGTGTATCAGTTGCAGAGGTGGCTGCCTCAGCCGCTTTGGCGGGCGCTTTGGCTTTTGGCTTGGCTTTGCTTTCAGCAGCTTCAGCTTTGGTCTTCACCGCAGCAGAAGGGGCTTTGGCAGCGGCCTTGGGTTTTGCTGCCGCTTTCGGCTTTGCAGCTTTCGCCGCTTTGCCTGTACCGCTGTTCAGCCAAGGTGTGAGGATCGGAACCTCGTCCCCTTGGATGCGCTTCACTGTGTCGCCAATGCCATCCGCCAAGGCAACCGAGGCGTTGTATTTCACTTTGCCCGCTTCATAATCGACCAACGCTGTGGCACCGCCTAAAGGCTCTGCCGCATAACGTCCGTTTTGCGGACCCGGCGTCGGCACTTTTCCAGCCGCGAATTCTTCGATGATTTCCGCGAACCGAGCGGTTGTCAGGTCTTCGTAAAAATCCTTGCCGATTTGAACCATTGGCGCGTTGGTACACGCGCCCAGACATTCGACCTCTTCCCAACTGAATTTACCATCAGCAGAAATAGCGTGGGGCTGTTTGGCGATTTTTTCTTTACAGACCCCGATCAGGTCTTCAGCGCCGCAAATCATGCAGGACGTGGTGCCGCAAACCTGAATATGCGCAACAGAACCAACAGGTTGCAACTGAAACATAAAGTAGAATGTCGCCACTTCCAACACACGGATATAATCCATGCCCAGCATATCGGCCACAGTTTCAAGGGCTGGTTTGGACACCCAGCCTTCTTGTTCCTGCGCGCGCCACAACAGCGGGATAACCGCGCTGGCCTGACGCCCTTCGGGGAATTTCGTCATTTGCCCTTCCGCCCATTTTTTATTCAGGGGGGTAAAGGCAAAACTGTCGGGTTGTTCGTGGTGCAGACGGCGTAGCATTAGCGGTCAATCTCTCCGAAAACGATATCAAGTGTTCCGATAATGGCCGCAACATCAGCGAGTTGGTGGCCCTTGGATATGTGGTCCATCGCGGCCAGATGCGGATACCCCGGCGCGCGAATTTTAGCTTTGTACGGTTTGTTAGATCCATCCGAAACAAGGAATACACCGAATTCGCCCTTGGGGGCTTCAACACAGGCGTAAACCTCACCCTCGGGAACGTGGAACCCTTCGGTATACAGTTTGAAGTGGTGGATCAAAGCCTCCATCGAGGTCTTCATCTCGCCCCGTTTAGGTGGCGTGATTTTACCCCGTGCCAGAACATCGCCCGGCCCTTCTGCGTTCAGTTTTTCAACGCATTGGTGGATGATCTTGATACTTTCCAGCATTTCCTGCATCCGGCACAAATAACGGTCATAACAATCGCCGTTTTTGCCCACAGGAATCTTGAAATCAAACTCGTCATAGCATTCGTAAGGCTGCGAACGGCGCAAGTCCCACGCCATGCCAGAGCCGCGCACCATCACACCAGAGAACCCCCAATCGAGCGCCTCTTGCTGCGAAACAACCGCGATATCCACGTTGCGTTGTTTGAAAATCCGGTTTTCGGTCAGCAGGTCTTCGATGTCTTTCAGGATCGCTGGAAATTCCGTCGCCCATTGTTCGATATCGTCGATCAGATCCTGCGGCAGATCCTGATGCACCCCGCCCGGGCGGAAATAGGCCGCGTGCAGCCGTGCGCCGCAAGCCCGTTCATAGAAAATCATCAGTTTTTCGCGCTCTTCAAACCCCCAAAGCGGCGGCGTCAGCGCGCCCACGTCCATGGCCTGTGTGGTCACGTTCATCAGGTGGTTCAAAATGCGGCCGATTTCGGAATAGAGCACTCGGATCAGGCTGGCGCGACGGGGGACAACAACCCCTGTCAACTTTTCAATAGCCAGACACCAAGCATGTTCCTGGTTCATCGGGGCTACATAATCCAACCGGTCAAAATACGGCAGGTTTTGCAGGTAAGTGCGGCTTTCCATCAACTTTTCAGTGCCACGGTGCAGCAGGCCAACGTGCGGGTCGCAGCGTTCTACGATTTCGCCGTCCAGTTCCAGCACAAGGCGCAACACCCCGTGGGCTGCAGGGTGCTGCGGGCCAAAGTTGATGTTGAAATTACGGATGCGCTGTTCGCCAACTTGGGCGTCATTGAAATTGCCGTCCATCATTTCGCAGCCTCTTCTTTTTTCTTCTCATCACCGGGCAGGATGTATTCGGCACCTTCCCACGGGGACATGAAATCAAACTGGCGGTATTCTTGCACAAGGCTGACAGGCTCATAGACAACCCGTTTTTCCACCTCGTCATACCGCAGTTCGGTATAACCTGTTGTCGGGAAATCCTTGCGCAGCGGATAGCCGCGGAATCCGTAGTCTGTTAGCAAACGGCGCAAATCGGGATGCCCCGAGAACATGATACCATACATGTCAAACACCTCCCGCTCGTACCAATCGGCAGAGGGGTGGATGGATGTGATGGAGGGAACCACCTCGTCCAGATGAACACTGGCTTTGATGCGGATGCGTTGGTTCGTGTACATGGACAGGAAATGATAGACCACATCGAACCGTTTGTCGCGGCTTGGGTAATCCACGGCGGTGATGTCGATCAGCGTAGAAAACCGCGCATCGTTTTCGGTTTTGATGTAGTCAATGAAATCGGGCAGTGATGCGGCGGATACCTGCACAACCAATTCGCCCGTTTTGGTCACTTCGGTGGCCAGCACAGCATCGCTGCGGCTTGCGGCCAATGCGGTGCCCAATTCTGTAAGAGCCTCTGTCATTCCAGCGTCTTCCTTTCGCAGCTTAGCGAACAATAGTGCCTGTGCGGCGGATTTTGCGTTGCAGTTGCAGGATACCGTAGAGCAGCGCCTCGGCTGATGGGGGGCAGCCCGGCACATAAACATCTACAGGTACGATCCGGTCACAGCCGCGCACAACGGAATAGCTGTAATGATAATACCCGCCCCCGTTTGCGCAAGATCCCATAGAGATCACGTAACGAGGCTCGGGCATCTGGTCATAAACCTTACGAAGCGCAGGTGCCATCTTGTTGGTGAGGGTGCCAGCGACAATCATAAGGTCTGATTGACGGGGGGAGGCACGGGGTGCAGTGCCAAACCGTTCCATATCATAACGCGGCATGGCGGTGTGCATCATTTCCACAGCGCAACAGGCCAGACCGAATGTCATCCAGTGCAGCGAACCTGTGCGCGCCCAGTTGATGATATCCTCGGTCGAGGTCAGCAGAAAACCTTTGTCCTGCAACTCGTTGTTCAAGGCACGGGTTGCAACGTCTTTATCCACACCAGCGGTGTTGGCAGTTGTGCTCACTCCCATTCCAGTGCTCCTTTTTTCCACTCATATGCAAAGCCAATTGTCAGAACACCCAGGAAAACCATCATCGACCAAAAGCCCAGAACGCCCAGATCCTTGAACGACGCGGCCCAAGGGAACAGGAAGGCAACTTCCAGATCGAAAATGATGAACAGGATGGAAACCAGATAGAAGCGGATGTCGAATTTCATCCGCGCATCGTCAAATGCGTTAAAGCCACACTCGTAAGCCGATGTTTTTTCTGCATCGGGGTGACGCACCGCGATGATCACCGCTGCAAGGATCAGCACAAGGCCAAGGGCCAAAGCTATCCCCAGAAACACCAAAATCGGCAGGTATTCTCTGAGCAGGTCTTCCATGGGCGACTCCTTCGCGCAAATCTGGTTGTCGGCATCGTTTAACTATCCCTGCCCCGAACCAAGGTCAACCAATCGCCAGCCCGTTTTGACGCCTGAGGCCAAAGAAAGTGGCGAATGTCCGACGACAGGCGGTCTTGGTGCGGTCAGAGAGCCGAAATGCCTTGTTCCCACAATGACGATTGCGTAGCCTTTTATGCAAGTCCCAAGCCTAAAAAGAGCGTTGAATTGGCCGAAAACCTTGCAATTTTAAAAGGCCGTACCTTTTTTCTGGGAGTGGGTGCGCAAAAAGCAGGCACAACATGGTTGTCTTTCTATCTGCGCGACCATCCAGAGGTCTATTTTTCCCCGATCAAGGAAATGCACTTTTGGGGCAATCGCAACCGCGATGACAATTGGCCCCAATCCATGTTTCGCAAAAAGCTGGCCAAACGCGAGTCCGAGATGCTGGACAACCCCGATTTGCCGCAAAAAGGCGCGGTTGCCCTGCGCGACCGCATCAGGATGGGCACCAGCATCGGGGGCTACCGCCGTTTTTTCCGTCGCCGCGTCACCAGCGAACAGGTTTTTGGCGAAATTACCCCCGCCTATTGCGCGCTGGACCGCGAAGAACTGGCCTTGATCCGGCGCGAATACCCCAGTGCCAAAATCATCTTCCTGCTGCGCAATCCGGTGGATCGCATGTGGTCGCAACTGCGGTTTTCCGAAAAGTTTGAAACTTTGGAAGAACTTGAGCCCAAAATCGACGGGGCGTTTGACAAAAAGCTGTACACAGAGCGGTATGACTATGTGCGTGCCATACGCAACCTGCGGGCAGAATTCTCAGCGGAAAACCTGCATTTTCAGTTCTATGAAACCCTATTCACGCCAGCGGCCATCAACGGCATTTGCAGCTTTTTGAATATTCAGCCCCTGCCCGCAAAATTTGAACGCTCGCGCAATGTCTCGGTAAAAATGCCGCTTAGCCCCGAATTGCGCGCGGAAATGATCCACCGTCTGGCGGATCAATACACCTATTGCCGCGATCTGTTTGCAGGGGATTTGCCTGAAAGCTGGCTGAAAGACCTAACCCAGCTGGAATAGCCGCCTATTGCGCCCAAGGTGCCTTTTCTTTGGCAAAAAACGCATTAATCCCGTCTGATGCCTCTGAATCCTCCCAAGCCTCGACCAGCGCCGCAATGCTGGCGTCGATCTGGGCTTGACTGATCTCGCCTCCTTGCCCGCGGATCAACCGTTTGGTTTTTTCCACAGCGCGTGGCGCCACCCCCAGATAGGGTTTGATTTCAGCCTCAATCGCGTCGTCCAGCGCATCCACAGCCACAACCCGCGCCAACAGACCAAGGGTCTGCGCCTCGGCACTGTCAAACAAGCGGGCTGACATCATTACACGGCGCGCCATCGGTTCCCCCATGCGTTTGATCACATAAGGCGAAATCGTTGCGGGGATCAGACCCAGCCGCGTTTCTGTCAGGCCGAATTTTGTATCTGGCACGCCAATGGCAATATCACAGACCGACATCATCCCGATGCCACCGCCAAACGCCTGCCCCTGTACCCGCCCGATCAGCGGTTTTGGCAATGTGTTCAACGCCCCCAGCATCGTGGCCAATTCACGCGCGCCAGCTGCCCGCTGATCCGCCGTTGCGGCCATTTGATCCTTCATCCAGCCCAGATCACCGCCCGCACAAAAGCTGCGCCCTTCGGCGGCAAGAACAACCACACGGATCGCAGCATCCGCAGCAATCTGCGCCGCGGCCACCGTCAATTCGTTAATCATCTGCGCATTCATCGCGTTATGTTTTTCCGCCCGCGCCAGCGTCAGCGTTGCAACACCACGATCATCAGTCTTTAGCGTAATAGTTTCAAACACGTTAAGTCCTCAAAGTTCGGGCGAAATCCGCCGCTTTGGCCAAGGCCGTCAGGTCAATTCCTGTTTCAAACCCAGCGGCTTGCAAAACATCAGCCACTGATTCCGTTGCCACATTGCCGGATGCACCCGGCGCATAGGGGCAGCCGCCCAATCCCCCTGCAGAGGCATCAAACACCTTCACCCCCAGATCAAGAGAGGCGCGGATATTTTCGAGCGCCCGCCCCGATGTGTCATGGTAATGCCCTGCCAGTTTAACGGCGGGAACCTCTGCCAGAACCGCCTTTAGCATTGCGATAATCGTTTCAGGGGTCGCCTGCCCGATGGTGTCACCCAAGCTGATTTCATAGCAGCCGAAATCCCGCAGCGCGGCGGCCACTTTGGCCACTATTGCAGGCGGCGTAGGCCCGTCAAACGGGCAATCCGTGACGCAGGAAATATAGCCGCGCACGGGAATACCCGCTTCTTTTGCCGCCTCAACTACGGGCACGAACCGTTCGATGCTTTCCGCCACAGAACAATTGATATTCGCCTGACTGAATCCCTCGGAAGCAGAGGCAAAGATCGCGATTTCATCGGCTTTGGCCGCTTTCGCCCCATCAAACCCACGCATATTCGGGGTCAAAGCCGCATAGCTGCACCCCTTAGCCCGCGATATCTGCGCCAGCACATCCGCACTATCCGCCATTTGCGGCACCCATTTTGGCGACACAAAACTGGCCACCTCAATCCGCCGAAAGCCGCAGGCAGATAACATATCCACTAGTTTCACCTTATTAGCAGTTGAAATCATTACCTTTTCATTTTGAAGCCCGTCGCGGGGACCGACCTCAAATATCTCGGCATGATGGGCCATTATGCGGCCTCCTCTGCTGGGTCTTCCATGCGGATCAGCAGCGCACCGTCCATGACCTGCCCGCCTTTGACAGCCTGCACCTCGGCAATTATGCCATCAAACGGCGCTGTCATGCGGTGTTCCATCTTCATCGCCTCAAGAATCGCCAGCGTATCGCCCTTGCTGACGGTATCACCCGCAGCCACCATCACATCCTTGACGGTCCCCGGCATTGGCGCAAAGATTGTACCCGCGCCCTGTTCTTCATTTGCGCCACGATCCAGCAGGTTGTGCAAGGTAAAGTGATGGGTCTGCGCGCCGAACAGGCTGACGCCCGTGGCATGGGCAACAGGATTGATATCGGGTTTCAATCCATCCACCAACCATCCCGCAGTGGTCTGCACCTCTAGAACCTGATCCTCAATCGTACAGGACACCAAATCCTGCGCCAGACAGCGCAGCACCACATCTTGCGATCCCGTTTTGTGATCCAGACGCACCGTCCGCGCCAGCGGTTCCCAAACAGAGAACCCCATTTGCAGCCCTCGTTGATCCAGACCTGTCGCCTTAATCGCCGCGATGGCCCAATGCAGCGCCGTGGGGGCATCCTCGGCCACAAGCATTTCCTGATCGCGCCCGATCAGACCTGTATCCACACGCCCTGCCGCGAAATCTGTGTGTCGCGTTAACGCGCCCAAAAATCCCAGATTCGTGGTGCAGCCCGCAACTTCGGTTCGCGCCAAAGCTTGTTCCAACTTACCAAGCGCCTGTGCGCGGGTCGCCCCATGCACCACCAGTTTGGCAATCATCGGATCATAATGGGGCGTGATCGCATCCCCTGCCCGCACGCCAGTATCTGCCCGCGCAGTGGTCGGAAACTCCAAATGGCTTAGCGTCCCAATAGAAGGTAAGAACCCTTTGGCAGCGTCTTCTGCGTAAATCCGTGCCTCAAAAGCCCAGCCATTGATTGACAGTTCATCCTGCGTTTTCGGCAAAACCTCACCGCTGGCCACACGCAATTGCCATTCCACCAGATCCTGCCCCGTAATCGCCTCGGTCACAGGGTGTTCCACTTGCAGGCGCGTATTCATTTCCATGAACCAGAACCCGTCCTCGCGCAGCGGGCCAGACCCGTCCACGATGAATTCAATCGTACCTGCACCAGAATAGCCGATCGCCTTAGCCGCCAGAACAGCCGCCTGCCCCATGGCTGCGCGAACAGCGTCTGGCATATCAGGCGCAGGCGCTTCTTCGATCACCTTTTGGTGGCGGCGCTGAAGCGAGCAGTCCCGTTCAAACAAATGCACCGCATTGCCGTGGGTATCGCCAAACACCTGAATCTCGATATGACGCGGGTTTTGAACAAATTTTTCCACCAACACGTCAGAATTGCCAAAGGCAGTTGCGGCCTCGGATCTGGCAGAGCCCAAAGCCTCAACAAATTCGCCAGCCGACTCAACCAGACGCATGCCTTTGCCACCGCCGCCAGCGACCGCTTTGATCAGCACAGGATAGCCGATTTGACCCGCTTGTTCCGCCAGAAACCCGTCGTCCTGATTGTCCCCATGATAGCCCGGAACCACCGGCACACCTGCTTTTTCCATCAGCGCCTTGGCTGCATCTTTCAACCCCATCGCGCGGATTGCATCCGCACTTGGCCCGATAAACACCAAACCCGCATCCGCCAGTTTTTGTGCGAAATCAGGGTTTTCCGACAGGAACCCATAACCCGGGTGGATCGCCTGTGCCCCTGTATCCAGCGCCGCCTGAATAATCGCATCGCCCCGCAGATAACTTTGCGCAACAGGCGCTGGCCCCAGCCGCACCGCTTCATCTGCCATCGCAACATGGCGGGCCTGCGCATCCGCATCGGAATACACCGCCACAGTGGCCACACCCATCTTGCGACAGGTTTCAATCACACGACAGGCGATTTCGCCCCGATTGGCTATTAAAATCTTGTTAAACATCCCGACACCGTCTCCAATTTTGCCCAAAAGCAAGGTCTTCTTTTGAGCCGAAATACCTCTGGGGTGCGGGGGCTGGCCCCCGCGTGATCATTTAATGCGTTGAATTACATGCGGAACACACCGAAGCGGGTGTCCTCAATTGGTTTGTCCAGACAGGCCCGCAGCGACAAAGCCAGCACATCGCGGGATTTGCGCGGGTCGATCACTCCGTCATCCCACAACCGCGCCGAGGCATAAAGCGGATGGCTTTGTACCTCGAACATATCAAGGGTCGGCTGTTTGAACGCCGCTTCTTCGTCCTGTGACCAGTCTTCGCCGCGCCGCTCCATTCCGTCCCGTTTCACCGTGGCCAGAACCCCTGCCGCCTGTTCTCCGCCCATCACGGAAATCCGGCTGTTGGGCCATGACCACATAAACCGCGGCGAATAGGCCCGCCCCGCCATGCCGTAATTGCCCGCCCCGAATGACCCGCCAACCACCATGGTGATTTTGGGAACAGACGTGGTCGCCACGGCTGTCACCAGCTTGGCCCCGTGGCGTGCGATGCCTTCGGCCTCGGCCTTTTTACCGACCATAAAGCCTGTGATATTTTGCAAAAAGATCAGCGGCACTTTGCGTTGGGAACAGAGTTCCACAAAATGCGCGCCTTTTTGTGCACTTTCGGAAAACAGAATGCCATTGTTGGCGATAATACCACAGGGCATGCCCTCGATATGGGCGAAACCACAGATCAGTGTGGTGCCAAAACGGGCTTTGAATTCATCAAACACCGATCCATCCACAACCCGCGCAATCACGTCGCGGATGTCATAAGGGGTTTTAAGGTCGGCTGGCACCACATCAAGGACCGAAGCTGGATCAAATGCTGGGGCTTTGGGCGCGCGTTCAGCCAGCACTGCTTTTACTGGCGGGGCAAGCCCTGCCACGGCTTGACGGGCCAGCGCCAGCGCATGGGCATCATCATCAGCCAGATAATCCGCAACACCGGACAGACGGGTGTGCACATCACCACCGCCCAATTCCTCGGCACTGATCACCTCGCCTGTGGCGGCCTTTACCAATGGCGGTCCCGCCAGAAAGATCGTGCCTTGTTCTTTGACGATGATCGACACATCGGACATGGCTGGCACATAGGCCCCCCCCGCCGTGCAAGACCCCATCACCACGGCGATCTGGGCGATGCCTTTGGCGCTCATCTGTGCTTGATTGAAAAATATCCGGCCGAAATGGTCGCGGTCAGGGAAAACCTCGTCCTGATTGGGCAGGTTCGCGCCGCCACTGTCCACCAGATAGACGCAGGGCAGATGGTTCTGTTCGGCTATTTCCTGCGCGCGCAGGTGCTTTTTCACCGTCATCGGATAATAAGTGCCGCCTTTTACGGTGGCATCATTACAGACCACCATGACTTGGCGGCCATGAACCTGACCCACCCCCGCAATCAGCCCCGCGCATGGGGCAGCGCCATCATACATGTTATGGGCCGCAGTTGCGCCGATTTCCAGAAACGGCGATCCCGCGTCCAGCAGGTTGGCAACCCGGTCCCGCGGCAACATTTTGCCCCGTGACACATGGCGTTCACGGCTTTTGTCACCGCCCCCTAGGGCTGCGGCTTGTGCCGCCTGTGCGATGGTCTCTAGCAAGGCCAGATGGGTTTCTTTGGCATCCATTAGTCAGTTTCCTCGTTCTTTTCCGGAGGTGGCAACAAGTTACGCGCCATCATCCAGCGCAGTGAATAAGCATAGCGGGCGGCACGGGCGACATCGGTTTGAAAACTGGCGTTGACCGTGGCCCCGACAACACCGCCGACCACTGGCACCACCTGCCCCATTTTGCGCCCCACAAGGGACACACCCAACTGGCGGGCAATGCGGTCAACCACCTTGCTGCCCACCCAATCAAGCGAGCTGTCAACAGCCTGACGCAGCACTGGATCAGACAGGGTTTTGGCGGCTTTGTTCATGCGGTTCAACGTGGCCTCGCGGTTTTCAGAGGCACCGGAACTGGCAACTTCCAGCACCATCAGACGAAAAGCCCGCTCATCAGCACCATCCCCGTCAAACCCATAGGCAGCCCCCGTGGCCCGCACAGTACGTGCCGCCAGAACCAGCGTAGCGGGCACATCTACAGCCAGCCCCGCAGCCCCCCAAACACCTGCCGCAAAACCGGAAGAAGCATTCAGTCCCTGCGCCCAAGCCTGCACCTTACGGGCGGCGGCGTCACAATCGTCCAGAACCTCAAAATCATGGGAAATCACTGGCAAAGTATAAGACGCCGATGCATCAGATGCATCAATCGCCATGCGTACCCATTCAGGTTTCACAAACCTACCCACCATCGGGCCGAACAGTGACGTAGCCCATTCCGTGCCCCGCCCCAACCGCGTCGGGCGACGGGATTCGTAATCGCGCTGACGGGCGATCACCCGATCAAGCGAGGCTTGCATGGATTTGGCGGAAAGTGGTTTATCTGCCATCTGCAACTACTCTTTCAAGGTGCAATAGGGCGACGTGGAATCGCCCTGCAAGCAGCTGTCAAATTCTGTGGCCAGCCCCGCAAATTCGCTGATTTCACAGCCAAGCATCGCCGCATCGGCGCTGATGTCTGCTTTGGCCTGCGCTACGGCACTACATTTATTGCCCACAAAGCCGAACCACTGGCCCAGAAGTTCACTTAACTGGCCTGATCCCTCTGGTGTCAGTCGGGCATTTAAGACTTCCGTTTTGGCATCCAGATGCCCGCGCCAGTCGGTCTTTTGAACTTGCAGGCAGGCCAGATGGGGCGCTGACCCCACCGCGTCTTGTGCGCAGGGTTCAAATAGCGCCCCACGGCATTGATCCCAAGTGGTTTGCGCGCCCATAGTAGAAAGACAAGCGACCGCCTGATCCTGTACAGAACCTTGAGCAGCCGCACCGCCCCCCTGTATAACCGTCAAAGCGGTCACTGCTATGATTGCGCGCGCACGCATTATGCGTCTTGCAACTTCATCAGTTCACGGCCACACAACATGCGACGGATTTCTGATGTGCCTGCACCGATTTCCATCAGCTTGGCATCGCGCATGATCCGGCTAAGCGGGCTGTCGTTCAGGAACCCTGCCCCGCCCATAGCCTGCACACCCTGAACGGCAACCTCCATCGCCTTTTCCGACGCATACAGAACACAGGCGGCTGCGTCCTGACGGGTCACTTGCCCCCGATCACAAGCCGAGGCCACCGCATAGACATAAGCCCGCGCCGAGTTCATCGCCGCGTAAATATCCGCAATCTTGCCCTGCATCAGTTGAAAACTGCCAATGGGCTGGCCGAATTGTTTGCGTTCCACCATATAGGGCATGATGTGATCCAGCACCGCATGCATGGTGCCAACACCGATGCCAGACAGAACCACCCGTTCATAATCAAGGCCGGACATCAGCACATTCACGCCTTTGCCTTCTTCGCCCAGAACGTTTTCGAAGGGGACTTCTACATCGTCAAACACCAGTTCAGCAGTGTTTGATCCACGCATACCCAGTTTGTCAAAATGGGCGCTGGTGGAAAAACCCTTCATCTCTTTTTCGATGATAAAGGCGGTCATGCCTTTTGGCCCTGCTTCGGGGTCGGTTTTGGCGTAAACCACCAGAGTATTGGCGTCAGGGCCGTTGGTGATCCAGTATTTGGTCCCGTTCAGCGTGTAGTAACCATTCTTCTTTTCCGCCTTCAGCTTCATGGAGACAACGTCAGAACCAGCGCTAGCCTCGGACATGGCCAAGGCACCGACATTTTCGCCGGAAATCAGTTTTGGCAGGTATTTGTGTTTCTGTTCCTCGGTCCCGTTCAGGTGGATCTGGTTCACACACAGATTGGAATGGGCGCCGTAAGACAAAGACACACTCGCCGAGGCCCGTGCGATTTCTTCAACCGCAATCGTATGGGCCAGATAACCCATATCGACACCGCCGTATTCTTCTTTGACCGAAATGCCCAGCAATCCCAGATCGCCCATTTCACGCCAGAGTTCATTAGGGAAAGCGTTGGTCTTGTCGATTTCAGCGGCCATTGGCGCAACCCGCTCTTGTGCCCAACGATGGACCATATCGCGCAGGGCTTCGATTTCCTCGCCACAGGCGAAATTCATTGAAGAGGTGAACATGCGGGCTCCCAGAAGATTAATTGAACAGTTGTTCACATAATAGGAGCGGGATTTGCGTTTGTCTAGTCAGAATAGAATGACTTGAAATGCCCGTTCTGGGGGACGGGGCGGAATTGGATATTTGACCCAAAAAGAGGCTGGGGTTCGGGTAAGGAGTATTTAGCGAGTGCGGGGTTAGCCTGCCTGAAACAGCAGGCTGACCTCCTCGCGAATGATCCGAGCCAGCAGATCGCAATCGTCTAGGGAAAAGGTTAGCGGCAGCCGCATATCCATCAACCCTGCAAGGATTCTATCGGTTTGTGGCAAGTTTTGCGCGGTCACATATTGCCAACTGTCATGGCGCGAGGTGAAGCCGACGGGCTGATCCGCGCCAAACCATTTTAATTCAACACCACGCTTGGCCGTGCGCTGCTGGAGGGCGGACATTTGTGCAGCGGTAAAATCAGGGCATAAAAACTGAAAGGATGACATGACATAGGATTCAGCGTCAGGGCGTTCGATCAGTTGCAGGCCCGGTGTGTGACGCAAGCCTTGTTCAATCCGTTGATAGCGCGCGTTCCATGCAGCGCATTGGGTGTTCAGATTGCGCAATTGCGGGCGTAATATAGCTGCGCGTAGGTTGTCCATGCGGCCTGAACAATTGGGGGTTTCCAGTTTGATACTGTCAAACACCGACGCATCTGGCCCTGCCGAGTGGCGCTCAAACAGCATGTAACTGCCCGATAACATGATGGCTTTTGCCGCCAGTTCAGCATCATCGGTGACCAGTAATCCGCCCTCGCCCGAGTTGAGGTGTTTGAAGGTTTGTGTGGAATAACAACCCGCAATTCCGTGGCGACCGCTGGGGGTGCCGTTCCATGCGGCCCCCATGGTGTGGGCGCAATCCTCGATCACTTTGACGCCAGCAACATCACAAATGGCCATCAGCGCATCCATGTCGACGATATGGCCGCGCATATGGCTGAGCATCAGGAATTTCGCACCGCTAGAGGCAATTTTGGCCTTCAGATCAGACAGATCCATCACCAGTTGCTCCGTGACCTCTACAAAGACAGGGGTGCAGCCTGCGTTGGCAATTGCCCCTGGCACCGGGGCCAGTGTAAAGCCGTTTGTCAGGACCGTATCGCCTTGTGATGCCCCGGCCGCCCGCAGCGCCGCCGCCAGCGCATAACCGCCAGAGGCCACCGCGAGGCAGTATTTTGCCCCTGTAAACGCAGCAAATTCCTGTTCCAACAGGGCGGTTTCACCCAACTCTCCTTCAGCTAGGTTATAGCGGTGCAAACGCCCGTGCCGCATGACTGCAATTGCGGCTTGGATCGACTCCTCGGGCAGGGATTCTTGTTGGGTGAAATTTCCAGTGAAGTTTTGCGTCATGGCTGTGGACCTTTTCCTGTGATCGCAACCAACAGGATCACCACGCAAAGATCAATGGCGCGGGTCTTGATGTGATACATTTCAAAGCTGGCTTCGGGATATGTGAAAACGGATTGCTACCGGATCAGTTGATCCGCCAGATCGGGCAGGTTGTCATAGTGATCCAGCAGCGCCTCTGGCTGCATGTCTGACACCGCCTGCCCCGTTGGCCCAAATGTGACCAAGACGCTGGGAACATTGGCATTTCGTGCAGCAGACCGGTCGTTATCCGTATCCCCGATCAGCGCGGATCGCCCCAGATCGCCGCCCACACGGCGAATGGTTTCCCACAGATGTTCAGGATCAGGTTTGCGCACGGGCAATGTATCTGCCCCCAGCAAGGCGGCAAACATGTCGCGCACGCCAAGCTGGCCCATCAGAGTTTCGGCCAGACCTTCGGGTTTGTTGGTGCAGATGCCAAGCAGATAACCGCGCCGTTTCAATTCTTCGAGCGCGGGCACAACATTGGGATAAAGCCGCGTGTGCACTGCGATATGATCGGCGTAATACCCCAGCAGCACGGGATATTGCGCATCCACCATCGGTTCATTCCAGTCAACCCCAAGCCGTGAAAACCCCAGCCGCAGCATGGCGCGCCCACCGTGAAAGGCCGTCAATGCATCTGTATTTGCATCCAAAGGCGTGCCCTGCCCCATGGCATCAAAACAGGCATTAGCCGCCGCGATTAAATCCGCGCTGGTATCCGCCAACGTGCCATCAAGATCAAAAATTACCGACTTCATAACATCCCCTTTTCCGCCCACATGCCACAGCTTGTAACGCATTGAAAGTTTTCTTGAGCCGTGCCCCCTTTTTGTGCAGGTTTATTTAGGCTAGGTGACACAGAACAATAAATTCAGCAGGGGGCAAAATGCCTGTAGCAGTGGTAATTCTGGCGGCCGGACAAGGCAGCCGCATGAAATCGGACCTTCCCAAAGTTTTGCACAAAGTGGCCCATGCCCCCTTGCTGGTACACGCTATGCGGGCCGCACAGTCGATTGATGCGGAACGTATTGTTGTGGTCACGGGGCATGGCGGTGAACAGGTGGCTGAAGCCGCGCGGGATTATGCCGCTGAAACTTTGTTGGTGTCACAGGACGAACAACTCGGCACTGCCCATGCGGTGCAACAAGCCGCAGAAGTTCTGGCAGATTTCGACGGGGATGTGGCGGTGCTTTACGGGGATACGCCGTTTATCCGCGAAGAAACCTTACAAAATATGATGGACGCGAGAGCCAAAGGCGCTGGCGTGGTGGTTCTGGGATTTGAAGCAGCCGATGCTGGACGCTACGGGCGGTTGGTACTGGACGCGGATGGCGGCTTGCAAAAGATTGTTGAAGCCAAAGACGCGACACCTGAAGAAATGGCTATAACGCTTTGTAATTCCGGCGTAATCTGCGCTGATCGTGCAGTGCTGTTTGACCTGATTGCAGCGGTGGAAAACACCAATGCCAGCGGTGAATATTACCTGACCGATGTGGTTGGACTGGCCCGCGCCCGCGATCTGCCCTGCGCGGCCATCACCTGCCCCGAAGCGGAAACAATGGGAGTGAATTCTCGCGTTGATCTGGCCGCCGCCGAAGCCACTTTTCAGGCCCAAGCGCAGTCAGAGGCGTTGGAAAACGGCACCACCCTATCAGCCCCCGAAACCGTGTTTTTCGCCTATGACACCTATGTGGGCCGCGATGTGATTATCGAACAGAACGTGGTTTTCGGCCCCGAAGTGACCATCGAAAGCGGCGCTTTGATCCGGGCGTTTTCCCACCTTGAAGGCTGCCACGTCAGCCAGCAAGCGATCATCGGCCCCTATGCGCGCCTGCGCCCCGGTGCGGAAATCGGCAATGGTGCCCGTGTGGGGAATTTTGTTGAAGTAAAAGCCGCAATCGTTGGTGAAGGCGCCAAAATCAACCACCTGTCTTATGTGGGCGATGCAGAAATCGGCGATGACGCTAATATCGGCGCGGGCACGATCACTTGCAACTATGACGGCGTGTTCAAACATCAAACGGTGATCGGGGCGCGGGCCTTTATCGGGTCAAACACCGCCCTTGTTGCCCCTGTGCGGGTTGGGGATGATGCAATGACGGCCTCGGGGTCAGTTGTCACATCCGATATCCCCGATGCGGACCTGGGGATTGCCCGTGCGAAACAGGTGAATAAAGCGGGTTTGGCCCTGCGGTTGATGAATAAATTACGTGCGGCCAAGGCTGCGCAAAACAAGGACGAATAAGATGTGTGGAATTGTTGGCATCCTTGGCAATCACGAAGCAGCCCCTATTCTGGTGGATGGCCTGCGGCGTCTGGAATATCGCGGCTATGACAGTGCGGGGATCGCCACGGTCCATAACGGCAAGCTGGATCGCCGCCGCGCTGTGGGCAAGCTGGTGAACCTGTCCGATCTGCTGGTGCATGAGCCGATCCGCGGCAAGGCTGGCATTGGCCACACCCGTTGGGCCACCCACGGTGCGCCGAATGTGCAGAACGCCCACCCCCACCAAGCGGGCGATGTGGCTGTGGTTCACAACGGAATCATTGAGAACTTTCGCGAATTGCGCGCTGAACTGTCCGCGCAGGGCGTCACTTTTGAAACCCAGACTGATACAGAAACGGTTGTTAAACTGTGCGAAACGCTTTTGAAACAAGGCATTGCCCCGATTGAGGCTGCCCGCCAGACAGTCGCCCGTCTGGACGGCGCTTATGCTTTGTGCTTCCTGTTTGACGGTCACGAAGACCTGCTGGTGGCCGCACGCAAGGGGTCTCCGCTGGCGATTGGTCATGGGGACGGGGAAATGTTTGTGGGCTCTGACGCGCTGGCGCTGGCCCCGATGACCCATAAAGTCACCTATCTGGAAGAAGGCGACTTTGCGGTTGTGACCCGTCAGGGCGTAGAAATCACCGATGCCTCTGGCGCGCTGGCCAACCGCGAAATGCGCGAAATTTCCCATGGGGCGATCAGTGCCGACAAAGGTATTTACAAACACTTTATGGCCAAAGAAATCGCCGAGCAGCCTTCAGTTCTGGCAGAGGCGGTGAAACATTACGTGGCGCGGGATGGCAAATCCATCCGTCTGCCCGACGCCGATCTGGATTTTTCAAAGATTGAGAAAATCACTATGGTGGCCTGTGGGACCGCCTATCTGGCCTGTAATGTGGCCAAATACTGGTTCGAACAAATTGCCCGCCTGCCCGTAGAATTGGATGTAGCGTCCGAATTCCGCTACCGCGAACCGCCATTAAGCGCAAATTCGTTTGCATTATTCGTCAGCCAATCCGGTGAAACCGCTGATACTTTGGCTGCCCTGCGGTATTGCAGCGAAAATGTAGATAAAACTGTCGCTATCGTGAATGTGGCGGAAAGTTCGATTTCACGCGAGTCGGATATTTCCCTGCCAATTATGGCTGGTGTTGAAATCGGCGTTGCCTCGACCAAAGCCTTCACCTGTCAGCTAACGGTTCTGGCCGCACTTGCCATTCAGGCGGCACGGCAACGGGGCAAAATTGATGCGTCGCAAGAGGCTGAATTGGTCACGGCCCTGTATGGTTTACCGGGGATTTTGAACCTTGCGTTGGAACAGGAAACCACCATCAAAGCCACCTGTGCGCAGCTGGTTCATTCCCGCGACGCGCTGTTTTTGGGGCGCGGATCAATGTTCCCACTCGCCCTTGAAGGTGCGTTAAAACTCAAAGAAATCAGCTATATACACGCCGAAGGTTATGCAAGTGGAGAGTTAAAACACGGCCCCATCGCATTGGTTGATGAAAACATGCCGGTGGTGGTTCTGGCACCACGGGACGATCTGTTCGACAAGACAGTTTCCAACATGCAAGAGGTCATGGCGCGGGGTGGTAAGATCATCCTTGTCACCGACGCCCAAGGCGCGAAAGAAGCAGGTGAAGGCACCTGGCAGACCATCATAATGCCCACTGTACACCCCATGTTTGCCCCCATCGTTTACGCGGTTCCCGCCCAATTGCTGGCCTATCACACGGCAGTTTACAAAGGCACCGATGTAGATCAGCCGCGCAATCTGGCTAAGTCGGTGACAGTCGAATGACCCCACAACAGGCACTTGCCCAACTCGAAGCCTTAGCGGAACCGGTCAAAGCGGCTGAAATGGCCGCTTATCACAAACGGGAGCGTCCCTATCTGGGTGTTTCAAACCCGCAAATAGACGTTTTGTACAAAGAGTGGCGCAAGGAAACAGACATCCCGCAACGAATTGAAATCGCGGCCTTTCTTTGGGATAGCAACATCCATGAGGCCCGTATTGCCGCTGCAAAACTGCTGACGCAGGCGCGGATCAATCCCGATGATGCGGTCTGGGATGAAATCTGCCGCTGGGTGCCCCAGTTTGACGCTTGGGCCATCGCGGATCACGCCTGTGGTGCGGGCGCGCGGCGGTTATTTTTGAACGCAAAGCGGCTGGATCAGGTGGAAAGCTGGACGGAAGATGAAAATTTCTGGGTGCGCCGTGCGGCCTTGGTCATCACCTTACCTTGGACAAAATCCACCCACCCCAAGCCCGCAGAACTGGCCCAACGGGAACGAATCCTTAGCTGGGCTGGCGAATATGTGGCTGATTCTGAATGGTTTATCCAAAAATCCGTCAGTTGGTGGCTGCGTAGTCTGTCCAAACACGACCCGGACAGGGTTCGCCATTTTCTGGAAACCTTTGGTCCGGCAATGAAACCGTTTGCCCGTAAGGATGCTGCCGTTTACCTGTAGCGGCACGCGCCCCCTATCAACCACCCATGAAAAAGCCGATGCAATCTGCATCGGCTTTAATGTTTTTTAAGATTTATCGGCGATCAATCGTCGCGATGAACTTTTTCTTTGCGTTCGTGACGTTCCTGCGCCTCTAGCGATAAGGTGGCGATTGGGCGCGCGTCCAGACGTTTGAGCGAGATAGGCTCGCCTGTGTCTTCGCAATACCCGTAGGAGCCGTCTTCGATGCGCCGTAAAGCACTGTCAATTTTTGCAACCAGCTTGCGTTGGCGATCCCGTGTGCGCAGTTCCAACGCACGATCCGTTTCTTCGGATGCGCGATCAGCCACATCGGGAATGTTCCGCGCGCCTTCCTGCATACCTTCGATAGTTTCTTTGCTGTCTGACAACAGATCCGACTTCCATGCCTTCAATTTGCGACGGAAATACTCTGTTTGACGCTCGTTCATAAACGGCTCGCTATCAGCCGGACGATAGTCGGCAGCAAGAATGACTTCGGCTTTCATTCTTTTCTCCCTTGATAATTCATTATGTAATGCCATGACGCTCTCACCCAACGTTTGCGCCTCCAATATCCGAGTCGTAACGTATTGTCACCCCACTTCCTTCTCGTCTTGCAGCATTGTGAAGGGGGCATTAGATTGCGCCTAAGCTATCAGGGAAAATCAGAAAAATGAAGTTTGAAGGTACGCAACAGTATGTTTCCACCGATGATCTAACCGTCGCGGTCAATGCCGCCATCGCGTTAGAGCGCCCTTTGCTGGTCAAAGGCGAACCGGGGACCGGCAAAACAGAACTGGCCCTGCAAGTGGCCGCGTCACTGGGTTTGCCGCTGTTGGAATGGAACATCAAATCCACCACAAAAGCCCAACAAGGCCTGTATGAATACGATGCCGTCAGCCGCTTGCGTGACAGCCAGTTAGGTGATGAACGTGTTCACGATGTTAAAAATTACATCAAAAAAGGTAAGCTCTGGCAGGCTTTTGAAGCCGAAGACCGCCTTGTGTTGTTGATCGACGAAATTGACAAAGCCGACATCGAATTCCCCAACGATCTGTTGCAGGAATTGGATAAGATGGAATTTTACGTCTATGAAACAGGCGAAACCATCAAGGCAAAACAACGCCCGATTGTGATCATCACGTCAAACAACGAAAAAGAACTGCCTGACGCCTTTCTGCGCCGTTGTTTCTTTCACTACATCCGATTCCCTGAAACTGAAACATTGAAACAAATCGTCGATGTTCACTTCCCAGGCATCAAACCCGCCCTTGTGGCCGAGGCATTGACCCAATTCTACGACATCCGTGAAACGCCGGGCCTTAAGAAAAAACCCAGCACATCCGAGGTTCTGGACTGGCTGAAACTGCTGCTGGTCGAAGACCTTGACCCTGCGGATATGAAACGGGATGGCAAAGATGCCCTACCCAAACTGCACGGCGCACTGTTGAAAAACGAACAGGACGTCCACCTGTTTGAACGTCTTGCCTTTATGGCGCGGGGCAACCGATGACCGCCATCGTTCGTTATGTCACCGCCGCGGATGAACCTGTCTGGCGCGAACTTTGGGCCGATTATCTGGCGTTTTACGAAACCACCCGGGAAGAAGACGTCTATGCCGAAAGTTGGCGGCGCATTCTGGACCCTGACGTAGGCATGTTCGCCATGGTTGCCGAAACACCTGAAAACGGCGTGGTTGGAATTGTGAACTTTCTGTACCACACGTCATTTTGGGAAAAAGAAAACCGCATCTATCTGAACGACCTTTACGTGCGCCCTGAAATTCGCGGAACAGGTGCGGGAAAAGCCATGATCGACGCGGTTGAAACCCACGCAAAACAGCACAATTGTTCCCAAGTCTGGTGGATGACCGCCAATGACAATGCTGTGGCGCGCAAACTTTATGACGGCGTTGCCAAACTGGCCCCCTTTGTGAAGTATCAGATCATATGATGGGATGGCGCGGCGTAGCTTTGGGTTTGACAACATCGGTTTTGGTGGCCTGTTCGGGCCCCAACTCTACAGCCGTTACCAAGCGATCCGACCCCACGGCTGCCTTTCCCGCCATGAAGGTCTTCACCACGCCGCCCAATGACGCAGGGGTGGCGCGGTCTAACGTGGATATTTTCCAAGAGTTTCTGGACCTGACCTTTGCGCTGGAAAGCGGTCAGGATCTGGCGCGACTGTCCCGTTTTGAAGGCCCGATTGCTGTGGCTTTGGTGAATGCCCCCAACCAAGTGGTCGGGCGGGATTTGGACAAACTAATCGAACGCCTACGCACCGAGGCCAACCTGCCAATCAGCCGCGTTTCAACAGCGACAGCGGCAAATATCGTGATTGAAATGGTGCCTAAAAAACAGCTGTACCGTGCAGCGCCCAGTGCAGCCTGCATCGTGGTGCCCCGCATGGGCAGTTGGGCCGAATTCCGCAAAAACCGCTTTAACCGCCGTGCCGATTGGACATCCCTTGACGTGCGCAGTCGTGCGGCCGTTTTCATGCCGATGGATATTTCACCCCAAGACGCCCGCGATTGTCTGCACGAAGAATTGGCACAGGCAATCGGGCCGCTGAATGATCTGTATCGTCTGCCTGATTCCGTTTATAACGACGATAATTTCCACATCGTTTTGACGCCCTATGATATGATGATCCTGCGTGCCATGTATGCGCCGGAATTGCATTCTGGCATGGCAAAACACGAAGTCGCCGCCGTGTTGCCACGCATTCTGGCCCGTGTGAACCCCCAAGGCGCGGGGCTTGCGCCCAAGCGTTTGCAGGAAACGCCCGGACCTTGGGTCAAACAAATCGAAACCGCCCTTGGGCCACGCGCCCCCACGGCCACGCGGATCGCCGCGGCAGATAAAGCGGTTCGAATTGCCCAACGGGCGGGGATCACCGACCACCGATTGGGATTCAGCTATTACGCGCGGGCGCGGGTGAATGCGGGGGAAAACGGCGCCGAGGCTGCAGGGGATTACGCCCGCGCCTATGCCAATTTCGCCCAGAATTTCGGCCCTTATGACATTCACACCGCGCAAGCAGGCTTGCAAATGGCCTCGCTTGCTATGTCTGCTGGCGAATTCCGTCAGGCGTTGTTGTTCATCGAAAATGGCCTTGTGGCGGCGAAAACCGCCCAGAACGGCCGTTTGATGTTCAGCTTGCTGGCAATGAAATCCGAAATATATAAAATCGGTGGGCGCATTCCCGAAGCCAATGCCCTGCGCAAAGAAGCTATCGCTTGGGGCCAATACGGCATCCACCCCGCCAGCGAAATCAACAAACGGCTAGAGATCATCGCAAAGCTCCCGCCCCGTTTGCCGCAAAAAGAAAGTTAACAAATGTTCACAATACCAGCGTTTTTAATCGGTGCGATTGTCGGTTGGTTCCGCGCCAGAAAGTTCGGCGGAAAATTGGCTGACAAGATCCAATATGCAGCGATCCACGGAATTTTCTTCTTTTTGGTGGCCCTGATTGCAACGGTTCTGGCCGACTGGCAGGGTTGGGTCTAGATGTTTCTGCGTTTCTTTGAAGCCCTTCGCGCCGCCAAAATCCCAGTGTCCCTGCGGGAGTATCTGTCTTTTCTGGAAGCCATGAAATCCGGTCTGGTTCTATACGACGTTGAGGGGTTTTATTTTCTGGCCCGCGCCACGATGGTCAAGGATGAACGCAACCTTGATAAGTTCGATCTGGTGTTCGCCGATGTGTTCAAAGGCATGGAAAATCTGTCTGTCGGGGATATCCTGAACGCAGTTGATGTGCCGGACGACTGGCTGACCAAACTGGCAGAAAAGCATCTTACCCCTGAAGAAATGAAAGAAATCCAAAGCCTTGGCGGTTTTGACAAGTTGATGGAGACCCTGAAAGAGCGTCTTGCTGAACAGGAAAAGCGGCATCAGGGTGGCAATAAATGGATTGGTACGGCGGGCACCTCGCCTTTTGGGGCTTACGGCTATAACCCCGAAGGGGTGCGCATCGGGCAAAACGAAAGCCGCCATAAAAAGGCGGCCAAGGTCTGGGATAAGCGGGATTTCAAGAACCTCGACGACAGTGTGGAATTGGGCACGCGCAACATCAAAGTCGCGCTGAAACGACTGCGCAAATGGGCCCGCGCGGGGGCGGATGATGAACTGGATCTGAACGGCACCATTCGCGCCACTGCCGAACATGGCTATCTGGATGTGATCACCCGCCCCGAGCGGCGCAACGCTGTGAAAGTGCTGTTGTTTCTGGATGTTGGCGGGTCAATGGACAGCTATATCAAGCTGATCGAAGAGTTGTTTTCTGCGGCCAAGACCGAATTCAAACACATGGAATATTTCTACTTTCACAACTGCCTTTACGAAGGAGTGTGGAAAGACAACAAACGCCGCTGGACCGAGCAAACTTCGACCCATGAAGTTTTACGCACCTACGGGTCCGACTATAAATGCATCTTCGTGGGCGACGCCGCCATGAGCCCCTATGAAATCGTCTATAAAGGCGGGGCGAATGAACATTGGAACGAAGAACCGGGCCAGGTCTGGCTGGAACGCGCCCAAGAACAGTGGCCGGGGTCTGTCTGGATCAACCCTGTGAAGGAACAATACTGGCAATACACCCATTCAACGGTTCTGATGCAGGAAATCTTCAAAAACCGCATGTATCCGATGACCCTGAAAGGGATTGAGGCCGCGATGAAAGAACTGGGGCGCTAGGCCCTGCCCTGATCCGCTACACAGTTTGGTGAATTGACAGGCCACATCCTCTGCAGGCAGGTTTGGCGTATGAAACTCCTGTTCACCAAAGCCCTGTACACAGTCGTTTTATGCGCAATGCCCCATTTGGCGATGGCCGAATGCCCTGCATTTGTTGCGCAAACAGAACCGCGCCAATCGCTGCTAGAAAACCTGGCCCGGTCCACAAACCAAGCGCAAGGGCGGGACGCCGCAAATGCGCTGTGGCAGTACTGGCACAAAGCCCCCGATGAAACTGCCCAGGAATTGTTGAACGCAGGCGTCACCGCAATTCGCTACGGCGATTACCTAAGGGCCGAAGACGTTTTATCCCGTCTTGTCACCTATTGCCCGACATACAGTGAGGGCTACAACCAACTGGCCTTTGCCTATTTCCTGCAACGGCGGGACGCCCCGTCCTTAGACTTGTTGGAAAAAACCCTCGCCTTGGAACCAGCCCATTTCGGAGCACTTTCCGGCATCGGCCTGATCCATATCCGCGCCGGTAAACCCGCGCTTGGCCAGATATTCCTGCGCCGCGCGGTGGCTATTAACCCTTGGTTGAACGAACGTAGTCTGTTGGAACAATCCGTCGAAGGCGGCATGAATAATAACGAGTTGTGAGCTTCCAGCAAAAAGAGCATGTGCGGATTTAATCTTGTCAAACAGTATGGCAAGGCTGTTAATGTGTTAACGACACAAAGCAGACACAGGTGCAGAATGTCTACGGCCCCAAAGTTTGAAATTGATCCTGTTGCATTTAAGGCAGACCCTTATCCCACGCTCGCTGAATTGCGCAAAAACGGTGGAATACATTTTGTGCCTCAACTGGGCGCGACCCTGTTTACCAAACGTGCGGACATTTTCACCTGCGAAAAGAATATTGCGGTGTTTTCCAGCGTCCAGCCCGAAGGATTGATGAACAAACTGATGGGCCTGAATATGATGCGCAAGGACGGGCCCGAGCATGCGGCCGAGCGTAAGGCCACCTTCCCAGCCCTTAGCCCGCGCACGGTGATGGACGCTTGGCTTCCCGAATTCCAAGCCGCCGCTGATGCGTTGCTAGACCAGCTTGAACCGATAGGCCAAGCGGATCTGGTGCGTGATTATGCACTGCCCCTGTCTGGTGCGGCGCTTGGCGTGATCACCGGGCTGACCAATATGACCCCGCAGGAAATGGATCGCACCAGTCAGGGCATGATCGACGGCATCGCCAATTACGCAAATGACCCCGCGGTCGAATCCCATTGCCATGACTGCACTGCCAGCATTGACCGTCACATCGACGCGATGAAACCTGTACTACAGGCATCCCCGAACAAAAGCCTGCTGTCGGTACAGATGCAGGCAGGTCTGTCCGACGCCACCACCCGCGCCAATGTGAAACTGGCTATTTCAGGTGGGCAAAACGAGCCTCGCGATGCCATTGCAGGGGCTGCTTGGGCTTTGCTGTCCCATCCTGATCAGTTGGCCATGGTGCAAAACGGAGATACCGATTGGCGCGCCGCATTTGAAGAATACGCCCGCTGGATTTCACCTATTGGCATGTCGCCGCGCCGCATTGCCGAAGCATTTGATTATAATGGAGTAAACTTCGCCCCAGAAGACCGCGTCTTTTTCATGTTCGGGTCCGCCAACCGCGACGAAACGGTGTTTGATGCCCCCGAAGATTTCGACATTACCCGCAACACCAGCCCCGCCATCGCCTTTGGAGCAGGCCCGCATTTCTGCGCAGGCGCTGCCGCAAGCCGCGTACTGATCGCACAGGTCGCCCTGCCCCGCCTGTTTGCGCGCCTGAAAAACCTGCGCGTCACCCATCCCCCTGTTTTCACCGGTTGGGCTTTTCGCGGACCATTGCACCTGAACTGTCGCTGGGACTAGATTTACCCAAAGTTTACCCCCATATCCTAACCTATGCTGAAACTGACCCCAATCCTTTTGGCCGTGCTTTACGGTCTTATCTATTACCGGTTTTCCGTGTGGCGCACGCAGGCGGAACTGGATGAAAAATCGACCGAGTTGGCCGACCCAAAGTTGCGCAAATTATGCACCCAAATGGCAGATGTGCTCGATCTGGCGCAGGTGAAAGTGCATATCTACGAAATTGAACCGGTAAATGGACTGGCCGCACCGGACGGGCGGATTTTTATCACCCGCGGTTTTTACCAAAAATACCGCGATGGTGACGTCAGTGCCGAAGAAATTGCCAGCGTTATCGCCCATGAACTCGGCCATGTGGCGCTGGGGCATTCGCGGCGGCGGATGATTGATTTTTCAGGACAAAACGCCATTCGCGTGGCTCTGGGAATGATTTTGGGGCGGATTATTCCCGGAATTGGAGTCTGGATTGCGGGGATGCTGTCAGGCCTGTTGGCTGCGCGCCTATCGCGTCAGGACGAGTATGAGGCTGACGCCTATGCCGCCGCGCTGTTAACCAAGTCTGGAATTGGTGCTGGCCCGCAAAAATCCCTGCTTTCAAAACTAGAGACTCTTGCAGGCAGCAATGGCCAACCCTTTGCATGGTTGCTAAGCCACCCGAAAACCGCCGAACGTATTGCCGCCATTGAAAAACTAGAATCCCGCTGGCAATAATCCGACCCTCTGTTTACCCCGCGTTTACGATCTGCCTGTTAAGGTTCTGGCAATCAGACCTTGAAAGGCAGGGTGAATGTTGAATCGGATCTATTACGAAAGCCGGATCACCGGACGATTTGGGCCACTGGCATTGTTGGCGCTGCAAAAAAGATGTGTTCGGCGCAACCTCGAAGCCAATATCACCAGCTTTATGTTTTTTGACAAAACCCGTATCTTTCAGGTGCTTGAAGGGGATGCAGCGGCCATTGATGCCACAATGAAACGTATTGTGGACAATAAGATGCACAGCGACGTGAAAATTCGCGCCATTATGCGCTGCCCCGAACGCCAGTTCGCCCATTGGCCTTTTGGTGCCACCACCGTGCATGACGCTGATTTCAAACGGGTAATGAATGCCAGTCAGCAAAACGATTTCTTTGCGCTTGATGTATTACAGGCCGAACGGTTCCTGGGAATCATAGCCTCCCGCAAACGTCGCGCGGTTCGAATGGACGAATTCACCGCGAAGTCTCGTAATTTCTGCTCGCCTAAAAAATCCAGTAAGTTTTTTTCCAAGCCAGATAAGGGCACCATTCAAAATAAGGGATTGGTTCACATCCCGGGTATGCTCCGCTCCCAATCTGCAGACGCATAAATTAAGGTCTTTTGCCTCGGTGGAAACACATGGGGGATCCGTCGGAAATGGTATCAAACGCCCGTTGGACAGCGCTGCAGCTTTTTTGCCTTTTCATAGCCAAAAAACTGCGTATAAAGACAGCATGAACACGCACAAGCATATCCCCACACACGCCACCTCTTCAGGTGCGATTGCTGCTGCGCTTCTACTACTTAGCCGCCTCTGAGCGTGTCGGGGTCCGGCGCGTGCGCTCAGGGGAGTGAAATTCGCGCTGGAATGAACCCCAAAAGCTAGGTAAATCAAAGAGATCCAGAACATGACCAATACAGCCAAACAAGACCGCGTCTTGATTTTTGACACAACCCTGCGTGACGGAGAGCAATCCCCCGGCGCGACTATGAGCCATGACGAGAAACTGGAAATCGCCCAGTTGCTTGATGAAATGGGTGTGGACATTATCGAGGCGGGCTTTCCGATTGCCAGTGAAGGTGATTTTAATGCCGTCAGCGAAATCGCGGCACGGTCCAAAAATGCGGTAATCTGCGGGCTCGCCCGTGCCGATCTGCGCGACATTGACCGCTGCTGGGAGGCGGTAAAACACGCCAGACAGCCACGGATTCACACGTTTATTGGCACTTCGCCGCTGCACCGCGCGATCCCGAACCTGACCCAAGACGAAATGGTTGAACGGATTCACCAAACCGTAACCCATGCACGCAACCTGTGTGACAACGTGCAATGGTCCCCGATGGATGCCACCCGCACCGAGGAAGATTACCTGTGTCGTGTGGTCGAAGTTGCGATCAAGGCAGGTGCGACCACCATCAACATTCCCGATACTGTTGGCTACACCGCACCGCGCGAGAGTGCGCAGTTGATCCAGACCTTGCTGGAAAAAGTACCCGGCGCCGATGAAATTATCTTTGCCACCCATTGCCACAATGACCTTGGCATGGCGACCGCCAACTCGCTCGCCGCGGTAGAGGCTGGCGCCCGTCAGGTGGAATGCACCATCAACGGGCTGGGGGAACGGGCCGGCAACACAGCCTTGGAAGAAGTCGTGATGGCGCTGAAGGTGCGCAATGACATCATGCCATATCGCACCGATATCGACACCACCAAGATCATGAACATCAGCCGCCGTGTGGCGACTGTTTCAGGATTTCAGGTGCAATATAACAAAGCCATCGTCGGCAAAAACGCCTTCGCCCATGAAAGCGGCATCCATCAGGACGGTATGTTGAAGAATGCCGAAACCTTCGAAATCATGCGCCCCGAAGACGTGGGTCTGTCTGAAACAAACATCGTGATGGGCAAACATTCAGGCCGCGCCGCGCTGCGCTCCAAGTTGAAAGACCTCGGGTATGAACTGGGCGACAATCAGTTGAAAGACGTGTTTGTCCGCTTCAAAGCGCTGGCTGATCGTAAAAAGGAAATCTACGACGACGACCTTTTGGCGCTGATGAATGATGAGGGTACAAATGCCGCCAACGACCGGATTCAAGTGAAATCTTTGCGGGTAGTCTGTGGCACTGAAGGCCCGCAAGAGGCCGCTTTGACCCTGTCGATTGACGGCACCGATCACAGTGTCACCGCGACAGGTGACGGACCGGTTGATGCTTCCTTTAACGCGGTAAAAGCACTGTTCCCCCACAGTGCCACATTGCAATTGTACAACGTGCATGCCGTCACCGAAGGCACCGATGCGCAGGCAACTGTTTCCGTGCGAATGGAGGAAGCGGGCAAAATCGTTGTGGGTCAATCCGCGGATACAGACACAGTTGTGGCCAGCGCCAAAGCCTATGTTAACGCGCTGAACAAGCTGTTGGTCCGGCGCGAAAAAACGGCACCTGCTGCGACCAGCTGATTCTGTTACAGACAACGGGTGGAAATTAATTTTCTGCCCGTTGTTCGATATGTGCAAGTAATTAGTGAAAGAACGGCCCTGTGCCCCCCTTTCTTGGCGCGATAACGCCTATTTATTTTTGCCCCCACCTTTACCCTTTGCCTGCAAGGTCGCTATAACACGAGCTTCTGAACCGTGTATTCAGACGGTTCCAATTCGTGCAAGCAAAAGGCGGCAGCGCATGTTCGGAAAAATCAAAGGTCTCTTTTCTGTAGATATGGCAATCGACTTGGGCACAGCCAACACGCTGGTCTATGTCAAAGGCAAAGGGATCGTTTTGAATGAACCTTCTGTGGTCGCCTATCATATAAAAGACGGTGTCAAACGTGTGCTTGCGGTCGGCGAAGATGCCAAGCTGATGCTGGGCCGTACCCCCGGTTCGATCGAGGCAATCCGCCCGATGCGCGACGGTGTGATTGCCGATTTTGATGTTGCCGAAGAAATGATCAAACACTTTATTCGCAAGGTACACAAACGCTCTACCTTGACCAAACCGCGGGTCATTGTTTGCGTTCCTTTCGGGGCGACTCCGGTAGAAAAACGGGCCATTCGCCAGTCGGTTCTGTCCGCTGGGGCACGCAAGGCAGGGTTGATCGCCGAACCCATCGCTGCGGCCATTGGCGCTGGCATGCCGATCACCGATCCTACAGGCAGCATGGTTGTGGACATCGGCGGCGGTACGACCGAAGTTGCGGTTCTGTCGCTGGGCGACATTGTTTATGCCCGCTCGGTTCGCGTTGGCGGGGATCGCATGGATGAGGCGATTATTTCCTATTTGCGCCGGCAGCAGAACCTGTTGATCGGTGAAAGCACCGCCGAGCGGATCAAAACGACTATTGGCACAGCGCGGATGCCCGAAGACGGCCGTGGCACGTCGCTTGAAATTCGCGGGCGAGATCTGCTGAACGGTGTGCCAAAGGAAATCGAAATTACTCAGGCCCAAGTGGCCGAGGCCTTGGCCGAACCCGTGCAGCAAATCTGCGAAGCGGTAATGACGGCGCTGGAAAGTACACCGCCTGATCTGGCCGCAGATATTGTGGATCGCGGCGTAATGCTGACAGGTGGCGGCGCGCTGCTGGGTGAACTTGATCTGGCACTGCGGGAACAAACAGGTCTGGCGATTTCCGTAGCCGATGAAAGCCTGAATTGCGTTGCTCTTGGCACAGGCAAATCGCTGGAATATGAAAAACAACTTCTTCATGTTATTGATTTCGACAGCTAAACCCAGTGGCGGACGTAAATGGCTCAACAAAATGACAGCGAGGTCTATTTTCGCCGTGTCGTAAGGCGCGTGTTGATCTCTGTCTTGTTGGTCTTTCTGGTCGCTACATTTATGATATGGCGCATAGATAACCCCCGTGCGGAACGGTTTCGCATGGCGGTCATTGACAGGGTTGTGCCCAATCTGGAATGGGTTTTTGCGCCCGTCGCCCATATGTCGAATATGATTTCAGATTTTCAATCCTATTCCCGTATTTACCAACAAAACCAAGAGCTTCGTCGCGAATTACAGCAGATGAAAGCCTGGAAAGAGGCGGCAATCCAGCTAGAACAAAAGAACGCCAAGCTGCTGGATTTGAACAACGTCAAACTGAACCCGAAACTGACCTACACCACAGGTGTTGTATTAACGGACAGCGGCAGCCCGTTCCGCCAATCCGCCCTGATCAACATCGGCAAACATGACGGTGTGGTTGATGGCTGGGCGGCCATGGACGGTTTGGGCCTTGTCGGGCGGATTTCTGGTGTCGGCAATAACTCCGCCCGTGTTTTGTTCCTGACCGACAGTTCCAGCCGCATTCCGGTTGAAGTCACGCCCGCTGGCCAGAAAGCCATTCTAGCAGGGGATAACACGCCCCTGCCCCCGCTGGAATTCATTGACGGTGTCGATCAGGTCCGCGCGGGCGACCGCGTTGTCACAACAGGCGATGGTGGTGTTTTCCCGCCCGGCTTGCTGGCAGGCACGGTTTTTCTAAGTGGTGACGGACGCTTACGGGTCAAACTGGCCGCAGACTACCGCCGGCTAGAGTTCCTACGGGTGATCCGCCACCTCCCCTCAGCCCCCATATCAGAGCCAGGGCGCTTGGTCGGCCCGACCCTGCCCGGACAAGTCAGCGCGGGCAATGATGGATGACATCGCGCCTTTTCGCCTTTGGCTGTGCCGTGCCTATTATTTGGGCATTGGATTGCTGTTGGTGTTGTGGTCAATCGTTCCGTTTGATCTAACCGCAGGGTCTTGGCCAAGACCCGATATATTTTATTGCATTACAATAGCTTACGTGGTGCGCAAACCCGAATGGGCCCCCGTTTGGGCCGTGTTCTTTGTGTTCTTCATGCGCGATGTTCTAACGCTCGCCCCACTCGGCTTGTTCACCCTTTTGATCGTTCTAGGGAGCGAGGTCGTGCGCGGAAACATACAGGCTTTCCGCGAATATAGTTTTGGACTGGAATGGTTGTGGATGGGTGCTATCTTTACAGCCATCACCATCGTTCAACAGATCTTGCTGCTTTTGATGCTGGCGCAAACACCAAGATTTGTAGAGCAAATCTATCTAATCGTTTTCACCATCATGGCCTATCCTGTTATTGTGGGGGCGATGAAATACGGATTTGGCTTCACGCGCCCGCGCCCGGGCGAGCTTGACGCCTGGGGGAAAAGGCTATGAAACGCCCTGTTAAACCTGCACGTCTGCGTAAACTGCTTACACGGCGGACCATTTTTCTGGCTGGGTTACAGGCCGGTATAATTGGCACGCTTGGGGTTCAAATGCGGCGGATTGCGGTGGAACAGAACCAGTCTTTCCGCCTGCTGGCCGAGGAAAACCGCGTCAACATCCGCCTGATCCCACCTGTGCGCGGCCTGATTTTTGATCGCCTTGGCAAACCATTGGCCTATAACGAACCGAACTATAAAATCGACATGGTGCGTGAACAATCCGGCGACCCCGAGGCTGTTTTACGGCGTTTGGCCACGATCATTCCCATTACCGAAGACGGTATCAAAGCCGCCTTGGAAGAGATGAGCAAACGGCGTGGTTTTGTCCCTGTGACCGTGGCCGAGGATCTGGACTGGGAGCACATCGCCGCAGTCAGCGCCAACGCCCCTGCATTACCCGGGATCACACCAGAGTTGGGGCACTATAGAATCTACCCGCAAGCCGATGATTTTGCACATATTATCGGGTTTGTTGGCCCAGTATCCGATTACGATCTTAGCCAGATAGACGACGATGACCCCCTGCTGTTGATCCCCCGATTCCAGATCGGTAAGAACGGAATCGAACGTCGGATTGAGCTGCCGTTGCGCGGGAAGTCCGGCATAAAACGTATTGAGGTCAACGCTATCGGGCGCGTCATGCGTGTTCTTGGCCGCGAGGAAAGCCACCCCGGCGCAAACGTGCAACTGACCATCGACAACCGTCTGCAACGCTACGCAATGGAACGCCTTGGCGACAATAGCGCGGCGGCTGTGGTGATGGATGTGCGCAACGGCGATATTCTGGCACTGGCTTCAGCCCCCAGCTTTGACCCCAATAAATTTGTGCGCGGCATTTCGACCACCGACTGGACTGCACTGAACACAGATGACCATAAACCGATGCTGAACAAGACGGTGACTGGCACCTATCCTCCGGGGTCAACGTACAAACTGGTCACGGCTTTGGCAGCCCTAAAAGGCGGCTTTGTCACCCCGAAAGACAAAGTTTATTGCGGTGGCTACACTGAAATTTACAACAGGCGGTTCCACTGCTGGCGCAGGGGCGGGCATGGTAAAGTCGATCTGCACAACAGCCTGAAACAATCCTGCGATGTCTATTACTACGAGATATCCCAAGACGTTGGCATTGAGAATATCTCGGAAATGGCCAAGGAACTGGGTATTGGTGTGCAGCACGATCTGGAACTTCCAGCGGTGCGCGAAGGTCTGGCACCCACCAAACAGTGGAAGAAATTGCGCAAGGATGCAGATTGGGTGATCGGCGATACGTTGAACGCGTCAATCGGCCAGGGTTTTGTACTCGCCTCGCCTATGCAACTGGCGGTAATGGCAGCACGGGTCGGCTCTGGCACCAAGATTTCCCCGAGGCTGGTCAATGCCGTTGACAACCGCCCCAACCCTGTCAAAGGCCGCGAACCGCTTGATATTGATGTAGAACACCTGAATGCCGTGCGCAGCGGAATGTTCGGTGTGGTCAATGAACGGGGGGGCACTGCCGGTGGGTCAGCCATCCGTCACAAAGGTTGGGAAATGGCTGGTAAAACCGGCACCAGTCAGGTGCGCTTTATCACCAAAGAGGAACGCGCCCGCGGCGTCACCCGCAACGAAGACCTGCCATGGGAACGGCGCGACCACGCTCTCTTCGTCGCCTACGCCCCTGCGGATAACCCACGATTCTCAATCTCGGTGGTGGTGGAACACGGCGGCGGCGGCTCCTCGGTTGCGGCCCCGATTGCACGCGACATCATGTTAACCGCGCTCGAGTTGGCCGAGGATATGGACTACCGCGCCCTGCCCACAGATGCGCGCGCAGCCCGCAGCCAACCGGACGACAAAGCATGAGCTATCTTGAGCAGAACATCCGCACTATTCCCACCGGCCTGTCCAAAGTGCTCTATTTCAACTGGCCCTTGGCGCTGTTGTTGACGGCAGTGGCAAGCACGGGTTTTTTGATGCTGTATTCTGTGTCAGGCGGGGATATCCACCGCTGGGCACAACCCCAGATCATCCGGTTTTGCCTTGGCATGGGTGTGATGATCTTCATGGCCTTTATTCCCATCAATTTCTGGCGCGAAATCAGTGGGATAGCCTATCTCGCGGGGATAGCCATGCTGCTGGCCGTACCCTATATCGGGCAAACCCGTGGGGGGGCACAACGCTGGATCGACCTGAAATTCATGACGCTACAGCCGTCAGAACTGATGAAAGTCGGCGTGGTTATGGCCCTTGCGCTCTATTATGACTGGCTCGATGAACGTCGCGTCTCGCGCCCGTTGTGGGTGGCGATACCGATTGCTCTGATCCTGCTGCCGACCTTCCTTGTTCTGGGCCAGCCCGACCTCGGCACCGCCCTTTTGATCACCGCAGGGGGCGCAATTATGATGTTCATCGCGGGGGTCAGTTTGTGGTATTTCGGGGTGGCTTTCCTGTCGATTGCCCTGCTTCTTACGGGGGTATTTGCGTCGAAAGGCACTGAATATCAGATGCTGAAGGATTATCAGTACAAGCGGATTGAAACCTTTATGGACCCGTCGTCCGATCCACTGGGATCAGGCTATCACATCACCCAATCCAAAATTGCTCTCGGGTCTGGCGGGCTGACCGGGCGCGGCTTTATGCAAGGCACTCAGCAACGGCTGAACTTTCTGCCTGAAAAACACACCGATTTTATTTTCACCACCTTGGGGGAAGAATTCGGCTTTGTCGGCGGTATCGTCCTGTTGGTGCTTTACGGGCTGATCCTGATATTCTGCTATGTTTCAGCCCTGTCCAACAGGGATCGATACGGATCTTTGGTGACAATCGGCGTGGGAACCACGTTTTTCTTCTACTTCGCGGTGAACATGTCCATGGTGATGGGCCTCGCCCCTGTGGTGGGCGTGCCATTGCCGCTGGTCAGTTACGGCGGATCGGCCATGATGGTCTTGCTGATGGCGTTCGGACTGGTACAAAGTGCCCATGTTCACCGTCCAAGATAAGGTTTCCCCATGATCAATGCCCTGTTTTCCGCCCGCGAGGCGCTCTGGCCCGTCTATCGCCCGATCCTCGAATCTGCTTTTGCCGATCAAGGCCTGGAAGTGGCACTGACAAACAAAACCGACCGCCCTGAAACCATGGACTATTTGATCTACGCCCCTGCACGCGAAGACGACGACCTAAGCATATACCCCAACCTGAAGCTGATCCAAAGCCTGTGGGCTGGCCCCGATAAATTGATGCGGAACAAGACTTTAACCAAGCCAATGGCGCGGATGGTAGACCCTGGTATGACACAGGGCATGGTGGATTACGTGTTCGGCCACATCATGCGCCACCACCTTGATGTCAACCGTTTCAGCAATGCAAAACCCGGGGAATGGCTGCTGGACTGGGGCCCCTCCCTGCCCGCAGATCGCACAGTTGCCGTGCTGGGTATCGGCGCACTTGGCATGGCCTGCGCACAGGCCGCCCATGATTATGGCTTCAAGGTTCTCGGCTGGAGCCGCACACAAAAAGACGGCGCGCCCTTCACCTGTTATGCAGGCCAAGACGGCCTGAAAACAGTATTGGAACAAGCCGATATTGTGGTGACTTTGCTGCCAAACACCCCCGCTACGGAAAACCTGATCGACGGTGAAACCCTATCTATCATGAAAGATGGCGCGGCCTTGATCAACCCTGGCCGTGGCCAACTGATCGACGATGACGCGCTGCTGGCAGCCCTGAACAGCGGCAAAATCATCGGCGCGACATTGGACGTGTTTCGCATTGAACCCCTGCCTGCCGATCACCCCTATTGGCACCACCCCAATGTACTGGTCACACCCCATGTGGCGTCAGAAACCCGCCCTTCGACGGCTTGCATTGTTGTAGCTGACAATATGGCCCGTGTTGAACGGGGCGAAACCGCCCTGCACCTGATCGACCCCGACCTGAAATACTAACTCGGCATCGGGGGCGGCCTGCCCCCGACCTCCCAAACTCATCGCCCGACACCATTTTGTTTTCCCAATATCCCCGCCGGAGGCTAACTTCTTTTGCACGCTAGCGCAAAATTGGCGGCTTATCGGGATCAGACCCTGGGATTTCCACACGGCGCTCTTTTTGTTTGGGCGGTTCGGGTAAATCAAATCGCAGCCCGTGTTTTGCCAATGACCCGCTGAGCGGGTTTTGTGCCGTCAGGAAAATTACATCCAACGACCCAGCCTCAATGCCTGAAAACGTCAAAGCCTCGGATATGGCCGAGGCCATGGCAGATTCAGCCTCGGGGATTGCGGCGATAAACGCGAGCACATGGCTACGGGGGCGGTTTTCATATTCGATTTGCGCCAGATAGGCGTATTTAGCCATGCCAGCCATTGTTGCCATCTTCGCATCTAACGCGGAAATTAAGGTTTCAGGCAATTGCCCCGGAGGGTAAATCGCACTTGGGGTGGCTTCTTGGGCCTCTGGCCCCGCGCCCAAGGTCTGTTGCAACCAGTCAACGGCAGTCGCTGGCAGTAACATGGACGACGGTGCCACAGCGAGGTTCACACCAAGACCAATCCCTTTTCCTGCCAACATCGCAGTGATTTGACGCCCCGAGGCCGCCAGATAAGGCGTCGCAGCCTGTGTAAATTCGCTCATCCGCGCGTCAGTATCAAACACCAACGCATATTTTTCAGCCTCTACTTCAAAAACTGCGGGGATGAATTTATCGTCAACGGGTTCGGTTTCAAGCACTAGAAACAGTTCGCTGTCGGTAACGCGTTCATAAAACGCCATGCGTTTTGTGGTGTCTTCGGGCGCGGCCTCCATGGCGGCATGGGCGGTGTCTAAAAGGGTCATATATGCTCCGATATGCGGTTGCGCAGATGGGGGATCAGGTCGGTTTCAAACCAAGGGTTTTTCTTGATCCAACTGGTATTGCGCCAGCTTGGATGTGGCAACGGGATAATGTCTGGATCGTATTTCTGCCAGTTTTTTACCGTATCAGTCACGTTTCTCGTCTTTAAATGCCAGCTTTGTGCATATCCGCCGATCAACAAGGTCAACCGTATCTGCGGCATCAACGCCAATGTAGAGGCTCTCCATGTGGTCGCACAAATCTTTGGCGGCGCCAGATCGGAGCCTTTGGCATTATAGCCCGGAAAACAAAAGGCCATTGGAAAGATCGCCAGCCTGCTGCGATCGTAGAATTTGGCCTCGTCTATCCCCATCCAGTCACGCAATCTGTCACCCGATGGGTCGGTAAACGGTCGTCCGCTTTCGTGTACCCGCGCGCCCGGAGCCTGCCCGATGATCATGACTTTTGCGGTTTGGGACAACCAGACAACAGGTCTAGGGGCAT
Source organism: Roseobacter sp. N2S (assembly GCF_031454055.1). NCBI lineage: Bacteria > Pseudomonadati > Pseudomonadota > Alphaproteobacteria > Rhodobacterales > Roseobacteraceae > Roseobacter > Roseobacter sp. N2S. The sequence continues at coordinate 239,459 of NZ_JAVDQB010000002.1, forward strand.
GGGCGGTCTTGGTCCTTGCAAAGCGATCTGCACACAGTCTGCAGGCGCTGATCTGATCCATATGGGTTTCAAAAGCTGACATGAAATAGCGTCTATCAAGGATAATGACTGAGGCAAAGTCTGCTGTTCAACCAATCATTTCGATGATTGTCGAAATAATCGATTGACTCATTTCTATAAATCTAGAAATATAGTTACATGACACATACACCAGAAAAACAGATAAGCATCGAGGACGCAGCGCAAGCCTTTGCAGCCCTCGGATCGGAACAACGCCTTGGCGTGTTACAGGTTTTAGTCCGCGCAGGGCCGAAAGGTCTTTCCATGGGGGAATTGGGCAAACGCACAGGTGTTCCCGGATCGACCCTAAACCACCATCTGCGGTTTCTGGTTCATGCGGGGCTGGTGGAACAGGCCAAACAGGGGCGCAGTATCATCTGTTCTTCGGTGGCCTATGACATGACGCAGGCTCTTTCGAATTTCATCCTGAAAAACTGCTGTGCTGATGCACAACAAACTGATGCAAACCATAAGGAAATATCCGATGACTGACCTCTCCTCTCGCCTTGATCCGTGGAAGGGGCGCAAGATTGATAAGGCTTGGCTGGCCATAATCCTGGTCTTTGTGGCGGTGGCAGCCCTTGTGCCGCAAGATTTTTGGGAGGTAGGACAAGCAACCGTTCGATCTGTCCTAAGCACCGCACCGTTTATCGCTTTTGCTGTGGCAACGGTGGCCTATCTAAAAGCCACAGGGGCCGAGGGCATTGTAGCGCAGGCCTTTAAAGGCAGCCCCGTGCGGATGATTGTTCTGGCAGCAATGGTGGGCGGGATCGCCCCGTTTTGTTCGTGCGAAGTCATCCCTTTTGTTGCCGCTTTGCTGGCCATGGGCGTGCCTTTGGCGGCGGTGATGGCGTTTTGGTTATCCTCGCCCATTATGGACCCGCCGATGTTTATCATCACCAGCAGCGCGCTGGGGGTGGATTTTGCCATTGCAAAAACCATCGCGGCAGTCTGCTTCGGGTTATTCGGTGGATTTGCTGTCATGGCGTTTAACCGAACCACCCTTTTCACCGATCCCCTACGCGAAACCGCGCAAGAGGGGGGCTGTGGCTGCGGCACAAATCCCTTTACTGGCAAACCCGTCTGGGCCTTCTGGAGCGATCCTGAAAGGGTGCAAATGTTCCGCACAACGGCCGTCAGCAATGCGCTGTTCCTGCTAAAATGGCTGACGCTGGCTTATACCATTGAGGCCGTGATGGTGCGCTATGTCCCAGCCGAATGGATCGCCAATATTCTGGGGGGGGAAGGGTTCGGACCGATCCTGCTGGGTGCTTTGGTTGGGGGGCCAGCCTATCTGAACGGCTATGCCGCCGCGCCGTTGGTGGGGGGACTGATCGGTCAGGGAATGAGCCAAGGCGCTGCCATGAGCTTTATGATGGCGGGGTCGGTCAGTTGCATTCCTGCGGCCATCGCAGTTTGGGCGCTGGTTAAGCCCAAGGTATTCTTGGCTTATATCGGCTTTGGCTTTACCGGATCGTTAATGGCTGGTTTGCTATGGGCTGCTTGGGTTTAATAGGAGTGTGTATATAGCGGTGTATTCCCGCAAGGGGTGTTTTGGGGGCTTCGCCCCCGCACCTGCGGCGCTCCCCCAAGGTATTTCACCTCAAAAGAAGGGCATTCTGGTTAGAAGAAGTTGACCAGTAGGGCTGCGGCCAGAAGGGCAGCGATCCAGAGCACCATTGAGCCTGTGGGCCAGACGCGGGCAATGCGCCCCTCTGGTCCATAGGATTTATACAGGCCAGTGGTTATTTCCTGAAAGCGGTTCAGGCCGAAGGTCAACAACCTGTTCCAAAGAGTTGCCACAACCCACGCGCAGTATGACAGAACGGCAGGCAAAGCCCTGCGATAGCTCCAGTCCGTATCCAGAATGACCGATTTAATAACCTGCGGGTAAATTCCAGACTTCATCAGCACGACAAAGGCCAAGGCCGCAAAGAACAACAGTTGAATCTGGGTGATGACGTGGGTGGTCGTGTAAGGCACATAATCCACATCAAACGGCAACAACCCATAGAGCATGCCCGGAAATACACCGATAAAAATACACAGGAAAGATGTAACTCCCATGGCCAGCAGCATATGAAAAGGTGCCTCTTTGGGCCGCAGACCACTGTCTTTGGCAAAGAATGCAAAATACGGAACCTTGATGCCCGTGTGCAAAAACACCCCGATAGACGCAAACAACAGGATGCCCCAAACAACGTAATACCCGTCATGGGATGCCGCCGATAGGATCAGCGACTTTGAAATGAACCCCGAAAATAGCGGAAATGCTGAGACCGATGCCGCACCGATCACGCAAAAGAGCATGGTCTGCGGCATAGTTTTATAAAGCCCGCCAAGTTCGGATGCTTTGGAAGTGCCAGTCCGGAACAAAACCGCGCCAATGCTCATGAACAAAAGCTCTTTATAAAGGATACCGGCAAGCGCATAGGCTGCAGTACCGTTCAGCGAAAGTTCGGTTCCAATGCCGATTCCCACAACCATAAAGCCCAGCTGGGTGTTCAGCGAATACGTCAAAACACGCCGCAAATCATTCTCGATCACCGCAAAGAAGAGCGGGAACAGGGTCATCACAGCGCCGATATAGATCAAAGCCTCTGTGCCCGGAAAACCCCGCGCCAAAGCATAAATCGCCAGTTTCGTGGTGAAAGCCGATAAAACCACCGATCCCGTGATAGTGGCCGCAGGGTAAGAATCTTGCAGCCAGTTGTTAAGCAGTGGAAAGGCAGATTTGATCCCGAACGCCAGAAAAATAAGCCATGTGCCAAAGCTGCCCAAGGTCATTTTATCAAAGGTCAACGATCCCGTTTCACGCCAGAACAGCACGGCCCCAGCCAATAGCAGAACACCTGACGTAATCTGGATAATAAGATAGCGCATGCCAGTGTGATAGGCGCCTTCGGTGCCTCTGGCCCAGATCAGAAACACAGATGTGATTGCAGTGCCTTCCCAGAACAAAAACAGCGTGATCAAATCCCCCGCAAAAACCGCGCCAATCGCGGAACCTGCATATACAAGGGCTGCGATCTGTTGCACAGAGTCCTTAACGTGCCACGCATAAAGGTTGCCCAGAAACGCCGCGACACAGAAGATCAGTCCGAAAATGCGGGACAATCTGTCCACACGCATAAAGTCCAGATCCAGCCCCATCAGGTTGACCGACCACAAGTTTCCCTCGGGCAAATACCAAATCACAACCAATGTGATCAGCGGCGCGATCAACAGCAAACCTGCGCGGATCGGGCCGCGTGGCAGTGCCATCAGCAGGATTGCTGCGGCAAAGAACACAAAAGCGACGGGGAAGAACTCAGGCATTATGGGACTCCCGATCCAAATCGTCTTCGGGGTAGGCTTCGGCTTCTACATCGTAAGGGGCGTAATAATCTGCGCCCCGTTTCAGGAAGATCCGCATGAGTTTGGCACAGACAACCAAAGCGGCGCACATGAAGAACCCGTAAAGCGCGTAAAAGCCCGGAATGTCTTCAATCGCGACATAGGTGTGTTTGTGATAGAGGAAATCCGCAAGAAACAAGCCCGCACACAAAATACAAAGGCCGTAAACAATCTTATCGACGTTTTTAGGGTTATCCACAAACATCATCCGCCGCCCCAATGCAGGATAGGTCGAAGTATCTTCGCCTCCCTTGTTCGCAACCTGATCCCCTTGGGCAAGAGTCGCGTCAGGGTTTGAGGACACAGATTTCTGCGATGTCGATTGTTTCTCTTGCTCGGACATATGTCAGTCCTCTGTTTCTGCGGCGAGGATGGTCTGAGACCAGACCAGCGCGTCTTCTTTGGAAATGGTCAGGGATTTGGTGATCCGCCAGGCAAATCGGTTTTCGTTCAGATCCGGAAACCGTTGGCGCAGAGCAACCAATTCGCGGTGACGGGCTTCGGGGTAGTTGCTGCCAGCGTCGATCACTTCGGCCAAGGTCAGGTCGAAATGGGTGCGTAGGGCTTTGCGCAAATACAGCTCGCGCGCGCCCTCATGTTCCAGTCTTGCACCGTATTCAACCGAGGTTTCCCCCTTTTTCGGTGTTTCTTTAGCAAAGTCAGCGTGGATAGCCATCTAGCTGCCCCCTGTTATGGGCATCAGGAAGTCAACCAATGCACCGGCGTAAAAGAAAAGCACCAGACAGCCGAGCGCTGTCAATGCAGGTGGAAGATAGCACATCAGCGGCGCCTCTTTGACACCGGTATAGGGGTTTTGATCGGAGGACAGGAAAAAGCCCTTGCCAACGATGGGCAACAGATAGGCGACATTCAAAAGCGATGACAGCATTAACACGGCAATCATGATCTGTTGGCCAGCATCCGCCGCCCCCACCATCAAAAGCCATTTTGACCAGCTGCCGCCAAGGGGTGGCAGGCCGATAATGCTGAGCGCAGCAATGCCAAAGGCCGCGAATGTGATCGGCATGGTGCGGCCAAGGCCGGTCATCTGGCTGATATCTGTCTTATGGGTGGCCACATATATTGCGCCTGCGCACATGAACAAGGTGATCTTACCCATTGCGTGCATCACAATATGCACCCCGCCACCAATCGCGCCCATTTGGGTGGCCAGCGCCACCCCAAGCGTGATGTACCCCAGTTGCGACACGGTGGAATAGGCCAGACGCCGTTTCAGATTATCCTGTTGCAGCGCAATGATCGAGCTGGCCAGAATAGTATAGGCCGCAACCCACATCAGCCATTCCGACGCGCCGGTTTCAGCCAGAAAATCTATGCCAAAGATATAGATCCCCACCTTCAGTATGGTGAATACACCCGCTTTTACCACCGCAACCGCGTGCAACAAGGCTGACACAGGTGTGGGCGCGACCATCGCGGCAGGCAGCCAGCGGTGGAACGGCATCAGCGCCGCTTTACCGATACCAAAGGCAAACAGACCCAGCAGGATCGCAACCAATGCGCCCTCGACTTTACCTTGCAGAATACCGCCCGGAACAAAATCCAGGGTGCCTGCCAAAGTGTAGGTCCAGATGATCGCCGTCAGGAACAGCGCGATTGAGGTGCCGATCAGCACGCCCAGATAGGTGCGCGCGCCACGGATCGCTTCGGGTGTGCCTTTATGGGCAACCAGTGGATAGGTAGAAACGGTCAGGATTTCGTAAAACAGGAACAATGTCAGCAGGTTGGCGGAAAATGCAATACCGATGGCTGCGGAAATGGCTACGGAAAAACACGCAAAGAAACGGGCGTGATGTTTTTCATTGTTGCCGCGCATATAGCCCAGCCCATAGACGTGGGTGACGATCCACAGCCCCGATGCGACCATGGCAAACATCAGGCCAAGCGGTTCCACCTGAAGTGCAATCCGCAGACCGGGCAGTATTTCCAGCAGCACGATTTCCTGGGAAGTAGTGTTGCCAAGGTTGGCCAGTATCCCCAGCACCGCGCCAAAGGTCAGGATGGCACAGACAAAGGTAAACCCGTCGCGCAGATTGGGCTGGCGGGCGAAAGCCATATTGCCTGTCATCGCCAGCGTTGGCAGCAACAAAGCTAGAAAGATCAGTGTATTTGTGTCCATGATCCTACCCTAATGCCCCGCGCCAAAAACTGTGCCCGCCGTGGGCGTTAGTGCCATTCCCGCAGAGCCGTGCATCAGCCCCTCAGCCGCTGTTGTGGATGCGCCCAGCGTCAGGCTGGTATCAAAGCCGAACCAGATACAGGCCGCCGCTGCGATCCACATGGGGATCAACATGCTGATGGGCGCCTCTTGTTTGGTGGCTTCGGGGTGGGGTTCGCGTAAGTAAAGAACCTCTACCACACGCCAGACGTATAGAACCGCCAGCAGCGAAGAGGCGACGATCAGCAAGGCAACCCACCACAGGCCCGCCTCGAATGCGGCCTGAACCAGCACCCATTTAGAAATGAACCCCGCCGTGCCCGGCACACCAATCAGTGACAGGCCCCCGACAACAACTGCGGCCCCCGTGAAGGGCATCACGCGGCCCATGCCTGCTATCCGGTCATAGAAAGTGGTTCCTGCCCGCAGTACCAAGGCCCCAACCGCCATGAACAACGCCGCTTTGGTGATGCCGTGGTTGAACAGATGCACCATTGTGGCGGTCAGCCCTGTTACGGAAAATAGCGAGATCCCCAGCAGCATATAGCCGATCTGCGCAATGGAACTATAGGCGAGCATCCGTTTGAAGTTGGTCTGGAACACCGCAATCAGGCTGGCCGCGAACATGGCCAGCAGCGCGAAAGGTGCAAAAATCCACAACAGAATGTTGGAATCAAAAACGAATTCCGGCTGGAATACCGAAAACATAAACCGCAGCAGCACATAGACCGCCGCCTTGGTCGATGTGGATGCCAGAAACACCGTCACAGCCGAAGGCGCATAGTTATAGGCCGCAGGCAGCCACAAATGCAGAGGATAGATCGCCACTTTCAGACCCATCCCCACAACGATAAAGGCAAACGCCGCCTGAACCGTGCGATTGCCGCCCTGCCCTACAAGCCGATCCGCCATATCCGCCATATTCAGCGTGCCCGTGGTCATATACAAAAGGCCGATGCCGATCACAAAGAATGTGGCCCCGATGGTGCCCATGATCAGATAATCATAAGCCGCCGAAAGCGCCCGTTTGTCGCGGTAGCTGCCTTGGGACACCAGAACATAGGTGGACAGCGAAGACACTTCTAGAAACACAAACACGTTGAAGGCATCTCCGGTGATCACAACCCCCAGCAGACCAGTGACACACAGTATAAAGCAGGCGTAAAACAGCGTGTGATTGCGTTCCGGAATTTCCGCTGCGACCGAGCGGAGGGCAAAGGGCAAAACCAGCGTGGCGGTGGCCGAAATCAGCAGCAACACAAAGGCATTGGCCGCATCAACACGGTATTCAATCCCCACAGGTGGTGCCCAGCCCCCCAGATGATAACTGATATAGCCGCCATCCATCACCTGCATCAGCAGGGCAAAGGAAATAACCAGCGACAAAACCGATGCGGCAAAGGCCAGCGGCCATGCCAGCCGACGCCCGCCCAGCAGAACGATCAGCGGTGCGGTACAAAACGGAATGATAATTTGCAGGATCGGTAGTTGATCCCGCAGGGTCAGTGCGATGTGTTGCACCTCGGTCGCGGTCGCCATTATGCGCGGCCCCCCATAGCTTCGCCGTACTCGGCATTCTCTTTGCGGGCCATTTCGGCGTCTATGGCTAGAATATCATCTTCCTCGATGGTGTCGTATTCTTCACGGATGCGCACGATCAGGGCCAACCCCAGGGACGTGGTGGCAATGCCAACCACAATAGCCGTCAGGATCAGAACATGGGGCAGCGGGTTGGAATAGACGATGTCAGGATCAGCTTTGATCTTGCCTAAACTATCGGTCGGAAAAATAGGCGCAGTGCCGCCCGTGACCTTGCCGATGGAAATATAAAGCATAAACACCGCCACCTGAAAGATATTCAGGCCAACGATCTTTTTCACCAGATTGCCGCAGGACACCACAATGTAAAAGCCCGTCATCATCAGCACGATGAACAGCCAGTAATTGATGTGGCCAATAAAAAATTCGAGTGTCATTGCGCGCTACCAGTCATCATCGCCAAGACGCGGTGTGCGCCCAGCGAATGCATAATAAATGGCGACCATAACGCCGGTTACGGTGATGCCGACACCAGCTTCGACATAAAGAATGCCGCTGTGTTGGCCGTGGGACATATGTTCGGGATTAAAGCTGCCGTAATGCAGGAATTCATACCCCAGCATCATGTTCCAAACGCCCGTGCCCGCATAGACCAGCACCCCTAGGGCGACCAGTTTGTGAACAACCCAAGGCGGGAACACGCGCTGGACTTCGTCCAGACCGAAAACGATACCGTACAGGATAAAGGCCACAGCCATGATTACGCCCGCTTGAAAGCCGCCTCCGGGCGAAAAATCCCCGTGGAACTGCACATAAAAGGCGAACAGGATGATTGTGCCGACCAAAAGCTTGGTCACGACACGCAGGATCAGGTGATGCTCCTTCATGCGTCTTCTCCCTCTGCGCGTTTTTCCTCTGTGTCTTTTTCTCTGCTTAAAACCTTGCGGCGGCGGCGATGCAGCCCGGACAGGATCATCAAAACGCCAATACCTGCCGCAAACACAACAGCGGTTTCCCCCATGGTATCAAAGCCCCGATAGCTGGCCAGAATGCTGGTCACCACATTGGGAACGTCGATTTCTTCTATGGATTTGGTAAGGTAATGGGGCGCAAGATGCACATTTGCAGGGGCCGCCGGATCACCGAAATTCGGCATATCTAGCGTGCCATAAACCAGCGCCGCCCCCGTAATCACCACCATCAACAAAGGCAGCGCATTTGAACGTGACGTAGGTTTCGTCCCGCGCGAGGTCAGCGCGATGGTGCCCAGCATCAGCACAGTCGAAATACCTGCGCCTACAGCGGCTTCGGTAAAGGCCACGTCAACCGCATCAAGGGTAACAAACAGCATGGCCGTCAGCAGGGAAAACACGCCTGACAGCATGATGATTGTGAACAGGCGGTCCTGCCAGACAATTGCAAGGGCCGTGGCCACCAGCATGGAAAACAGGGCAAAATTGATAATTGTTTCAATCATTAGCCGCGCACCGTTGGTTCAGGAAGATTGGCATAAGGCACACCGTCTTCTGGTTCCAGATCAGGCGCGGTTTTTGGCCGCCAGCCCGTAACCAAAGCCGCATTGGCCACCGCATGTGTGGCGGTTGGGCCTGTGATAAACAGAAAAGCCCCGATTATGATCAGCTTCACAGTAACCAGCGTCAGCCCGGATTGCAGGCACATCCCCAGAATCAACAACAGCATCCCCCCGCTATCCCCGACCGAGGCCGCGTGCAGCCGGGACCAGAAATCAGGAAACCGCAGGATACCAATCGCACTGACGATCATCAGGAAACTGCCCACAACAATACTAACCCACGAAAGAATCTCTATAATCATATCAACCGCTCCCATGCTCAGCGCTCCTGCTCTGGGACTTGCCCAATGTCGCCAAGCCCGCGGTAGCGGAAAAACTTTAGGATGGCGATTGTGCCCACAAAGTTGATCAACGCATAGAGCAGAGCAATATCGAGAAAATCAGGCCGTTCCGTCAAAAACCCCAGCACGGCGATGAACAAAACTGTGGCCGTGCCGAAAAAATTCACCGCCAGAACGCGGTCATAGACGATAGGGCCTGCGTAAAGCCGCACCAGCACCAAAACCATCGACACAAACAATGCTATTGCCGCAACCAGAAACATCATGCCGCCCCCGTTTCCAGCGCAGTGACGCGCCGATCCATATCCGCCAAGGCCTCGTGGTCGCTTTCATCATAGCTGACCGCATGCACCCAAAAAGCATCACTTTCCGTTTCAACGGTAATTGTGCCCGGGGTCAAAGTGATGGAATTGGCGAAAATCACCTCGGCCAGTTCGGATTTTTGAGTGTTGGGAACATGAAAGATATGTTGCCGCACACCCATCCTCGGGGACAGAATCATCTTGGTTACCGTGATGTTGGATTTCACGATCTCCCACATCAACCAAAGCAGATACCCTAATAATTTCAACGGGTTCAGCGGGATCTTTAAGTGATCCTGATCCACTTGATCCATCCGCCGCACCACCAGAACCGCAATGAGTGCAGAAACCAGACCAAAGCCGACGATCATCGGCTTATAGATGCCGGACATCAGCAACCACAGTGCAAATAAGGTCAGAACAGACAAAAGTATGCGCATGTATGTTCCAACTCCCCAGTGGTATTTTCCCAATGGGTTATAGCAACCGCTTGGCCCAAGGAAAACCGTAATAGGTACGCAAGCGTGATGGAAAAATGCCGCACCACCTATCACAGGCCCTGAACCAAGCCCCCAATCGCCTTTATATAGGGGGTATATTTGCCTTTTCAGCAACGTTGCGCCTTATTCTTCCCCAAAATTAACCATATTTTATTGCAATCCCGTATTAGTAGCGGGCATATTGAGCACCAAGTGGCACCGAGCAACCTTGTGCCCGAACAAGTACGCCCAAGCGTCGTTCAATTGAGGTAATCAGGGGCATCCCCGGATGATTGAGTTTAGAAATGTAAGCAAGTCCTTTTGGACGGGCACACAACGCAAGGTCATTCTGGATCAGGCGTCATTCCGCATCAACCTTGGTGGGTCGGTGGGCATACTTGCACCCAACGGCACCGGTAAAACCACGTTGATCAACATGATGTCGGGCTTGGAAAAACCGGATGAAGGCGAAATCGTCCGTTCTTCGCGGATTTCTTTTCCGCTGGGTTATATGGGCGGTGTTTTGCCCAAACTGAATGCGGTTGAAAATTCCCGTTATATCGCACGACTTTACGGGCTAGACCCCGATTACATCGAAAGTTTTTGCCGCTATATCTGTGGCTTGGACGAATATTTCGAAATGCCGATTGCCACTTATTCCAAAGGGATGCGCGCACGGTTCATGATGGCGTTGTTGCTGGCACTGGAGTTTGATATCTACCTGATTGACGAAGGAATGCCCTCCTCTACGGATGCTGAATTCAATCGTAAGGCGGGATCGGTGCTGCGCCAAAGATTGCAAAGCGCCACAGTTGTCATCGTGTCGCATCAAGTCGGCATCCTTGAAAAATTCTGCCAAAGTGCAGCGGTGCTGCGTAATGGCCGGCTGACAATGTATGACACCTTGGAAGAGGCAAAACAGGTTTACAATTATGCCCAGTAGTCCAAAAAACTTTCGAATTTTGCGAAGCAGCGCACAACCAGCCCCGCCTTCTGCGCCAGAGCCGGAAACCACCCCGCAACAGCCGCAAATGTCTCATCAAAGACAGGCCGAGGTGCGCCGTCACACACAGCAAGTGCAAGATCACGAACCAGACGCTGCTTCACCTAGTGCATCGAATGGCGGAACCGTGACCAATCAGCTCACCGCCCGCGAAGAAATCGAACAGATCAAGAAAGAAAACCTGACAGGGCGTCAATTGCGCATCGCACGCCGATTGGCCCAACGCAGCAACCTTTCCCCCACATCCGATCTGGATGCGGTCCGCCTGTTGCGCCGCCAAGGCATTGATCCCTTTGGTAAACAAGACATCGGAAACGTTCTGACCCCCGTGGATGCAGACAGCGAGCCCGGAACTGGCGTGGCCCTGCCCGCAACCGTACGCAAAACTGCGGTGTCCGATCACAAACCCCAAGTGATCGACGACGACAGCCGCGAACGTGAAGTGCGCAAAATTCAGCGCGATCTTGTGAAACGCCGCCGCAAACGGCTGGGCATTCTGATCCTCAAACTTGCCTGTTATGTAATGCTGCCCAGCATCATCGCAGGGTATTATTTCTATAAAGTGGCGACACCAATGTATGCCACCTACACCGAATTCGTCATCCAAAGCGCGGACGCCCCCGGTGTGACAGGCGCGGCAGGTTTGTTTTCAGGCTCGCCCTTGGAAACTGTCACAGACAGTATCACGGTTCAGGGCTACCTGACGTCGCGCGATGCCATGTTGCGACTAGATGAACAGCCTGGTTTCCGCCAGTTGTTCCAAGACAAAAGCGTCGATGTTCTGCAACGTCTTGACGAAAACGCAACCAACGAAGATGCCTATAAAATCTACAAAAAACGGGTGATTATCGGCTTTGATCCCACCGAGGGCGTCATCAAAATGGAGGTCGTGGCCCCCTCACCCGATGCGTCTAAAGCGATTTCACAGGCCTTGATCAGCTACGCCGAAGAACAAGTAGACCAACTGACCGCCCGCCTGCGCGGCGACCAGATGACGGGTGCGCGCGAAATCTATGAAGAGGCTGAGGCTAAGATGGAGGCCGCTTATGACGAGGTTGCCCGCTTGCAACGCCAGACAGCCACGCTGGACACAGCAGGTGAAAACGCGTTGATCATGGGCCAAATCGGCGAATTGGAAAGCCAGATCACATCAAAACAGCTGGAACTGGCGCGGCTTAGGGCGAACACACGTCCAAACGTGACCAAAGTGCGTGTTCTCGAAGAAGAAATCCAACTTCTGCAAGGTAAAGTAGACGAGAAACGCAGCGATGTTTCCCAAGGCTCTGGCTCCAACGATTCCCTTGTGGATATCAACGCGGATCTGAACAAAGCCCAAAGCAAGCTGCTGGTGCGCCAGCAATTGGTGGCCGCAGCCTTGCAAAATCTGGAAAGCGCGCGGATCGAGGCCAGTCGCCAAACCCGCTATATTTCACGGGGTGTGTCCCCTGTGACACCAGATAAGGCAACCTACCCTCGCGCGTTTGAAAACACCCTCTTGGCGATCATCGTTTTCGCCGGGATTTATCTGATGCTGTCCCTGACGGTCAGCATCCTGAAGGAACAGGTAACGACATAATGCAAAGTTTTGACATCGGAAACGTCACCGTTGGGAATGACCAACCCCTTGTGGTGATCGCTGGCCCCTGTCAGTTGGAAAGCAGCGACCATGCCTTGATGATTGCCACAGAAATGGCGGCAGTCTGTGCGGCAGTTGGTGCTGGATTCATCTTCAAAGGATCTTTTGACAAAGCAAACCGCACTTCCCTTAGTGGCAAACGGGGTTTGGGCATTGCCGCAGGCTTGCAGGTGATGGCCGATGTAAAATCCAAAATCGGCTGCCCTGTGATTACAGACGTGCATCTGCCTGACCAATGCGCCCAAGTGGCCGAGGTTGTGGACGTTTTGCAAATCCCCGCGTTCTTGTGCCGCCAGACCGATCTGTTGCTGGCGGCCGGGGAAACAGGTGCTGCGATCAACGTGAAAAAGGGCCAGTTCCTGAGCCCTTGGGAAATGCCGAATGTTCTGGAAAAAGTTGCAAGCACCGGAAATACACGTGTGATGGCCTGCGAACGGGGCACATCGTTTGGGTATAACACATTGGTCGCTGATATGCGCGCCCTGCCCCAGATGGCCGCAACCGGGCATCCGGTGATCATGGACGCCACCCATTCCGTGCAACAACCAGGCGGCAAAGGCGGTTCCAGCGGCGGACAACGGGAGTTCGCCCCCCTGATGGCCCGCTGCGCTGTCAGCACAGGCATTGCCGGCGTCTTTATCGAAACCCACGAAGAGCCGGATCACGCGCCTTCAGATGGGCCGAACATGATCCCGCTTGACCAGATGCGCAGAGTCCTAGAAAGCCTTATGGCATTCGACCGGCTTGCAAAATCAGACCCATTCAGACTGTAACACTATAATATTGGAGTATTTTCCATGACGAAACCTGCGGCAACTGTGGCCCAGAACACGTGGGAATTCCTGCGCGATGCGATGATCACCCCCACGGGGTTCCGTGAATATGACGCGCGCTGGAAATATCCTGACGACATCAACCTGCCGGGCGTTACCGCGCTTGGCATGGGCCTTGGCACCCAGATGTATGAAGCGGGCATCGAACCCGTTATCGCCGTGGGCAACGACTATCGCGATTATTCCCTGACGATCAAAAACGCCTTGATTATCGGCCTGATGCGCGCGGGTATCCGTGTGCGCGATATTGGCCCTGCCGTTTCGCCCATGGCCTATTTCAGCCAATTTCATCTGGATGCCCCCGCCGTGGCAATGGTGACGGCCAGCCACAATCCAAACGGCTGGACAGGTGTGAAAATGGGATTTGAACGCCCGCTCACCCATGGCCCCGAGGAAATGGGCCGTCTGCGCGAGATCGTTTTGAACGGCGAACAGGTTGCCCGCGAGGGCGGCGCGTATGAATTTGTCGACGGTGTGCGCGAGGCTTACATCGACGATCTGTGCGGCGACTTTAAGATGACCCGTAAACTGCGGATTGTCTGCGCCACAGGCAACGGCACTGCCAGCGCCTTTGCCCCGATGATTCTGGAACGTATCGGGGTTGAGGTGGTTCCTTCACACAACACGCTTGACTACACCTTCCCCCATTATAACCCCAACCCCGAAGCGATGGAGATGCTGCACGATATGGCGGATTCGGTGCGCGACAGCGGCGCGGATCTGGCCCTTGGCTTTGACGGCGACGGTGATCGCTGCGGTGTGGTCGATAATGAAGGCGAGGAAATCTTTGCCGATAAAGTCGGCGTCATCATGGCGCGTGATCTGTCCAAACTTTACCCAAATTCCACCTTTGTGGCTGATGTGAAATCCACCGGTCTTTTCGCCAGCGACCCCGAACTGAAAAAGCTGGGTGCCAAGGCGGATTATTGGAAAACCGGCCACAGCCACATGAAACGGCGGGTTAAGGAACTGGGCGCTTTGGCGGGTTTCGAAAAATCCGGCCACTACTTTTTGGCGGAACCGGTTGGCCGCGGCTATGATTGCGGCATGCGGGTTGCCGTTGAAATGTGTAAGCTGCTGGACCGTAACCCTGACATGTCCATGGCCGATCTGCGCCGCGCATTACCTGTGACTTATGCCACACCAACCATGTCACCTTATTGTTCTGACACGGAAAAATACGATGTACTTGCGCGACTGGTTGATAAACTTGTGGCTTTGGGTGATGAGGGTGGCAGCCTTGGCGGGCGTAAGATCGAAAGCATTGTCACTGTAAACGGTGCGCGCGTGATGTTGGAAAATGGCGCTTGGGGGTTGGTTCGGGCCTCTTCCAACACACCAAATCTGGTTGTTGTCTGTGAAAGCCCAGAAAGCGACGCTGAAATGCGCGCGATCTTTGCTGATCTGGATACGATCATCCGCACAGAACCTGCCGTGGGCGACTATGATCAAACCATTTAGGTCTGTGGGTCTTTCAAACTGAATTCAGGGTTGCCAACATTATTGGCAGCCCTTTTTCATGCGAAACGTTTGACATGATATGGGGTTATGCGGTCTTTTCAAACCAAGTCATTTTATCCAAGAGACATCTTATGCGCCTTTTCCTGATCCTGCCGCTGCTGTTTGCCTTAGCAGCCCCGATTTCCGCCCAAACCAACGAGACCGAGCAACCCACAGGCAAAATCGCCGTTGAAGATAGCGCAGAGACCGATGCCGCCATCGCTGTGCGCATCCGCGATATACTGGAAGAGTTGAAAGACTATTCCAAAGTCAGCGTTACAGTCAGCAACGGCATCGTTTTGTTGCGCGGAACCACGCTAGACGGTGCATCTGTCATCAAAGTGGGCGATCTGGTCAGCCGCGTTGAGGGCGTTGTAGCCGTGGAAAACCGTGTTACCGAAAGCACTGACCTGATTGAACGGCTCGATCCTTTGCTAGACCGGTTTGCCGATAGAATGGCGCGCACCATCGCCTATCTACCCCTTCTATTGGTAGCGATTGCCGCGTTTTTACTGGTTTCAGCCCTTGGAATTCTGTTGGCGCGGATGAAACAGCCTTGGGATCGACTGGCCCCAAATATGTTCATCGCCGACATCTATCGCCAGATTCTGCGGCTGATCTTTATCATTGCAGGCGTGGTGGTCGCCTTGGATATATTGAACGCCACGGCCCTGCTTTCCACCATTCTTGGGGCTGCAGGGATCATCGGTTTGGCCATCGGCTTTGCTGTGCGCGATACTGTCGAAAACTTTATCGCATCGATTATGTTGTCAATCCGCCAACCGTTTCGCCCCAATGACAGCATCGAAATCAACGGGGATGAAGGCATGGTGATCCGCCTGACCAGCCGCGCCACGATCCTTTTGTCCTTTGATGGCAATCACATACGGATTCCCAATTCGACCGTGTTCAAAAGCCGCATTCTAAATTATTCGCGCAATGCAGAACGGCGCTTTGTGATCGACTTTGGAGTGGCCAGCGATACTGATCTCACCTCAGCCCGCGAGGTGGCCTTGAGCGCACTTAATAACCTCCCATTTGTGATAGACACGCCAGCTGCCAATGTTTGGGTTCACGGTCTTGGGGACAGCACGATTACACTGCGGTGTGCAGGCTGGGTTGATCAGCGCGAAAGCTCGCTTGTGCTGGCCAAAGGCGAGGCGATTCAGGTGATCAAAACCGCACTGGAAACCGCAGGCGTAGAAATGCCCGAACCCAGTTATCGGTTGCTGACCGACAGCGCCGCACCCGCGCAAAAACACAAACAATCCCCGCCGCAAAAGAAAAGTGAAACCGTTGCACTGGAAGATGTGCGCGCGGATGCTGCGCTGGATGACATCGTCAACGAGGAACGGGATGCCCAGCAAGACAGCGATCTGTTGACCCGTAAAGCCCCCGAGGAGTGATCACGCCACCTGCCCCGCTGCCCATCCGGACGACCAAGCCCATTGAAAATTATACCCGCCAAGCCAGCCCGTGACGTCCACGACCTCACCAATGAAGAACAAATTGGGCACTTTGCGCGCCTGCATAGTCTTTGCATCCAGTGCCGCCGTATCCACACCACCCAACGTCACCTCGGCGGTGCGATACCCTTCGGAGCCGACAGGTTTCACCGCCCAAGCGTGCACCCGGTCGTGTAGTTTTTGCAGCGCCGCATCATTTTGGTCTGCCAAATTCCCTTTTGCCCCAAAATCGTTAAGAATCTGTTCCGCCAAACGGGACGGAACCAAGGCGGACAGGGCTTTTCCAAGCGATACCCGCCCCTTTTCCGAACGCGCCCTGCGTAGCGCATCAAATGTATTCAACCCTGCTGCCAGATCCACAAAAATCTCTTGGCCTTCGCGCCAGTAGGATGAAATTTGCAAGATCGACGGCCCCGACAAACCGCGATGGGTGAACAACATTCCCTCATCAAAGCCAATCTGTGGCGTGCTGACGCGCGCGGTCACAGAAACCCCTGCCAGCGGTTTTGTGCGTTGCAATTCCTGCTCGGCAAAGGTCAAAGGCACCAAGCTGGGCCGTGTTTCCACTATAGGCAGCCCGAATTGCGCAGCCAGTTGATAGCCCCAACCCGTAGCGCCCATCTTGGGAATGGATTTCCCGCCCGTTGCCACCACAACGGACTCTGCGCGGATCATTCCGCCTGTTGTTTGCAGCGTAAATCCCTGCCCGACGACCCCGGATTGAACCACAGATTCCACCGAGGTATTCAGCCGCAGCACCCCACCCGCATCGCGCAGCTCATCCAGTAGCATCTGGATGATTTCCTTTGCAGAAGTATCGCAAAACAGCTGCCCCAGCGTTTTTTCGTGGTAGCTGATTCTATGACGTTTCACTTTGTCGATGAAATCAAATTGCGAATATCGACTTAACGCGGATTTCGCGAAATGGGGGTTCTGCGACAAAAACCGTTCCGGACGAATATCCAGATTGGTAAAATTACACCGCCCCCCGCCCGAGATGCGAATTTTCTCGGCCGGAGTGGCACTATGGTCCAATAAAACAACGGATCTGCCCCGCCTGCCCGACTCAATCGCACAGATCAACCCCGCAGCCCCTGCGCCAATAATACAAACGTCGTATTTTTCCATGCCCTGACTTAGCCAGCGAAAAGGTTCAAAACAAGACATGATTTTTTCTCGATTTTGGGCTTGCAGCCTGAAACCACTAACGCTAAATACACCCTCAGTTGGGTCGTGGCCTAGTGGTAGGGCAACGCTTTTTGGTAGCGCAGATCGTAGGTTCGAATCCTACCGACCCAGCCAACATCACTGTCTTATTAGTTCCTTAGCGCCTCTGGGCTGCTTTAGGCACAAAATGCCCCCAATAATGCCCCTACATAGGTTTCCCCCTATGTATCCCTAAACATGGTGATTATTTGGCTCTGGTGGGCTGCTGGGGACCAAGGCGAGGTATCCTACCGCTGAGAGAAGACCTGTGCTGGTCATCATCCCCTAATAGGAAAGATTACTATAAGAGATACTACTATCTAATAGGTATAAGTAATGAATAAGAAAGAAGAAGAAAGACAGAGGGGACCCTAAGAGGAGACTATAGGAGGACTATCCTAAGCTAAGTACCTGATAAGAGGTTGTCTTCTCTGTTATTATCGTTTCTGTTCCTTGGGCATTCCAAAGGACGGTTCCCCGAACATGGCTGAAATAGAAAACCCTCAGTATTCACGACCTATAGATGTTCATCGCTGGTCAGATCACCCTGAGGTGAAGGCTAGCTGTCGTTCGTGTAAAATACGTGCAATGATCGTAGCCTGCCTAAAGCAGATATGACCTTTCTACTGTATGGGTGTATTCTGTTGGAAAACTCGGTCTTTAGCAAACTGGGGGCATTTTGGCGGAACACTGTCCCGCAAACGAGCCATCCCCGAATATTGTTTGCCACACTCGCATTCACAAAACATTTGATCCTAAGATCTGGCAACGTATTTCTCGCGCGCGAGTTCTTTAACAGAATGGGCGGAAAGCGGAAGTTCGCTGCGGTGGCAAGTGTGAAGTGCGGTCTTCGCAAAGCAGCCATTCCCGCCCGAAAACATTGAAGCCTTCCAATCAAAGGACGCAACGGACGTTTTATTGAAATTGACGCTTGCCATTCGAACAGCAATAAACTGCGGCTTCTTTTTCGTCGTGTCTCCGCGGCGATAGTGGCGTCGATAATGGTGAACTGCCTTTCAGTAATGAGCAGTTGTGCAATTATCGAAAAGTCGGAACGCTAAAGGAGTACTGAAAACCGCTGGCGGAAAAGCACGTTCGCGCCGACCTTAGTATCAGAGCGTTTTACGCAGCGTTTTGGCGTTGTGTTCGGCTTGGTCCAGCACTTCGCGTAGCTCGTCTTCGTTGCGATACCCGATCAGGATGCCTGCCTTGGCTTCGCCCAACGTTGCATCCCGGGCGGCGATCTGGGTATCCGAAATCGTCGTACGTTGGGAGTTTCGCCGTGCCCAGCCAAAGAAGAGCCGCTCGAGCCGTGCAGCGTCTTGGGCATGGACCGGATCAGCACCCAGATCGCTCAGCTCAAACGGGTCTGCCCCGAGATCAAAGAGCATGGGCCGAAACCCTTCGGCAAAGATGTATTTCCATTGGCCGTCGAACAGCATCGTTAGCTTGGCATCCTTGACCTCGACTCCGAGCCGCTTGCGCACGTCGCGCAACGAATAATCGTACTCGGACACGGCAAAGTCCCTCAGCGTCGTAGCCTCACCGTGCAGGAGCGGCAGCAGGGATTTACCTTCGATGATGTGGGGCACCGCTGCGCCCCCGAAGAAGTCGAGGATCGTCGGGACAACATCAATCGCCTCGACCAGAGCCGATGATTTGATCCCGCGCGTTGCGTCGGCCTGCGGGTCGGGGTCGACGACGATCAGCGGGATGCGCGCGGAGGCATCGTGGAACAGTTCCTTTTCGCCCATCCAGTGATCGCCGAGGTAATCTCCATGGTCGGAGGTGAATACGATCATCGTATCGTCCGCGATCCCGTGTTCTTCAACAAAGGTCATGAGCCGTCCGATCTGGTCATCGAGCTGCTTTATCAGGCCCATGTAGGCGGTCAGGACACGCGCGCGCGCGGTATCGTCGCTGAACGCTTTTGACACCCGCTCTTGCATGAAGGCACCGTAGACGGGATGCGGATCGGTCTTTTCACCGGCGCTGCGTACAGGGGCCAGATGGGTCTCGGGGCCGTACATGTCGTGGTAGGGCGCAGGCACAATATAAGGCCAGTGCGGCTTGATATAGCTCAGGTGCAGGCACCACGGCGTATCGCCGGCCTCGCGGATAAAATCCATCGCGCGTCCGGTGATATAGGGGGTCTCGCTCTCTTTGTCGGCGGCGCGGGCGGGTTTGTCGGCATTGTCGAGGAACCAGCCGCTGAGGATGTTGCCGTCATCGTCCTCCGCGCTGTTAGCGACCGTTTCCCAAGGGTTTTCGTCGGGCCAGCCGCATGCTTTCATGTGGCTGTCATAGGCCTCATTGCGGGCATAACGCGGGCCGTCCGGATGCAGGCCATCGTCGCGCTCGAAGGGCTCGAACCCGCATTCGGACACCAGCACGCCGATTTCGCTGTCTGGCGCGAGACCAAGGCGGCGCATTCCCTCTACGTCGGCGGCCATGTGGGTCTTGCCGCAGAGTGCTGTGCGCACGCCCAAAGGGCGCAGGTGATCGCCCAGCGTCATCTCGCCGACCTTCAGCGGAATGTTGTTCCATGTGGAGCCATGCGAGCTGACGTAGCGCCCGGTATAAAACGACATGCGCGAGGGGCCGCAGATCGGCGACTGCACATAGGCGCGATCGAACAGGACACCGCGTTTTGCCAGCGCGTCGATGTGTGGCGTGTGCAGGTGCGGGTGCCCCGTGCAGGAGAGATAATCCCAGCGAAGCTGGTCACACATGATGAATAGGACATTCTTCGCCATAGAGGGGATTACCTGAGTAAATGTCCGGGGTGACAGCACCCCGGACCGTTTCGTTTAGCTGCGGCCAACGTCGGGGATGGTCACACCCATTTCTTCGAGCGCGCGCAAAGCGCCCGAATGCAGCGGCATGTTGAGGTCGGCGACTGCACCCTCGGGGTTCACCGCCTTGAGCCATGGCGCACTTTCACCCATTTCTGCCACACCCGCAAAGAAGGTCTTGGTCATCTCATAGACCATCTCTTCGTCTGCGGTCTCATTCGTCACGATGCCGACGGTCACGCGCAGCGTGGTCGTGTCACCGTCGTTTTTCTGGTTTTCGCCGTAGGTGCCAGCGGACAAAATGCCAAGACCAAAGCCGGGCCGGTTGACCAGCGCCTTGACCCCTTCGACTTCCAGCTTGTCCTCTGGAATGCCAAGGAAACGGACCGCGTTTGTCACGGCGATCTGCGTCAGCACAGGGCTGGGCGCGTTTGTCGGGTTGCAATAAACATCAAGGTTACCGTCCTGAAACGACGCCGCAGCAGCGTCCCAACCCAGTTTCACCGCTTCATAGTCCGTGCCAGCCTCAAGACCGGTAACAGCCTGAAACAGCCGTTCCATCGTGGAGTAAGCCGCTCCGCCTGGAGGGCCGAGGAACACCCGCTTGCCTGCAATGTCGTTCAACGACGTGATGCCTGAAGATTCGTAAACGGCGATATGATAGACACCCATCGGGAAATTCAGCACAGCGCGGAGTTTCTTGGCCAGCTCCGGCGCCTGATCCATCTTTGCATACATCGCTTTTTGATTAGCCATCAATGCGTTGACCGAAGGCGATGACATGCAAAACGCCGTCTTGCCTGCTGCGACTTCCAGCACGTGGCGCGTGGCCGCACCTGTCGCGTTGACCTGGATCTCGTAGTCCGGCAGCTCGCGATTAACTATGTTGGCGAAGGTCGTCATAACAAGGTTCGGCGTGGTGCCGGGGCCCAGCGTTGACATGCGTAACAATTCCTTGGCCATGGCTGCACGAGGTAGTGCTGCCAGCGCCGAAGCTGCTACAGCGCTGGCCAGCACCGAGCGACGATTGAGTTTTGTAGTTTTCATGGATTGGTCCTCCCTATTGTTATGAAATCGCATTCTTGGTTTTCGGTTCGAGACTGTCGAAATACATCAAGCCGATAGCGGCAGCGGCCGCAATCCACGACGCGAGTGCACCAAAGAAGATAAGCGCTGCGGCTAGCGCCAGTCCGACTGGCACCATGTACAGTTTTCCGCGGCGGGGATAGCATGCTCGCGAGATCAGGATCGTGGCAAGCATTACGAAGAAAATCGCCTGAACCGATTGCTCGACAGGATAGCCGGTGCCCAGCAAAAGCGCGGGCTTATAGATGAACGCGAACGGAATAACGAAACCCGGTAAAGCGAGCCGCGATGCCTCAATTGCGGTACCCATCGGGGACGCTCCCGCAATTGGAGCTGCAGCGAAGGCGGCTAGCGCCACAGGGGGGGTGATCGCCGACAGAACGCCGAAATAGAGCACGAACATATGTGTATGGACAATCGGCACGCCCAGCTTTTGCAGCGACGGCCCCATCACCAGCACAATAATCAGATAGGCTGGAACAGTCGGCATCCCCATCCCCAGGAGCAAACAGGCGATGGCCATCAGGATCAGCGACAGGATCAACTGGTCTTCGGCGAGGCTCGACAACAGCGAAGCAAAGCGAAGGCCTACGCCGGTCAAGTTGAGAACACCGATGACGATCCCCACCGCGCCCACAATTACCACCAGCTGTGCCGAGATCAGACCGGCGGAGCGGACGAACCTGAGCCATGCCTGCCAATTAAACAGCAGGTCCGGTCGAATGGCAAAGCCCAACACGGCGGCCAACGCAACACCGACAAAGCCTGCGTAAGCCGGCGAGGCACCGCCAACCATTGTCACGACGATCCCGGCAAGCGAGATCACAAAAACGAGCATCTGAACCAGCTCACGCCAGTTGAATACGACTTTCGATTGGGCTTCGTCGGCCAAACCCATGTTGCGCGCGGCGCTGGAGATGGCGACGAACAGGCCGCCGTAGTACAGCAGCGCCGGCACGGCGGCGGCGGCGCAGATGGTCAGGTAAGGCACGTTCGTCACGTCGGCCATAATGAAGGCGACAGCGCCCATGATCGGCGGCGTAATCTGACCCCCGCTTGAGGCCGCAGATTCTACCGCCGCCGCAAAACGCGGCGAGAACCCACGTTTCTTGATTAACGGAATGGTGATGACCCCCGTCCCCACTACGTTTGCCACCGCACTGCCCGAAATCGTGCCGAACAGCCCGCTTGCCACAGTGGCGGCCGCCGCCGGCCCCGAGCGCATCCGTCCCGTCGCGGCCAGCGCAAGGCGGACAAGCACAAGGTCAATGGCCAGAAGTTCGAGCAACGCGCCGAACATGATGAAGATCAGGATGGTCGAGACCACCGTGGCCATCGGGCGGCCAAAGACACCGTCGAAAGAGAACCACAGCACCGTCATCAACTCTTCGCCGGAAATACCCGCATGCCGTAGGAACCCGGGTGCCATGTCTCCGAATGCGCCATAGAGCAGCACGATTCCCGCCACCAATGCCATCACCAGCCCGACCGACCTGCGCGTCAATTCTATGACAGCGATCAGGCCGAGCATGCCCATCCAGATATCGGTCGCGTTCAGGAAATATAGACCGGTTTCGATCTCTTCGGCGGCACGAAAATATTGAAGAACGCTCAGGATCAGCGCAGTGGCGGTGAGCGCCAGCAGCGTGCGGTCCCAAAATTTCCCGGACCGTCCGAAGCCTGTCAGGATCACCAGCAAACCACCGACCAGCAGCATACCAACGCGCAGATAGGAATCCGAGAATACGCCAAAGAGCGAGACGTAGAACACAACACTGATCACGATCAGCGATAGCAGTACGACGGTATAGTCCACAGCTGCGGACGGTTTCAGAATTATCACGGCATCCTCCCAAGCGCGTACTGATTTTGTCCGCCTTGATCTCCCTTCAAGGCGCAGCACGCTTCTGACATTGATATTGGACAACCGCATCCTTGTCGAGTACACGTTTCACAGGGTGGAACGTTACGATGACAAAGCTAAACAGATCAATCGACCGCGGACTGACCGTCCTCGAGGTCGTCCATAGTGTCGGCACCAGCTCGTTGGCAGGTCTAGCGGCCCGCACAGGTCTGCCGAAACCGACCTTGTTACGCATCTGCAAATCACTTGAAGCGCGTCGTTGGCTGTTTCGGCGATCAAGCGACGGTAAGTACCAGCTCGGCTCCGCCTTCCCGCGGTCCGGTGGCATGCCGAACCGTGTCGACAGCCTTGTGGCCGTCGGCAAGGAAGAAATCGTGCGCCTGAGCCTTGAGACCGGTCTGGCCAGCGATCTCGCCGCTGGAATCGGCGGAGGAAGGGTTGAAATTGTCGACACAACGCGCTCATACAAACAGCACGCCATTTATCCGGACACCGTGGGTTTCCGACCATCGCCGATACTGTCGGCATTGGGAACGGCATATATGTTTACCTTGCCGGATAGTGACCGGGTCCAAGCCTTGCAGGAACTCGCCGACCAGCTGCCACGAGAGGAAGTTAAAGCTCTTCCCCTGCTCGGGAAGGTACTGAGTGATATCAGGGCACGGGGCTATGCCATCCGCTCGCTGGATCACTGGGGCCGTGCAGTAGATTATGGCGCGCTTCCAGCGGCAATCGCGGTTCCTATCCTTGCGGGCGACAAGCCGGTCGGCGCCATAAATCTGGTCTGGAACGCAAGCGCGCATCGTGTGGAGACGGTCGCCCGAGATCACTTGCAACGTCTTAGATCTGCGGCGCAGACCATCGGCCAGACTTACGCCGATCAGATGTGACCCGCAGCGCGAAGCAGACGGTCCGTCGACGACCTGCACTAAGCGTCGACTGGCTACAGCCCCTGTTGGAAAGCTATTACGACGTTCTGTGCGTTGAACAACTAAAAAGCTCCCAGTCGCGTATCTAACTCTGCTTTGTCGCTTTGAACAGCAGGCTGGGGTTTTCGACGGCGCGACGTCTCAGATGTCGAGCGTATCAAAGACTTCAAGGATGGCATCGAACGCGATGGTGGCGAGGAGGATGACAATACCTGCCGTGATCGCTTGTTCGTGCAATGCGCGGTCACGCATCTCGTAGTTGAGCTACCCCCCGAAATTCGGACAGTGACGTAAGCTACGATTTGCAGTCTGCTGATCTTCGACGAGAAGGGACTCAGAGATGTCGAAACGCAAACAACATGCGCCTGAGTTTAAGCCGAAGGTCGCGCTGGAAGGCCTGAAGGGCGAGGAGACCGCCGCCGAGCTGGCGAGCCGGTACAGGGTGCATCCGACGATGATCCATCAATGGAAACGTGCGCTCCTTGAGGGCGCCTCCGGCGTGTTTGAACGCGGTGGCAGAAAGAAGCCCGAGATTAATGAGGAGCGGGTGAAAGAGCTCCACGCCAAGATCGGGGAGCTGGCCGTGGCGAATGATTTTTTGTCACGAAAGCTCGAACCATGGACCGGCAAGTGAGGCGCGACATGATTGAGCCGAATAATTCCATTTTGTCCATTGGGCAGCAATGCAGATTGCTGTCGATCTCGCGCTCGTCTTTCTATTACAAGCCTAAGGGCGAGACCGAGCAGAACCTCGGCCTGATGCGGCGGATCGATGAGCAGTTTCTGGAGACGCCGTTCTTCGGTGTCCGCCAGATGACTTGGCATTTGCGCAACGACGGCCATTTGGTGAACGAGAAACGGACACGCCGGCTGATGCGCATGATGGGGCTGATGCCGATCGACCAAAAGCCCAACACCAGCAGGCCTGCGAAAGGCACAAGACGTATCCCTACCTGCTGAGAGGTCTGCGGCTGGAGCGTCCGAACCAAGGTTTCTTCTGGCA
This sequence comes from Roseobacter sp. N2S, assembly GCF_031454055.1. Lineage (NCBI taxonomy): Bacteria > Pseudomonadati > Pseudomonadota > Alphaproteobacteria > Rhodobacterales > Roseobacteraceae > Roseobacter > Roseobacter sp. N2S. Next base: position 264,610 of record NZ_JAVDQB010000002.1, read on the forward strand.
CATGTAAACATGTGCTGCCGGGCAAGTGGGTGCTCAGATATTACCTAACTGCCCATGCGCCGAGCGTTCCTGTATCTGGTCGCCATTATGGATTGGCACACCCGTAGTGTGCTGGCTTGGCGCATCTCGAATACTCTGGAGGCGGACTTCTGCGTTCAGGCACTGAACGAGGCCACCCACAAGTTCGGTCCGCCCGAGATCATGAATACCGATCAAGGATCTCAGTTCACGTCCCTCGCCTGGCCCGACCGGCTCCGCCGATCGGGCGTGCGTATCTCAATGGATGGGAAGGGCCGCTTCCTAGACAACATCTTCATCGAGAGGCTCTGGCGAACCCTGAAATACGAGTGCGTCAACCTGCATGCTTGGGAGACCGGAGCAGAAGCAAAAGCTGGCGTCAGAAAGTGGATCGAGTTCTACAATCACAAGCGCCCGCATTTTGCACTTGGCGGCCAACCACCTGCCGCGGTCTATTGGCAGAGAAACGAAACAACCAACCCCGATCAGCAGGTGCAAAAAGTAGCTTAATTTATGCCAGATCCTGTCCAACTAATGGGGAGTAGCTCACAGTTTCACAATGGAGAGGCGCAGCTCCGAAAATGGTCGATTTCGGAGCTGCATTTGAAGGGCTAAACAGCCCTCCCCTAAAGCATAACCTCAATCAGGTTCGGGCCGTTACTTTCCAGCCCGTCCGCCATTGCGTTTTCCAGTTGGGTGCAGTCAGTCACGCGGCTGGCCTCCACCCCCATAGAGCGGGCCATGTGTACCCAATCAAGCGTGGGACGGTCCAAGCTGAGCATGTCTATGGCGCGGGGACCGGGGTTTTGGACGCCGACGTTGGTTAATTCCCCCCGTAGGATTTGATAGCTTTGGTTGGCGAAAATCAGAACTGTGATATCCAGATTTTCCCGCGCCATGGTCCACAGCGCTTGCACAGTATACATGGCCGATCCGTCACCGGTCAGCGCCATGACTTTGCGATCCGGACAGGCGATTGCCGCACCGATTGCAACGGGCATGCCATAGCCGATCGACCCCCCGCAATTATTCAGCCAAGTGTGCTTTGGCGCCCCTTTGGTGACCGGCGAAAAGGCCCGCCCTGTTGTGACGGATTCATCCACAATGATGGCGTTATCAGGGATTGCGCGGGCGATCAGGGCTGCAAGACTATCAAGATTGATCGGCCCCGTGGGGCGTTCTGGCAGCGCCGCCTTGGCAACATGGGCGGGCGGGGTTTGTTCAGCGCCAGTTGCATGACACAGGGCTGAAAGGGCCGCTGTCAGGTCTGCGCCTGCATCTGCCAAGGTTACAATATCCGCGCCTTCCCGCGTTAGGACTGCGGGTTTTCCCGGGTAGGCGAAAAATCCGATGGGGGCGCGGGCCCCGACCAGAACGATGCGTTTATAGGGCTTCAGCGCCTCAAGCGCGATGTCGATAGGATAAGGCACACGCCCCACAGCAACGCGCCCTGCGCCGCGTTCCATCCGCGCGTTCGCCCATTCGGACAGCAGTTTACACCCAGTCTCTGCCGCAATGCGTCCGGCAACTTCAAGGTTACTTTCGCTCAGCGCTGCACCGCCCAGCAACAGCAGGCTTTCGGGACCGTCCAAGGCTTTGGCCGCCTGTTCAAGGGCGCTTTCATCAAAGGCTGTTGGTTTGGGTGTTTCAAGCGCGTCCTGCACCGCGCCGCCCGCGTTCCAAGCGGTATCGCTGGGCAAGATCAGGGATGCGATTTGACCCGGCGGGATCATTGCGGCCTGCACCGCCTCGGCGGCGTCTTTGCCAACGGTTTGCGCCAGCGGGGACGTGCGCACCCAGTGGGATACGGGCTGCGCGATGCCGTTAATGTCGGATGTCAGCGGCGCGTCCAGTTCGATATGGGTCGAGGCGTGTTCTCCGATGATATTCACTACACCAGAGCCCGCTTTTTTCGCGTTATGCAGGTTGGACAGACCGTTGGCCAAGCCTGGCCCCAAGTGCAACAACGTCGAGGCGGGCTTGCCTGCCATGCGGTAATACCCATCCGCCGCACCTGTGGCGACGCCTTCTTGCAGGGCCAGCACGGATCGCATTCCGGGGATGTGATCCAGCGCCGCGACAAAGTGCATTTCCGATGTGCCAGGGTTGGTGAAACACACCTCAACCCCGTTATTAAGCAGGGTCTGCACAAGGCTTTCAGCCCCATTTAATGCGGCGTTATTCTGTGTGCTGTTCTTTTGATCGTCGCTCACATCTTGTCCTTTTGTATTACGCCTGAGTCGCGTCCCAATAAGGCGCGCGCAGGTCTTTCTTCAGTATTTTGCCTATGGTGCTACGGGGCAACGTTTCACGAATCTCTAGCTCCGACAAGCGCTGGCTTTTGCCCAGACGGGCGTTAGCTTGGGTCAGGATATCGGCGGCGGTGCGGCTGGCCCCGTCCCGTGTGACCACCAGTCCCAACGGGGTTTCGCCCCATGCCTCGGACGGGATGCCGATGACTGCGGCGTCGATCACATCGGGGTCTTCAAGCAGAACCAGTTCCAGATCATTGGCGTAGATGTTCAAGCCACCTGAAATGATCATGTCTTTCTTACGATCCGACAAAACAAGGAACCCGTCTTCGTCAAAGGCCCCCATGTCGCCAGAGCGGAAATAGACCAGCCCTTCGGCATCGCGCCAGATATAATCGGCGGTCAGGTCATCACGGCCAAAATACCCCGCCATCATGGTCGGACCACGTCCGCAGATTTCCCCCACCGTACCTTTGGGAACCTCGTTGCCCGCAGCATCAATCAAACGAATGTCATTGCCCGGTGCCAAAGTCCCTACGGTGTGCAGTTTTGTCGGGTGCTCATCCGCTACCAAGACTGTGACGCCGCCACCTTCGGTCAGGCCGTAGTATTCTACCAGTTTCCCCGGAAACCGCTCCAGAACATCCCGCTTCACATCGGCCCGCAGCGGCGCAGAGGTCGAAAATTTCAGCCGCATAGAGGTCAGATCGAAGCTGTCAAAATCAGGCACATCCATGATGCGTTTGTATTGCACGGGCACCAGCATGGTGTGGGTGATTTTTTCACGCTCGGCAATTTGCAGATAGGTTCTGGCGTCAAATTTCGCCATCAGATGCACGGTTGAACCGCCAAACAGCGTCGGGATAAAGGAAACGATGGTTGTGTTGGAATAAAGCGGCGTGGAAATCAGGGTGCGGGCCTCGGCGTCATACCCGTTGGGGGACACGCGATCCATCTGGGCGGCGCGCATCCAATGATTGTGTAAGATACCCTTGGGCGTTCCTGTGGTACCAGAGGAATAGATCAGGTTGAACGCATCCTCCATCTGGATCGGGACCAGCGGGTCGGTTGTGGGCGAATGTGCCAGTGCGGTTTCATAATCGCTGAAACTGGCGTGGGTAAAGTCAATCGCAAAGCGGGCAATCGGCAGGTCTGAAATGAACCCGTCCACAAGGCCAAGGTATTGCTCTGCCACAAAAATCGCTTTGGCGCCGCAATCCACCAGCATCTTTTGCAACGCTTCTGGCGCGGCCATAGAAGACAACGGCGTAACACAGGCCCCTGCCCGCAGGATCCCCATAAACAACTCTGCATATGGGATGGAATTGGGCGAAATAATCGCGATGTTATCGCCCGTCCCGAACCCTTGTTGCACCATCAGATTGGCAACGCGGTTGATACGCAGATCAAACTGCCCCCATGACAAACTGTCCGAACCACAGACAATCGCCAGCCGTTCGGGATTAGCCGAAGCATTGGTGCGAATGCGGGCGACAACAGTTTCGGTGGGCGGTGCGTCAGAAACAGGTGGCGTAATTTTCAACATCTTCAATCCCCGTCAAGCTGTAGCGGCAGGTGCGCGCCAAGCCAAAAAGACCGGAACCGCACATAAAGCCGCGCCAAGGATAAACGACAGGCCATAACCCATGTCCACCAAGCCGTTTTGCGGCATGGCAATCAGCACACCGCCAAAGAACAACAAGATGCGCAAAGGATATTCCAGCGCGCCTTGGACCGGTCCCACCAGACTGATATAGCCTTGCAGCGCCGAGGAAATCAGCGCCACACCGATCAGCGCACAACTAAGTGCAACAGCAACCTCCCACGCGGGGGCCTGCCCGATCAGCGCGGGGTTCAGCACAAAGAAGAAAGGCGCGATATAGATCACTCCGCCAAGGCGCATCGCCTCAAACCCTGTGGCAATCGGATTGGACCCCGCCATGGTCGAGGCCGCAAACGCGCCCAAAGCCACAGGCGGTGTGATATAGCTTACCATACCCCAATACAAAATGAACAAATGAACAGCCAGTTGGTTCAACCCGCCCGCTTCCAATGCGGGGGCCAGAACCACCGCAAGGAAGATATAACAGGCGGTGACCGTCATCCCCATGCCAAAGATAAACGCTGTCAGCGCCCCCATCAGCAGCAGAACCAACGTGTTATCCCCTGCCATAAACACCAGTTCATTTACCAGTGTGCCTGCCAGACCCGTGGCCGAAAACGACCCGACAATCAGGCCAACCCCCAACAGGATCGCAGTCAATTCAGCCAGCCCCATACCAACCCCAACAATCATATTGCCCAACCGCTGACGGTTCAGGCGGAAACGGGCGCGGAACTGGTTGACCACCAGCAGCAGCACCGTGGCATAAAACGGCGCCGAGGATTCCTGACGCAAGCCAATCATCATGTACAACAACAGCGCAAAAACGAAAATATAGGGCCAGCCCTCGCGCATCACCTCTTTCAGGCGTGGTAGATCGGGCTTGGGCAAACCGCGCAACCCGCGTTTGGCGGAATAGGCGTCAATCTGGGCAAACAGGCTCCAGTAATACAGGATACTTGGGATCGCTGCGGCCAGCGCAATTTCCACGTAAGGGCGCGACAGGAACGACGCCATAATAAAGGCCGTGGCCCCCATGATCGGCGGCATCAACACCCCACCAGTTGAGGCACAAGCCTCTGTCGCGGCGGCGGTTTTGGCGGAAAATCCGGTTTTGCGCATGGCAGGGATCGAAACAGCCCCCGTGGTCAACACATTTGAAATCACCGAGCCTGACATGGACCCCATAAAGCCACTGGCAAAGATAGAGACCTTGGCCGCCCCACCGCGATACCCGCCAACCAACCCAAGTGCGAGGTCATTGAAAAACTGCCCGCCGCCGGTGCGTTGTAGCACGGCGCCAAACAGGATGAAGCCGATAACCACGCCGCCAAAGGCCTTCATCGGGATGCCAAAAGAGCTTTCAGCCGAAAAGATATGATACGGCACAGTTTGCATGAAGGTGCTCTGAAACCCTGAAAACGGGTCCGGCACATGGCCTGCGAATGTGGGGTAAAAGGCGAATAACGTGACGATGCAAAACAGCACCAAACCACCTGCGCGGCGCGTTGCTTCCAAAATCAGAAAGAAGAAAGCCACCGAAACATATTGTGCAAATTCAGGCGCGGCATATTCCCAGCCTTGGGACAGATTGACCTGTGCTGTCTGCGCCAGATAGCCAGAACAGAAAATGGAAATCGCAAACAGCGCCCAGTCCAGCAAAGAAGGCACGCCCCCTTTGCCGCCGCGCATCTGAAAAATCAGAAAGCTAAGCGACAGGAACAACCCGCCAAGGATGTACAGATAGCGCCCGTCAATCAGCACGATGCCTAAAATCTGGATGTTAAACAATTGGTTCACCACCAAAACCAGCGCCAGCAACGTGCCCAGCACAACGGCCCAGCGGGCTGGCCCTGAAATACGTTCTGCGGGGGTGGCCCCATCAATGGCAACTTGCTCCAGCCCGTCGAGGGCCGCGGTTTTCTGATCTGTCATGGGAATACTCTTGGCGGGGGTGCACAGGGAAAACGGGCCAGCGGTTAGGCCAGCCCGTTTGGATCACAGTGTCGTTGGTTTAAAAGACGACTTTAAAGCCGCCGTCTGCCAGTGCTTTGCGGCGCGCTTCGCTCCAAGCGGCTTCCCAGTCGGACGGGTTTGTCGCCTTGGTGGCTTCCCACGCGGCGGCCAAGGCGGCCTGACGGGCGATCAGATTGTCGTTATGGGCTTGGGCTGCATCATTCCAAAGGCCCCGCTCTTTGTAAAAACGGATAGACCCTTCGTGGTAAGGCACCACCCATTCCATGTTTTGTTTATCCACGGACCAACCGCCAATACCCGGTGCTTTGCCGTCATACTGGGGGAACAGATCAACCATCGCTTTGGTCATGTTATAGACCAGATCGTCTTCTGTTGCGGCCATCGCTGTCAGAACCGGATAGGCATAACCCGCCCCTTGATAGCCGTCTGTGCCATCAATGGTCGCGCCGACTTTTGCTTTGTTCAACTGAAAGAACGGCGCAATTGCCAGCATTTTTTCAAAGCCTTCGGTGTTTTCCGGATCAACCGGTGGCCAGAACAACCCCCGTGGTCCTGCCTCTGCCTCATAGGCTTTGCCTGAGTTGGTAGAGGCAAAAGCCGCATCGACCTGACCTTCGATCAGTCCGTTCCAGCTGGCACCGTAGCCGCCGAAATCAACACGTTCCACATCATCCCATGTCAGCCCGCCATAAGCCAGATAGGCCTCGGTGTTTACGTTCAGCGCAGGTGCGCCAACGATAAAGGCCACCCGTTTGCCTTTGAGGTCTGCATAGGTTTTGATACCCAGATCATTGGCCACCCCAACCGACAGGTTGATCGCGCCGCCGTTGTTGGCCATCAACACACGAACCGATTGTGGCCCCCAGTTTTCCGCACCAAAGTCAAAGACGCCTTCTTGCGCCATAAAGCTGCCACCCACACCCGTGGCCGAGAATTGCACCCGCCCCTGACGCAGCGGCTCTGTGCGCGATACGTCATTTTTGCCAGGCAAAACGCGCAGGTTCACGCCTGTCGCATCTTGCAAAGCTGCACCAATAGCCACCGCCTGATTATACCCGGCCGAGCCGGTGCCATAGGCTGTCCAGCTAAGTTGTTTCGGCAAATCAATGTCTTGCGCTGTGACCATTGAAGTGGACAGACCTACCACGGCAACGGCTGAAAATAGATATTTCATGTTTTCCTCCCAGAAAAAACGCTGGGGCCTGCGCCAAGCACGGCAGCGGCCCCTATTTTACGATCTCTCGCTAGCGGAATTCAGTTCCGCACTACGGAATAGGTTAAGAACCTTGGCTTGGATGTGTCAACACAGCATCCAATTTGCCGTTGGGTCACTTTGCGCCATACCTTTCTTTTGGCGCTCTTTCTTGAATCTTCCGCCGTGTTCGACCCGTTTAAAACCGTGCAAAGGAGTGGCGCAGACAGATTCGAAAGGAATACGTGGCAATACAGCCCCAATCCTGCCATTTCCTGCCTTTTGCGGGGTCGGAATTTTTGCTGTTTGCGTTCTGCCAAACTCTGCCGACGGAGAACAATATTCCACCCTGACAGGTAAATCGGCACCACCAGACTTGTCGTATTGCCCCCCATTGACGCAGGCTTTTGCAATGTTATCTGCGGTACAACCCTACGGAGATTATCATGAAAAAAGCACTCGCTCTTACCGCATTCGCCTTGGCCACCAGTTTTGGCACAGCCCAAGCTGACACACTGAACGTTGGCATGTCTGGCGGATATTTCCCATTCACTTTCGTCAAACTGGACGTGTTGCAAGGCTTTGAAGTGGATTTCATCAATGCCATTGCCGAAGAAACCGGCGACGAGGTTGAATTTGTCACCATGTCCTTTTCCGGCTTGATCGGCGCGCTGGAAGCAGGCCGCATCGACACGATTGCCAACCAGATCACCATCACCCCGGAACGCGAGGCCAAATTCGCCTTTTCCCAGCCTTATGTCTTTGACGGCGCACAGGTTGTCGTCAAAAAGGGCAACGAAGAAACAGTAAAAACTGTGGACGATCTTAGCGGGAAAACCGTTGCGGTGAACCTTGGGTCGAACTTTGAAACCCTGTTGAAAGAGCTGCCAAATGCGGCAGATATCGACATCCGGACGTATGAAAGCAACATCGCACAAGACACCGCCCTTGGCCGTGTGGATGCCTTTGTGATGGACCGTGTGTCCTCGGCCCAGTTGATCGCAGAAAGCCCGTTGCCGTTGGCATTGGCAGGCAAGCCATTTAGCCAGATCCGCAACGCCCTGCCCTTTCGCAACGATGCAGACGGGCTTGCCAAACGGGACCAAATCAACGCCGCCATCGCCACCCTGAAGGAAAACGGTACTCTGGCTGAAATTTCCCAAAAATGGTTTGGCACTGACATCACAGTGGCCGAGTAAATCTGATGCGGGCACTGGACTTAGACTATATGTGGAGCCTGGTGCCCGTGCTGCTGGGCTATGTTCCGCTGACATTATTCATGGCGCTGGTTGGCATGATCTGCGCCTTGGTGCTGGCTTCGATCCTTGCGGTAGAGCGGGTGTTTCGCGTGCCGGTTCTGGACCTGTTCGTGCGGCTGTTCATCAGCTTTTTCCGCGGCACACCGTTGTTGGTACAATTGTTTCTGTTTTACTACGGCTTGCCACAGGTCTTGGCATTCCTGACCAATATCAACGGTGTAACCGCCACAATCATGGGGCTGACCCTGCATTTTTCCGCCTATATGGCCGAAAGCATCCGCGCCGCCATCATCGGCGTGGATCGCAGCCAGTGGGAGGCCGCGCAGGCCGTGGGTATGACCCAAGGCCAGATGATGCGTCAGATCATCCTGCCCCAAGCTGCCCGTGTGGCGGCCCCGACATTGGTGAATTATTTCATCGACATGATCAAAGGCACCTCGCTGGCCTTTACCCTTGGGGTGACCGAATTGATGGGCGCGACCCAAAAAGAAGCGGCCAGCAGCTTTTTATACTTTGAGGCGTTTCTGGTGGTGGCCGCGATCTATTGGATCTTGGTCGAGGTGCTGGCCTTCGCGCAGCGCCATCTAGAGGTCTATTTGAACAAGGCGCATACACGATGAACACCGTAGAAACCCCGTCCGGCATTTCCATTTCGGGCCTGAACAAGGCTTTTGGCGACACAAAGGTGTTAAAAGATATCTCGCTAGACATTGCGCCCGGGGAACGGGTTGTGGTGATCGGTCCTTCTGGAACGGGCAAATCCACCTTGCTGCGCTGTCTGAACTTTCTGGATCGCCCTGACAGCGGCACCATTAGGGTTGGCGATTTAACGGTGGATGCAAACAAGGCGTCACGAGCCGAGATTTTGGCCCTGCGTCGTCGCACGTCTTTTGTGTTTCAAAACTATGCGCTGTTCGCCAATAAAACCGCGCGCCAAAATATCACACAGGCGCTGATCACCGTCAAAGGTCTGTCTAAAGCCGAAGCCATCACCCGCGCAGATGCTATTCTGCTGGAAACCGGTTTGGCCGAAAAAGCCAATTCCTATCCCGCCGCCCTGTCTGGCGGACAGCAGCAACGGGTTGGCATCGGGCGGGCTATGGCGCTGGATGCGGATTTGATGTTGTTTGACGAACCCACCTCTGCCCTAGATCCCGAATGGGTCGGCGAGGTGCTGGATCTGATGCGGCGTGTGGCTGAAAAAAGCCAGACCATGCTGATCGTCACCCATGAAATGCAATTCGCCCGTGAAATTGCGGATCGGATTATTTTTATGGCCGACGGGCATATTGTGGAACAAGGATCGCCCAAACAACTGCTTGAAAATCCACAAGATCCAAGGACCAAAGCATTTCTGCGCCGTGTTGCCTAGGTATTTTGTAACGGCCATACCGCGCGGGATACGACTCCCGCGGCCGAACTGGCCACAGGCGCAAACTGCTTAAGTCAGCCTTGGGAGTCCGTCCAGAATTTCCCAATTAGGTCACCCATTTCCCCTGCTTCAAAGGGTTTGGTGATCACGCCAAGCGCGCCGGAATCGGACAGTCGGTCGATTGTGCTGCGCTCTGCTTTGGCGGTCATGAAAATCGCAGGGGTGCCAGCCAAACCGTTTAATGCGGACAGCCGCTCCCATGTTTCTTCGCCGTCCATTTCCGGCATCATAAAGTCGAGAAGGAACAGTTGCGGCTGAAAAGCCTCTGCCTGCGCAAGCGCTTCGGCACCGGACGCACAAGACAACACCTCATACCCCCCTGACATTTCCAAGGCGATCTGAACGATGAAGCGGATGTCATCTTCGTCATCCACATGCAGAATCCGTTTAAGCTCGGCCATTTTTTCTCCTAAGATCTTCTTGCACTGCGCAGCTAAGACTTAAAAACCCTTTGCAGTACTGATCTTCTCCTTCTTTAGCATCTTGAAAGTAACAGTAAACGTCGTTCCGACTCCTACAGTGCTTTCATACCCGATTGTGCCCCCCATCTTAGCCAAAATGGACTTCGCAAGGAACAGGCCCATACCAATGCCCCCTGCTTTGCGGATATCCGATGCGTCAACCTGCGAAAAGCTGGAAAACACGATATCCTCTTGTCCGGCTGGAATACCTTCCCCTTCATCAGCGACCGTCAGGCAAGCTTCGGTGTCGCGGGTCGATAGTCCCAAAGTGATTGTGCTCTTGTCATTGGAAAACTTGATCGCATTGGTCACAAGCCCGTCCAGTATTTTATCAAGGCGCTTTCTGTCGGCCAGCACGTGAATATCGCTCGCTATCTCGGACATCTCCAAGCTGCGTCCAGCGGCGCTGACCTTCGGCGCATTCCGCTCATGGGCTGCGGTCAACACAGCCTGCAGATCAACAGGGTCTTTCCTTAAGACCAGTTCGTCTGCTTCCAGGCTTTGAACATCCAGCACATCATTGACCAATTCGGTCAGATTTTTGATATTTTTATCCGCAATCCCAAGCGCATATTTCTGCTTGTCAGACAGATCGCCCATGGCTTGATTGCCCAACAATGAAATCGCCCCCCCGACCGACGTCAAAGGCGTGCGCAATTCGTGACTGATGGTCGAAAGAAACCGCGATTTCGCAATCAAAGCTGCCGTGGCCTTTTCTTTTTCATCAATAAGACTTTCGAGTTGATCCAAGTTACTACGATACAATTTCAAGTAAATCATAGAGCTATCAACAACAAAGAAAAGCACAAAGACAACCGTAAACAATTGCAGCCAGTGTTGTGACGCAAGGGCGGCATGGACCTCGATAATGTCAATAATGGGAATCGCTAGAAACGTGGTGGTATAAATCGCCAGACGAATAATCAGCAATGGCAGCAGCTGGTGATTGTTCATCGCGGCAAAAAGAGCCGCTGCAAAAAGAAAGAACATCGGCGTGAAATGTGAAATATTACCCTCTTGTCGGGCTATCACAAAAACGAAAAAACTGATGGCAAAGGCGCTGAATATAGAGTTGGTAAACAGCAAGGAGTAAAGTTTCTTTACCCGCGCCGTCGAGGTTTCGCCGTCAAGCTTCTGGATCTTACGGGCAAGAATAATATCAAGGATTTCAGCAGTTTGCACCATGGAGTAACACCCCATCGCAATCCAGAAATCGAAATAAGTTGCCGCAAGAATTGTGACCGAAAGGTAAATCGCCTGCCTTTGACCGATCAAACGCAGTGTCCCGCCCACGTAATCCACCATTTGCCGCTGCAAACGCTTTAAAGACTTGGCGTCTGTCGGAATTCTGAAGATGGATCGCATTGGCACGGTCGCACTTTGCCTGTTTGGACTGTCGGTTTATAGCGCCGCCCAAGTGGATCGGAACCCCGCCTGTAGCAACCCGTAGCAAGTAACATGATCTTTAAGCGGCTACCGCACTTCAGTTTACTACTTTCAACTTTAAATACACGAAGTGACAATTTGAACACTGGCCCCTTCGGGCAAAACATAGCGCCGGTAAGGAATGTGTTAATTTTGGGGCGATTATTTGGCGAGTGTGTGTTTTAAGACTATCATATTGATTTACATCATATATACTCAGATTTAGGGGCGAAAACAGTCGGAAATCCATAGGCCGTCGCCCTGCCCCAAGGCCAGATTTCAGTGTTAACGCGCGAAGAAAGAGCATTTAATACAACCGAATCAGGAATTACGACTTTGTCTCGGACTCAATCTATGATGTTACTGAAATCAACCCTAAGAACCCCAAGTGAGACTGCTTCATGAAGTCCTTTCGCAATCACTTCTCTGTTCCGGTAGAACCGGCAAGACCGTCGGATTTTTCAACCCTGCTGGGACTTTTGAACGACGAGCGTGAATCCGAGAAGGCTTCACTGGCAAAACCTCGCGCCCCAAAAGAGACTTCGAAACGGGGGCGGATCAGGGTCAGCACCCTGTCTTTTGCCAATATGCACAAGTATGGCGAAATGTTTCATGATCTGATGCAAGTCAGAAGACAGGTGTTCATTGAAAAGCGGGGGTGGGAACTGCCCACGGTGGATGGCTATGAGTTTGACCAATATGACAACCCATTCAGCAGATGGCTGGTGCTGCACCGCTATGGGGAAATCCTTGCGGGGGTACGCCTGACGCCGACGACGGCCCAATGCGGGATCTATTCTTATATGATCCGTGACGCACAGCGCGGGTTTCTAGCGAATATTCCGTCTGATCTATTGATCTGTGAAGCCCCTGTTAGCCCGACAGTCTGGGAAGCCTCGCGTATTTTTGTCACCGATGATGTGCCTTCGCGCGACAGATTGGCCGTGCAAGCTCAGTTGTTACAATCCATCGCCGAAGCTGCGGGTAAAGAAGGCGGCCAATTTGTTATCGGCATTGTCCCCTATGTGTGGAAACGCTGGAGCAGACGGTTGCAGCTTGATGCAGGTGCATTCGGGCCGAAACGGGAAATCGCTGGCGAAATGTGTCAGGTTGCCTTGATGAAAACCCAACTGCCAGACAACAGCTAAGTCACCACCATAAGTGGTGATTTCAAATATACATCTAAAATGCAACGCGGGTGCCAGCCGTTGCATGACCCCGCACAACATTAACCCTGCCAATTGCGCGCCAAAGCCCCATACGTGGCCCCCATCCGCGGTATTTTGCCCTGATCCAGAGAATTCATTCCGTATACAACGGTATACTATCGACAATATTCAACACATCCGCTATGGAACAGCCGAGCAACTTTCAAGAGGTTTTCCATGTCAGATATCATCTACACCAAAGTGGACGAAGCGCCTGAGCTGGCTTCCGCATCTTTCCTGCCGATCATCCAGAAATTCGCCGCTGCGGCTGGCGTTTCTGTGGGGACTAAGGACATCAGCCTTGCGGGCCGTATTCTCGCGACTTTCCCAGAGCATCTGAAAGAAGACCAGCGCCAGTCGGACGATCTGGCGGAACTGGGCCGTTTGGTGAAAACAGCCGACGCCAATGTGATCAAACTGCCAAATATTTCCGCCTCTGTGCCCCAATTGGTGGCGGCGATCAAAGAATTGCAATCCCAAGGCTACGCGCTGCCGGATTATCCCGAAACACCTGCCACAGACGCTGAAAAAGCTGTGCGTGCGAAATATGACGGGCTGAAAGGCTCGGCTGTGAATCCTGTTCTGCGCGAAGGTAACTCTGATCGTCGGGCGGCCAAAGCCGTGAAAAGCTTTGCACAAAGCAACCCGCACCGTATGGGGGACTGGTCCGCTGATAGCAAAACCCGCGTGGCGGCCATGTCGGGCGGTGATTTCTTCTCAAACGAGGTTTCCGCCACTTTGGCCAGTGAAACCACCGCCAAGATCGTGCTGGAAACAGCCAACGGCGAAACGGTTCTGAAGGACGGCCTGTCCTATCCTGCGGGCACTGTTGTGGACGCTACATTCATGAGCGCGAAAGCCCTTGATGCATTTCTTGCGGAAGAAATCGAAAAAACCAAAGCCGAAGGCACGCTGTTTTCGCTGCATATGAAGGCCACGATGATGAAGGTTTCCGACCCGATCATCTTTGGCCATGCGGTCAAAGCCTTTCTTGCACCTGTGTTTGAAAAACACGGCGCGGCCATGGCGGAACTGGGTGTGAACCCGAATTCCGGTCTGGGTGATCTGCTGAACCGCGTGAAAGACAACGCCGCGATCATGGCTGATATTGACGCCTGCATGGCCGAGCGTCCGCCAATGTACATGGTTGATTCCGATAAGGGCCTGACCAACCTGCACGTGCCTTCTGATGTGATCATCGACGCATCCATGCCCGCGCTGATCCGCGCTGGCGGCAAGGGCTGGGGACCGGACGGCAAGGAATCAGACGCAAATTGCGTGATCCCTGACAATTCCTACGCCCCTGTTTACGACGAAACAGTGAAGTTCTTTAAAGAGAACGGCAAACTGAACCCGGCCACGGCGGGTACGGTTCAAAACGTTGGTTTGATGGCGCAAAAAGCCGAAGAATACGGCTCTCACCCAACCACATTTGAAATTGCCGAAGCGGGCACTGTGAAAATGATCCTCGAAGACGGCACTGTGCTGCACAGCCACGCCGTTGAAGCGGGCGACATCTGGCGCTCTGCCTCTGCCCGTAAAGCCCCGATCGAAGACTGGGTGAAACTGGCCATTGACCGTCAAAAAGCCGAGGGCTCTAACGCGATTTTCTGGCTGGACGAAAACCGTGCCCATGACGCCGAACTGATCGCTTATGTGAAACCGATCCTTGAAGCCAATGGCGTTTCTGACAAGTTCAAGATCATGGCCCCCCGCGAAGCCACCCGCGCCTCGCTTGAAATCATCACAGAGGGTAAAAACAGCATCGCCATCACCGGCAACGTGTTGCGCGACTATCTGACTGACCTGTTCCCGATCCTGGAACTGGCCACATCAGCTAAAATGCTGTCGATTGTGAAGCTGATGAACGGCGGCGGCTTGTTTGAAACCGGTGCTGGTGGGTCCGCCCCGAAACACGTGCAGCAACTGGTTGAAGAAAACCACCTGCGCTGGGACAGCCTTGGCGAATTCTGCGCGCTTGGGGAAAGCCTGACGTTCCTTGCGGATGCCAAAGGCAACGAAAAAGCCCGCGTTCTGGGCCAAGCGGTGGATGCCGCGACCCAAGGTATTCTGGACAACAGCCATTCGCCTTCGCGCAAAGTGGGCGAGCCGGACAACCGCAACAGCCACTATTGGTTTGCTCGCTACTGGGCCGAGGCTTTGGCCAAACAAAACAGTGACGCAGAGCTGGCTGAATTCTTTGCCCCGATTGCAAAAGCACTGGGCGATAATGAAGAGAAGATCATTGCCGAACTGATCGCAGCCCAAGGGCCAGCGGTTGATTTGGGCGGGTATTATCACGGCGATGATGCAAAAACCGCGGCTGTGATGCGGCCTTCAGAAACATTAAATGCGATCATCGGGTAAACCGACCGCCTTTGAAAATATCAGGGCCGCGCTTTTCTGTAAAAGCGCGGCCCTTTTTTGTGGTTGCTAGGTCCACCAAAACCCGCCCTATTAAAAAACGTCCTCCGTCAGGTTCCGTAAGGTTGCCGTAAGCTAACTACGTCAAATGCTGCGCAACACAGGACACGGAGAGATTCCTTGAGCGATGTAACCTTACCCTTTCAGCAGTTCTTCCAGACACGCGGCAAGCCACTGCACCTGAGCCCCCTCACCCTAAGTGCTGCCGTTGGCCTGTTTGTGATGCTGGCGGATAACGCAACCTTCTGGACCATCGGAGCCGAGGTTTTCTCGGGTCATATGCCCCTGCTCGGTATCTTCGCAGTTGCGCTGTTTTTCCTGTTCCTTGCGTTTTTGGCGCTGTTCAGTTTTCGCCCGATTGTGCGCCCCGCATTGGCGATCATCCTGATCCTAAGCGCTGTCACGTCATTCTACATGGATAAACTGGGCGTGTTTATTGATCGCGAGATGATCCAGAACGTTGTGACAACCACGTTCACGGAATCCAAACATCTGATTACGCTACAATTTATCAGCCACGTGATATTTTTTGGCGTCTTACCTGCATTGGCGCTGTTTTGGGTCAAGGTTAAGAAACAGTCGCTGCTGGTCAGTCTGGGCACGCCGCTTCTGGTCGGTGTGGTCAGTCTTGCGCTGTGTCTCGGGCTGCTGTTAACCAATTACAAAGCCTATTCCGCAGTTCTACGGGAACGCAAAGACCTGATGAGCAGCTTTCAACCGGGTGCACCGATTGTTGGCACTGTGCGCTATGTCAAAATGGTAACGCGCGCGGCCAATGCACCAATCATGCCGCTTGGGCTTGATGCCCATAAGGGGGCGGCCTACGTCCAAGGGGCCAAACCCGTACTGACGATCATTGTAGCCGGCGAAACTGCGCGGGCTGAAAATTTCAGCCTGAACGGATACGCTGTCGACACCAACCCCGAGCTGGCCAAACAACCGATCACCTATTTCACCAATGTGTCGTCCTGTGGCACGGCAACGGCTGTATCCCTGCCCTGCATGTTTTCAAATTTCACCCGCAAGGATTATTCCTACGAAAAAGGTGTTTCAAACGAAAACCTGCTGGATGTGCTTGATCATGCAGGATTTTCTGTAACTTGGTGGGACAATAACACCGGCGACAAAGGTTTGGCCAAACGACAGGATTTTCGCAGCTTTGAAGGCACCAAAGACGCTGAATTTTGTGCGCGCGGAGAATGTGATGACGGTGTTTTTATGAAACCCTTGCAGAATTTCGCGGCCTCGATCACTCAAGATACAGTATTGGTGCTGCACCAGATCGGCAGCCACGGCCCCACCTATAAATTGCGCTACCCCGAAGGGTTTGCCAAATTCACCCCTGATTGTCAGACTGCAGAATTTAAGAACTGCACCCAGCAGGAAATTGTGAACGCTTATGACAACACCATCGCCTATACGGATCATGTGCTGAGCCAGACCATTGATTTCCTGACCACGCAAACCAATTTGGCAACGTCTTTGATTTATGTGTCCGATCACGGGGAATCATTGGGGGAAAACGGGTTGTACCTGCACGGTGCGCCGTATTTTCTAGCCCCAAGCCAGCAAACCCATGTGCCAATGGTGGTTTGGATGTCACCCAGCTATCAAAAGCAGTTTTCCATCGAAACAGCCTGTTTACAACAAAAAGCCGACCAAGCGCTAAGCCACGACAATCTGTTCCATTCGGTGCTTGGGTTGTTGGATGTGCAAACCACAGACTACAACGCGGCACAGGACATTTTTGCCACCTGCAAGACCCGGAAAGACAGCTAAATCATGGAACAGACAACACGTCCAAAACCCGCCCCCGTCCACGGCCTGCGCCATATTTTTGCCGCCGCTGGCTATTCTTTGGGGGGGCTGCGCCGCTTGATGCAGGAAACCGCGTTTCGCCTTGAAGTTTGTGCCTGTGGGGGCGGAATTCTGCTGTTTGCGCTTTCGGGTGCTGAAATCTGGGAATATGCCCTTCTGGGCTGTTTGTTTTTGCTGCTGATCGCGGTAGAGGCACTGAACACGGCTGTAGAATGTCTGGTGGATCACCTTGCCCCTGACTGGCAAGAGTTCGCACGGGATGCTAAGGATCTGGGATCATTGGCCGTGCTTTGTGTGCTGCTGATCTGCGGCGGGTTCATCGGGTTAACCGCCCTTCGCCATCTCTGCGGGCTATAAGGAAAGAAAAATGAAGACGACGCGCATCCTGCGCCCTATCGGGCCCATCCTCCACTGCAAGGCTTTGGCATGAGCACGAGTAAACCGGTGAAACTGCGCCACATCGTACCAAATCTGGTGACAGTCTTTGCGCTCTGTGTCGGGCTGACGTCGTTGCGGATGAGCATGTCTGGCAATCTGGAACTGGCGCTGTATCTGATTGTTCTGGCGACGTTTCTGGATGCCGCCGACGGGAAACTGGCGCGGTTTCTGGATACTGCCAGTCCGTTTGGGGCGGAACTGGATTCCCTGTCGGATTTCTTTAACTTCGGGATTGCGCCGGGCGTGTTGATCTTCAACGCTTTTTACGCCGATACGCCCAATGCCAATATCGGCTGGCTTGGCTGTCTGGCCCTTGCAGTGGCCTGCGCGCTGCGTCTGGCGCGGTTCAATCTGGGGCTGACGGACACCAAGGTTTCGGCCAAACAAAGCGACTATTTTGTAGGCGTCCCTGCCCCCGCGCTGGCCTGTCTGGCCCTGCTGCCTGCTTATCTGTATCTGGTGGGCTGGTGGGCGGCGGATCAGTATCTGGGGATTGCGGCGCTTTATATGGTTGGCACGGCGGCGCTGGCGATCAGCACCTTGCCGACCTATTCGATCAAACATGCCTCGGTTCCCAGAAGACACCTGCCGCTGGTGATCGGAGGTTCGATGGCTACGGTGGTTTTACTGGTGTCCTACCCGTGGCAAACCTTGATTTTGGCGGATCTGGCCTATCTGATCTCTATCCCGTTTGCGGTGGCCCAATACAAGCGGGACCACACCGAAGACACCCCCGAATAACCCCTGCGGAGTCCGGCCAATGCGACTGCTGTTAGTCGAAGACGAAGCCCCGCTGGCACGCGCGCTGGTCGAGCATCTGAAATCCGAAAACCACCTGTGTGACTGGTTTGACAACCTGACAGAAGCCCGCCTTGCTGCGGAGGCCAGCGATTATGATCTGGTTTTGCTGGATTTACAGCTGCCAGACGGGGATGGGCTGACCCTGCTCAGCACAGTGCGGGGGTATTCCCACTACATCCCGATTATCATCATGACAGCGCGGGATAAAATCAGCGACCGGATCAAAGGGCTGAATCTGGGTGCGGATGACTATGTGATCAAACCTTTTGATTTGCAGGAATTATCCGCGCGGATTCATACAGTTACCCGCCGCAATCTGGAAAACGCATCCCAACTAATCAAACTGGGTCCACTGGAATTTGATCTGGAACGGCGCAGTTCCCTACGCGATGGCCAGCCTGTGCAACTGACCGCGAAAGAGTGGTCCCTGCTGGAATTCCTGCTGCGACGCGCCAATAACGTCATCGCAAAATCCGCATTGGAAGAGGCGCTGTATTCATTTGAAGGCGACATAGAAAGCAATGCAATCGAGGCCCATATCAGTCGCCTGCGCGCTAAACTCGGCAAAGACGTGATATTGACACACCGCGGCCTTGGCTACAGCATCACCCGATGACGCAACACGCCACCAGCCTGTCCAAAATGCTAACCCGCAGGCTGTTGGTGGCCTGTGGAGTGGCGTTTTTAGTGGGGATACTGGCCACCAACTACATTGCGCGGGACGAATATGACGAATTGCTCGACATCAGCTTGCAAGCCAAGGCTAACCTGCTGTTGCCGCTGCTGACATTACACCCTGCATCTACTGACAAGACACAGATTTTTGACACCACTTTGATTGATGACCTCAGTCTGGATGAAGATGAAAAGGCCTTTTTCTGGCTGCTGAACCAGCAAGGCAATTTGGCGGTTGTCTCGTCGTTCATGCCGTTGGAATCCTTCCCTGAACTGGGCAAGTCCCACGGCTTTACCACCCTGCACAACTTTCGTTTTTACACAACAAAACCAGATAGTTCCGGCAACATCTTATACGTCGGCGAACCCTTGACCGAACGCAATGAGGCAATGCGCGACGGGTTGATCGGCACCACAGTTAGCATGGCGATGATCGTGCTGATCGCTTTTGGCGTCATGCGCTATGCCATCACCCAGATGCAACGATCCGTCATGCAGCTTGGCAATGAAATCAGTCAGAAACACGAGGGCAATCTGACCCCGATCGACGACAGCCAGACCTTTATTGAAATGGCCCCTGCGGTCAAAAACCTGAACCGTCTGTTATCCCGTCTGGACAAAGCGGTCGAGGCAGAACGCCGTTTCGCAACCACCGCAGCCCATGAATTGCGCACGCCATTGGCCGTGTCTCTGGCCCATACCCAGCGTTTGATAGCCCAAAGCAACCAACCGCAGGTGCTTGAAAACGCAAGCGAAATCGAAACCAGCCTCAAGAGATTGATCCATCAAGTGGAACGTTTGCTGCAATTTTCCCGTGCCCAATCCGGCATTGGAACAGTAGAGCACAGATCCGATATTAACTTGGTGATCCGGCTGATGTTTGATGAAGCAACCCGCCAGACCAAAACCGACAACAGTTTTGAAATTCACCCGCCCGAAGGCGCGTTTGACAGCAGCATCGACCCGGATGCGCTGGCGATAATTCTGTCCAACCTGCTGGACAATGCCTGCAAATATTCCAGCGGTTTGCACCCCGTGGTTCTGGACGCTCGCAGCCCCGGCGTGATTAGTATTTCCAACGACTGCGATCCCCTAAATGATGCTGATCTATCGGCAATTCGGGAAAGATTTGTGCGTAAATCCAACGCCTTGGACGGATTTGGCCTGGGTCTTTCCATCGTCAACACCCTGTGCGAACAATCAGGCACCGCATTGGAAATCAAATCCCCACGGGCGGATTCTGACCGTGGATTTTCAGTAATCCTGACCCTACCGACCTGATTTGCACACCTTAAGGGGCACAAATTTAGATCAGAAAATCGGCAATCGCCGCATCTTTGGTGATGTCGCGCAGGTCAAACCCCGCTTGCGTAATCCGCGCGTCCAGATTGCCAAAATTCGCAGGATCATCGGTCTCGATCCCGATCAAAACTGTTCCGAAATTGCGGGCGGATTTTTTCAGGTATTCAAAGCGGGCAATGTCATCTTTTGGCCCAAGCAGCCCAAGGAAATCTTTCAAGGCACCGGGGCGTTGCGGCAGACGCAGGATGAAGTATTTTTTCAGCCCAAGAAAGCGCTGCGCCCTTTCTTTCACCTCTGGCAGGCGTTCAAAATCAAAATTTCCGCCAGAACTGACACAGACCACGGTTTTACCTTTGATCTGATCGGCTATATCGGCCAAGACGTCGATGGACAGCGCGCCAGCGGGCTCTAGAACAATACCCTCGATGTTCAACATCTCGATCATCGTGGTGCACAGACGGTCCTCGTCCACGGGGTAAACCTGATCCGCGCTGACATCCTGTAGCACAGCAAAATTACGATCCCCGATCCGCGCCACAGCCGCCCCGTCCACAAAATTATCCACCTTTTGCAGCGTAACCTGTGTGCCTGCGCGCAATGCCGCCTTTAAACTGGCACCCCCCGCAGGTTCGGCAAAAATCAATTCCGGTCCCTGCCCGCCAAAGTAGGATTTTATCCCCGCCGAAAGCCCGCCACCGCCCACTGGCAGCACGACCATATCGGGCAGAACCTGCATGTTCCGTGCAATTTCCACCGCAACCGAGGCTTGGCCTTCGATCACGTCGTCATCGTCAAAAGGCGACAGAAAATGCGCGCCTTTAGCGGTGCAATAGGCCTGCGCCTCGGCCAATGTGTCATCAAAATAATCGCCCTTGAGAACGATTTCGATGTTAGAGCCACCAAAAATGCGGGTCTTTTCAATCTTTTGTGCCGGCGTTGTAACCGGCATAAAAATCACCCCACGCACGTCGAAATGACGGCAGACATAGGCCATCCCCTGCGCGTGATTGCCCGCACTGGCGCAGACAAAGGTGGTTTGATCAGGTTGCGCCGCACGGGCCTTGCGCAGGGCGTTAAAGGCCCCGCGAATTTTATAAGACCGCACTGGCGACAGGTCTTCGCGTTTTAACCAGATATCCGCGTCGTATTTCAGGGACAGGTGGTCATTGCGTTGCAGGGGTGTTTCCTCAAACAAAGCCCGCATTTCATCGCAAGCTTGCTGCGCAGCGGCGCGAAAATCGGTCAT
This sequence comes from Roseobacter sp. N2S, assembly GCF_031454055.1. NCBI lineage: Bacteria > Pseudomonadati > Pseudomonadota > Alphaproteobacteria > Rhodobacterales > Roseobacteraceae > Roseobacter > Roseobacter sp. N2S. The sequence continues at coordinate 286,141 of NZ_JAVDQB010000002.1, forward strand.
CGGGAACACTCCTTTGTCTTTTTCCGCCCGCAATTCCGCAGGGCAGTTGCGCCTGTCCTAGCGCAAAGCACACGGCAGGGCCAGCGTTGCACAATCAGGCTTTGAAAGCCCTCCCAAACACGTTAATCTCTGGCAAAGTTAATAATACATGCTGCAACGCACCAAATCAGACAGATTGGATCATACTTCGTGGAAAGCAAAAGCTTCTTTGAACCCCGAGAAAACGAAACCATCGGTGATGTGGCTTATCGTCGGATCAAATCTGACATCATACGGGGCTATTTGAAACCCGGGGAAAAGCTGAAAATCGACGCTTTGAAAGAACGGTATGCCGTAGGGGTTAGCACCGTGCGCGAAATCCTGACGCGGCTTTGGGTGGAACAGTTGATCCACGCCGAAGGCCAGCGCGGGTTTGAAGTTGCGGGTGTATCACAGGCCGGTCTGCGGGACGTGGCAGCTTTGCGTTTGCTGTTGGAAACACAAGCCTTGCGCCAATCCATCGCCGCTGGTGATTTGCGCTGGGAGGCAGACGTGGTCCGCGCCCATTATATGCTGAGCACGGTTGAGGAAAAGATCATCGAGGGTGACTTATCCATGGTCAACGCATGGGTCCAGCAGGATTGGGAATTCCACCACGCCACCATTTCGGCCTGCGCCTCCCCTGCGATCATGGCCGCCCATTCCAGCGCCTTTGACCGGTTCATCCGCTATCACATGTTGGTGCTTGAATTCAGAGGCCGCCCCGCCGCCGTTGACCACAGCGAGTTGCGCGATCTGGTGGTGGCCCGCAAGGCGGATGCGGCGGTCAAACTGTTGACCAACCACATCCAAAGCGGGCTTGATCTTGTGCTCAGCACGGGGCGGATACCGCTTTAGGCCCCGTCTTTAGTCAGTGTCTTTAGGCGTGTCGATCAGCTCTGCCATGGCGTGAACCGCATGCACATATCCACGCGCGCCCAGCCCGGCAATCACCGATGTAACAACCCCTGACATATAAGAATTGTGGTAGATCGCCTCGCGTCGGTGAATGTTCGAAATGTGTAATTCTATTGACGGGCGTGGAAACATTTTCAGCGCATCCATAATCGCCATTGAAGTAAAAGTGAAAGCTGCGGGGTTGATAATCAGCCCTGCTGCCGTATCCGTTGCATCATGGATCCACTCAATCAACTGTTGTTCGGAATTACTTTGGCGAAATTCCAGCGGGCGGTCCCCTGCCGCCCTGCGCGCCATAGTTTCAATATCCGCCAGCGTAGTGGTCCCGTAGATTTGCGGCTCTCGGGTGCCAAGTCGGTTCAGGTTCGGACCATTCAGAATATGAATGGCCGTAAACGGCGCGTGCGTGGTCATGGGGGGAGTCCTTATCCAGTATAGCCAAGAAGTCTCGGAAGCCACAGCACAAGGCCGGGAACGAGTGTTATCAGTAAAAGCGAGGCGAGCATGGTGATCAAAAACGGCATCACTTCACGCGCGATGGCCCGCAGGGGTTGCCCCGAAATACTGGTCATCACAAACAGCAACAGACCATAAGGGGGCGTGATCAGGCCGATCATAATATTGACCACGCAGATCACCCCGAAATGCACCATATCAATGCCAAGCGCCTGTGCTGTCGGGATGAAAACCGGCACAATCACCAGCAGGATGGTAGTGCCTTCCAGCAAACACCCAAGGGACAGCAGGATGACATTGACCGCCAGCAAAAAACCTGTGGCCGTCAGATCAAATTCCGCCAGAAACCTGCTTAAAGATGTGGGGATATTTTCCACTGTCACCACGTAATTGAACACCAGCGCCCCTGCGATCAGCATCCCGATAGAGGCCGTGGTCCGCCCGCTTGATTGCAGCGCGTCATACAGGCTGGACCAGGAAACGCTGCGGTATAGCAGGGCCGAGGCAAGCAGGGCATAGAGGGCTGCGACAGCGGCCGCCTCGGTCGGGGTGGTGACGCCGCCATAGATTCCGCCCAGCAAAACAACCGGCATCATCAATGCGGGAAACGCAGTCACGGTGATGCGCGGCAATGCACGCAGCGGCACTGGGGGTTCGATAGGAAAATTACGCCGTTTGGCGGTGGTCAAGATGATCGTCGCCTGCCCCAGCCCCATAATCAACCCAGGCACTACCCCTGCCAGAAACAGATACCCGATCGAGGCATCCGAAACCAAAGCATAGATCACCATCGGGATAGAGGGCGGGATAATCGGCCCGATCACCGCCGAAGCTGCGGTCAATGCGGCGGCAAAGGCGGGTGGGTATTTGCCCCCCTCCGTCATCATGCGCTGCATCATCTTGCCCGTCCCCGCCGCATCGGCAATGGCAGAGCCGGACATGCCCGCGAAGATGATGCTTTGCACCACATTCACCAGCGCCAGCCCGCCCGGAAACCGCCCGACGATGGCATTGCAAAACGTCAAAAGCCGCAGGGTTAACGAGCCTGAATTCATCAGCTCTGCCGCAAGAATAAACAGCGGCACTGCCAGCAGGATATAGCTGGAAAACATGCCGTTCAGCAATTGCTCGGCTGCGGTTCCCATATCCAGCCCCGCCAGCATCAGATACAGGATCGACGACGCAATCATCGCATGGCCGATGGGCAATCCAAGTAGGCTTAGCAATAAAATAGACAGGATGCAGGCGACAAACGGGTCGATCATTGCTTTGATCCTTTTTCACTGCGCCCGATATCTTTGAGGATATTGCATCCGCCGAGCGTTTTGAAAAGGATCGCCAGATAGCGGATCAGAACCGCGCCCACAAACAGGATATAGATCGAAAACAGCCAGTCGAACCGGATATCCAGATAAGATGTTTTCTGGATGCGCATAAAGGTCACATAGTCCCAAACCGCAGGCAGCGAATAGCCGTAAAGCGCCAGCAACGCGATTGCGCTGATGGCGGTCATAGCCCGCTGCCCCCGCAGGCCAAACAGCCCGTAAACCACATCAAAGCGGATTTCCTCTCGCTCGCGCAGCACAAAACCAGCGCCCCAAAGGACCAGCCACAGCCACATAATAATGGTCAGTTCAGACGCGCCGCCAAGTGAGAAATTGAACAAATACCGACTGGCCACCTGAACAATGAAAGCGCCAAACATGACCGCAATCATCAGGGCGAGAACGTTTTCCGCCCGACGGTGCAGCCAACCCGCTGCATGCATCATCCTATCCATTTCATTCCCCCAGCCGGTCCTTGGTATCAGGCGGCAGGGCAATCCCGCCGCCAGATTGCGATCAAAGCGCGTTGATTTTATCCAACATGCCCGCTGGCCAATCCTTGGACAGATCAGAATCCAGATATTTCGCCTGCGCAAACGCGCGGAAGGCATCTACATCGGGTGTATAAATCTCAATGCCTTTCTCCTTGAAGAAAGCGACAAGGTTTTCCTCCCGTTTCAGGTGCTGCTCGGTACTCCATGCGATGGCGTCATCGGCGGCTTGTTGAAAGGCGGCCTGCTGATCTGCATCCATGGCATCCCAGACCTTTTTGGACACGACCAACAGGTCATATCCCACCAAATGCGAGGTCTGGACGATCTGTTTTGTAACCTCGTAGAACTTCATGTTTTCCACGTTGGGCAGCGGGTTATCCTGCCCGTCAATGGCGCCAGTTTGCAGGCCAGTATAAACCTCGGCATAGGCCATCGGCGTTGGATTTGCGCCCAAGGCCTGCCCAAGGAACTGCCAAGCATCCCCCCCCGGCATCCGCAGCTTTACGCCGGCCATATCCGCAGGTGTGTTAATCTTTTTGTCGATCCGCAGACCTAATTGACGGGTCCCAAAATAGGTTGGCCCCAAAATTTTGATGCCCAACTGGTCTTCGGCCAAAGCTTTCATTTCGGTGCCTGCATCACTGGCAAAAAAGGCCTTCAGATGGGCCGCGTCGCGGAACAGATAGGCAGAGGTCAGGATGGAAAAGGCCGGAACCTGATTGGATATATCCTGCGGTGCCACGTTGCCCATTTCCAGATTTCCGCGCTGGATTGCCACGATCTCAGTGGTCTGTTTGAACAAAGTCCCCCCGTAATAGGGCTTTAGATCATACCCTTCGCCGATCCCTGCGGCGAATTTCTTCATCATTTCTGCGCGGATGTCTTGTTCCGAAAATACCGCAGAAAAGCGTAATTCGACCTTGTCTTGCGCCAGAGCCGGAACAGCCAAAGCTGCGGTTGAAAGGGTCAGGAGCGCCAAAACGCTACGGCGGTTAAGTTTAAGTGTCATGATAGTCCTCCCGTTAATCATGTAAAATCAAAAATAGCAGATATTATCATTTTTGTATGCTAAATTATGTTTTCAGTAAAGGCAGTTTTCATGCCTTCCCCCTGAGTGCCCCATTCCAGACCATGCCCCGATCCGTTTTCAAAAATTTTTCGTTTGTCTGTATTGACTTGGAATGGTCAGGAACCTTGGGCATACCCCTAATAACAACGGGACCACCCAGCAGAGTTCGAAGAAAGAATGCCAGAAACTTCAGGCAACAATTGGGAATCAGCCCTCGCAAGCGCTACGCCTGTAGGAAAGGCACGCTGTAAAGCCGCCCTTAAATCAGAATACTATTGGTCTTAACGGGGATATTCGGCGACAGCCAAAGCCCCTTTTAGGAAAGGAAAAACGTTACTTGTCGATCCGTGCGCCCATAATGGCGATGGCTTTTTGATAGACGGTAGCGTCATTCCACTGTTTGATCACCGCAAAATTCGGTTGGCCTTCCTGATAGCCCTGCCCCGGCTTCCAGCCCTTTTGACGCAGGAAATTCGCGGTTGAGGCCAGTGCGTCGGTTTGGTTGTAAAAATCAACCCGCCCGTCCCCGTTGCCATCCACACCATAGGTCAGTGCATTGCCGGGCAGGAATTGCGTATGCCCCAATTCCCCGTGTTTGGCGCCTTTCGTGCTCGCTGTAATAGCCCCCTGATCCACTAGTTTTAACGCACCGATAGCATGGGGCTGGAAAAACGCCGAGCGGCGGCAATCATAGGTCAGGGTTGTAATCGCCGAGACCACATTTGATTTCCCCATAAACCCGCCAAAAGCCGTTTCCATGCCATGAATCGCAATAATAACCCCCGCAGGCACTCCGTAAATCCGTTCAAGGGCAGAAAACACCTGCGGATTTCTGGCCTTGCGTTTGCGCCCTTGGCTGACAATTGTGTCGGCCCCACGCAGTTTCATGAATTTATCGAGCGAATATTTGAACGACTTTTGATTGCGATCCGCTGCAATTGTTCCAGATGCATATTGCGCCGAGGCCAAGGCCTGTAATCCGCGCTTTTGCACCCCCGCTTGCTTTGCTTCTTGGGCAAATTCCGATTTCCACGCGGTAAATCCGGCGCTGGTATTGCCACAAGAAGCGGCAGTTACGGGCGCGGCAAACCCCAATGCCAATGCGAAAACCAAAGGACGTGTGAACATGGGAACTCTTTCTGTTAACGGTCCCGTTCATCATACCCGTAAGTGAAAACGCGACAAGCTTTTCGTTTGCCGCGTTGCTTAGTAGTGAATTTCAAGCGGTTTCAGCTTCTTCCTGCGGTGCGGACCCATCCGGTTTTTCAACGCGAAACACAGCAAGATACAGGGCTGGCACAAAGACCAGCGTAATGATCGTGCCTACGATAATCCCGCCCATCATGGCATAGGCCATTGGCCCCCAGAAAATTTGCCGTGAAATCGGGATCAACGCCAGACTGGCCGCAGCGGCGGTCAGCAGGATCGGCCGCGCGCGGCTGTCGCTGGCTTCAAAGACCGCATCCCATGCGGTGCGGCCCTTTTCGCGCAGAACCTCTATTTCATGGACCAGAATTATGGAATTGCGGATCAAAATCCCGATCAGCGCCAGCACCCCGAGAATGGCCACAAACCCAAGCGGCGCGCCTGATGGCACCAGCGCGGCAACCACGCCAATCAATCCCAAAGGCGCCGCACATAACACCACAAAGGTCAGGCGGAAGCCCTGCATCTGCACCATGCTAAGGGTCAGCATGATCAGGATCATCAAGGGCACCACTGCCGCAATCGGGGCCTGACTGTCGGCACTTGCTTCAACCGAACCACCGACAACGGCGCTGTAGCCAAGGGGGAGGTTTTCATTAAAATCAGCCACTTTCGCCGTCAGGTCCCGCACGATTGAATCCGGCTGGTCCTTGGTAGAAATCGCGGCCTTCACCGTGATTGTCGGTGTGCGATTGCGTTGATGGATCACCGGCTGTTCGGTGCCATAGTCAAAGGTCGCAACGGCCCGCAGCGGGATCACTGCCCCGCTGGAAGCTGTAAGTTGCAGGTTGGCAAGCCCTTCGACCGATTTGCGAGCCTCGTCATCGCCGCGTCCGACAATGTCGATCAGATAGGCTTGATCGCGCAGTTGCGTCACCGAAAGCCCGTCATAAATCGCATTCAGCGCCGAGGCGATATCCGTCGCCGTGATCCCCAATTGGCGGGCCTTATCCTGAAGTATATTCACGTGGATCACGCGGGCGGGTTCATTCCAATCCAACACGATACTGGTCAGACGCGCATCCCTAGCAATGACCGAGGCCAGTTCGCGGGCTTTGTCGCGCAGCAGATTGATATCAGGCCCACTGACGCGGTATTGCACAGGACGCCCGACGGGGGGGCCAATTTCCAGCAGCTTGATAAAGTTATCAACGCCCGGAAATTCGGTCTCGGCCACATGGTTCAACTGGGCGCGCAGGGCATCGCGGGCGGCAACATTGGGGGTTTGAATGACGATCTGGCCTGTGTTTGCCCCGGCTGTGGGCACATCAAAAGCCAACAGGAATCGCGGCGCACCACGCCCAACATAAGACGACCAGAACAGCACGTTCTCATTGTCTTTCAGGTGGACCTCCATCCGATCCATTTCGGTGCGCGTTGCCTCTATAGTGGCATTTTGCGGCAGGGTCATGTCGACGATCAACTCGGTACGATCCGAATTGGGGAAAAACTGTTGTTCCACAAACCGCATACTGTAGATCGAGAACGCAAAGACCAGCAAGGTTGCTACAATCGTCACCCAACGGAACCGCATGGCAAGGCGCAAGAAGCCATGGAAAGCACGGCGGAACCGGCCCGGAGCCACATTGTGATGCTTCATGCGCGCAGGCAGCAGGGTAACACCAATCAGCGGTGCAAACAGCACAGCAACGATCCACGACACCACCAAAGCCACTGCGATCACCACGAACAAGGAAAAGGTAAACTCCCCCGCAGCCGAGGTATTCAGCCCGATTGGAATAAATCCAGCAACCGTAATCAACGTGCCTGTCAGCATCGGAAAGGCGATTGATGTCCAAGCGTAAGACGCTGCTTTTGTTAGGCTTTCACCGATTTCCAACCGCGAGATCATGGTTTCAATGGCGATCATCGCATCGTCCACCAACAAACCAAGCGCGATAATCAGCGCACCAAGGGAAATCCGTTGCAGCGTGATCCCGTAATATTCCATCACCACAAATGTAATCGCCAGAACCAGCGGAATCGTCAGGGTTACGACCAGACCTGCCCGTAATCCAAGACTGATAAAACTGACGGCAAGCACGATCAGGATCGCCTCGATCAGGGCTTTGATAAAATGATTTACCGCTTCTTCAACCACAACGGGTTGATCTGCCACTTGATGGATTTCCAACCCGATGGGCAGTTCTGCGCGGGCTTTTTCGATAACGTTTTTCAGCTTTTCACCGTATTCAACGATGTTGGCCCCCGTGCGCATGCCCACAGACAGGCCGATGGCCTCTTGCCCTTTGTAGCGGAACAGGCTGCTGGGCGGGTCTTCGTAGCCCCGTTTGATTTCAGCCACATCTGTCAGGCGGAAGAACCGGTCCCCGACGCGCAGATTGATATCTTCCAAGCTGCCTGCATCGGCGAACTGGCCTTCCACCCGCACCAAAACCCGTTCCGGCCCTGAATCAATCACACCGGATGGGATAATCGCGTTTTGTGCGGCCAAAGTGGCCTGAACAGCCTGCTGGTTCAACCCAAGCGCGGCAAGGCGTTCGGTGGAATATTCCAGATAGATGACTTCTTCACGAGTGCCAAAAATCTCGACCTTGCCCGCATCATCCAGCGCTTGCACTTCTTGGCGGACACGTTCGACAAAATCACGTGTCTCTCGCGGGGAAAACCCGTCAGAGGTAAAGGCGTAGATGTTGCCAAACACATCGCCGAAACTGTCGTTAAACTGGAAACCGCGGAATTCTTCGGGGAATTCGCCACTGATATCCCCCATCATATTGCGGACTTTTTGCCAGATCAGCGGCAGTTGGTCCGCTTTGGTGGTGGGCAGCAGTTCAAGGTAAACAATCGCCTGTCCCGGCCGTGTGATCGAGCGGGTAAAATCAAGGGAATCAAGGTCTTCCAGTTTTTTCTCAATCCGGTCGGTCACCTGTGTCAGGGTTTCTTGCGTATCCGCACCCGGTAAAGACCCGGAAATCACCATAACCTTGATCGAGAAATTGGGATCTTCTTCCCGTCCGATATTCAAATAAGACATAGCACCGGCTACCAGTGCGATGATCATCAGGAACCAGACGAAAGACCGGTGGTTCAACGCCCAGTCAGAGAGATTAAATCGGGTCATGGGTGCATTTGCGGGCCGACAGTCTGCCCGTCCTTCAGAGAATATATACCTTTGAGAACAATCTCATCGCCCGCTTTCAGGCCGCTTTTGATGCGAACCCGCTCGGCGAAGGTCATCCCAAGGGTTACGGATTTGCTGGACACTGTATTTGTGGCGCGATCCACGACCCAAACCTCGGCCATATCGCCTTTGGTTCGGATGGCAGAAAGTGGAATGCTCAGCCCTGCCTCGGATGTTGTCACAAGCGAGACTTTGGCCAAGGCCCCAAGACGAAAACTTGGCGGCGCATCGTCCAGCGTCAAATGCAGGCGGCGGGTGCGAGTGGTGCGTTCGGCAACGGGGTCAATACGGTATAATTTGGCGGTCACCGAAATTTCAGGCATGGCGGCCAGCACCACGTCAAATTCTGCCCCGATATCCAAGGAAGCAATGTCCTGTTCGATCAAATCCACGACAATTTCACGCCCCTCTGTGCCGGTCAGGCGCACAATCGGTTGCCCCCCTGTAAGCGAAGCGCCAGATTCCGCGTAAACTACTGTAATTACGCCGTTTTGAGGTGCAGTTAAAGTGGCAAGCCCGCGCATGTCACGGGCGCGGGCCAAGGTCGCCTCGGCCTGTTCCATGCGGGCTTTGGCGGCGGCCAATGCGCTGGTGGCGTCTTCAAGGCGGGTGCTGGCATCCACGCCCCGTTCCGCCAGATCACGCGCCCGTTTTTCCGCATCTGTGGCAGCACGCAACTGGGTGCGGGCAATCAAAACGCCCGCTTCACCTGTGCTGACATCTGCATCCAGATCTTCGGGGTCAAGTTGGGCAATCAAATCGCCTTTTTCCACCAGTTGCCCCACATCCACAGGGCGGCTGGCCACGGTGCCAGCGATGGGAAAACCAAGATCCGCCTCGGTTTTTGCGGCAACTTCCCCCACAAAATTCGGACGGGTTAAAGCTGTCAGGCTGACAATTTCGGATACCACAGGACGCGGCTCGGCCAGCTTTAACGCATCACTTGTTTCATCGCCCAGCGCAGGAAGCGCCAGCATCAGCCAGAAAAGGGCCGTTCTCATTGCGTCGGGTCCAGTATTTTCACAACGCGCCCCGGGTACAAAAGTTGCGCCCCCCGGGTTACGATGATGGTTCCATCCGCTATTCCGCCGCGCAGGATAAACCTGCCGGTTTCATAGCGATCCAGTTCTACGGTTTTAAGCGAGACTGTGTCGGTAGCGGGGTCTACCACCCAAACGGCAGGACCGTCAGCAGTGGCGGAAATGGCGGAAAATGGCAGGACGATGTGATCCCCGCCTTCAAAGCGCACCATACCACGCACCGCATCGCCGTAACTGGTGCCTGCCGGGGCCTCGGACACAGCCAAAGTAACCTCGACCGTGCCCGTGGCCGGATCGACCAGCGGGGAAATACGGCGCAGCTTACCCACAAAGGGCTGTGCAGGTTTGTCCAACAGCGACAGGGTGATGCCTTTGTCGTCGTCGTTGCTTTGCACCAAGATCGCCTCTGGCACAGCAAAAACCGCATCCAGCCCATCGCCCAGCGCCAGTTCAAATGCCGCTTGCGCTGCGCCAACCACCTGCCCCGGTTCGACCAGACGCGCGGTCACAGTCGCCGCCGTCGTGGCGCGCAATATGGTGTCATCCAGCGATTTCTGTGCGCGATCCAGATCAGCGCGGGCTTGGGTCAGGCTGCCCTCAACCACGTTCAACTCGTCATCGGCGGCATCTTTGCTAATCCGCGTGGTTGCCCCCCGTTCCAGCAAGGCCGTTTGGCGTTCCAGATTTTCCTGAGCCTGTTTGTAATCTGCTTCGGCGGTTACAAGGCCGGCTTCGGCGGCACGCAGGGCTTGGGATTGTTGCACCGATTCCATCTGCGCCAGAATTGCCCCGGCCTTGACCTTATCCCCAACCTCAAAGGCGACAGAGGTGATCCGCCCTCCAGCAGGGAATGAAGCTGTTAGCGTGTCCCGCGCGATGATTTCGCCGATCAGAACGTTAATTCTTGTATTGGGCGTTGATTTTGCGGTGATCACATCCACCCCCAGCGGGGTGTCCGCCAGCGCAGGGACTGACAGCAAGAGGAATGCGCAAATGGCTTTGATTTTTATCATCTCATCCTCTTGGGGAGAAACATAAATAGGGCGACGCTTGGCCACCAGACTAGCGGTTACGATAGGACCCCTACACTTAGGGTCAATGGCCAAACGCGCCAAAACATTAGAAAATTACGCGGCACCACTTACGTTAACCGCAAGTGTTAAGGCGTTATTATGGGGGACTTATATCATAAATTGTGAAAAGGATCAGGCCCCATCCATCACGATGGCCAGTTCAAGGCTGGTCAAATCCCCATCCGTGATCGCAAAGACCCCGTCCAGCAACACCTTATCTTTTGTGTCATAGCTGATCATTGTACCTGATGCGGTTTCCTTAACGCTATAGTCCTGTGCATCCAGAAAATGCAGTTCATCCTGTGACAGATTGAAATCCGTCACCACATCAACACCATCGCCCGTTTTGAAGACAAAACTGTCTTGGCCTTCGCCGCCTTTTAGTATGTCTTTGCCTTTGTTGCCCTGCAAAACATCGTCGCCTTGCCCGCCAGACAGATCATCCCGACCGCCGCCACCCAGCAGAATATCAGCGCCGTTATTGCCAACCAACTGATCCGCGCCTTGCGCACCTTTCAATTTATCCTTGCCACCGCCACCGAACAGGATGTCATCGCCCTGCCCGCCAAAAATCACGTCATTGCCTTTGTAGCCATAAACCGTGTCATCCCCGGACAGACCAAACACACGATCCGCGCCGTTTGACACGCCCTCCCCCTGTGCGTCTTCATAGGCGCCTGCACCGATCAGATCAGCCGAGACCGTACCAGAGATTTTGCCGTCTTCGGGGCGTGCCCCGACAAAGCTTTGGGCAGATAAAGCTGACAGTTTCACATTTAGCAGGGTCAGACTGGCCCGCCCGCCCAAAGAAACCTCTACATCATCCCGAACCCCGTCGGCATCCCCGTCCACGCGGGTCAGGTTTTCAGATATCTCTGCCCAATCCGCATACACGCCTTGCAGGTCCACCATATCCTGTTTGACCGAGAAATCAGTTACAACGTCCTGGCCTTTGCCATCCGTGACAAACACATCATTCCCTTTGCCCCCGTGCATCTGGTCATAGCCTTTACCCCCAACCAGACGATCATTCCCCGATCCCCCGTACAGATGGTTCACCCCGCTTGTGACGATCAAAACATCGTTGTCTTGCTGGCCGAACAAGAAGTCATCCCCTCCCTTGCCCAGCAGCCTGTCATTGCCATAGCCGCCATAGGCAAAATCGTTAGACAGGCTGGTCCCGACAAGTGTGTCGTCCCCTTCAAAGGCGAAAGCGGTGCCAAGCAGTTCCTCGGTATCAAAGGCGCCGTCGTTGTAATCGCTCTCATAGGTCTCATTGCGCAGGCGGCCTTCAATCAGGGTGACGTCGATCCTGTCATCCCCTGAAAGGGCTGCATCCCGATCCCCCAGCGAAAAGGCATTCATCCCGTGGGCATAAGAATGTTGGTGCAAGAACCGCAGGGAGCCGTTTTGATCAATAACCACAAAGTTCGCGCCGCCTGTCTCGGCACCGGGGAACCAGCCGATGCCTATGTCATTATCGGCGAACCATTCATACATGGTGACGAAGAAATCGGTGATATCCTCCCCCCCGATGATGTTATCCACCAAACCATGGGCGTTGGTTTCGGTAATCAGCACATCGTCTTGGGCAATTACCGAAAAATGATCTTTCAGGATTTGCGTCAGGTCTTTGGTCGAAATCGCATCATTCGTGCCGACCCACCCCGGATAGAGATGTGCCGACCAGACCAGCGCATCCCCAACCCCGTCGCGAATGTAATCCAGCGCCGATTGGCCCGTTTTGTCATTCAAAACCGTGTTTTCCAGCGTGGCGAAATCACCTGAATACCCCCAGCCCCCCACAAGAACCTTTGCATCAGCACGGGCCTGAATGGTATCGGACAGTTCAATGGCGTGATCTGCATACAACTTTACGAAATCGGCATAGTCATAGCCGTCCCCCGTGCCGTTCTCTTTGATGCTACGACGATAGCCAGCCGCTTCATTCATCAACTCATAACCGTAAACACCGGCTTGAACCCCGGGCGCACCATCCAACCAGTCCAGCAACGCATCCCACGCGCCTTGCACATCGGTAAAGTTCTCTTCCAGTGCGGCATAAGCCTGCGCATTTGTCAGGCTTTCATGCCCCCAAGCAGAGCCGCCGTTGCCAATATTTTGCGCATCCCCGCCGCCATAAACAAAAGTGATCTCAAACCCTTGCTTCACCGATTCTTCTAGAAAAGCTTTGTATTGTTCGTGAAATTCACCGTTTTTATCAAAAGAGTTTTCGTTAAACAAAAGCCGCAGGTTGTTCACCTCGGGCAATGATTCCCGAAGTTTTTGGGCAAATTGTTCAGGCTTTCCGTCCATACCCAGCGGAATGGTTTGAAAGTCACTTTGCCAGGAATAAAATTTGGAATTCCCCGCAATATTCTGTTCATAAAGCGTTTTTCCAGTCGCCTTATCCACAATAGATTGATCCAGCGCAATTTGATCGACAGCAATAACCTGTAGGTTGATCATATTAACTTCAGATGTCATCCCTTGGGATCCCCACTCATTAAACGGCAAACCGACTTTGATCTGCAAAACAGTTGAAAAAACATCGCAAAACACGCCCATAGCAGCACAGGCTGGCGACCCTGCATATTTGGTCTAAGATCTGGGCGGAAATGCGACAATTCCACGGCAAGAACATTTTGAGATTGCTCTATTTGAGTATAATTTTCGTAACTTCCGTCCCTACGCGCTTCTAATGGAAACAATCCCGATTTTATGTTAGCCAGTGTCCCATATGGCAGGGCGACGCGGGCACTTGCGCTTTAGAATCGATGGTAAAATGAGTTGTTTAGTTAAATGCGCGGTATCTGCACTGTGTCTTGGGTTATTTTCGACCCAGATGCAGGCGCAAACCCTGATCGGGCCGGATTTGGCTGTGGCGTCGAATTTCAGTCAGGGTTGGCGGCCAGATATTCTGGAGGGCACCGCTGACGTGCCAGTGCGTGATTTTCGCGACACAGTGCATTGGTCTGTTGTGGAAAAAGACGGACAGCGGTTTGATTATCGCAACTGGCGCGCCGCCTTTCCGGGAATTTTGCGTGCCCGTGACCTGAAGATGAGCCTTTTTGTTAACGCCTTTCACCCCTCCTATGACGGGGGCGACACGGCCCATACGCCAAAAGCAGTCGTCGCCTTTGGCAATTACGCCCGCCAAACCGTCGAGCACTACCCGAACATCCACTCTGTCGAAGTGGGGAATGAGTTCAACGGCGAGGATTTTGTCAAAGGCCCCGCCCGCACCCAAGACCTTGAAGCCCGCGCAGGCTATTACGTGGCCCTGTTGAAATCTGTCTATGAACAGGTGAAAACCGCCAACCCCGCAATTCGCATTGTGGGCGGCGGAGTGCATTCGATCCCTGTCGGTTATCTGGCCATGACCTACGCCAAAGGGGCTGCGGCCTATATGGATGCGCTGGCGCTTCATACATATGACACGCCTGCCGAACATTTATTGCGCCAAATCAACGTATTGCGCCGCCTTCCCGAAGCTGAAACCATCCCGATTGAAATCACCGAGTTTGGCACATTAAATGCCCAAGACGCCCCTGGCTACTTGTTGCGCAATTATTGTCAGATGGCCTTGGCGGGGGTGGACCGCGCGGTTTGGTATCCGATGCACCCGCGCGGTGACGGGTTAATTCCGGTGGTGGATGACACTGGCGCAGTCACCCGAACGGGACGCGCCTACGGTTTTGCCCAGCAGGAATTTACAGGCAAATCCGTGCGCCGTTTTCAGCCAGATCCCTTCACTTATGGCTGTGTCTTTGATAACAAAAAACTGGTGATCTGGGGTGTGCCGCGCAGTCTGGTTGTTTCAAACGAGCTTCAAGTCTTTGATCCTGCGGGCAAACCTTTGCCCCTCGAAGGTCTGGAACTGTCAAATAACGAGCCTTTGGTGCTGATTGCAGATCACCCGCTGGATGTAGAGGCTGACATTACATTGGGGCAGCAGACCGTGCTGGCCGACAGCTATCATCAACTAAGCTACCCTGACCCAAACACCCCCGCGCCGCCTTCGCCTTGGGTAAACACCATACAGGCCAACGGCGCACAGTTTCCTTTTCAGACCATGCCCGGACAGGAACGCCAAGGGGTGCCTTGGGTGCCTTACCTCGGCCATAAGGATTACGCAGATCTGCGTCTTTCGGCCACTTATCTGGTCCCCACGGGTCAGGCAGATGCCCCAATAGAGGTCGTGCAGAGCTATACTGCCGATCAGCCGCGCGCTGTCGGGATTGATGCCTATTGGCAGGTCAGTACAGATAGCGACGACGGAATTTCTGTCGCAATTTACCTGAACGACACCCTATTGTTCTGGACCGTCACAACAGACCTCCTAGCCCTGAAAAACCGCCGTGTACTGATGCAGGCAGGTGATATTCTGGCGTTCCACGTTGGCCCCAATCAAACCCCTTGGGGGGATTACACAGAACACCGGATTATCCTGACGAATGCGCCGCCCAGTAATTTCCTTTTGTTATCTGACGATTAGAAAGTCGCACACCCTGCGTATTTTTTATTCAAATCCAAGCCATCCCATAATTCCGCCATTTTTGCCCTCTAACCCTACGCCAAAATTGTAAAGACATTCTAAAGGTATTCAGCCTATGACCTGTGAGCGGGTTGTTATCATCAACGACTTTAGTCTTGCCCGTGGCGGTGCAACTGCGCTGGCGCTGTTGTCGGCACGGCTGTTCCGCGCTCGTGGGTTGCCCGTGACCCTGTTTTGCGGGGATGACGCCTGCAACAGCACGTTGGATGGTCTGGGTATCAAAATCGTGCCTGTTGGTGGCAAACCCTTGCTGGAACAGGGAAAATTGCAGGCCATGGCCAGCGGGCTGTATAATACCAAGGCCAAATCCGCCCTAGAAACGCTGATCGCGGAGCATGACACACCTCAGACGATTTACCATGTACACGCGTGGTCGCTGATCCTGTCTCCCAGCATTTTCAGCGCGTTACAAGCGGTCGCCCCCCGCGTGATTGTGCATTCCCATGATCAGTTTCTAGCCTGCCCCAACGGTGTGTTTTACGACTTCCAAAAAGGTGTGTCTTGCAGCCGCACTCCGCTTGGGATGTCTTGCATGACCACCCATTGCGACAAGCGGTCCTACATCCACAAGGGCTGGCGCGTAGCGCGGCAGGCGCTGCTTGGGCGCAGTTTTGGCGATCAATATCCGTGGGGTGCGATTGCGATTATTCACCCGCGAATGGAACAGCGGCTCAAGACCTTTGGCTATAAAAACAGCAACATGGTCACAGTTCGCAATCCAGTAGCCCCTTTTACAAATCAACGGGTTAAGGTCGAAAACAACAGCGCGTTTTTCTTTGTTGGCCGCATGGAGCCGGACAAAGGCGTGGTAGAACTGGCCCGCGCTGCACAAACCGCTGGCGTGCCCTTAGTAACCATCGGCGAAGGCCCGTTAACTGCGCAGTTTACGCAGGAATTCCCCGCAGTGCGCCAAGAGGGTTGGTGTGATAAACCCCGTCTGCAAACGCTGTTGCAAAGCGCTCGTGCGGTTGTGATGCCCAGCCTGTTTGCCGAGCCCTTTGGCATGGTCGCAATTGAGGCCCAGCAAAGCGGGATTCCGGTGATCATCCCCCACAATGCGTTTCTGGCCGATGAAATCACCAATCTGGGCTTGGGGCTTTCGTGTAACATCCACAACAGCGATGAATTCGCGCAGACCTTAACGAAATTGAAAGACATGCCCGCCACACAGATCAAACAGATGAGCGAGACCGCTTTTGCCAATGCGACCCCGCTTGCATTGGATGAACAGGCGTGGGGGGATGCTTTGCTGGATCTCTATACCTCGGTTCTGGCCAAGGCAGCCTGACGCAACGCGATGCAGATTGTCCCAAGCACCCTTCTTGCCCTGCTTTTGGTGGTGATGCTGATGAAACAAGGCCCCCTGCGCGGGATGCATTGGTTTTTCATCATGTCCCCCTTTGGCGCTGCAGCCGCCTTTAACATGCCAGCGGTGGGCGGGGCGACCATCGGGATCATTGATCTGGGTGCTTTGGTGCTGTTCGCTTTGGTATTTTCCGGCCCCAATGGACCGGGGCGGATTGCAGGTTCTATGCGGCCCGGGCAGCCCGGATTTTACCTGCTGCTGCTGACGTTTTACTGCATCGTCGCCACCATGGTTTTCCCCCGCCTTTTTGCAGGCCAGACCGAGGTTTTCGGCATTTCGCGCGACGACAACAAGACCGAAATCATATCGGTGTTCTTACGCCCGACCACAGGCAATATCACGCAATTGTTCCGCCTGATGCTGGATGTTCTGGCCTTTTTCGCAGCCGCCACATTGTTCCGCGCCAAACCCGATTTCAAAGTGGTACTTTCTTCCATGATCGCCGCCACAATTGTGAATATTGTACTGGGTTGGGCCGATGTTCTAACCTTTGCCGTTGGGCTGCCTGAAATCCTCGATCCGATCCGCACGGCCAATTATTCCATGCTGATTGATCACCGTATGGGCGGACTTAAACGAATGATCGGCGGCTTCCCCGAGGCATCTTCGTTTGGGTTCTATACGCTGGGGCTGTTCGGGTTCTGGCTGCGCTATTGGATTTCTGGCCCGCCGTCCCGCGCAGCGCTTTGGTGCCTGATCGGAACGGCAATTGTGATGATACGCTCGACCTCTTCGTCCACCTATGTGGCGGTTGTCGCGTTGCTGTTGGTGATGGGGATTTTCGCCTTTATTGACAGCCTGCAAGGCCGCGTGCGCAAACAGGCGATGATTGTGACGTTGATCGTCTTGCTTGCGGTCTGGCTGTTCATGATGTTCGGCTTTGCCGCCTATCAGTTCGTCCAGCCCGTCACCGATTTTCTGGATACCGTGCTTTTTGACAAAGCGGACAGCCAGTCCGGCGTTGAGCGGATGAGCTGGAATGTGCAGGCCTATCAGAATTTCCTCGACACTTGGATGATGGGCGCGGGACTTGGCAGTATTCGCGCATCGAACTGGTTTTTGGCCTGTCTGGGCAGCATCGGGCTAATCGGAACCGCACTTTACCTGCTGTTCTTGTGGACCCTGTCCCGCCTGAAACTGCGAAACGGCGACCTGCAAAACACCGCAATTCTGGACAGCCTGAAATGTGCTTGCCTTGCCTTGCTGATTTCGGCCACTCTGACCACGCCGACACCAGATTTAGGCATCTTCTTTTTCGTACTCGCTGGAATGATTGCGGGTCTGGCCCGTGGCACGGCAAAAGAATCACCTGTGACAAATCCATCAATCCCCCCGCGCACTGTTGCGGGAAACGGAACAATTCAACGCCAGAAATTCCTTTGACATAACTGGCGAAACAATAGCCGAGAAAAAATAGCAACCATTTGACTTTAAAAAGAGAAACCTTCAAATCAAATGAGTTGTGTATCTGTGTAGTGTTTTGATTAGTGAGTAGGAGATTGTCATGTACAATCGCAAGCCTCCATTTGAAGACGGTTTTTTTCCGATGAAACGGATCGGGTCTGACGATCGCGATATGGTTGATCTGAAGCATCTGGCGCGGATGATTTGGCGTCGGCGCAATATTATCATCTTGTCGACGGTTCTTTGCGGGCTGCTGGCGTTTATTCTCGTTTCACAGATCACTCCGACCTATACAGCGCAATCCAGCGTCATGCTTGATCCACGCAAAAGTCAGGTAACAATCGGGCCCGAAGTGGTGTCTGATCTGGATATCAGCGATCAGGTGGTTGTCAGCGAAACCTCGGTGATCCAATCCAATATTCTGATTGAATCCGTGATCAACCAGATTGGTTTCGCCCGTCTGGAAAACCTTGATCCAGCGAATGCGCCGCCTTCGATCAAAAGCCGGATCAAATCATTTTTACGTACACTGGGCTTGGGCAAAACCCCCAAACCAGTGACAGCAGAACAGGCAGAGCGCAACAAAATCGAACGTCTGGTCTATGTCATTCGCAAAAACCTAAAGGTGCGGCGTGAAGGCAAATCCTTTGTCATCAGCATCATTGCCACGACAGAAAACCCCGAATTGTCGATGATTTTGGCCCGCACCATTGCGGAAAAATACATCGAACAACAGTTGGAAACCCGCCAGAACGTGGCAAAACAAGCCACCGCTTGGATCGAAGACCGACTGAAAATCCTGCGCAAAGAGCTGGAAGAGGCACAGGCCGCTGGCGTGCGCACCCGCATGGCCAATCTGGCTGCCGATGGCACCAGCCTGCAATCTATTTCCCAACAGTTGTTTGAACTGACCACGAAACTGTCCGACGCCCAAGCAGAACGCACCATTGCCGAGGCTGGTTTGAAACAACTGCAACTGATTGTGCAGGAAAAAGGCATCACCAAAGCGGGCACTTTGCTAACCTCACCGCAGCTAGAAGTGTTAAACGGCGAGCGGGTCAAACTGACCATCGAAGACGGGGTTTGGGCGCGCAATTATGATGAAACCCACCCTTCGCGTAAACGGCTGCGCAGCCAGATTGACGTGATCGAGGCCGAGATGACCTCGGAGGTGGAAAAAATCATCGAACAGCGCAAAGGCGAGGTGCAACTGGCCCAAGCCCGCGAGGCGTCGATCCAGCAAAACATGGACCGGATGCAAGAACGGGTGATCTCTATTTCCACCAACGAACTGGATCAGGAAGAACTGCAACGCAAGACCAACTCGGCGCGATTGGCCTATGAACAACTGCTGAACCGCTTGACCGAAACCCGCAGTCAGGAGCAGCTGCAAAAAGCCGATGCGCGGATCATCGAACAGGCCACTATTCCGGGCGCGCCTTCGGCCCCGCGCCCCAAACTTATTGCGGTTCTGGGCGCGATGCTGGGCATGGCTATCGGCTTTGGCACCGTATTTTATCTGGAACTGTCTTCGGCCAGTTATCGCAGCGAAGACGACATTGAAAATGACACAGGCCTGCCGGTTCTGGCATCCTTGCAAGCGGGCGAATGGGACAACCCTGTCGATAGCTATCTGGATGTGATGTATGCGCCCAACAGCGAATATGCGGAACGGGTCCGCCAGTTGCGCACATCGCTGTTGATGCAGGTGCCCAGCAAAAAAGCCCAGACGATCCTTGTCACTTCCTCCACCCCGAATGAGGGGAAAACCACCACCACGCTGAACCTTGCGTCCATGATTGCAAAATCGGGGAAATCGGTGGTTTTGGTCGATTGCGATTTGCGCCGGTCCGGACTGGCCAAAGAATTCGGCTGGGACATGACACACGGCCTGTCTGACTATCTGGATGATGCCTGTGACCTGCAAGATGCGATCTATTCCGACACCCATATGCCCTTTGATATTCTAACCTCCAATGGTTCGCACGCGCAAACGGTTGACGCACTGAGCAAAGACAAACTGGCGGAAATGATGCGTATGTTGGAACAGGTATATGACGTGGTGATCATCGATTCCCCGCCTATTCTGGCCGTTTCTGACGCACTGATGTTGGCCCAGGCCGTGGACAGTGTGGTCTTTGTGGTGCGCTGGCATGAAACCCCGAAACAAGCGGTGAAAAAGGCGCTGTCTATGCTAAGCGACGCCAGATCCCGCCCTGCGGGCATTGTGTTCAATATGGTGGACCCAAAAGAGTACAGCACAGAATTTGTCGGGGGCTACAGCTATGAAGAGTAACGGTTTTTATGTGGTGCGCGAACAGCCTGACATGCGCCGCGGCCCCTCCATTCGCCAAACCCCTGTAGGCAGCCAACCGCGTGTTGCGATCATCCACTACTGGTTGGTAGGTATGCGCGGCGGTGAAAAAGTGCTGGAATCCCTGTGCCGCATGTATCCGCAGGCGGATATTTACACCCATGTTTACACGCCAGACACCATCAGCGATCTGATCAACGGGCATAGCGTCAAAACCACATCAGTGTCGCGCCTTCCGATGGCGACGAAAATGTACCAGAAGTACCTGCCCTTTATGCCCCGCGCGTTGGAGGAAATTGATCTCACGGGCTATGATCTCGTGATCTCAAGCGAGGCAGGCCCAGCCAAAGGCATCATCGCCCCCCCCGAAGCGCCACACCTGTGCTACTGCCACTCGCCCATGCGCTATCTTTGGGATCAGTACCACACCTATCGCAACGGCGCGGGCCTGATCACCCGCACCCTGATGCCCCATCTGGCCCATGGATTGCGGTCATGGGACGTGACCAGTGCGGCCCGCGTGGACGGATTTGCCGCCAATTCCAATCATGTGGCAGCCCGCATCCAAAAATACTGGCGTCGTGATGCCGATGTGGTGCATCCCCCCGTCGCAGTCGCAGATTTCGCGCCGGTTCCTGATACCGAACTTGGTGATTTTTACCTGTGGGCAGGCGAACTGGCCTCGTACAAGCGCCCCGACATCGCGATAGAGGCGTTCCGCCAGTTGAAAAAACCGCTGCTCGTTATCGGCGGCCCTGACAAAACATGGAAGAAACTGGCCCGCACAGCACCAGACAACGTCACCTTCCTTGGCAAAGTGCCGTTCCAAACACTCAAAGACCATATGGCACGCTGCAAAGCCCTTATTTTCCCGGGCGAAGAAGATTTCGGTATTGTTCCCGTTGAGGTTATGGCATCGGGCCGCCCCGTCATCGCCTATGGCCGCGGCGGCGCATTGGACACTGTGCTGGACCGCCAAACCGGTCTGCTGTTCCAAGACAACTCAGCCGAAGGTCTGGCCCAAGCTGTGCGCGATTTTGAAGCCGAAAAGCTGGATCAGCTAGACCCGTTAAATCTGGTCGCCCACGCCAGTCGCTTTGATGAGTCCGCCTTTCAAACAGGCATCACAAAAAGCCTCGCAAACCTCGGCTTCGTCGCCTAATCAAGCCAGCCCCAAGCGGTCTTTGTTGTCCAAATACCTAGATCAGCACCCTCGCCAAACGCTAAGTCTGGCGAGGGTGAGCCTACTTCCCTAAATTGTCAGCGGGCATCACAAACATCTCTACCCGACTGTCAAACCGGCCCCCCGAATGCAGCGTAATATTCGCGACACGGGGCGTGCTTTCCAAATTCGGATCACCGCCTGTGTTCATATTGCGCGCCAAACGGGGGAAACTGCTGCCCGCAATATGCAGCCGCAACTTATGCCCCGCAGCCAACTGATAGGCGATGTGGCGCAATGAGACCTGGACCTGATAAATTTGATCGGGCTGCATCAATTCCGGCACGCCAAATCCGTTCCGATAACGCAACCGCAAAGCGCCCTCTTGTATCAAAACAGAGCGGCCATCCGGAGAAACATCGCTTAAACGCACCACCAGATCAGTATCAGGCACATCGGTTGACACGGCCAAATGGGCCATCAAAGGCCCTGCAATTTCAAGAGGTTGCTCAAAAAGATCAGAAGTAAAAAGCAACAAATCCTTGCGGTCTTCGATGGGGGATTGATCAAGCGGGCCGGCACGGCTTTCAGGATCACCCGTGCAACAGATCGCACCACCAACCGTTGGCACGGGATCGGCGGGGTCAGATCGAAAACTACGGGTCTGCGCATTGGTCGGCGGCGCATCACCCAACGTTTCCCCGCCCAGATAAAACACCCGTTTCTGCGCTGTCTCGGGTGGCCAGCTTTGGCTCTTCAACCAGCGGTCCTGGTTCAGCATGTAGGTCTGAAATCGCGGAAAGGAAAACAGGCCCTTGCCTTTAAGCTGATGATCCATGAAGCCCAAGTATATATCGTCAAACGGGATTGCGGCATCCTTGGCGACCGGCACATCCCCCACAGCGCCGTTGCGAAACGGCCCCGCCATATCACAGTGGGTTGCTGGGGCGACCAGCAGGTGGGTTTTCGGATTCGCCGCACCAATCATCTGGTTCAACTGAAAACTGAAACCGATGCCATAGTCATACCACGTGTCCACCATCAAAGACGGCACGTCAAAACGATCCGCGTCCGAAATATATCCCCAACTGTCATGAACAGCAGGGTCATCAAAGCCGGATAACAACTCTTCAAAATCTGTGTCGTCCTCGCGGTAACGGGACACGGCATTGATCACAGGCAGGGTCTTTAAAGCCTGCCCATACTCTACATCAGGAGCATGCATGGCATCGCCCGTTTTACCGCCTTGCCCCAGAAACCAGCCAAAGCCAGAGGCTAACGTCATGATACCGCCTTCATAAAACCCAAAGAAGCCGTAAGCACCTTTTGCCGTGCCAATTGCCCCGCCAGCCCCCATCGGGATCATGGCGCGGTGGGCGGGGTGACGTTCAGCCGCCAATAGAATTTGCGCTTCGCCCAAAGCGGAACAACCGATGGTACCCACGCGGTCTTGCGCCCAAGGTTGTTTGACAATCCAGTCAAGCGTAGCAACACCGTCCTTACCCTCATTCGGGTAAGGCGAAAACACCCCTTCCGAGCCATAACGCCCACGCATATCCTGCACCACAACGGCGTAGTCATGGGCGCTGAACAGGCGTACCCAGTGCAATGCCTCCCCATACAGGCGTTTTCCATAGGGCAAGCGCACAAGAATTACTGGCTTACGCGCAGCACCACCTGTTGGAATGTAAACATCTGTGGCCAGATGCACCCCATCCGGCATTTCCACCTTATATTCCGCCAGATCACTTTCCACCGGTAGGCCGGCCACAAAGGCCCTGAATTCGATCACATGCTTAATGGGACGCAATAACGCACGCCCGGGTTCCGTCAGGACAAGCCCGCCCGCGACCAGCCCCAGACACAGCATGACAGGAAAGAATAAACGTTTCATGAACACTTGCGCCCCCTCGACGCGGAAAAATATCCGTGACACAGTTCGCGAAAGTATCCGAGCATTGGGAAAACTGTCATTTGACCCTGAACATTGATCTTTGGACGTGGAATTTGGATCATCCGCTGAACGCGGTAAATTGTGTTATGACTTCCGACGAACAAACCCGCGCGGCCAGATTTGTTCAGCAAATTCATCAAGATAGGTTTGCAAACGGCCGTAACAGATTGCGTCATATTCTGGCAGGATATCTGGACAAACCGCCACAAGATTTGCAGTTCAGCTATGGTGCAAATGGCAAGCCCGAACTGGCGGGATTGTTGCGGTTCAACCTCAGCCACTCTGAAAACCACGCAGCCCTTGCGGTGGTCAACAGCTTGGATAATGACGCGGAAATCGGCCTTGATATTCAACAGTACCGCCCCGTTGAAGCCGATGTCGCCAAACGGTTTTTCTCGACAACAGAGCAAGCAGAGCTGGCACAATTGCCCTCCGCGCAGTGGAACGACGGATTTTACCGCTGCTGGACCCGAAAAGAGGCGATTGTAAAGGCGCTCGGTACGGGATTGACGCTGGAGTTGGACAGTTTTGATGTCACCTTGACGCCGCACGCCCCCGTACGTTTGACCCGTTTTGCCACGGATCCCACTATCACAAATGCCCTGTCTTTGCATCATTTCGATCTTGCACCGGATCTGGTGGGCGCCATCGCTGTTTTCAGCCATGGCCGCCCTGTTAAAATCACCCATCGTCGATTACCGGTCGAGAAATGACTCAATCTCGCGGGCCAAAGCATCGGTGCCGGTGATCTGGCCTTTGACCGTTGAAACATCCTCAATACTGACGGTTCTCAACGACTTACCCGCGATACGTTCCCAGCCTATTGACGGTAAAAATCCTTTGCCTGTCGGGGTGATTTTTGTGACCACATGCAGGATCGGAAAGTCCAGAGGTTGAGGGCGATAGACGTTCCGCGCCTCTGAAATATAGGCGACAAACCCTTCTTGTTCCGCAGTCATATCCGTTGAACGGACGCGGTCCACCAGCCCCATTTTAACGGCCAGCGTCAGCAGCCCGGATTTGCGAATAACACGGTAGCTGCCCAGCATAGCGGCCAGCGACAGACGCCCGTTGCGCACCTGACGGATGCGATTGAACAGCGCATAATTACGTTCGCGGCGGCGTTGTTTCTTGTCATTGCTGATCCTTTCCGCATAACCCGGCTCCCAGCAATCCTTGATCACAACGCCTTGAATTTCATGGCCTTTTTCTTGCAAATATCGGGCGACTTCCAACGCGATATTCCCGTGGACACAGGCCCCAAAGAACAGATACGGGCCTTGGGGTTGGGTCTGTTCAATCACTTTGGCGTATTCAATCGCGATTTCTTGAAAGCTGCGTTTGGATTGATCAATGCCGCGTTTTCCATCGAACAAGCGCACACAAACCGAAGGGCGCGCCTGTTTGAAATGATCCGAGGCAGAGAGGATCAGGCTGATGTCATTCACCGCAACAATCGGCTGCCCCGTGCCATCGGTGCGGATCGGCTCCACCCGCCAATCGGTTTCAACCGTTGTTGTGACAGGCGCAATTTGGGGGGTCAGATGGGCCACCAGATCGGCAATCGTCGGGGTTTCATAAACTGCTGACACCCCAAGGTTCACGTTCCACGCCTTGCGGATGCGCGCAACCATGCGCACGGCCAGCAGGGAATGCCCGCCCAACTCGAAAAAGCTTTTGTCGGTGGGGATTGTGTCGCGCTCCAGCAACTCTTGCCAAAGGGTGATCAGACCCTGCTCAAGGTCAGCGGGCTGAGGAGCAGAATCGGCCGTTTTATCTGTCAGAGCTTGTACCGGATTTGGCAAATCTTCCAGTTTAACAGCCCCCGTCCCGTCCAGTGGAAATTCAGCCAGAACGCTGATCCCAGCCAGACCATGCTCGCCGTTTGCGTTAACCGTATAGTGCTGCATTAGAATGGCAGGCAATGTTTCCAACGCCATCAAAGGCGACGGGTTTGCCGTGACAAAGCCCCAGTGCCCGCGTTCCTGCGTAACGGTTACGGCATGGGCCACAAAGGGATGGCTTTGCAAAATATCTGCGATGGCGTCGTCGGGTTGGGCGGGCACAGCTACATCAGCACTTTTTGGCATCACCAATGCCAAGTCACCAAGGGTAAAGTCAGGATTATCAAAAGCATAAGCAAAGCTTTGCTTGATCAAATCCAGCAGCGCCGTGATGGTTTCAGCTTTATACAGATGGGGAGAATACTCAATATTCAGCCGCCAGCCTGTGGGCCGCCCGATGATGACAATGTCCAAATCCCGCGCTGCCCCTGGTGTATGGGTCGGCTTGGACACCATGCCAAACGCGCCATAGGTCTGATCCTCCATGAACACATGTTGCAGGTTGAAGTTCATCGAAATCAACGGCGCACGGGACGCATCGCGCACCGGATTAACCAGTTCCACCAGTTTGCTGAACGGCAGGTTCTGATGGACCATCGCCCCTTCGACAACCTGTTTCGCCTGTCCTACATGATCTGCAAAGCTCTGGTCTTTGCGGGTGTGCAACCGCAGCACTTGTGTGTTGATGAAGGGGCCGATCAGGGGTTCCAGTTCAACCTCATGGCGGCCCACAATCGGCGTGCCAAACAACACCTCATCCGCGCCGGTCACACGATGCAGCGCCGCCGAGGCAATCGCCGCCCCGACAACAAACGGCGAGGTGCTGTTGCGCTTGGCCAGTCTGTCGATTTGATCTGCAAAATCGCCTTGTAGCGCAAGGTTCAGATATTTGATTTCCGTATTGCGTGCTTTGGGCCGGGGAAAATCCGTTGGTACCTCAAAATAGGGCGCATCCTTCATCTGCGCGCGCCAGTAATCGGCGTCCTCTTTCAGCACCCCAGAATCGAGGTACTCTTGCTGCCACAGGCTGAAATCTCCGTATTGCAGCGGCAGTTCGGCCAGATTGGGCGTCTGCCCAGCGTCATAAGCCGCGGCGGCCAAACCAATTTCCCGCCCCATAACACCGATGGAAAACCCGTCATAAACGCTGTGATGGGCCACAGTCAGCAAACGGGCACGGTCATTCGCCAGATGCACCAAAGTTGCGCGGATCAAACCCGTATTGGAAAGATCAAACGGGTGACGGGCGACCTCGGCAGCGATTTCAGCCAGTCGATCTTCTTGGGTTTGTCCGTGCAGGTGGCGAATGTCTTCTTCATCCAGATCGAAATCCGCAAATTCCAGCACTTGCTGCACAGGCAGCCCGTCCTTTTCCACAAAGCGGGTGCGCAAGATTTCGTGGCGCGCAATCACCAGACGATAAGCCCGTTCAATGCTGCGAGGCGTAAATTTGCCCTGAACTTCCCAACTGATCGCCACGTTCAATGCGGGATTGCCCGGATGCAACTGGTCTAGGAACCAGAATTGCTGTTGTGTCGTAGACAAGGGAAATTCGGCGACCACATGATCGGGCTCAAACTTGGAATTAACCACATTCATGTCGTGATCCCTATGCTGCGACGCGCGCCGTTGCGGAAATCCTTTAGCGAAGGCGCGGCGGGCTTGCTCGGCTCGGTTGCGCGGCTGTCGGCAAATGTGGCCAAAGCTTTAATCGTGGGATGATCCAGCAGATGCTTCGCCTCTAGGTTCAGGCCCGCTTCGGTCATGCGCGCAGCGATGCGAAACACCGTCAGGGAATCGGCCCCCAGATCAAACAACGTATCGGTGGTGGACAGGGTTTCAGTGCCCAGCACCGCACCCCAAATTTCCATAAGCTGTTGTTCTGTGGCACTATTCGCCGATGTCGGGCTTTGTGTGACGACTGGTGCGGCTTGGGCCGTGCTGTCTGGATCAGGCAAGGATTTGCGATCCAGCTTGCCGTTCGCAGTTTGTGGCAAAGCGGGCAAGGTCACATAGGCCTGCGGCACCATATAGTTCGGCAGTACCGCCGATAATGCTGAACGCAAGGCCTTGCTGTCCACAACAGCGTCACTTTCAGCCACCAAATAGGCAACCAACTGACGATCCCCGTTTGCGCGGGTTTTCACATCAACTGCAGCCTTGTGAACACCATCCATGGTCCGCAAGCGGCTTTCGATTTCTCCAAGTTCAATACGGAAGCCGCGCAGTTTGACTTGTGTATCGATGCGGCCCAAAACCTCAACCGTGCTATCATCGCGCAGCTTGGCCAGATCGCCCGTGCGGTACAACATCTGCGGCTGCCCGCCTAGATCAACGGGGCGAAACGCCTTTTCTGTCAGATCAGTGCGGTTGAAATAGCCTTTGGCCAGCCCGTCCCCGCCGATGTTCAATTCCCCCACAACACCGATGGGTGCCACGCGGTTCTGTGCGTCCAGAATGACCAGCGAGGTGTTGGCGATCGGGTGGCCGATGGTAATTGGCTTGCCCTGTTCGATCTGTTGCACTGCCGACCAGATGGTGGTTTCCGTGGGGCCGTACATGTTCCACAACGCCGCCCCATGCGCCATCAAACGCTGGGCAAGGTCATTTGGCAAAGGTTCACCCCCTGCCAGAATTTTTAGCCCTGCTTTTGGGGTGAAACCGGCATCCAGCAGCATATCCCAAAGGGTCGGCGTGGCCTGCATCACAGTAATGTCGCCCGCCTCCAACCGATCCACCAGCGCGTAGCCGTCCAGCACTTGGATGGTGCCCGCAATCACTGTTTTTGCACCAACGGTCAGGGGCAGGAACAGTTCAAGCACCGCAATATCAAACATCACAGTCGTGACTGAAAGCAGCGTGTCATGTTCCGAAAGCCCTGGTTTCTGCGCCATAGAAGTCAGGAAATTCACCACCGCACGATGGGGGATTTCCACGCCTTTGGGCGTTCCCGTGGTGCCGGACGTGAAGATCACATAGGCAGTCGACTCGGGGTCTTGGGGCACCGCTTCGGGCTCTCCCCCAACAGGGGCCAGCACTGGGTCAATCACTTGCAGACCCAAATCCGCGGCAAATCCTACCGAGTCTGGCGCATCCGTCACAATCCCTGCCACTTGCGCGGTTTCAAGGATCAGGCGCAGACGCGCGGCTGGCTGTGTGGGATCAAGCGGCAGATAGGCATGCCCCGCTTTCAGGATCGCCAGCAACGTCACCACCATCTGAACCGAGCGGTCCATCGCAACGGCAACACGCCCGTTCGTCCCCTGAATTTGCTGCTGGATAAAGGCCGCCAGCGCATCACTTTGCTGTTCCAGCGCCTGATAAGTCAGCGTGGTTTTCCCATCATCCAGCGCAATGGCCTGCGGATGGGCAGCAACGCTTTTGGTGATCAGCTTCTGGATCATCGCACTGCGATCAAAATCGGCATAGCCTTCGGCTTTTACCGTGGTCAGGACTTGATCGCCCACCAGTTGCACATCCTCAATCGCCTGTGTGCTGTCTTGTGCAATGGCACGCAGGACCTGTTCAAAATGCCCGACCCAACGTTTGATCGTCGCATCCGAATACACATCACTGTTATAATCCACGTCGATGCGCAAACCTTGTTTGGACTCTATCACGTTGAAGAACATATCAAAATTCGAGGCGGCTTTGGCATTGGGTGCCACGCACATTTGCACGTCGCCCATATCCAGATCCTCTGGTACGGTTTCCAGATTGAACTGGATTTCAGTCAATGGCAGTCGGTTCAGGCTGCGGGGCAGTTCCAAATCCTGAACCATCGTCCCAAAGGTGTATTCCTGATGGTCAAAGGCATCCATCACCGCACGACTGACGGTTTTTAGATGGGTGCTTACAGGGGCTGTCGGATCGAATGCAGCGCGGATCGGCAGAAAATTGACGCAATGGCCGATCAGGTTTTGCGCATCCAACATCGCCTGCCCGCTGGTGGGCACGCCAATCACCACATCAGACGCATCGCTGAGCCGTCCAAGCGTGATCTGCAGCCCTGCAAACAGCGTGGCAAACAAGGTGCAGCCCTGTTTTGCACCAGCTTTGCGGGTAGATTTCATCACTTCGGCATCTACAAACGACGTCACAGTTGCCCCGTTAAAAGTCTTGCGCAGCGGGCGGAGTTGATCCAATGGCAGCTCTAGCAGCTCTGGCACGTCAGCGAATTGCTGTTGCCAAAAAGCACGGGTTTCCGGCGCAACCCGCGCGTCCTTACTGTTGATCGCATGCGCGGCAAAAGACACGGGCGCGTCTAAATCTGCCGCCTGCCCTGTAGTTTGTGCCCGATACAGCGCGGCCAATTCTTCAAAGACAATGTTATACGACCAACCGTCACAGATGATGTGGTGGGCGTTCAGGATCAACACATGGCTTTGCGCCCCTGTTTGCACCAGATGGGCGCGAAATGCAGGGTTGTCGGTCAGATCGAACGGGCGGCGGGCCTCTGCATCAGCCAGTTCGGTAACCAGCGCCGCGCCTGCGTTCGGCTCCGCCGCAATGGTGTTAAGGTCAAGATGATATGGCGCCACTACGTCAAAGCTTTCGCCTGATTTGTGGAAAACAGACCGCAGGGCATCATGGCGGGCGATCACCTGATCCAGCGCGGCTGACAGCGCATCCACATCAAGCGGTCCATCCAGTTGTAAAACCGCCCCTTCGTTAAAACTGCAAGACGCCATGTCCCCCAACTGGTTAGCCATCCAGATTTCCCGTTGGCTTTCGGTCAGGGGGATGTTTTTCATTGGCACGGCCTGCGCCAGCGATGCGTCTTTCATCACGGGTGGCGCGCTGATCTCTCCCGTGCCGATCAGGATACCCTGCTCTTGCAGCGTTATTACCGCCTGTTCAAAACACTCGGCCACGGCAGTTACTTCGGCATCGCCGTGCTGCGTGGTCAGGAACCCGCAGAACCCGTCCATCAGGTGAACCCCGTTGAAGCGCATTAGCGCATAAAGCAGCGTGGCGCGGGGATCAAAAGAGGTCACATTTGGCACGATCCAACTGGAATGCCCCGTCACCAGTTCGGGCAAGCCACGGCTGACCAAAAAGGCGTTCATCCGTTTGCGTAGCCCTTGCGCCCGTGCAGCCGTGTCTTTCCACAGCAGATCGCCGTGGTTTTCCATATGTTCCAGCGTGGCATCAATAGCGGCCAACACCAACGGGTGGCGCACAAACGTGCCTGCCACATAGGTAGGCGCGACTTCGGGTTTGCTATCATCGCCATAGCCCCAAAAACCACCGTCCAACGCATCCAGATAGCGTTTGTCGCCTGCCAGAACACCGATGGGCATCCCGCCCCCAACGACCTTGCCATAGGTGGCCATATCGCCCTGAATGCCCCATTCCCCCTGCACGCCTTTGGCATGCGTGCGAAAGCCGGTAACGACCTCATCAAACACCAGTGCCGCGTCGATCTCGGTGGTGAGTTTGCGCAAGTTCCGTACAAATTCAACCGGTTGAACTTCGGGGTGGCGGCTTTGGATCGGTTCAATGATCACCGCGGCCACATCTTTGGCATTCTCCTTGATCCAGTCAAGCGAGGTTTCAGCCCCGTATTCCAGCACGATCATATTTGTCAGGCTAGAACGTGGAATACCCGATGCCACGGGCAGCGCCGCAGGATCGCCACCACGGGATTTACCCTTGATCAGAACCTCGTCAAACTGGCCGTGGTAATCGTTGCCAAACACCACAACCTTGTCGCGTCCTGTGACCGAACGGGCCAAGCGCATGGCAGACATGACGGCCTCGGACCCGGTGTTGCAAAAGGTCACCCGTTCATGGTCAACCATTTTGGCGAAACGTTCGGCCACGGCCCCTGCAATTTCGGATTGCGGGCCGATGGGATAGCCCCGTTCCATCTGTGCTTGCACCGCTTTGGTGACAAAATCAGGCGAGTGGCCAAAAGCGGTTTGGCCAAAGCCGTTCACCAGATCAATGAATGTATTACCGTCAATGTCCCATAAATGCGCCCCTTTGGCGCGGTCTGCGACCACGGGGAAGGCCATTTCCTTCCAGCTTGGGTGAAAACCGGACACGGTGCGCGGGTCCGCATGAACCCCGCGATATTTCTGCGCCAGCGCCTTGGATTTCGGGAATTTCGCACTGTAACGCGCTGCTAAGTCCTGTGCAAAGGCCAGTTGGCCCGCGTTTAATTCTGCCCCTGCCAGATTTGGGCCACGACCCACTTTGAACCCTGCCGGCTTTTCAGATGCGAGTACTGGTTTTGCTTCGGCTTTAGGCTTCGCGGGTGCATCAGAGGCTGGTGTTTGAACAGCGGCCACGGGCGCAACCGCACCTTGCGGCGCGGCACCAAGGGCCTGTAATTGCTGGCTGAACACGGCTTGCATGGTTTGCATCTGCGCCTGCATCACACTGGCCGCATCACTGGTCATTGATCTGGCGACGGGCAAGCCAACAGCGGTCTGCATTGGGGCGACAGTGGCCACGCCAGAAACAGCAGGCGCAGGCGTTTCAGCAAGCGCTTCAACAGGCGCTTCTACTGGCGCGGGGGGCGCATCCGCTGGCAGGGTTTCATCCAGCTTGCGGGCCAGATCGGCAATAGTCGGATATTCGGTCAACAAGCTGCGGAAGGTTAATGTAACATCATATTCCCGCAACAAGGCCTGTGACACCTGCCCCAAAAACAAGGAATCAAACCCCAGTTCCAGATAGGTGACATCCACATCAGCGGGGTTCAGATCCTCGCCCGACAGATCAGATAAAAGGGCAATCAATTCAGCGCAATAACGCTCGGTTCGCGCGATAGGGGCAATATTTGCAGTCATTGTCATCACCGGTTCACTCTTTACATTTACAAAATCCGCCGCCGTGTTCAGGGCCACGCTTGATTTGGTTAAGTCTTGATCTTGGCAATTTTTAGGCTCGATCCAGTGGCGTTTGCGCTGAAAGGCGTAGCCTGGCAGGGAGACATGACGCGCCCCTCGTGGACCGAATGCAGGCCAGTCCACCGGAACGCCAGCACGCCAAAGGTTCGAAAATGCGGTAGCCATGGTAATCTCGTCTTCAGATGTTTGGGTGTGATCTGACAGAGACTGAAAAATTCCACCATGGCTACCGCGCTCTAAAGTCTGCGCAGCAAAGGCTGAAAGGGTGCGGCCAGCGCCCACTTCCAGCAATACAGCGGACTTTATTTCACAGGCGGTGCGAAGTGCCGCCTGAAAGTTCACACAAGCCCGCGCTTGGGACGCCCAATAGGCAGGGTCCGTGGCCTGTGTGT
Source organism: Roseobacter sp. N2S (assembly GCF_031454055.1). Taxonomy (NCBI): domain Bacteria; kingdom Pseudomonadati; phylum Pseudomonadota; class Alphaproteobacteria; order Rhodobacterales; family Roseobacteraceae; genus Roseobacter; species Roseobacter sp. N2S. Next base: position 318,739 of record NZ_JAVDQB010000002.1, read on the forward strand.
CTGAAATCCATTCCCCTGTGACGCAAGACACATAGGGGATTTGCGGTTGTTTCAGTGTAAATTGGGTAAATTCCTGTTCCAGCGCCTGCATCACAGGGTCCATCATACGGGAATGAAACGCATGGGACGTATGCAAATGGGTGCAGGCAAATCCCGCCTGAACCAGTGCAGCCTCGAGCGATTGAACAGCAGCTTCCGGCCCCGCCAAAACCTGCAGTTTCGGCGCATTCAGTGCGGCAATGTCAACGGCGTCGGTCAGGAAAGGTTTGATGTCTTCAAGCGGTGCACGCACAGACAGCATGGCGCCAGCAGGCTGGTCCTGCATCAATTGGCCCCGCTTGGCGATCATTTTCAGGCCGGTTTCAAAGTCGATAACGCCAGAAACAGCCGCAGCCGCAAATTCCCCGACCGAATGGCCGATCATCGCGTCCGGCTTGATCCCCCGCGCGCGCCACAATTGCGCATTGGCATATTGGGTCAGAAACAGCGCGGGCTGGGTCAGACGGGTATCGCGCAAAGCACGCGCGGCAACGGCATCAGACACATCGCCCAGACACATGATTTCATTGATGTCCAAGCCCAGCAACGGGCGCAGGATTTCAGCACCTTGGTCGATCCAGCGGGCGAATTCAGGTTGGCTGTGATACAGCCCCCGCGCCATGCCCGGGTATTGTGAACCCTGCCCCGGAAACATGAAAACAACTGCGGGGGGCATGTCCGGACTAGCGGTTTTCACCGCTGGCAGTTTGCGTAAGGCTTGGGCTGCATCTTCTTTCGTGGATGCCGCCACTGCCGCGCGGTAATCAAAGCTGCTGCGCCCCTCTTGCAAGGTAAAGGCAGCATCGGCCAGCGTGGGGGCATTGGGATCCTCTAGCGTTGCGGCCAGATTTTGGGCCATCTCGGCCAAAGCTTCGGGCGATTTGGCAGACAATGGCAGGATTTGCGGGGCAGCCACATCAGACTGCGCTTCAATATGCGGGGCTTCTTCCAAAACCAGATGGGCATTTGTGCCCCCGATCCCGAAGGAACTGACACCTGCACGCCGCGGGCCATTGGCGATCCAGTCTTGCAGGCCATCTGGCACAAAAAACGGACCTTCCGCAAAGTCTATATTCGGATTTGGGCTGGTATAATTGGCCACTGGAATGATCTTTTTATGGCGTAACATCAGGGCTGTTTTAATCACGCCGACAACGCCCGCAGCCGCATCCAGATGGCCGATATTGCCTTTGACAGACCCAAGCGCACAGCGGTTCGGGGATTGGGTGCCAAAGGCCGTAGACAGGCCGCGCACCTCTATCGGGTCACCAAGTGGCGTGGCGGTGCCATGGCATTCCACATAGGAAATACTGTCCGCCGTCACCCCCGCATCCGCATGGGCGCGGCGGATCGCTTCGGCTTGCCCCTCGACTGATGGCGCTGTGTAGGAAATCTTGTTTGAGCCGTCATTGTTCAATCCGACGCCGCGAATGGTGGCATAGATTTGATCCCCTGCAGCCAAAGCGTCCGACAGGCGTTTAAGAACCACAACCCCGGCCCCGTGCCCGAACACCGTACCATTGGCAGCTGCATCAAACGGGCGGCAAACCCCGTCTTCGGATGCCATGCCGCCCTCTTGGCTGACATAGCCGCGTTTTTGTGGGAAGGTGATCGAAACACCCCCCGCAAGCGCCACATCCGATTGCCCCAAACGCAACGATCCGCAGGCCTGTGCGATGGCGGTCAAGGACGTGGAACAGGCCGTGCCAAGGGATATGGCAGGCCCTTTCAGGTTCATCTTATATGCCACGCGGGTGGCCAGACTGTCAGCAAGATTGCCTGTGAAAGTCGCGTAATTGCCAATCTGGAATTGCGAAGTAAAATCCGCCAGCGCCGCGCTATCCGACAGGATATTGGCCAACATATAGGTGCTCATGGACGCGCCCGCAAAAACCCCGATGGCGTCTTTGGTCCGTTCGGGGTCAATACCCGCGTCTTCCAACGCATGAGCGCATATTTCCAGAAACACCCGCGCTTGGGGGTCCATCAAAGCGGCCTCTTTGGGCAGGATGCCAAAGTATTTGGCGTCAAACATATCCACATCGTCCAATATCGGACGTACGGCCAGATAGTTGGGCTTGGCGCGGTCTGCGGGCGAAACCGCATCTTCCATTTCGCTGGCATCAAAGCGGGAAATCAAATCTTGGCCCTGACACAGCTTATCCCAGAAATCAGCCACAGAAGTGGATTTCGGGAAGCGCCCCGACAGACCGACAATCGCAATATCCCGATCCGAAACATCCACACGATCACTGGGCTCGGCAGCTTGCGGCGTGGCTGTTTCAGCCTGCATAAGACCTGACAATTTTTGCGCCAATGCCCCCAGTTGCGGGGTTTCAAACAGTTGCGTCATGCTGATGCGCTGGCCGACAAGCTGTTCAATCATCAAACGGGCTTCAAACAACTGTAGCGAGTTCCCCCCGGCATCAAAAAACGTATCCTGATCACGCGGCGGCGCGCAGTTCAGAACCGCCTGCCAAATGGCGGCTATTTTTTCGCGAAGAAGAGAAACGTCAGAGCGTGCACGTCGGCTGGCGCCCACAGGTCTACGGTCAGGAAATACATCATGTGACATAGCGGTACTCTCAAATAGCATCAAAAAACGATGCAAACACTCAGTCACCCTTGTGACCTAATTACTCTGCGGCCGAATAAAGACCTTTACGTTAAGCAATCTATCGGCAAATCGGCTTCGTTCAAAGGAAAAAGCGAAGATTTCGTTAAAAACGCCATTTCCAATGCATAGCTAAACCATTGTATTTAAATAATAAATATTTCAAATTGTGTTTGAAATGGAAACAATCCATCTGAACACAGCCCGTTTTCCATGCTTGATAGTACAACCGGAAATACTTGACCTATGACTTGCTTCCCTTTGAAAACATTAACCGAAACGGATTGGAGAAAAAAATTGGTTAATTTTCCATTGTTGCGGTTTTGGATATAGTCGCGGCGGGGGCATTTTCGCTTAAGGCGCGATAAACGGATCAAAAGTTCCAGAAATAAATTCCCGTAAAAACTGGGAATTGCCCCATGTCAGGGGGGATTTTGCCGTGACTGTGGCCCGTTTCGTAGATTACCGATTCTCTCTGCCAGCCCTTTGACTGGGCAGGCAGGTCATTTGGTAAACTGTATCACCTTTGTTGGCGTCAGTTTCCCACAGATCAAATCCCCCAGCCCAAGCAGGTTACCGTACAGGCGGCCACGACGATCGACCCAAGGTTCTGGGCGCAGGGACTTGATACAATTGGCCACAATATTGCGCAGCATCATCTTAAGCGCGCGGCTGGGGATCATGGTGCCTTTGTCCATCAGATACAGCGGGTTTGAAATTTGCGAATACCCGAAGGACTTGCCGTTGGTCCGGCCCTTTTTCGTGCCCAGATGCACCCCCGTCAGACTGTTTGATTTCACAATCCGCCCATAGGCAGACAATTGACGCGAGAAATCCACGTCTTCCAGCCACGCATAAAACGGCAGGGTTTCATCAAAGCGCAACCCGTGATCCACCACTGGCGAGGTGCGGAACGCCATATTGCAACCATAGCCATTGTAGGACGGTGAAAGCGTGAAATCTTCCAAATCCGCCTGGAATTGGGCTAAAATCTCCATGCCGAAATCATGGGAAATCCCGGGGCCGGAAATCCCGTCTGCCAGAACTTCCCCCGTTGTCATGACCACGTCAGGATGGGTTGTGAACACATTGCCCACCCGTTCCAAGTAACTGTCAGCCATCAAGAAATCATCATCAATGAAAAGCACTACATCATTCGGCGTGATCAATTCCAGCACACGGTTGCGTTGATGGCAGGCCCCTTTCGGGCCGATCTTTACTTCTACCGGACAGGGCAAGGTTTCCAGAACAGCGCGGTCAATATCGGACTCTGAAGCAATGGAAAGAACCAGCAAATCGGGCTGAACAGTCTGGCGATGCAAATGAGACAAGGTTCTGGACAGCACATCTTTGCGCCCCGTCGTAGCAATTGCCAACAAGACCCGATGAACGTGCCGTTTGGGCACAACACAGCCGGATTCACTTTTTTCAATTTGCTGAAAGTTCGTGACTTGGTTACACATATTTTTACTCTTTGATCATTTACTCAGATGTAAAAGGACTGCAGATCGACTACGGGAAACGAAAAAATGACTCTATCAAACTGGGGATGGCGGTGGCTTATGCGGCTTGAACGTCGAACCGTTTGGTGGGCTGTCGTCCTGTTCTGCCTGTTGTTTTGGGTCGGCATCGGCATGTTGATCTGGTAGAAAGACCACACACGCCCCTGCTTTTGACCCAAGCCAATTTTATCGCGCGCCCTGCCCCCCAAGAACCACAGACACGGTTTTCAGCACGATCTTTAGATCCCCGAAAAATGAATTGTTCTGAACATAATCAACATCCAGCGCCACGCGCTCTTCATAGGTGGTGTCCGAGCGACCGCTGATCTGCCACGCCCCGGTCAAACCTGGACGCACCGATTTATACTCGGCAAAGCTGGCGCGGTAGTGTTTCGCCTCGGCTGCCACAATCGGACGCGGACCAACCATAGACATATCGCCGCGCAGAACGTTCCAAAGCTGGGGAAGTTCGTCCAAACTGGTCTTACGCAGAATTTGCCCTGTGGCCGTCAAACGCGGATCATGGGTCAGCTTTTGCGTCAGCTCCCATTCCGCCCGCGCCACCGGATCATTTTGCAACATCTGCGCCAGCCGCACATCCGCATCAATACACATGGTGCGGAACTTCAGGCAGTTGAACGGCTGGCCATTGCGTCCCACACGGGTATGGGCAAAAATGACTTTCTTACGATCGGAAACCCAGATCGTCGTGGCAATTAGCACCATAAAAGGCACAAAAAAGATCAACAGCGCAGTCGCACAAACAATGTCAAACACCCGCTTGGAAATCCGGTTCCGCGCGAACGGGCGGCGATTGACGATGGACTGTAGCTCTTCGATCCGGACGCGCGTGCCTTCCAGATCGCTAGACTTAACATGATAAACCATTCTACTCTTACTCCGAACTCACACACTCAAAACAGTCACATCAGAATCACACCCTGCTACAAAAATACCTTTTTCTGGGAAAGATTGCCTGTGAAATGTGGCACGCACATCTTAGGGTTGTTTCAATTAAAACTGTAATTAAATGTTTAAAATCATGATATTAAACAACACCCACAGAAAATTCCTTGGTTCCAATTCGGAAACAATAGGTTTCCGCCTTAACTAGACCATCTTTTTGCCCTTTTTCAGGCCAAAGGGAGGGGCCACAGGTAAATGGTTAAAAAATAGTTTCCTTTCCCGCGCCCCAAAGGTGCAGGTAGTTCGAAATCGGCAGTAGTAGGTTCAAGGCGCGTACCCACAGATGAGTAATAGAAAAGACCCAAATCCGAACCGCCGCGCTTTGTCCGATGGTATGTGGACAGTAATGGAGCGGGTCCTCTCGCAATTCGGTCAACTCGCCATCTTTGTGACAGCCGCGCGGGTGTTGACCCCCGCCGAATTTGGCATTTTTGCCCTGACCTCTGCCTGCGCCATCCTGCTGCTGCGCTTTGCCGAGGTCGGTTGGGCCCAGTATATCATGTCATGGTCCGGCACCGATGAAATCCCCCGACAGGTTCTTTTCGTCGCAATAGTTTTCGGGGCCTGCGCCGCCCTGCTGGGCCTGTTGGTCGGGCTGGGCTTTAGCCTGTTTGAAACCACCCCTGATGCCGGCATCCTGATCATGCTGTTTGCCATCTGGGTCCTGCTGGCCACCACATCGTCTGCGCAAAAAGGCATATTGATCTGGCAAAACAAACTGCGGGCTTCGGCCATTTGTGAAATTGCAGGGGAAATTACAGGGCTCGCCGTGGCGCTAAGCGCCCTGATTTCGGGCTATGGGGTTCTGGCACTGGTGTTTGGCCGCATCGCTATGCAATCGGTCCACCTCGGGCTTAGTTTTGCCTTCACCCGTCTGTCGCCCAAAAGGGGCATGTCCGCCGATCAACTGCGGGATCTAAAAGACTATTCCATCCCGCTGTTTTCCAGCCGCATGACGGTAAACTTCCGCCTGTATGCCGCGACCTTTATTATCGGGGGATTTCTGGGCACCGCCGCAGTGGGTTATTACCGCGCCGCCGAACGGCTGGTTAGCGCGTTAACCGAGGTGGTCGCAGTCCCCTCTCAAGTCCTGGCCTGGAGCCTGTTTCGCCAAGCCCGCGAAAACCACAACGGTACATTGGCAGGCTTCCAAAAACAGGCCGAGGTGTACTTCCACGTGTTGTTCCTGACAGCCCTGCCGATTTTCGTCTGGGCGTCTGTCTTTGCCAAAGACCTGATCAACGGGCTGCTTGGCCCCGAATGGCAACCCGCCATCCCGATTGTGATTATCCTCGCTTTAGCGCGGGCAATTTCCCTGCCGACATTTGCATCCGAACCGATCCTGTCTCTGGCTGGCGAGATACGCCGCCTGCCGAAAGTTTCGGTGATTTTCCTGATCCTCACCATCGTACTGAACCTGATTGCCAGCCCTTTTGGCATGGTGGCAGTGGCTTGGGCGCAGGTGATCGGATCTGTCATTGTAACCGTGATCATGCTTTGGCTTACCCGCGTGTACGGGGCGGTGGTTTGGCGCGATGTGGTGATCTACAGCCGCCGCATCATCCCACCGCTGATACTGTCCACCGTGGTGTTAATCCTGCTACGCGACCTTAATGTATTCGCTGAACTTCCCGGCCTCCTGCGCATCACAGCCGCTTCAATCCCGACAGTTCTGCTCTATGCCGCAGCCCTTTGCGTCTTCGATCCAAACCTGCGAAGCGCTGCCACATCCTACGTCAAACGCAAAACAGGCAGCGCCCCGAAACCCTAGTCCCACCGCTTCTTTAGAGCAGAAATAACTCCCGCGCGGAGCGCAAGATAGTTTTAACCCTCATGCTCAGGATAAAAACAAGCCGCAGTATGGGGCGCTGCCCCCAGTTCGGGCCGTTCAACCCGACACCGATCCTGCGTCTTCCAACAGCGCGGCGCAAATGGGCAGCCATCGGGCACAGCCAAAGGCGAGGGCAACTCCCCTTTCAGCTTGATCTGGCGCTTTTTATTGGCTGGGTCAGCCTGCGGCGTCGCAGACAATAGCGCGTTGGTATAAGGGTGCATTGGCCCTTCAAACAGATCAGCCTTGCTGCCCTTTTCAACCGCGCGCCCCAGATACATCACGATCACTTCATCCGCCACATGGCGCACCACGCTTAGGTCGTGGCTGATGAACAGATAGGCCAGTTGCATCTTTTCCTGCAAGTCCACCAACAGGTTCAGAACCGACGACTGGATTGACAGATCAAGGGCCGACACAGGTTCATCCAGCACCAGAACCTTTGGGTCCAGCATCAAAGCCCGCGCAATGGCGATGCGCTGGCGTTGACCGCCCGAAAACATATGGGGGTAGCGGTCGTAATGTTCAGGCCGCAGCCCCACCAGTGACAGGATTTCACGGGCCTTGGCCTCGCGCTCGGTCTTGGAAATATCGGGGCGGTTGATGATCAGCGGCTCTTGCAGGATCTGACCGATCCGCTGGCGCGGGTTCAGCGATCCATAGGGGTCTTGAAACACAATCTGCACCGATTTGCGCAAACTGGCCCAATCGCTGCGCACCACAGGTTTTCCATCCAGCGTCAGGCTGCCCGATGTGGGTTCCTCGATCATCGTCACCAAACGTGCCAGTGTGGATTTCCCACAGCCGCTTTCCCCCACCACCGCAAGGGTTTTTCCGGGGTAAAGCGCGAAATCCACGCCGCCGACCGCCTTTAGCACGTTGGGTTTGCGCAGCAGGCCCGCGCTCACCTCATAGTGGCGCTGAAGGGCTTCAGCTTTCAGGACGGGTGCATTCATGACGCAATCCTCTGGTCTGTATTCAACGGATAGAAACAACGGGCCTGCCCCAGTTCAGCCCCCAAGGCCGCAGGGGACTGGGCCTTGCATTTGTCATCCGCAAACTTGCAGCGCGGTGAAAACAGGCACCCTGCCGGGCGGTCGAATTGCCCCGGAACCATACCCGGAATGGTCGGCAGGTGTTTTTCCGTGGCCCGTTCGGGCAACGCATCTAACAGGGCGGCTGTATAGGGGTGGTGCGGGCTGTGAAACAGCGGCAGGACGGGCTGTTCCTCAATCTTTTGACCGGCGTATTGCACGCTGACCCGTTCGGCGGTTTCGGCCACGACGCCCATATCATGGGTGATCAACACCAGCCCCATACCGTTTTCGTCGCGCAGGCTGGTCAGCAGGTCCAGAATTTGCGCCTGAATCGTCACATCAAGTGCGGTCGTAGGTTCATCGGCAATCAGCAATTTGGGTTTGCAGGCAATCGCCATGGCGATCATCACCCGCTGGTTCATCCCGCCCGACATCTGGTGTGGAAAAGCCGACAGGCGGCGTTCAGGATCGGGGATGCCCACTTGTTCAAACAGTTCAACCGCGCGGGCATGACAGGCTTTGCGCCCCAGTTTCAGATGGACACGCAGGGTTTCCTTGATCTGCCATCCCACAGTGAAACAGGGGTTCAGGGAAGACATGGGTTCCTGAAAGATCATCGCGAGATCTTTGCCCACCACACGGCGGCGCTCTCGTTTACCTATGGTTAACAGGTCATGACCGTCAAAGGTCATTTCATCGGCGCTGACAGTGGCTGTCCAAGGCAGCAAGCCCATCATTGCCAGCATAGACACGGATTTACCCGAGCCGCTTTCGCCTACAATGGCAAGGATTTCGCCGGTGTTAACGTCTTGATCAACCCCGTCCACCGCACGGAATTTCCCCGATGCGGTGGCAAAATCGACACTTAGGTTTCGGATGCGTAACAAAGACATGGTTCAGCTCCGCTTTAGTTTGGGATCAAGCGCATCGCGCAGGCCGTCGCCCAGCAGGTTGATGGCCAGAACGGTGATCAGAATGGCTAGGCCCGGGAAGGTCACAACCCACCACGCCCGCAGGATGAATTCGCGGGCCTCGGCCAGCATGGTGCCCCATTCAGGGGTCGGCGGTTGCGCCCCCATACCCAGAAACCCCAGCGCCGCCGCATCAAGGATCGCGGTGGAAAACGACAGCGCCGCTTGTACGATGATCGGTGACAGGCAGTTGGGCAGCACGGTGATAAACATCAGCCGCAGCACCCCTGCCCCCACCACGCGGGCCGAGGTCACATAGTCTTTTTGCAACTCAGACATCACGCTGGCGCGGGTCAGGCGCACGTAATGGGGTTGCAGCACAATGGCGATGGCGATCATCGCGTTGATCAGCGACGGCCCCAGAACCGCCACCAAAACCAGCGCCAGCAGCAGCGAGGGAAAGGCCAGAATGATATCCATAATCCGCATGATAATCGTATCAAGCCATTTTGGCGCGAACCCTGCTAAAAGGCCGATCAATATCCCGCCGGATGCCGCGATGCTGACCACAACAATCCCCACGAAGAAGGAAAACCGTGCGCCCACGATCAGGCGGGACAGCATATCGCGCCCCAATGGATCGGTGCCCAAAAGGAACTGGGTGGTGCCGCCTTCTTCCCAGAACGGGGGTTGCAGGGCGTTGCTGCGGAATTGTTCGGTCGCGTCATGGGGGGCAATCCACGGGCCGAAAATCGCCAAAATCGCAAAGATGGCAAAAATCCACAGGCCGATTACAGCGCCGCGGTTTTCGCGGAAGTAGAACCAGAACTCTTTCAGACGGGATGGACGGTCTTCGTTGATGGCGGTTGCTGTCTGTGTTGAAGAAGCGTCAGTCATTACCGTTTCCTGATTTTCGGGTTAATTAGACCGTAAAGCATATCCACAGTCAGGTTCACGATCATCACCATCACGGCGATCAAAAGCAGGCCACCCTGCACCACAGGATAGTCGCGGCGGAAGATGCTATCCACCATCCACTTGCCGATCCCCGGCCAGCTAAAGATGGTTTCCGTCAGGATCGCCCCCGCCAGCAACGTGCCAACAGACAGGCCGATCACAGTGATCACAGGAATAAGCGCATTGCGCAGAGCGTGGATCGAATTGATCCGCCCCGACGACATGCCTTTGGCCCGCGCGGTTCGAACGTAATCTTCACCCAAAACTTCCAGCATGGCGGAACGGGTTTGGCGTGCAATCACAGCCAGCGGGATGGTACCCAGAACAACAGTAGGCAGGATCAGGTGGCGGATTGCCGACCAAAACGCGCCCTTTTGCCCCGATGCCAGACTGTCAATCAGCATAAATCCTGTGGGATCGGGGAAATAATACAAAAGGTCTATCCGCCCAGATACAGGCGTCCAGCCCAGATTACCGGAAAACACGATGATCAGCAGCAAGGCCCACCAGAAAATCGGCATGGAATAGCCAATCAGGGCTGTGGACATCAAGGCACGGTCAAAGAATTTGCCCCGGTTCACAGCCGCAATCACACCCGCGGGCAGCCCCAAAAGGATCGCCAGCACCATGGCGCATAGCGACAGTTCCAGCGTCGCCGGAAACAGCGCAAAGAATTCATCCCAGACCGGTTTCTTGGTGACAAAGCTGTTGCCCAGATCCCCCTGCAAAACGCCTGTGAAATACTCCCAGAACTGCACATACATGGGGCGATCAAAGCCGAATTGCGCGGCCAGTTGGTCATAGCGTTCCTGCCCGATCCCCCGCTCGCCCGCCATGACGATAATCGGATCCCCCGGCAAGGCGCGGATGAAGCCAAAGGAAATCAGGGTCACGCCGAAAAACGTCGGCACAAAGGTTAATAGTCGGCTTAGGACATAGTTCAGCACGGCAGCACCATCAGCTCTTTGGGGAAGTGGGTCAGCAATCTGTACCCGTCTTCGGTGATCAAAACGTCATCTTCGATGCGCACACCGAAATTGCCGATTTCATACAGGCCCGGTTCATTGGTATAGACCGTTCCCGCAGGCAGGGTCATGTGATTGCCCCGCATGATATACGGCGCCTCGTGCACCGAACGGCCCAGACCGTGGCCCGTTTTGGTGCGGATGCGATCCGCATAGGGTGAATTTTCCAGCACGCTGATCACCGCATCGTCGATGTCATGGGCGGTGACCCCTGCGCGTGTGGCGGCAAGCCCTGCCAGATTGGCGCGCAACACAGTGTCATAGACCGCGCGGCCCTCATCCGTGGCATGGCCCAGAAAGAACGTGCGGGTGATATCGGCGGTGAACCCGTCTTTCACAGCGCCAAAGTCGATCAACAGCGCATCCCCTGCCTTGACCGCGTAATCGGCGCGGGCATGGGCATGCGGGCGGGCAGATCCGTCGCCTGCGGCCACAATCGGGCTGAACGACAACTCGTCCGCGCCCTCGGCAAACAGCATCTGCACCAGCTTGCGTTCGATCTCTTTTTCGCTTTGGCCCAATTTGACCGTATCAAGCGTGCGGTGCAGCGCCCGTTCGGACAGGGTGATGGCCAGTTGCAGGGCTTCGATATCTTTTTCGGTTTTGATCATACGCAGGGCGGAAATCTCACGCTCGGCATCTATGATGCGCAGGTCTGGCTGGGCGGTCATCAGGGCGTGATGCACAAAAACCCGCATCACCTGCCCCTCGACCCCAAGGGACGTAATATTGAGATGCGCCATCAACTTGGCAAAGGCATCGCCGTATCCCGTCTGGTCGCGCCAATCAAACACCGCGCCGTCAAAGCCGACCAATTCCCAACTGCCCAGTTCCAGATTTGGCACAAGTGCTGCGGGCGGGCCGTTTGCAGGGATCACCAGCACAAATGGCCGCTCATGGCTCATGAAACTGTGGTCCACCGCGCGGGTGAAATTTGGTCCGGGCACAAGGGCCACGGCGTCAACGCCAAGATCGGCCGCAACTGCGGCATAAGGGGCAAGGCGGTCTGAAAGGGAGTTTGTCACGTGCGTGTCACCCGGGATGTGATGGGTAAAAGGAATGAGGGCGGCACCTGAATGCCGCCCCCGTGTCAGGTGGTCCGCTTATTGCGACAGACCAACCTCGTTAAAGATGTGGCTGCCCAGCGGGTGCACAACATAGCCTTCAACTTCGGGGCGCATGGTCATGTAGACAACCGAATGGGCGATAGTGGCCCAAGGCGCTTGGTCTTTGAACACTTCTTGTGCCTGTTTGTACAAGTCTGCGCGTTCCTCTTGGGATGGCAGAACTTTGGCTTTCTGGATCAGCGCATCGAAATCTTCGTTGCACCATTGTGCGCGGTTGGATTTGCCAACGCCGTCACAGCCCAGCAGAACCGCCAGGAAGTTATCTGGATCACCATTGTCCCCTGTCCAACCCAGCAGAACAGCACCGTCACGGTCCAGTTCTTTGGAACGGGACAGATATTCACCCCACTCGTAAGACACGATTTCCACGTTGACGCCAACTTTAGAGAAGTCTTCCTGCATCAGCTCGGCCATACGGCGTGCATTGGGGTTATAGGGACGCTGAACCGGCATCGCCCAGATTTTCATGGACAGATCAGTCACGCCTTCAGCTTCCAACATGGCTTTGGCAGCTTCGGGATTGTATTCGTCGTCTTTTACATCCGTGTTATAAGACCACATGGTCGGCGGGATCGGGTTTTTGGCAATTTGGCCAGACCCTTGGAACACCACGTCGATGATGGACTGCTTGTCGATTGCCATGTTCAGGGCCTTGCGGACCTTGGCGTTGTCAAACGGTGCAACTTGGGTGTTATAGGCCAGATAGCCCACGTTCAGACCCTCTTGTTCCATAACAACGATGCCGTCAGTGGTTTTCATCGACGCAACATCGGCAGGGTTTGGATAGGCCATGACGTGGCATTCGCCCGCCTGTACCTTTTGATAGCGCACAGAAGCATCCGGTGTAATCGCAAAGATCAGCGATTCAACTTTGGCTTGATTGCCCCAATACGCATCGTTGCGCAGATAGCGGATCACCGCATCTTTTTGATAGGCTTGAAACGAAAACGGACCCGTACCAATCGGCGCTTGGTTCAGCATTTCCGGTGTGCCGGCTTCCAGCATCGCATCCGCGTATTCTTTGGAAACGATTGACGCGAAATCCATTGCCATGTTGGCGATGAAAGGTGCTTCAGGGCGGGTCAGGTTAAAGACAACGGTGTAATCATCGGTCTTTTCGATGCTTTCCACCAGATCTGGCATGGACATGCCGCCGTAATATTCCCAAGTGCCGCCCGATACTTTGTTGTAAGGGTTTTCGGCATTGCCTTGACGATCAAAAGTGAAAATCACGTCATCTGCGTTGAAATCACGTGTTGGCGTGAAAGATGCGTTTGAGTGGAATTTCACACCTTTGCGCAGGTGGAAGGTGATTTTCTTGCCGTCCTCGGACACGTCCCAGCTTTCAGCAAGGCCCGGAACGGTTTCGGTAGTGCCAGTTTTGAATTCGGCCAAACGGTTATAAATCGGCTGGCTGGACGCATCAAATGTGGTGCCGGCTGTGTAAAGTGCGGGGTCAAACCCTTCGGGTGAACCTTCCGAGCAATAGACCAGCGATTGTGCAAATGCACCGCTGCCCAGCGAGGCGAGCAACAGCCCAGAGGCCAATGTGTTTCTAAGTGACATAATATATATATTCTCCGTTGGTTTGGTGTTTCAGTCAGGGCAGCAGATTTTTCTGTCTGCGGTTTTGCGCCCCGTTAAGGGCGCAGTGGGACGAGTTCTTTGGCAGGAATACCGTTTTCAGCAGCCCCCTGCGCCAGATCGCCCGACTTTTGGTATTGCATCCGACCCACCCAAAGAATGCGGGCTGGATGGTCTGTTTTATTGGACCAGCTGTGGGGTTTTTCCCCCAGATAATGCAGACTGTCGCCTTGGGTCATGATGTATTCACGCCCCCCGACCCGCTGCGCGATCTCGCCTTCCAGAATATAGATGATCTCTTCGCCGATGTGTTTGACCTGCTCGGATTCATAGCCGGGCGGCACGTTCAAAACGAAAGACGTCATCTCATGGCCGGGCATATTAACGCCCACCTGTTCGTATTCCACCGACGATCCGGATACCGAAAACCGCGGGCGGGTGCCGTCACGGGTAAAGCTGTCAGCCACTTCGGGGGTGCGGATGAAATAATCGACATTCTGGCCCAAAGCCTGCGCGATCTGGGACAATGTGCCAAGGGTTGGCGTGGCGCGATCCCGCTCGACCTGACTAAGATAACCCACAGAAACACCCGAGGCCGCACCAAGCTGTTGCAACGTCATCGACTGGCGTTGCCGCTGACGCCGCATGCGCGCACCAAGACCGTTCACGTCTTTACGTTGTTCGGTTTTTTGTTGCTCTGTACTCACAGAATCCCCCAAGGCCATCAGCCTGCGCCGATGTAAGCGCCTAGGGTGCGATCAAAGAAAGTTTACGTCAACAATAAAAATTATTGTGATGGGAATAACCCAGAAAAAACACCACCACAAAGCGTGCTTTGTTCAACGGGGACAAAGACTTACGAAGGGCAATTTTTTTCTGCGCTATTCGGGATACGTTTTAATAATCCCGCTCAAAGAACACGCCCAGTTTACTTTCGCCCGTGCTGGACACAGATCCCCGTGCCGTGATGGACGGCGTCAGATCAATGTTCAACGAAACCGAGGCCCCGGCCGTACCCGCCGTCACATCCGAATAGACATTATCCGAGATGTATTTGCCCGCCCGCCCGCTTGTGTTGCCATCTTCGTCGGTCACAATATCCAGATCATCCAGCCCCAAGCCGCCGCGCAGCCGAGACACGATAGATTCGCCGCCCTTGCCAGCCAATGTGCGAACGGCATTTACCAGTTGTAGCGCTTGAAACGGCGACAACTGACCGATGTCTCGGCCAAAAAAGATATTCGCCAAAATCTCATCCTGCGGTGCCTCGGGCGAAGATTCAAACAGAACTTCAGGGCTTGATGCAAGCCCTTCAACGATGATGCTGGCGGTGCCTGTGGTGGTGGTGGTGCTGGCCACAAACCGAATATAGGGATCAAGATCGCCCTGCATCTGCACGCTGCCCTCATCCAGTTCAAAACGCTTGGTCAGCAGGTCAAGCCGTCCGCGAATTAGATCGAACCGCCCCGCCGAAATCACATTTTGTGTGGTGCCCGTCAGGCGTAACTGGCCGCCCAATTCCGCGTCAATCCCGCGCCCGCGCACAAAAATACGCGCAGGGGCGCTGACGCTGACATCCAGTCCGAACACAGCGCCGCTGCTTTCAGATCCGGCATCATCGCCCCCCAAAAGCCCCGCCCGATCCTGTGTGATGCGCACGCTTTGGGATGCACCCTGATGCACAATATCAGGTAGAATGGTAAAGCCGGACGCCCCCGTTGATGGTACGGTGATACTGGTTTCCCCCAGATCAATCCGTCCCTTGATTAACGCGCCGCCGCTGAGCGGCCCGCTGATGCGCAAATCGCCGTCAATGGTTGTGCGATACAGCTTCGGGTCCGCCAGTGAAACCGATTGCAACAAAATGCGCAGATCGGTTTCCATCCCGCCAGTCAGGTTTACTGGACCTTCAACAGATACCCGCCCGCCAGACGAAACTGCGCCATTGACCGAAACAGCTGCCCGCCCCTGACTAAGGGTCACATTGGCCGCAATATCAGATAGTGTTAACTGCAATTCAGGGGCTGAAAGTCGCGCACCTTGCGCCGAAATGGTGCCAGAAACCGACCCTAAGGCGGGCTTGCCACGCACGGCCAGATCAAAATTCGCCTGCCCTGCCAGACTGCGCGGCCGCAAGAACCGGTCGCTGATTTCCAGCGGCAGACTGCCGTTGGTTGTCATGTTCAGATCACCGCTGGTGGACACACTGCCCTGCACACGGGCGCGCATCCCACCCGGGCCTGTCAGCCCTGTATCCACCTGCCATAGATCCCCTACCTGCGCCGCCGTCCCCGTGGCCGACAAAGGCCCGCTGATCTTTGGCACAAACGGGTTAATGTCAGGCAGGCTTGCCACATAGGTCAGCATCGGGCTGTCGCCTGTGGCAAGCCCCGATACCGTTGCTTCCAGCCCGTAAGGACCGTCGATTTCTGTGGCAATCCGCCAGCCTTTGGGCGATTGCGCGGCCCTGCCCTCTACGGCTAAAGGTCCAGAATACTCTGGCACCAAAGGTTTGATGTCCGGCACGCTGGCTTTAAAGGTCACATTTGCCTCTGGCCCCGTCACCAGCCCTGCGATTTCGGCTTTGCCCCCAATCGGCCCCGCAGCATCCAGATCAACGCGCCAGCCTTGGGCGTCCAATGTGGCGGTTCCGTTCACGGTTGCTGGGCCAGGAAGCCGCGGATCAAAATCCGCGAACTCCGTCAGTCGCAGCGCATAAGTCGCCTGTGCATTGCCCGTGGCAAACCGTCCGTTTGCGGCCAGTGACACTTGGTTGTTTTCGATTTCGGCGTTTTTCAACTGGGTACCCGTACCATCCCGCTTGGCTTGGGCGGCGAAACGGGTTCTGCCTTTCAACAGTATATCCGCTTGGGTCTGATCCACAGCCAAATCGTTCAATTCACCCTGCAAATCCAGATCAAACGTGCCGCCAAGGGCAACCGCACCCTTTAGGCGTACCCCCATAGAGCCGCGCAAATCACGGGCCGCCAGCCCCGAGAATTTTGACAGATCATCAGATACAAGCCGCGCATCCAAAAGGGTTTCAAAGGCCTCGTCCAGCGATTTGATGCTGGCTTTCCCCGTCAAATGCGCCGTTTGCGTGCGCAGGTTCATATGGGTCAACTCAAGCGGCTTTCCTTCGGAATAATCCAGCGTCAAAGCCCCTGACACCGATGGCCCGATGGCTTGCGCTAGGGCTGGATCGGCAAAGACAAACTGATCCGCTGCCAGTTTCAAATCCGCCGTGACTTGACCAAGCGTGCCTATGTCGTCGCGCAAAATACCCATTGCCGACAGGTCAAGCTGGCCCATTTCAATGCCGTCCCGTTTCAGGTCGCGAATGCTCAACTGACCTGTCCAGTCACTGCCCTGCTCACGGTCATATTTCACCGACAATGCTGCGCGATCCACCTCTGTTTCCGCGCCTGAAATCGGCAACAGAACCGCATCTTCGCCGTCCAGAACCGCAGTCAGGTCAATCTTGGTCGGCCAGTAATCGGCGTTCAGGGTGGTGGTCCCTTCCAGCGACAATTCGCGGGTTTTCAGCCGCAGTTGCGACAGGTCCAGCGTGCCATCGCCATCCCGTTGGCCCACCACGCGCAATTGTAGTGAGTCGCCGAAAAAGTCGCGGTATTGGGGGGCAAACAGGGCGGTGATATCGCCTTTGATGTCAGCCTCAAAACCCCGTGTCGGGGGCGTTGTGGGGTCCACATCCGCGCCCTCTTCAGGGGCGAGTTCTGTCAGCCTGACATGCCCGCCCAGCCGTTCTGTGCCATCCGTAGCAATCTGGATATCGCTTTGAAAATCGTTCAGTGGCCCCGTGCCCTTGATGGTCATATCGACCGACGGCGTGTCGGGAAGGTTCAACAATCGCGCGGCAATGCCGTCTTTGCCCTCTTGCAAGGCGATGTCCAGGGTCAGGTCTTGATCTGTGCCTTTAAACCCGGCCGTAATTGCAAAGACGCCGGTCTGCCCGTCGGTGCGCTGCGCGGTCAAAGACACATCCGCCGTTGACCCGGACAATTGCGCCGAAGCGTTAAGCTGCAACACAACAGGAGAGCCCAGAACGGGCGCGCCAAGCGAGATTTGCTCGGCAGTTAGCGCGCCCAAATTGATGGACACAGGCAGTTCCGGCAAAGAAAACGGCTGCGCCTCGGCGGCAGGCAATCCGTCATCCTGTGCAACTGGCAGGCGGTCCAGCTGGATCGCGCGCGCCGCCAAAAGTTCAATATCCACACGTCCGCTGAGCAAGGCACGGCGGTTCCATTTCATCGTCAGATCGCTAAGGGTCAGCCAGACGCCCGTGGTATCTGCCACAGTGATTTCGTCAATCTGGGCTGTGCTGCTGAGCGCGCCGCGAAAACCGGTGATGGAAACAACGCGCCCTTCACCGCCCAAGCTGTCTTGCAACAACTCTGTCAGAAACCCTTTGTCGGCTTCTGTGTCTTGGGCCAATGCCGGGGTGAACAGGCAGATGAATACGCCGATCAGAAGTGTACGAAACCTGCTCAAAACGATTGCCCTATCCCGATGTAAAATTCCACGCCCGAATTGTCACCCGGGCCGCTGACAGGCACTGCCACATCCAGCCGCAAGGGGCCAAGCCCCGTGTTATAGCGCAGGCCAAGCCCAGCCCCCGAATGCCATTCACCCGATTTTCCGTCGGGAAAAGCCTCGGTTCCGATATAGCCTGCGTCGTAAAAACCAACTGCCGCGATTGTGTCGGTGATCTTATAGCGGGTTTCCGCAGACAACCCCATGAAAGAGCGACCGCCGACAATGTTGCCACCGCCTAAATCCACCGAAAGGGACTGGTATTTCTGCCCGCGCACTGTGCCCCCCCCGCCGGAATAAAACAGGAAATCCCCCGGTGCAGTGCTTAGGTCCGGCCCTGCGAGCGAGCCGATCTGCCCCCGCAGCGCGAAGGTTAGTTTTTCCGCCGCGCCGACAGTTTTATAGCCGCGCAAATCCAACTTGCTTAGCACGCCGCTGTCTGTTCCGCGCAGGGCGAAAAACGGAGTTACGTTGGCTTTGACATAAAACCCCGATTTCGCATCCAGCGGATCATCGCGGTAGTCAAATGTGGCCGAGGTCGGGGCCGTCAGGATCGCATAGGAATGTTGCCCGAAAGCATCCGTGATGTCGGAATAGCGATATCCCAAACCAAAGGAATACTCCCGTTGCTCAGAGGCATAGCGCTTGATGCCTGTTTCAATCTCAAAACTTTTGGATGTGTAATTTTCTTCAAACAGTCGTTCTACTTCGGTGGCGATGTAATAATCCGTATCCTCGTTAAAGGTTGCGGGGCGATCAAAACGCAGGGCAAGCCGATAATCCGTGCCCGCGGTCTGCCCGCCGATGCCCGAAACCTCACCCTCAACCCGCAGTCGTTCTGCGCCGCCAAACAGGTTGCGGTGCAGCCAGAACCCTGACACCCCCGCCCCGTCAAGGGACGAAATCTCGGCCCCGAAACCAAAGCGGCGCGGCGGGGCCTCGGCCAGTTGGGCGGTCACGTCGAGGGTGTTGTTCGGTCCGATCTGTTCGGCCTCTTGCAGGGACACCACGCGAAAGGTGCCCGTGCGGCGCAGGCGGGTTGCAACGCGGTCCAGTTCATCGGGAGAAAACACATGGCCTTCGGGGAAACCTGCGATGTCATGGATGCGTTTGGTGCGCACAGCCTGATTGCCAGTCACGCTGAGGCGGCCAAAGGTCAGGCGTGGACCGGGAGCAAGGCGGATATCCGCATCCAATGCGCCCTGTTGATGGCGGGCAGAGATGTTTTGGCGGCTCAAAGTGGCCTTGGCAAAGCCGACCGCACGCCACCGTTTGACGCCCGCATCGACGGTTTCTTGCAGCACGTCCACTTTGGCAGGCTGGTTCGGGGCAAAGCCTTCGGGAAGTTCAGTTCCGGGCGCAAGCGGAGCAATAGATGCGCGGCCAAAGCGGAACGCGCGCCCTGATTTCACCCGAATCTCCACTTTCTCAATGGATTTCGGGCTGTAAAACGGCGACAGGCTGCTGGCCTCGCGCCCGTCCAGACGAATTTCTACAACCGGCGCGTAATAGGCCTGTTGATAAAGCGCCGTAACGATACGTTCATAATCGGCCCGCGCCGTTGCGATGATGTCTTGAACCTCAATCGTGTCACGAGCCTGAAGCGCCACCAGAAGCGAGGCATTTTTCAGCGCCTGAGCCAGATCGTCATTTGTTTGGGCCAGCGTGATCCGCAAATCATATGCAGAGGCTGGAATGCCAAGACACACCGCAACCGCTGTTGCGCCAACAGCCATGCGGGTCTTGAGAAAATTGAAAAATCGAATGCCTGTCACGCGAAAGAAAACCCTACCTGAACGGCATGGGGAAATGGTACAGCCGTTCCATATTATTCACCGCGCCTCTTGCCCGATGATGCCCTATCCTATGGCACTGTCACAGGATATTATACCGCTGATTAATCACCTTACCGTCAGACAATCCAGTCTCTTGGCCCCAAAACGACCAATCGGCCCGAAACCGCCGCTTTTACAGGGTTCATCCCTGCCGCAGGCTTTCGGATGCCAAAGCAGCGATCAGATCGTTGCGCGTGACAATCCCCACAATGCGCCCGGATTCGAGCACGGGAACCGCGTCGCAGCTCCCCTCGGCAAGGATAGGCAGCAGGGCTGCCAAGGGGGTGTCTGGGGAAACGCAGGGCGTTGTGACGGCCATGATCTGCCCCGCACGCACGGGTGATGCACCGTCAGCCGTCATCAAGCGGCGCAAAGCCGAGCTAAAGCGGCGGTTCCCGCGCAAAGCGTCTTCGCGGGCGCGGCGGATCAGGTGAATTTGAAAGATCACGCCAAGGTAGCTGTCGTCCTTGCCAATCACAGGCAAAGTGGTGAACCCGTGCTGGCGAAACAGGTCTGCCACATCCGACAATTTGGTTTCAGCGCCCACGGTCACAAGATCACGAGACATAATATCCGCCGCAGAAATCGGCCCTCTGCGATGGCTTGCAGCTTGTAATTGCGCAGCGCCGATCAACCGTGCCAAGTCTTCGACCCCAAGGTTCAGGGACTGGCGGTAGCGTTGCAAAATATCGTTTAGATCGTCTTCACTTAGTCCCAAACGCTCCATCGCGGGGGCGTCAGTGGTGCCACTGGTGTTTTCATCATCGAAATGGCGAAAGGGATAGTGCCGCCCTGTCAGTTGGGCATAGATCACTGCCGCCAAAACCAGCAGCGCAGTGCCCGCTGCCACTGGCAACAGCGCGAAATGATAGCCCATATCCTGAACCAGCGCAGGGTTCAGTGCCGCTGTCATGGCAACCGCCCCACCCGGGGGATGCACCGCACGAGTCAGCATCATCGCAACCATAGACAGGGCCACCGCAAGGGCAACACTGAGCGTTGGATCGGGTACCAGCAGACTGACCGTCACACCGACAACCGCAGAAACCGTGTTACCCACCAACGCCGCCCATGGCTGTGCCAGCGGAGAGTTCGGCACTCCGAACAGCAACACCGCACTGGCCCCGAATGGTGCGATCAGGATCAAACCATGTTGCGGGTCCGCAAAGGTCAAAACCAGCAACCCCGCCGCGCCAAGGCCGATCAAGGCCCCAATTCCTGCACGCAAGGACTCCCCCACGGGAATCGCTGAAATGGCAGGGCCAAGCCCCCGCACCCATTGGGTCCAGTTGATCGTGTGACGCATGCGCATGGTTTCCTCCCACCTGCTTGGCCTAGGGCATTAAAACAAAATACCACAAGACGCCTGAGGACGCGGCGGGCAGATATATACCCCACAGGTCCCAGTGCAAGGGCCGTTTCCCTAGGGTAAGCGCAGAGGGGCGCTTTCGGGTCAGAAACCCAAGCGGTCTTTAATCCGGTATGCCATGACAGAAGGCGCCAAAAACCAAGGGTTCCCCGTATAAAACGGCCGTGTCGGGAAGGGAATTTTGTTAAACGCGGTCATGCCTTCGGGGTTATCAGCCGCCTGTTGGCCGATCCGCATGCCCATGTAACTGGCCATCCCCACACCAGAACCGCAATAGCCCATAGCGTAAAACAGGCCGTTATCCTGCCCCGCATGCATCAGCGTATCAAAGGTGTAGCCAACCATCCCCGTCCATGAATGGCTGATTTTGGTCTTGGCCAGTTCGGGGAACAGATGCACCAGTTCGGCGTGCAAACGGGGACCGGTGATTTTGGGATCGGATTCCTGCAACGACACCCGCCCGCCGAAAAGGATGCGTTTGCGATCTGGTGAGGGGCGATAGTAATAGACCAGCTTTCGGGTGTCCGACAGGATGCGATCCGTGGGCATCAAGCGGTCCATCAGTTCTGTGGGCAACTCCTCGGTTGCGATAATATACGAGCCGATCGGGATCACGCGGCGCTGTTGCCACGGGGTAATCCCGCTGGTGTAGCCATTGGTCGCAAGGATCACGCGGCGCGCCTGAACCGGCCCGTTTGCCGTGTCGAGCGTGAACAATCCCCCCGCCTGACGGGCGATCCCGTTCACCCGACAATGGGACACAACCTGCGCCCCCGCCCCTTGCGCCACCCCGAGCAGGCCTTTGTGATACAGGGCTGGATGCAGGCTGGCGTGATGGGGAAACACCACGCCGCCGTAATAGGCATCGGTGCCAAGGGCGCTGTGTTGATCGCTGCGCGGCACCATAAAAGCGTCTGTTTTCAGGATGCCAGCGGCGGCGGACTCTCGGGCCAAGATGTCATAGTATTTGGCGGTATGGGCACCGTGAAACCGTCCGGGCACCTGAAAATGGCAGTTGATGCCTTCGGATGTGATGAAGTCCTCAACATAATCCCGCGAGGCTTGCCCCTCGCGCAGGATTTCCGCCGCCAGTTCCGCACCATAGCGTTTTGTCAGTTTGGCCAGCGACGGTTTGACGGATGTAGACACCTGCCCGCCATTGCGTGAACTGGCCCCGAAGCCTGCGGCCTCGGCCTCTAGCACAAGGGTGGAACACCCTGCCCGCGCGGTCTGGATTGCCGCGTGTAGGCCCGTGTAACCAGACCCGATGATCGCCACATCCACCGGCTTTTGTGGCAATGCACCGGTGCTGCGCGGGGATGGGGCTGCTGCCTCCCACCAATAAGGGGTTTGTTTGAAATCATCGGTGAACAGCGCGGAAAACATGGCTAAAGCGCCCTTTATGAATGGTCCTGCAAAATCAGATCCGCACCTTTTTCCCCCACCATAATCGCAGGCGCGTTGGTATTGCCCGAGGTCAGGGTCGGAAAAATAGAGGCATCTACAACCCGTAGCCCTGCGATGCCATGCACCTTCAATCGGGCATCCACCACGTCGGTTTTCGGGTCTGGCCCCATCTTGCAGGTGCCAATGGGGTGAAACACGGTGCCCGCCTTTTCGCGGATATAATCTATAAAGGCAGCATCATCCTGCGCCTGTGGCCCGGGTGCGATTTCGGACTCGATAATTTCCTGAAACGCGGGGGCAGCGGCCAGTTTGCGCATGAAATATATGCCTTCCAGCATTTCCTGCATATCCAGTTCGGTAGACAGGTAATTGGGATGAATTTCAGGGGCTTGCGCCGGATCAGACGAACGGATGGCCAGATGGCCGCGGCTGGTGGGATGCATGGGTTGGGTGCCCAGTAGGAACCCCGAAAACGGATCGGGGTTCATCAACGGGCGTTTGCGCGGTGGCGCTTTGGTATAACTGACGGGCGAGAAAAACAACTGCATGTTGGGACGTGACAGACCCGCACGCGACCGGATAAACCCGCCCCCCTGATTGACCCCCAGCGACAAAGGCCCACCGCGCGTCAGCACATAGCGCAGGCCCTGCCACAGCTTTCCCTGCCATGAATGCAATTGATCGTTCAGGGTGGGCACTTTGGAACGGTACAGAAAATCAATCCCCAGATGGTCTTGCAGGTTCTGCCCCACGCCCGCACTGTGGCTGACCACATCAATGCCTTTGGATTTCAGCAGATCGGCAGGGCCAACCCCCGACAGTTGCAGCAATTGGGGTGAATTGATCGCGCCTGCGGACAGGATCACTTCACGGGCGGCATAGGCCTGTTTGATTTTGCCGTTCTGGCTGTATTCCACACCGACTGCGCGGCCATTTTCGAACAGAACCCGCTGGGCCAGCGCGCGTTTTTCCACCCGCAGGTTGGCCCGCTTGCGCGCCGGGCGGATATAGGCCCGCGCGGTTGACATGCGCATGCCGCCTTTGGCGGTGTTCTGATAGGTGCCTAGGCCTTCTTGGCTGGCGCCGTTGAAATCGGGGTTGTGCGGGATTTGAATTTCCTGCCCTGCACGGATGTAATTCTGGCAGATCGGGTGCAAATAGCGATCCATCGTGGCCACGTGCAGCGGCCCTGTATCACCGCGAAATTCATCGCCGCCGCGATCATTTTGTTCGGCCTTTTTGAAATAGGGCAGCACGCCAGACCAGCCCCAACCCGGATTTCCGAATGCTTCCCAATTGTCAAAATCCTGCGCCTGACCGCGCACATAGACCATGGCATTGATCGAACTTGACCCGCCCATCACCTTGCCCCGCGGCCAATAAGACACGCGGTTGTTCATTTCGGGGTTCGGCTCGGTTTCATACATCCAGTTGACGCTGCGCTTGTAAAACGTCTTGCCATAGCCGATTGGCAGCCAGATCCAGAAGTTCAGATCACTGCCCCCTGCTTCCAGTAGCATCACCTTGTATTTGCCATTCTCGCTAAGCCGGTTCGCCAGCACACAGCCCGCAGAGCCCGCGCCAACGATCACAAAATCTACCTGTGTCATATGTGTTTTATTCCGTAGGAGTGTCGCGCTGGATCACAACGCTGATAAGGGCCAGCACACCAGAACCGACGATCAGGAAAAAGGATACAGCGTTCAACACAGGGGTTGAGCCGACCTTGGCCATCCGGTCGTACATGGTGATTGTCAGCGGGGATTCAGAACCGACCAAAAACAGCGTGGTGTTGAAGTTTTCAAATGACACCAGAAAGGCCACAATCGCCGCCGCAATCATTGCAGGGCGCAGATACGGCAGGGTCACTGAACGCAGAACCTGCGCGCGGCTGGCCCCAAGGTTCAATGCGGCCTCTTCCAGTGAGGTATCAAACTTTTTCAACCGAGCTGTGATAATCAGGGATGTTATGGTTGTGACAAAACTGAATTGCCCAAACACCACCAGCAAAATACCGGGGCGCAGGAATTCCAGCTCATAATTGAACTTATCCTCGATCCCGTTGGCGATATTGCTGGCCATCACCAGAATGGAAATCCCAAGGATTACGCCCGGTATGACCAGAGGCAAGATCATCAGGATGTAGAAAAAATTCTTGGCTGGAAAATTACCGCGCACAAACAGGAATGCATTTGTGGTGCCCACAAATACCGCCAGCGCCGATACAAAAGCGCCGATCACACCCGAATAATACAATCCCCGCAACAAGCGGCGGTCATGAAACATGCCGAGTTTAGGTTCGGTATCGTTAAAGAACCAATCCAGCGTGAACCCCTGCCACGGCAAAGAGGGAAACAGGGAATCGTTAAAGGCAAAGCTGCCTGCGGCCACCAAAGGGGCGGCCAGAAAGACGAAAAAAGCCAGCAAATACAGACGATACCCTAGCAGGAAGGCTTGGTTTGTTGTGGATGATGCCATGACGTCCCCCTAGCTTTTCGCGACAGTGTTAGCCAGCGTCTGCCCAGTCAGGCGCAGCCCGATCCAGACAACGATGGAGGTGAAGGCCAGCAACAAGAACCCGAAGGCCGCGCCGGATTCCCAGTTGAACCGCGTGATGAACTGGTCGTAAATCTGTTCGGTAAACCAGCTTGAATTCTTGCCTCCCAACAGGATCGGCGTCAGATAGCTGCCAGCGGTCATCATAAACACCACGATACAGCCAGACACGATGCCGGGCATAGCATAGGGCACAATGATGCGGCGCAGCACAGTGAACCCGTTGCCCCCCAGATTATACCCCGCCTCAATCATCGCATTGTCCATCCCATCCAGTGTAGACACCAGCGGCACGATCATGAACAGGATCACGGTATAGACCAAGCCGATGATCACAGTGATATCATTATAAAGGAATTCAATTGGCTGGTCGGTGATGCCGCTCCAGATCAGGAAACTGGAAATCACGCCGGTTTCGCGCAGCAGCAAAATCCAGCCAAAAGCGCGGATCAGGTCGCTGACCCAAAGCGGGATCAGACACAGCAAAAACAACGCCCCGCGGGATCGTTTCCCTGCGATTTTCGCGATGTAATAGGCAATAGGAAAACCGATGATCAGCGCCAGCACTGTCACCAGAATAGACATAGACCCTGTGCGCAGCAGCGTATTCCAGTAGATTGGTTCATTGATGAAATCAATGTAGTTGCCAAAACCGAATTCATAGACCCGAGGCGCTACTTTTTCCCGCAAGGACAGCACCACCATCCCCATATGGGGCAGGATAATCAGCAGCGCAATCCACAGCGCAAACGGCGCGAACAGCAGGATCAGGGAAAGGCGTTTGATGTCAGACTGCATATCGCCCCCTTACGCCGCAAAACACATGGTTTGTTTGGCAGACCAAACAAGTGTGACGTCATCCCCCGCCCGCAGATCATCGGGGCCGCCTGTGACGACCACATCGGCCTCGATCAGTTCACCGACGGGACCGCGAACCAGCACGCGACTGTTGGCACCGTTGAACAGAACGGAATCCACGCGGCCTTGAAGGGTGTTTTTATTGGCGGTTTTTTCTGTATCAGTCATCAGCGCCGACTTGCGGGCTTTGATGAATTCGGGGCGCACAAAGATGCTGACCGATTGCCCAGCGCTGAACGGGCCTGCAACGGCGCGTTTGCTGATCATGCTTAGACCCGCATCGGTTTCCACCTTGAAACTGTCACCGTCTGTGGCGCTGACCTTGCCCGCCCAGCGGTTTGAATCCCCCACAAACCCCGCCACAAACGATGTGTTGGGCTTGTGGTACAGGTCTTCGGGGCGGCCGATCTGTTCAAAGCGGCCTTCATTCATGATGGCCACATGATCGGACATCACCAAGGCTTCGGATTGGTCGTGGGTGATGTAAATAAACGTGGTGTTGAACTGGTGTTGCAGCAGCTTTAGTTCAATCTTCATGGCCTCGCGCAGTTTCAGATCCAGCGCGCCAAGGGGTTCGTCCAGCAACAAAACATCAGGGTCCATCACCATGCAGCGCGCAATGGCGATGCGTTGTTTTTGTCCGCCTGACAGCTGATGAATTTCGCGGCTGCCCACATCGGGCAGCGCAATCCGTTCCAGCACATCTTTCACCTTGCGTTCAATTTCGGATTTTTCCGTGCCAATGCAGCGCAGCCCGTAGGCGATATTTTCCTGCACGTTCATCATCGGGAACAGGGCCAGATGCTGGAACACCATCTTGACGTTGCGCTTGTTGGGCGGCGTGTTCAGCACCGATTTACCTTTGATCTGGATGTCCCCCGAGCTGGGGTCTTCAAAACCGGCGATCATCCGCATCAAAGTGGTCTTGCCGCAGCCAGACGGGCCGAGGATCGAAAAGAACGAGCCTTTGGGGATTTTAAAAGACACATCATCCACCGCACGCACCGCGCCGAAATTCTTGTGGATATTGGTGCATTCCAGATCATAGGCCTGATCTTTGATTTGATCTGTGGGGATGGCGTCGGTCATTCAGAATTCCAAGTGTCTGCGGTTGGATAAAATAAGGGCGGCGTCTTGCAAAACGCCGCCCTTAAAGGAGTTTGGTTTAGCCGCCAGTCGCCGCTTTAATTTTTTCCAGTGTTTTGCCTTCCATGTCTTCAACGCCAGCAGGAATGTTGGCAAAGAATTTCAGGTTGGCGATATCCGCATCAGTGAAGGATGCTTCAACCGCTGCACGTTTGTCGTCAGGCAACAGGCCAAGCCCGCCTTTAACAGCCGCAATTGCGCCCGTGCTGCCGGACATGATTGTCACGTTTTCAGGCTCCAACACAAAATTGATCCACTTATAAGCCGCATCATCCGCTTTACCTTTGCGTGGCAGTGCGAACGTGTCGATCCACGCCAAAGCACCAGTTGCCGGTGGCACAAACACGATGTTCGGGTCTTGGGCAAACAGTTTATAGGCGGTGGAATCCCATGTTTCAGACGCCACAATTTCGCCAGACAACATCATCGCAGACAGATCATCGCCGCCTTTCCAATAGGCTTTGATATTGGCTTTACACGCGATCAGGTTTTCAGCCACTTCGTCCAGAATTTTCTGGTATTCGTCCAGATCGGCATAAGCTGCAAACGGGTCATGCCCCATGGCAAAGGCAGTCCCCAGCAGAATTGTCCGCTTCAGACGCATGGAAGTTTTGCCTGCATATTTCGGATTACACAGATCGTCCCAGCCCTTAAAATCAGGCGCCACGGATTTATTCGCCATCAGGCCGGATGTGCCCCATTGGTGCGGCACGGCATAGACTTCGCCGTCGATGGTTGTGTTGGCTTTCACACCGTCGAGCAGGTTGGCTTCCATCACCGATGTATCAATCTTGGACAGGTCCATCGGTTTGTAGATGTCATATTCCAACTGGGCCGCATGGATACGGTCATGGCTTGGCTGTGCCAGGTCAAACCCTGCCCCGCCCGTTGCACGCAGCTTGGCGATCATTTCCTCGTTGTTGGAAAAGGTCACTTCCACGTCAATGTCGGGATAGCGTTCTTCGAATTTTTGAACCAGTTCGTCCGGGGCATAAGACCCCCAAGTCAACAGTCGCAAGGTTTCGGCATGGGCAAAAGATGCGGTACTCAGCATCATAGCCGCCATGAGGCCGGTGATTTTAAATTTATGTTTCATAACGTACTCCCTGAAGTGTCAACGCGGCAGCCTCGGGTGCGGCAGCGTCGGGTTTTGATATGGCGCAATGTGACCTTAGAAAGGGATTGGACTGCGACTCATATCCATTGCGGAATTCTTATCAGACCAATTTGTAACAGGATTAAATATTCAGAGCCGGTAATCCAGATAAAATTTTGATCCCTGCCTGAATGTCATCGGGGTTGGCACTGCCAAAGCCAAGCACGACACCCTTTTGTGTAATGGGTTCCAGACAATAGCGGGCCAGCGGAGCGGTTGTGATGTTACGCGCGGCGGCTTGGGCTACCAGTTGAGGTTCATCCACCCTTGCGTCCAGATAGGCCGTGGTGTGAAAGCCGCTGCTAGTAGGTTGCACCCGAATTGTGGGTGGCAGGGACTTAGCCGCCAGCATCAGCACATCATACCGCGCCTTATACAGCCGCCGCATCATGCGGATATGGGTGGCGAACTGGCCTTCATCCATGAAATCCGAAACAATCGCCTGTGTGGACGTGGGCGGGCTGCTGATCCAGCTGGTGAACACGCTGTCAAACACATCCACCAGACTGTCAGGCGCCAGAATGAACCCCAGCCGCAAGGACGGGAACAGGGTTTTGGAAAACGTTCCCACATAGATCACCCGATCCTGCGTATCTATACTTTTTAACGCGGGTTGCGCCCGTTCGGAAAAGTGAAATTCGCCGTCATAGTCATCTTCGACAATCATAGCTTGCGCAGAGTTGGCCGCATCCAGCAGTTCCAACCGACGGGCCAGTGACATCACATGCCCAAGCGGTTGCTGGTGGGACGGCGTGACAAAGGCCAGCCTGAAATCTGGCGCACGGCGCAGGCCCTCGGCCACATCCAGCCCGTTCTGATCCACAGGCACAGGCACCAGCTTTGCCCCGTTGGCCACCAGCGCATTGCCCGCCCCCACAGCGCCCGGGTTTTCATACCAAACCTGATCGCCGCTGTTCAGCAGCATCCGCCCGATCAGCGAAAACGCCTGCTGCGCCCCGCCGGTGATAAAAATCTGCTCGGGCTGGCAGCGAATTCCGCGCGCCGCGTTCAGATGACTGGCGATAGACCTGCGCAGCCGTTGCAGGCCTTGGGGCTGGCCATAGCCCATGATTTCATCCCGCCCGCCGCGCAGATGGCGGGCAGAGATGCGGGACCAATGGGCCATGGGAAAGGCCTCTAGTGCGGGCAGCGCGGTCACAAAGGCGCAGCTTTTATGGGGAAGCCGCTGGCGTGGATTAAAGTTGCCCAGCGCTTGGGTAAACCTGTCAGACAGGCGCGGCGCGGCCAGTTCCGATTGATCCGGATCAGGCGCGCTGCTTGGCCGCTGCAAATCCAGCACATCACTGACAAAGGTCCCTGCCCCGACCTTTGACACCAACATCCCCTCGGAGGTCAGGCGATCAATCGCATCAATCACCGTGGTGCGTGACACGCCGATTTCTTTGGCAAGCGTGCGGCTGGCAGGCAATCGGTTCCCCGCCCCCAAGCCCCCCGTCAGGATAATATCGCGCAGCCCCATATACAGTTGCACACTGATCTTTTTGTCCGATCCCCGTTCAATCCGGATCGAGGATAACAACGCGCCTGCCTGTTTCTTCATCGCGCACCTTTGGAATATTGGACCAGCATAATTGCCATAATGGACCTATTGTATGGTCCAATTTCCGCTATCGTCAACGCTGAACATTTTGCCAAGTTGCCTGCGGAGCCCTCCCCATGAAAATCAAGTCTATCGAGACATTCACCACTGAATACGTCTGTTTTACCCGTGTCACAGACGAAAGTGGCGCACAGGGCTGGGGTCAGGTCGCCCCCTATTACGCTGACATCACCGCGCAGGTTTTGCACCGTCAGGTGGCGCCTTACGCGCTGGGCATGGACGCCTATGACATTGACGCGATCCTTGATCTGGTGCGCGACCGTGAACACAAATTCCCCGGCTCCTACCTGCGCCGCGCCATGGGGGGCCTGGACACGGCACTGTGGGATTTACGCGGCAAGGTAGAAGGCAAACCTGTCTGTGCCCTGCTTGGCGGCACGCCCGGCACCTTCCGCGCCTATGCGTCATCCATGAAGCGCGACATCACCCCTGCGGATGAGGCAGACCGCCTGCTGCGGCTGCGCGATAAAAACGGCTTTGACGCCTTTAAGTTCCGCATAGGGGCCGAGGTGGGTCGCGATCAGGACGAATGGCCGGGCCGCACCGAAGAAATCATCCCTACCATGCGCCGCGCGATGGGCGATGATGTGGCGCTGCTGGTGGATGCCAATTCCTGCTATTCCCCCAAACGCGCCATTGAGGTGGGTAAAATCCTGATCGACAACGGCATCTCCCACTTTGAAGAACCCTGCCCCTATTGGGAGTTCGCCCAGACCAAACAGGTCACAGATGCGCTGGATCTGGATATTACGGGGGGCGAACAGGACTGTATGATGGGCAGTTGGCGCGATATGATTGACGGGCGGATTGTGGATGTGGTGCAGCCCGATGTGCTGTATCTGGGGGGGATGTCACGCACCATGCGGGTGGCAAAAATGGCCGCCGATGCAGGGATTCCCGTCACCCCCCACGCGGCAAACCTGTCGCTGGTGACCCTGTTCACCATGCATCTTTTACGCGCCATCCCGAACGCAGGTAAATATCTGGAATTTTCAATCGAAGGACTGGATTACTACCCGTGGCAGGACAAGCTGTTCACCCACGACCCTTATGAAATCCGCGATGGCAAAGCCACCGTTACGGATGCACCGGGCTGGGGAATAGAGATCAATCCCGAGTGGCTTGATAAAGCCGCCTATCACAAGACCGAAGCAGAAAGCTAAGCCGCGCTACTCCCAAGGGGGCACATAAAAGGACGCCTTGATCTGGTCCATTACAACAGTGGTTTTAAAACCTTTGATATCAGGGTTGTCGTATAGGAATTTACGGGTAAATTCCTCATATTCCTTGATATCTTTGGCGCTGATGATCAGCACAAAATCACTGTCCCCTGTCACGTAATAGGCGCTCATGACGATAGGTTCATCGCGCACCGCCTTTTTGAAATGGTCAATAATATCGGATCGGTCCCGTTCCAGCTGGACCGACACAATCATAATCAGCGTGCGCCCCACATCCGCCCCTGAAATGATCGAAATATCCCCCTTGATGATCTTGTCCTTGCGCAACCTGTTCAACCTGCGCTGCGCTGAAGTGGGCGAGAGGCCGATCCGTTCTGCCAGTTGAGTCGAGGTCAGTTGGTTGTTCTGCTGCACCTCATGCAGAATTTTGCGGTCAAGATCATCCAAAACAGTTGTTTTCGCGGCCATTTCATCAATCCTTGCATAAATTAGGCGTAAACCATGCAGCTTTGCATCATTTCAGCACGAACCATTGATAGGATGCGCGCAACATAAATGAAAGGGCGCGATATGCTGAACAATGACCAACTGGCCGAATGGGACCGCGAGAATTTCTTCCATCCCTCCACACATCTGGCACAACACGCACGGGGCGAAACCCCGACACGGGTGATCAGCAGCGGCGATGGCGTTCACATCACAGATCGCGACGGACGCCGGATGCTGGACGCCTTTGCGGGGCTGTACTGTGTGAATGTGGGCTACGGGCGCACCGAAATCGCCGAGGCGATTTCCAAACAGGCCCACGAGCTGGCCTATTACCATTCCTACGTGGGTCACGGCACCGAGGCCTCTATCACCCTGTCCAAAATGATTCTGGACCGCGCGCCTGACAATATGTCCAAAGTCTATTTCGGGCAAAGCGGGTCGGACGCCAACGAGACCAACATCAAACTGGTCTGGTATTACAACAACATCCTTGGCCGCCCCGAAAAGAAAAAGATCATCTCACGCTGGCGGGGGTATCACGGGTCTGGCCTGATGACGGGGTCACTGACGGGTCTGGAACTGTTCCACAACAAATTCGACCTGCCCCTGTCCCAAGTGGTTCACACCGAAGCGCCGTATTACCTGCGCCGCAAAGATACCGCCATGACAGAAGCCGAATTCGCCGCCGATTGCGCCGCGAAACTGGAAGAACTAATCCTTGCCGAAGGGCCAGACACAGTCGCCGCCTTTATCGGTGAACCGGTGCTTGGCACAGGCGGCATCGTCCCCCCACCCGAAGGCTATTGGGCTGCCATCCAAGCTGTGTTGAAAAAATACGACATCCTGCTGATTGCAGATGAAGTGGTCACAGGCTTTGGTCGCCTTGGCACCATGTTCGGGTCGGACCACTACGGCATTGAAGCGGATATCATCACCATCGCCAAGGGCCTGACCTCGGCTTATGCGCCGCTGTCAGGGTCAATCGTTTCAGATAAGGTCTGGAAAGTGCTGGAAAACGGCACCGATGAAAACGGTCCCATCGGCCACGGCTGGACCTATTCCGCACACCCCATCGGCGCGGCGGCGGGTGTGGCCAACCTGAAACTGATCGACGACATGGGACTGGTCGCAAATGCGGGCACCACGGGCGCTTATCTGAAAAAAGCGCTGACAGAGGCGCTGGCGGATCACCCGAATGTGGCGCAAGTGCGCGGCGAGGGTCTGATGTGCGCGGTAGAATTTGCCGACACCACCGAACCGCTGGGCTTCTTCGACCCTGCCCGCAAAATCGGCTACGGCATTTCCGCCGCCATGGCCAGCCGCGATGTGATCGCACGGGCCATGCCGCAGGGCGACATCATCGGTTTCGCCCCGCCGCTCTGCATCACCCCGGCCGAGGTTGACCACGTGGTCGGCGTTACAGTGGAAGCGGTTCAGGAAGTTCTGGGCTAAACCCTCCATATAAAAAGAAAAAGGCGCAGCCCGTGCATCGGACTGCGCCTTTTTTTGTTTCAGGTGACTTATTTCCCGCCTATTGCGTCACAGCCCAGCCGCGGCCTGCGGCGACTTGTAGGGTGATCCAGCTGTTTGCCAGTTTTTGCACGGATGCCGCCACCGACAACCGCGAACTGGCCCGCGAGCGTTCTGCGTCAAGCAATGTCAGCAGCGTTGTGGTGCCTGCGGAATAGGTGACCTGCGACAGTTCAACAGCACGGGAATAGGATGCGGATGCGGCCTGTTGTGCGGCCAAAGCGCGGCGGTTGCGCAGATAGCTGCTTTGGGCGGATTGAGTTTCCTGCACCGCTGACAGAACCTGTGCTCGCCAGCTTAGCTCGGCCTGACGGGCCTGACTGATTGCCGCATCGCGATTGGCGCGCAGGACGGTCTGGTTGGCGATGGGCAGTGTGATGCTGGGGCCAAAACTCCATGTGTTGCTGCCAGATGCGGTGACCGTGCCAGACAGAGACACCGACGGATACAGCGCGGCCTCTGCCACACCGACAGAGGCGACGGCGGCGGCAAAGTTCCGTTCTGCAGAGCGTACATCGGGGCGGTTGCGCAGCAAATCAGCGGGAACGCCCGCTTTGCTGCCAGTCCTTGGACGGGGCTGGGCTGCGCCTTTTTGCAATTCAGCAAACAACGGGGCGGCGGGTTCGGTCAACAATGTTGCGATGGCGTAAACCGAGGTGTTAAAGCCGCTTTCCAGATCCGGCAAGGCGGCGCGAGCCTCTTGCAGCAGGGCTTGGGCCTGTATGCTGTCCAGTTCGGTGGCTGTACCTGCATTGGCTTGATCCCCGACCAAACCCAAAGTGCGTTCGCGTGTGGCTATGGTTTGACGGGTCAAAGCCAATGCCTCTTGGTAGTAGCGGGCATCCACATAGGCGCCAGCCAGACTGGCCAGAAACGCCAGACGCGCGGTGCCCACATCGTAATTGGCCGCATCATATTGGGCGCGGGCCTGTTGAATGGCACGGCGCTGACCGCCAAACATATCCAGCACCAGCCCAGCATTCACCGCAACGCTATTGGTGGTTGCGGTGCCTACGCCTGCTCCGCCAGTATGGGTTGAAGCCCCCGTCACCCCACCGCTGGTGGCAGCGGCAAAGCCACTGCCGCTAAGCACGGCGCGGGTTTCTTCAATCCGCTCTAGCGCAGACTGGATGGACAGGTTTTGCGACAGACCACGATTGACCAGCGAATTCAGCCGCGCGTCACCCAGATCGCGCCACCACTGGACTTGGGTCAGGTTCCCACCGCCCGCCGTGCCGCCCTCGACAAAGCTGGACGCGGTGTTGATTGCGGGTGGCGTGTAATCAGGCCCGACTGCCGTACATGCAGACAGAACAAAGGGAAAAATCACCACAGCAAAGGGGGTTGTTTTCATTGTCGTTATACCTTTTGAGATGTGTTTTTACGTTTGGTAAGGCGGCGCACCACCACATAGAAAGCGGGAACTGCAAAGATACCGATTACAGTTGCCGTCATCATGCCCCCCAGGACGCCGATACCGATTGATTTTTGGGCCGCAGCCCCTGCCCCTGTGGCGGTTGCCAGTGGCAAAACCCCCAGCATAAAGGCCAGCGAGGTCATCAGGATCGGGCGCAGCCTCTGGCGCGCCGCATCCGATGCCGCTTGCAGCGTGCTCATACCGCTGTTTTCCAGATCGCGGGCGAATTCCACGATCAAAATAGCGTTTTTCGCCGCCAGCCCGATTGTGGTCAGCAAGCCCACCTTGAAATAAACGTCATTGGATTGTGCAAAAGCCCAAGTGGCCAGCAAAGCGCCGAACACCCCCACAGGCACCGCCAGCATGACCGAAAACGGAATTGACCAGCTTTCATAAAGGGCGGCCAGACATAGGAAAACCACCAGCACGGACAGGGCATACAGATAAGGCGCCTGATTGCCCGACTGACGTTCCTGATAAGACAATCCAGTCCATGCGGCGCCATAGCCACCGGGCAAATCTGCGACCAAGGCTTCCATCTGGTTCATCGCCTCTCCCGAACTGGACCCAACCGCCTGCGAGCCGGAAATTTCAATGGCGTTGGACCCATCCATGCGCACCAGACGGTTGGCAACCGGTTGCCAGCTGGTGGTGATAAAGGATGGGAATGGCACCATTTCCCCCGCAGAGTTACGGGCATACCAGCCATCAATATCTTCAGGTTGCATGCGGAATTTGGCTTCGGATTCAACGATCACAGGGCGCAAGGACGACCCCAGCACAAAATCATTCACCTCGCGGCCAGAGAAAATAATCGACAGCATTGCGTTCACATCGGACAGGCTCAGCCCGAAACTTTCGGCTTTTTGCTGATCAATGTCGATGCGCAGGGCGGCACTTTCGTTTTCGCCGTTGGTGCGCACGTTTTGCAAGCTGCTGACCTCTGCGGCGGAACTGACCAGTTGTGCGGCGGCGGCGTTCAATGCCTCGGTTCCACTGCCAGATTGATCCACCAGATACATGGAAAACCCGGCCGAGTTGCCTAGGCCCTGGATCGCAGGCGGTTGCAGGAAGAAAATCTGCCCTGCCCGATAGCCTGCGAAATGACGGTTCGCCCGCGCCGCAATCGCCGAAGCGGCCAATTCATCGGTGGTGCGTTCTTCAAAGTCTTTCAGTTTCACAAAGGCAAAAGCCGAGTTTTGACCGCTGCTGCTGAACGAAAACCCCAACACCGAATAGACCGAGGCAACGCCCTCGGATTCCTCGCTGCGCATATAGGCTTCGATATCGTCCAGCGCCACTTTGGTTTGTTGGGTTGTGGCCCCGTCCTGCAAAGACACCATCGCCATCAACACGCCCTGATCCTCGGACGGAAGAAACGAAGATGTCAGTCTGGAATACAGTTCAGCTGCGCCAAAACACAGGCCGATCAGCACAAAAAACATCACAATTGGGCGGCGCAGGATGCGATTGACAATGCCGCCGTAGCCATTGGTCATTTTGTCAAAGTTGCGGTTGAACCAGCGCGCGGGGGCGACGGCTTTGTCCTTGTCATGGGGGCGCAACATGCTGGCGCATAGTGCGGGCGTCAGGATCAGCGCAACAGCCGCCGACAGGATCATCGCCGTGATAATCGTGATCGAGAACTGGCGATAAATCACCCCTGTCGAGCCACCAAAAAACGCCATCGGCAGGAACACAGCAGACAGCACCAAGGCGATCCCGATTAAGGCCCCCGTGATCTGCCCCATGCTTTTTTCGGTGGCTTCAACGGGGGACAGGTTCTCTTCGTGCATGATGCGTTCGACGTTTTCCACCACGATAATGGCGTCATCCACCAGCAGACCAATGGCCAGCACCATGGCGAACATGGTCAGCGTGTTGATCGAATAGCCTGCCACCGACAGCACTGCAAATGTGCCCAGCAACACCACAGGCACCGCAATAATCGGTATCAGAGTGGCCCGCCAGTTTTGCAAGAACACAAGGATCACAATCAGCACCAGAAAGATCGCTTCGAGCAATGTGTGTTCCACCTGTTCGATGGACAGTTCCACAAAGGGCGAGGTGTCATAGGTGACGCGGATATCCACCCCTTCGGGCATAGCATTGGCCAAACCGTCCAGAACCTCGCGCACAGCCACAGCCGTTTCCACCGCATTGGCACCAGTGGCCAGATTGACAGCAAACCCCGCCGCATTGGCCCCGTTAAAGAAAGAGTTCCCGCCGTAGGATTCTTGACCGATTTCCACGCGGGCCACATCACCCAAGGTGACAGCCGCGCCGCCCACATCGGTTTTCAGCAAAATGCCCTCAAATTGCGCAACCGAGGTCAACTGGCTTTGCGCCGTGATATTCGCGGTGAACTGCTGGCCTTGCACCGTAGGTTGGTTGCCAAGCGCACCCACCGACACCGTGGTGTTCTGTGCGGCAACCGCTGCGGTCACATCTGACGGCGTAAGCTGGAATTCGGCCAGTTTCAGCGGATCAAGCCAGATCCGCATCGCATAACCAGACCCAAAAGACCGCAGCCCGCCCACACCTGTGGTGCGCTGGACAGGGCCTTCAATGGTTTCGGTGACGATATTGCCCAATTCAACAGAGTTGTATTGCCCGTCTTCGGACACCACAGCGCCGACCAAAAGGATCGACGACGAAGACCGCCGGATTGTCACGCCAGCGGTCTGCACAACCGTAGGCAGGCTCGATTCCACCTGACCCACAAGGGTTTGCACCTCGTTTTGAGCATCAATCGGTTCCACGTCATCGTCAAAGGTCAGCGTGATGCTGGATGACCCTTGGGTCGAAGTGGATTCCATATAAAGCAGGTTTTCAATGCCCGTCAGCCCATCCTCGATCACCGTTGTGACAGAGTTTTGCACCGCTTCGGCGGTGGCCCCTGAATAGGTTGCCGAAATCCGAACAGTTGTGGGAGAGATATCGGGATATTGCGACACCGGCAGTTGGGTCAGCGCAAAGCCGCCCGCAAGCATGGTAACAATGGCAAGAACCCAGGCAAAGACCGGGCGATGGATAAAGAACTTGGCCAAGGGACGGCTCCAATTCGGTTCGGATCAGGTTATTGTTTGATCTCGGTGTCTGTTTTTGTGTCGGAGACTGTTGCGGGTGTGGCTGTGGTGGTTTCAGATGTGGCTTTCACATCTACAACCAGACCGCTTTCGTCGATGGTCACAGGCACAGGCAACACTTCGGCCCCCGCTTGCAAGGTTTTCAAACCGTCAACGATGACCTGATCTCCAACTGAAATCCCGTCCTTAATGATCCAGTTGTTCTGATAGCTGCCCGTCTCGGTCAAAGCGACCTGTGCGGCTTTGCCGTCCCTTACAATCAACGCGGTCAGTGTACCGTCACTGCCCCGCTTGGTGCCCCGTTGCGGCACAAGGATCGCCTGACTTGTGCCGATGGTCACAGCTACTCGCAAGAACTGGCCCGGCAGGATTTTACGCTCTGGATTGTCGAACTGCAGGCGCAATTCCAACGCACCCGTTGTTGTAGACACCGTGGTGCCCGGGCTAACAAACGTGCCTTTACCGCCATAAACTGATCCGTCTTCAAGCGTCAGGACAACATTCATCTTATCCCCCCGCACCAAATCACCGGAATCAATCCGGTTGCGTGTCCGCAGCATCCGCGCGCTAGATTCTGTCATATCCACATAAATCGGGTCCATCCGTGTCACAGTCGCCAGTGCCGTAGTCTGATTTGCCGTAACAATCGCCCCGACCGAAATTTCAGAGACTGAAGGAATGCCTTCAATCGGGCTGCGGATTTCCGTCCCCACCAGATCTAGATTGGCAACCGTTACCGCTGATTGCGCACTGCTTAGGGTGGCGCGGGCTTGCAAAAGATCGGTTTGCGCAGCCTCCAGCTGGGCCTGTGTCACGCCAGCGCCAACCAGCGCGGAATAGCGTTCAACCGTGCGGGCGGCTGCCGCCACGGCCTCTTCTGCGCCTGCCTTTTCAGCCAGTGCAGCGCCAGCAGCCGCCGCATAGCGGTCTTTTTGCAAAGTATACATCAAGTCACCCGCCGCCAGTTTTTCACCGGGACGATAGTTCACCTGTTCGACAATACCTTCTACCGTGGGGCGGATATTTGCGGATTCAAAAGCTACGGCTCGCCCCGGCAGGGTTACCGAATACGGCACCGTCGTAGTTTGCGCCGTGACGATGCCGACCTTGACCGGCCCTTGACTGGGCATCCCCTGCGCGCTGACAGGCTCTGCACTAATATACAAGGCGGTCGCGGCCAGAATGGCACAGCTCATTGTGCAAATTTTTTGAAGATGTCTCACGTACTGCCTCTCTGCGGTCTCTCTACGATCTTTATACGTTACAAATTGCAACGTCCGTCGAATCGAATTCGTTTTTTTGCGAACTACACCAAACTTGCAGTCTCTGCAAACTTTGCGTATATCGCATAAACAAAACGTGAGAACGACTCAATGACCGAAACCCTCCGAGAACGCAGACGCAACCAGACAAGTCGAGACATCCGGATCGCGGCGCTAGAACTGTGTTTCACCGAGGGTTTTGACAAGGTCACCACAGAAGCGATCAGCACACGGGCAGGTGTCAGCCCGCGCACGTTTTTCAATTACTTCCTGAACAAAGAATCCGCAATTATTTCCCACCCGCCCGATTTCCCCCCCGAGGCGATCGAAGCATTCGTCCATGGCACAGGCCGGTTACTGGACGATCTGCGCCTTTTGATGCGCGCGCAGTTCAATCTGTTGCAGGATGATCGCAAGATGATCGACATGGTGCATGCCGTGATCCGCACCAGCGAGGTGTTGCGCGCCACCCATGAAGCCGCCATGCGCCAGCTTCAGTCAAAATTCACCGACATCATACAGCGCCGCCTGCACAATGTGCCCCGCCAGCAGATCGAAATTCTGTGCAGTATGATCCTGATCACCGTCGGGCAGGTCATGACGGACAGCCCAGACACAGACAACACGCGCGATATTGCCCTATATGTAGATGACGCGCTTGATGCGTTGGAACAGACACTCAAGCTGATTGCTTGACCCTAAGTCAGGCCGTTTTTGCGCTGCAGTTTGACAGGCAGTCGGTCCGCGCGGATGCTGAAAACTCGTATATTTTAGGCAAAATCATCACAAATTGATCCCCGAACGACACAATTAATTTGGAAACCATTGCAAAATGCAGGATATTAACTTTACCACATGCACGATAAGAACAGGGACAGGGACGTAAACGTGAAATTATTGGTTGGCAAACACGCAGGACGGAACTCTGTCTTTGCAGTACA
This sequence comes from Roseobacter sp. N2S, assembly GCF_031454055.1. Classification (NCBI taxonomy): domain Bacteria; kingdom Pseudomonadati; phylum Pseudomonadota; class Alphaproteobacteria; order Rhodobacterales; family Roseobacteraceae; genus Roseobacter; species Roseobacter sp. N2S. The sequence continues at coordinate 358,743 of NZ_JAVDQB010000002.1, forward strand.
AAACGACACGGCAACCAATCTTTCTTTATTGTCTGCGCAAGTCGGCTCTGATTTATCAGGGCTGATCAACGCGCCAGAATTGCTGGCTGAAGTTGCCGCTAAAATCCCCCGTTCTGATAAAATTGCTGTCACCGATATTATTCCCGCCCTGCCTATTGAGCGTCCTGGCAAGACGATTTGTCTGGGTCTGAACTATGTGGATCATGTGAAAGAGGGGGGATATGACATTCCCACCTACCCCGCCCTGTTTATGCGTGGCCTTGAATCCCTGATGCCCTCGGGGGCGCCTATGGTGCGGCCCAAATGCTCACACAAGCTGGACTATGAGGTAGAGTTGATGGTGATCATCGGCAAAGGCGGGCGGCATATTTCGCCTGACACAGCGCTGGATCATGTGTTTGGCTATACGGTGTTTAATGACGGCTCGGTGCGGGATTATCAGCGCAAGACCCATCAATGGACACCAGGAAAGAACTTTGACAGCACTGGCGCGATTGGTCCCTATGTTGTGACACCCGAAGATTTGCCCGCAGGGGCCAGCGGTTTGAAAATCGAATCCCGTGTGGGCACAGAAATCCTGCAAAGCGCAAATACCGAAGAAATGATGTGGCCGGTGAACAAAACCATCGCCACCATTTCCGAATTCGCCACCCTGAACCCCGGTGACATGATCGCCATGGGCACCCCGCCCGGTGTTGGGCACGCCCGCACCCCGCCGCGGTTCCTGAAACCCGGCGAAGTGATTGAGGTCGAGGTTGAGGGCATCGGCATCTGCGCGAATCCGGTGATAGACGAAGTTTAACGCCCCGTTTTTAGCGCTATCTCCTAAAGCGCCGCCTAACCCGCAGCCTAACCCACTGGAAAAAATCACAAACCACAGCCAACCACTGTGGTTTTTTCTATGGTATTTCAGGATCAAAAGCAGGGTCCAACCCGACAACAGGCGACCCCCCTGCCAAATGGCAGGGGTTCGTCATTGTATTCCATATTTGGAAAATGGTGGGCGACCCTGGAATCGAACCAGGCATGAGTCACCTCGGCGGAGTTACAGTCCACTGCCGCACCTTGCAGCGCGTCGCCCAACGCCGCCCGAAATAGCCGCGACTTTTGATGGCGTCAACCACAAATCTTGCATCTTGTGCCCCTCGCGGCACTTGCAGTGGGTCAAAGCATCTGCGACATGGGTCCAACAGGTTAAAAAGGGCGGCAGATCATGGCCAGAAATCCCAAGAAACCCACATGGGTTGTTGAAAAAGAGCGCGAAAAGCGTGGTGAAACCCCGGCAACCGTCTGGTTGTTTGGCCTTCATGCCGTGCGCGACGCCCTGATGAACCCTGCCCGCGTGAAACATCGCCTGATCCTGACGCTGAACGCACAGAGCAAACTGGAAGACGCCGTGGCCCAAGGCGGTATCACGCCCGAAATCCAGGATCCCCGCAAGTTTTCCGCGCCGATTGATGCCCAATCCGTCCATCAGGGGGCCGCTTTGGAAGTGGACCCGCTGATCTGGGGCAGCCTGTCGGAACGCTGCGCCCCGCGCGGTGAAAACCCTGTTGTGCTGTTGCTGGATCGGGTCACCGATCCCCATAACATCGGCGCGATCCTGCGCTCGGCCGAGGTTTTCGGTGCCCGCGCCGTCATCGCCCCCCATCGCCATTCCGCACCTGAAACCGGCGCTTTGGCCAAAACCGCCTCCGGTGCGCTGGAACGCCAGCCCTATTTGCGGGTGCAGAATCTGGCAACGTCGATGAAGGCGCTAAAGGAAATGGGATATTTCATCATCGGGCTGGATGGGCTTGGCGAAAGCGATCTGGCCGAAGAACTGACCAAATCCGCCAATATGCCCGTGGCGCTGGCCCTTGGTGCCGAAGGCCCCGGCCTGCGTCAACTGACCCGCGAAAGCTGTGATATCATTGCAAAAATCCGCTTTGCAGGTGGCTTTGGTTCGTTGAATGTTTCGAACGCCGCAGCCGTAGGCCTGTATGAGGCCGCCCGCCTGCGGTAAGCCAAGCTGAAACCCCTTATTCGTAAGGGTTCGTTCACAATTATATTACAAAGTCTTAACCAGAGCGATTCACGCCCTATGTATCCTTGTACGAGGCGGGTCGACTGGAACTCCCCGTCTCTGACTACTGTCCCTCGTTCCACACCTTGCGCCTGAAGCAGATGTTTCAGGCGCTTTTTTTGTGTCGCTTTTGGGATGGAGCCGCAGCTCCTGCGGCGCTATATCTCGCTTATGACAGACACTCCCAGCGATGATCTGCTGCGCCAGATCCTGACCCGCACCAAAACCATTGCCTGTATCGGCGTTTCAACGAATCCGATCCGTCCCTCCCATTATGTGGCACGCTACCTCAGCCTGCGCGGCTATCGGGTGATTCCCGTCAATCCCGCCTATGCAGGACAAGAATTGCTGGGCGAAACCGTGCGCGGGGATTTATCCGAACTGGTGGATGAAAAGATCGACATGATCGACATTTTCCGCCGATCCGAGGCAGTGCCACCAATTGTAGATCTGTCCCTAGAGCTGTTTTTGCCCAATCTGCAAACCATCTGGATGCAAATCGGTGTGCGCCACGCCGAAGCTGCCGCCAAAGCCACAGCCGCAGGCGTCACGGTAATCGAAAACCGTTGCCCTAAAATCGAATACCAACGGCTGTTCGGAGAATTGCGCAAAGGCGGATTTAATACCGGCATTATCTCTTCGCGGTTGTGAAGCGTCAAACTTTGCGCATAATCAGCGCGAAACTGACAGACTTGGGAGAGAGAAAATGACTGACCGCCCCGCCTATGGCTTTGATACCCTGCAAATTCACGCAGGCGCCCGCCCCGATCCGGCGACAGGTGCACGCCAGACACCGATTTACCAAAGCACTTCTTATGTATTTCGCGACGCCGATCACGCCGCTGCTTTGTTCAACCTGCAAGAAGTCGGCTATATCTATTCCCGCCTGACAAACCCCACAATTGCTGTGCTGCAAGAACGTATCGCAACACTAGAAGGCGGCGTTGGCGGGGTTTGCTGTTCGTCAGGTCACGCGGCGCAAATCATGGCGCTGTTCCCGCTGATGGGACCGGGGCTGAATGTTGTTGTCTCTACACGGCTTTATGGCGGGTCCATCACCCAGTTCAGCCAGACCATCAAACGATTCGGCTGGTCCGCAACCTTTGTTGATTTTGACGACACAGACGCCGTGGCCGCTGCCATTGACGAAAACACCCGCGCGGTGTTCTGCGAAAGTATCGCCAACCCCGGTGGCTATGTCACGGATATCCCAGCAATTTCCGCAATCACCGACAAGGCTGGCATTCCGCTGATCGTGGACAACACCTCGGCCACGCCTTACCTGTGCCGCCCGATTGAAATGGGCGCGACACTGGTTGTGCACTCCACCACCAAATACCTGACAGGTTCGGGCACGGTGACAGGGGGCTGCGTTGTAGACAGCGGCAAGTTCGACTGGTCGCAAAATGACAAATTCCCGTCCCTTAGCCAGCCGGAACCCGCCTATCACGGTCTGAAATTCCACGAAACCTTTGGCGAACTGGCCTTCACCTTTCACGGGATTGCCATCGGTCTGCGCGATCTGGGCATGACCATGAACCCGCAAGGCGCCCACTACACATTGGTCGGCATTGAAACCCTGTCCCTGCGCATGGAACGCCATGTGGAAAACGCGGTTGCAGTGGCGCAGTGGCTGGAAAAAGACCCACGGGTTGATTTTGTCACCTACGCGGGGTTGGAGTCATCGCCTTATGCAGATCGGTCGGCGAAACTTTATCCCAAAGGCGCGGGCGCTTTGTTCACCTTTGCCGTGAAGGGCGGCTATGACGCCTGTATCAAACTGGTGGATAGTCTGGAAATTTTCAGCCATGTGGCCAACCTTGGTGATACACGTTCACTGATCATCCACCCTGCTTCGACCACCCACAGACAACTTAGCACCGAACAGCAAGTTGCGGCGGGTGCAGGCCCGAATACGGTGCGCCTGTCCATCGGAATCGAAACCGTCGAAGACATCATCGCCGACCTTGACCAAGCCCTGTCCAAAGCGGCTTCGGCCTAAGATAATGCAGACGTCCATCTGTTGTGGGCGTCTGCACCCAAACCTATCGGCGGGAATCCGCAAAAATCGCCGGAAATCCAATGAATAAAGGCGCTTTACCGCCTTTTTCTTTGTGCCAAAGCGTCACGCCCGCTTGAATTTTATCCAATATGATACGAAATGTCGTTACAGAAGGCGTGAATGCCCAGACATCTGAGTCTGTGCTGCTGATTCTGTATGGTTGAAGCTGTGCGCCAGAAACGGCGAATCCCGCAGGATATTCCAAAGATGGCAAAAAACTGCTACACAATGGGCTTAGCCCGTAACCCCGTAGCATAAGCCGTGACATTGGTTTATCCCCGCTATGGACAGAAAGTATTTGATGATGATGGGTGAAAGCAAACCGAATTTTGCGCTCGACTTATCCAACGAGGGCGTCGCGCTTTGGCATCGGGCCAGTGGCGGGGGCTGGACTGTGTTGGGTCAGGTCGGATTGGACGCGCCTGATTTGCCAGATCAAATCAGGGTGTTGCGCGATCAGGTTGTGAACGGGGCCACAGGCACAGCCCGGTCCCGCCGTACCGTTGTGCGGATTCCCCGATCCGAAGTGATGCTTTCCAAAGTCAGCCTTGGCGTATTCGAAGACGAAGCCGCCGAACGGCACGGGCTGAAACAGATCGAAAAAATCTCACCGCTGCCCATGGAAGAAGTGGCCTATGATCTGGGTGAAAAAGGCTTTGGCAACATGGCCCCTGTGGGCATCGTTGCCCGCCAGACCCTGATCGAAGCGGAAGGTTTTGCCAAAACCCACGGCTTTGACACGATCTATTTCACCACCCAATATTCCGAACGTGATTTTCCCCGTGAGCCCCGTTTCTATCTGACAGATCAGGCGAAATCCGCCCGTCCCTTGTGGTTTGCCCCTTGGGTGGCTGCGGCCTCCATCGGCTTGGCGATCGGGTATTTCGGCTATTCGCAAATGTCCTCTGGCAGCAACGACTATGACACGCCGCCGGCTGTGGCCACGCTGGAACAACCCGTTGATCTGCAAACCGCAACCGCAGCAATTGAAACAGCGCCCGCGCAACAGTCTTCGTTGCAAACATCTGATGTGGCATCTGTAACCGAAGCAGTCGCCACAGAAACCGAATCCGCAGCGGCACTGGCCGAGGCAGAGGACGAAACAACCGCAACGGCCCTCTCGACAGACCAAGCAGAGGCAGAATCCGCGGTACAACTGGCGTTCCAAGACATCGCCCCCAATCTGCCCCCCGTTTTGATCACATTGGATGCACCTCAAACAACGGGCTATCCCGATCTGGCCACCAAAGCCGTACTGCGCAATGTGGCCAGCAAATCTCCGACGATCATCCGCCTGACCACTCAAGAATCCATCTCTCCGACTGTGGTGGATTCTTCGACATTGGTGAAAACCAGCGACCTGCAAATTGCCGACGCCCGCCGCGATCTGCCCGAAGTGGCCGTCAACGACGAGATCGTTGCGATCATCCAGAACGACATGGCGCTGGAAATCCAAACGCCCGCCACCAATGAAGACCCAATCCGTTTGGCCGCGCTGACCCTGCCCGACCAAGGGGTTTTCAATCCGATTGTGCTGGGTGGTCTTCCTGACACCGACACTGATGCAGCCCCCTTGCCTGCAACCGCGCAGGAACCTGCCGAACGCCCTGCGCCACCGCCGTCCTTGGTAAAGGCAGAGCCGGGCACGTTGACCCCCACCGAAAATGGCACGCTTGGGCCCGGTAACATCCTGATTTACAGCGGCAAGCCGCCCACCCCGCCGCGCGAACGTCCGGGGTCGGTTATTCCTGCTGATCCTTTGGCTGGCTTCTCGCCCCGTTTGCGCCCTGACACGTTGAAAGTGCCAACCCCAGTGGTTGAAGAAACCGCGCCCCCCGCCAGTGAGTTGCTGGCCGAGGCCGCGCCCGAGGCACAAAACACGCCGCAAACCATTCTTGATCTGGCCGATCCTGCGATGCGGGCCTTCCGCGCGCCAGCCCGCCCCGAAAGTTTGGACATTCCTGCGCTGGATATTGCGCCCGAAGGCCCACCGACCATCCTTGCTATGGCCGATCCGGAACTGCGCCCGCTGCGTGCCAAAACACGCCCCACAACACTGGCCGTTCCCGTGGCCGAGGCTGTAGTCCCCCCCGCTGCCACGCCAATAGTATCCCCTGCAACGGATGAAGCAGCCGCAGGGGAAACCACGGCAGCTGCGCTGGCACAAACCGACGCGGATGCCCCCCCCGCGCAACCAGAAGCCGTTGAAACCGCTGGAACAACCGCCCCTTCTACAGATGAGATTGCGATCACCGAAGCAGCCAGCCAAGCCGTTGATCAAGTGACCGCTGCCATCGCACAGGATGAGGCGGCAGAGGCCATTCAAAGCGCCTCTGTGCTGTCGCTGGCTGATCCGGCCCTGCGCCCGCTGCGCGCCCACGAACGCCCCACCGATCTGGCCCCTGATCTGGCGGTAGCCGCTGCAAGCGAAACAGAAGCGACAGACGACGAAACAGACGTGGCGCTCAGCACCGATACCCCAACAGATGCCGCCGCTTCTGCGGCACTGTTAGCCCTCGCTGATCCGGCTCTTGCAGGGGTTCGCGCCAAAAACCGCCCCACCAGCCTGCGGGTTCTGACCCCTGTTGAAATCGACGGGTTGGTTGCGTTGGCGGACCCAAGTCTTGCCGGTAAAAAATCCCACTCACGCCCAAGCAGCCTGCGGGTGTTAGCGCCCGAACCCGAGCCTGAAGCCGAAGTTCTGGTCGCATCGATAGAACCGCAAAACACCATTTCCAGTGCCTCGGCTTTTGCGATTGCCAAAAGCCCATCACCCAAATCCCGCCCCTCCCGCTTGGACCGCGTGGTCAAACGTGTTTCGGTGGAACCAAGTGATACGGGTGGCAGAACAAATTCAACCGCCTCTACCCCGCGTGCGGCTGTGGGCACGGTAAAAGCCCCGCCAGAGCCGACCCACACAAATGTGGCCAATGCTGCGGCGGAACGGTCGAACTTCAAGAAATCCCGCATGAGCCTTGTTGGCGTCTTTGGCACCCCCAATGCGCGCCGCGCTTTGGTGCGGATGTCCACCGGACGCTACGTCAAAGTGAAAGCAGGCGACAGCCTGGGCGGCTGGAAAGTGTCAGCGATAGGAGATGATAACTTGCGGATCAAAAAGGGCAGCCGTGACCATGTGTTGAAGATTCCCTAACATCGGATTCACACAACGGCACCTGTTCAAATAAAAAAAGGCCGCTGCGATGAAACGCAGCGGCCTTTTTTTTTGCATAAAGATATTAGTTTAACGCATTGATATTAAAACACAAACCCCACACACCAGAATTCAACAACGTCAGGTCAGCATCAACGCGGCCAGTCCCAAGAAGGCAAAAAAGCCGATCACATCGGTGACTGTGGTCACAAATGCACCCGATGCCAAGGCAGGGTCAATGTTCAGTTTGGTCAGTGCGATCGGGATCAAAATCCCCGCCATGCCTGCTACCAGCAGATTGGCGATCATCGCCAGCCCCAGCACGACGCCCAGCATGGGCGATCCGAACCAGACCAATCCGACAATCCCGATGATCACCGCAAACACCAGACCGTTCAGCAACCCGACCAAAACCTCGCGGCGGATCACGCGCATGGCGTTTGACGAGGTAAGGTCTTTGGTCGCCAGCGCGCGCACCGCCACAGTCAGCGTCTGCGTCCCCGCGTTCCCCCCCATCGACGCCACAATCGGCATCAAAACGGCCAAGGCAACAATCGCTTCAATCGTAGCGGAGAATTGTGAAATCACGATTGACGCCATCACCGCGGTGATCAGGTTCACCCCCAACCACGGAAACCGCTGGCGGGTGGTGTCCAGTACGCTGTCGGTCAGGCTTTCGTCGCCCACACCCGCCATCAGCCTAAAGTCTTCTTCGGTCTCTTCGTCCAGCACCAGCATGGCGTCATCAATGGTGATCACCCCGACCAAACGCCCGACCTCATCCACCACAGGGGCTGATACCATGTGATATTGGTTAAAGGCATAGGCCACATCTTCCTGACTTTGCGTCGCGGGAATGATGTGAAAGTTTTCATCCATAATGGTCGCCAACATCACATCACGCGGGCTGGACATCAGATCGGATAAGGCAACCTTGCCAATAGGTTGCAGCTTGGGGTCAACAATGACCACCATGTAAAATCGGTCGGGCAAATCGGTTTCACTGCGCAGATGGTCAATGGCATCGCCCACCGTCCAATGGTCAGGCGCCATCACCAACTCGCGCTGCATCAGGCGGCCGGCACTTTCTTCTGGGTATTGCAGGGATTGCTCAACCGCGACCCTGTCCGACAGCTCCAACGCCTCTAGGATGCGGGCCTGTTGCGGCTCTTCCAGATCTTCAACCAGATCCACCACATCGTCAGACTCAAGGTCTTTCAACACCGAGGACATCACATCCGCTGGCAATCGGTCGATCAGATCGGCGCGCAGGTTTTCATCCAGCTCTGACAGCACCTCGCCGTCAAATTCCGTTCCCCAAAGGGCCAGCAGGTCATCCCGCTCGGAACCGGAAATCTGTTCCAGAACGTCGGCGATATCGGCTGCGTGAAGCGGTTCAAGCAGTTCGATCAGGCGGGGCTGGTCATTTGCCTCCACGGCCTCAAGAATTGCATCAATCGCCAGCGTATCAAGCGCATAGGCCGTATCCACGGACTCGGGCTCATCATAAGCATTTTCCGGTGTGGTTTGATCCTGCATCGTCGCCCCCTGCTTTTTGCCCTGTTCTACCCCGTCCCCCGATGTGCAACAACCTGAATCCCTGTTGAGCCGCTGGTTTACTTGATCCGACGATCCCTTCTACTGTACGATTTGGATTGAAATGAATTTATTGGCACAAGACAGACGTATGACGGAACACATTCCCCCTAAATTGCAGTTTAACACATTAGAAGAAATGCGCGGCGCGGCGGTGACTTATCACCAAAAGGGCGAACGCGCGGTGGCGCGGGATATTTATCGCGCCTATCTGTCTCGCAATCCCAAAGATGCGGCCATGTGGTCTAATCTGGGCGCGCTGTTTCGGGCGGAAAAGAACTTTCCGCTGGCCGTTGTCTGCCAGCGCCGCGCCCTACAACTTGATCCAGAATCCGACACCGTGTTGAACAATGCGGCGAATGCCCATTTCGATGCGGGGGAACCTGAAAAGGCATTGGACCTGCGCCGTAGAGCCTTGAAAAAGAACCCGGGCCATGCGGAAAACTGGTCCTCTTTGGGGAAATATCTGCGCGCCCTTGGTCGCCACCAAGAAGCCAGGACAGAGCTGGAAAAAGCCCTGAAAGCGCACCCGAACGATCCGGAATTGCACATCCAACTGTCTTTTGCGTTATTGTCTCTTGGGGATTACCAGGGCGGCTTTACCGAATTTGACTGGCGCTGGAAGGGGGATGAGATTTCGTTGCCCGACCTGCCCGTACCCCAGTGGAAAGGGCAGGATTTGACGGGGAAAACCCTGCTGGTCACCCCCGAACAAGGATTTGGCGACACCATCCTGATGGCCCGTTTCCTGAAAGGGGTTCAGGATTTGGGGGCCTCCATCCGCCTGTCGGTCAAACCGCCTTTGCGCCGCGTATTTGACGGGCTGGCGGGGGTGGACAGTTTCGCGCTGACCAACAGCGATATTCAAGGCTGTGATTACTGGTCACCAATGATGGATTTGCCCCGCTATCTGGGCACCACACTGAAAACCCTGCCCGCCCCAACCAAACTGGCAGTGCCCAAGGATTCCACGGACCGCGCCAGCACCATTCTTGCGCCTTACCGTGATACGTTCAACGTGGGCGTGCTTTGGTCGGGATCGGTCACCTACCGCGCCAATCACAAGCGTTCTTTCAGCCACCAACAGTTCTTGCAACTGGCTGATATTGCGGGTGTGCAGATGTTTTCCTTGTACAAGGGGCCGCTGGCGGAGGCGTTTAACAGCGATGGCACCTCTTGCGTCATCCTGGACGCTGCCAGTTCGGATCGGGATTTCGCCGATAGTGCTGCGCTGATTGATCAGCTTGATCTGGTCATCACCATGGACAGCGCCATTGCCCATGTGGCAGGGTCAGTGGGTGCAAAGGTCTGGAACCTCTTGCACTCCGAAGCCTATTGGTTGTACGAACCTTTTAGCGACCACACCCCTTGGTATCCGTCTATGCGTTTGATCCGACAAGAAAAATCCGGAGATTGGGACAGTGTTTTCGCAGGGCTTCACGCAGATTTAGAAAAATTGGTAACACAACATGGATGAAATTCTGACCCCGATTTCCCCCGGCGAATTACTGGATAAGCTGACCATTCTGGCGATCAAACTGGATAAGATCACCGACCCAGAAAAGCTGGCCAATGTAAAAACCGAACATGCCGCACTGTTTGCTGTGGCCGACAAACACATTCCAAAGACCGAGGATATCACCGTCCTGAACATCCGTCTGCTGAACGTAAACCGCGAATTATGGGACATCGAAGACCAAATTCGCGATTGCGAACGGGCTGGTGATTTTGGCGAAACATTCATCCAACTGGCCCGCGCGGTTTATGTGACTAACGACAAACGGGCAGAGTATAAGAAGCAAATCAACCTCACGCTAGGCTCGGTGATAGTCGAAGAAAAGTCCTATGCCGACTACTAAGCTGATCCTCGGCCAGACACTGCGTTTTACCGGCGATCCCTTTGCTATCGGGGTTGAAGCCGCACAGCACATCACCCACGGCGCTGTGGTGATCCGTGACGGCAAGATCGTCGATGTCGGCGCGGCAGACACCCTGCGCACAGCCTATCCACAGGCAGAGGTCACCGATATGGGCGCGGCCCTGTTGATGGCCGGATTTGTGGATTGCCACGTACATTACCCCCAAACCGGCATTATCGCCAGCTGGGGGAAACGGCTGATCGACTGGCTCAACACTTATACGTTCCCCGAGGAACTGCGCTTCAATGACGCCGCATATGCCACTGAAATATCAGAATTATATTGTGATTTGGCGCTTACAAACGGCACCACGACCGCTGCCAGTTATTGCACCATCCACCCCCAAAGCGTCGATGCTTTTTTCACCGCAGCACAAAAACGCGGGATGCGGATGGTGGGGGGTAAAACCTGCATGGATCGCAACGCGCCCGACGGGCTGCGCGACACGGTCCAATCCGCCTATGACGACAGCAAGGCGCTGATTGACCGCTGGCACGGCGTGGATCGGCTGACCTATGCAATCACCCCACGGTTTTCCCCCACATCCACCGATGACCAACTGGCTGCATTGGGCGGATTATGGTCCGAACGCCCTGATTGCCTGATGCAAACCCATCTGTCTGAACAACTCGAGGAAATCGCATGGGTGCGTGACCTTTTCCCCGCTGCCCAAGACTATCTGGGCACCTATGAAGCCCACGGACTGGTGCGCGAAGGCGCGGTTATGGGCCATGCCATTCACCTGACCCCGCGCGAAATAGACCGCATGGCAGAACGCGGCGTCAGCGTTGGCCATTGCCCCACGTCCAACACGTTCATCGGATCAGGCCTGTGTGATGTGACAGGGCTGCACAGCCGCGGAATTCCCGTTGGGCTGGCTACGGATACCGGCGGCGGATCGTCCTTTTCCATGCTGCGCACCATGGCTGCGGCCTATGAAGTGGGCCAATTGCGCGGCACAGCCATGCACCCTGCCCAACTGTTGTATCTTGCCACCGTTGGATCAGCCAAAGCACTGGCGTTGCACGATAAAATCGGCAACCTCACAGCCGGGAATGAGGCCGATCTGATCGCAATCGACCTATCCTCTACCCGCCCGATCGCACAGCGTAGCGCACGGGCGGCGGATATTTGGGAAGCGGTGTTTCCCACCATCATGATGGGCGATGATCGCGCGATTGCAGGCGTTTGGGTCGGCGGCGCTGCGGTCCCGCGCCCCTAACCTGCCAAACGGGCGGCAAGGTGGTTTTGGCGGGTGATTACCGCGCGCAGGTCAACATTCACCATCCGCCTGTTTTGAACCACAGGGCGGCCCTCGACAAACAAATCACGCACGTTGTGAGGGCCGGTCAGCACCAAAGCGGCCACTGGATCCCAGTTGCCCGCAGCGGCCAATCCCTGCATATCCCAGATGGCGAAATCGGCCCGTTTTCCAACCTCAAGCGACCCACAATCCTGACGCCCCAGCACCTGCGCGCCGCCAAGGGTGGCGATTTCCAGGGCTTCACGGGCGGCCATAGCATCAGCGCCGTTTTGGACGCGCTGTAACAACATGGCCTGACGGGCCTCATCCAGCAGATGGCCTGCGTCATTGGACGCCGATCCATCTACGCCCAAGCCCACGCGCACGCCTGCGTCCCGCATCTGGCGCACAGGCGCAATGCCAGACCCAAGGCGGCAGTTCGAACAGGGACAATGGGCAACGCCCGTTCCAGTTCTTGCAAACAAATCAATCTCTTGCGCGTCCATCTTAACGCAGTGCGCATGCCAGACATCCTGTCCCGTCCAGCCCATTTCCTCGGCGTATTGCCCCGGACGGCAGCCGAATTTTTCCTGACTATAGGCCACGTCTTCATCGTTTTCAGCCAGATGGGTGTGCAGCATCACGCCCTTGTCCCGTGCCAGCAAAGCGCTGTCTTTCATCAAGCCTGTACTAACGGAAAACGGCGAGCATGGCGCCATGACTATCCGCACCATAGCCCCGTCTGCGGCATCATGATAGCGGTCCGCCACGCGGATACAATCGTTCAGGATATCTGCCTCGCGCTCGACCAGATGATCGGGTGGAAGGCCGCCGTCGCTCTCACCGATGCTCATAGAGCCACGGGCGGCGTGAAAGCGGATACCGATGGTCTGGGCCGCGTCGATGGCATCGTCCAGCTTTGCGCCATTGGGGAACAGATACTGGTGGTCAGAACTCAGCGCACACCCCGACAGCGCCAGTTCAGCCAGCCCAACTTGGGCCGAGGTGAAAATCTCCTCTGGCCCCATCCGCGCCCAGATCGGATAGAGCGTTTGCAGCCAGCCAAACAACAAAGCATCCTGCCCCCCCGGCACCGCACGGGTCAGGGTTTGGAACAAATGATGATGGGTGTTCACCAACCCCGGCGTGACCACACAGCCCCGTGCATCAACAGTTTGCGCGCCTTGCAAGTTGGGGCCGATTTCCGCCACAACCCCGTTTTCCACGGCCATATCCACATCGCACAATTCGGCCCGCACGGGGTTCATCGTCACCAGATGGCTGATATTTTTGACAATCAAACGTGTCATTCGAAACTCTCCAATCAAAGGTTAATCAACGACACAGGCCATTGATAAGATTGAAAAGTCGGGAAATTGAGGATTAAGGGCTTTAGCATTGGGGATTTCCCCGCAGCTGGCCCACCGCTTACAGATAAACGCTGTTCATAATCTGCGTCTTACTGTCAAACGGCCCCAACAGAACAACTTTCAAATTATAATAATCCACGCGATTTTGCGCTTTGTTTTTCAGCCCCCTAAGGGACCAAATTGATTTTAACGTTTATCAAAGCGAAACGCTACAGGTCAGTTGGCCTTGTAGGATTTTGACGATTTGGTGGCCCGAACCGCGCCCGTGTTTGACACAACTTTACGCAAGCGAAGTTTGTCTTGGACCAAACGACGCGGCACGGTGTTTGTCCAGACCAGCGCCATTTGCGCATCGCCTTCAAACGTCACATCAGAGTCAATTATGTTGTTAACAGTGGGCAGATTGTGGATCGGATCATAGGCTTGCGCCGCTGTGATAGCCTTGAAATTCGTATTGTAAGCTCTGGCGCTGGCATTGGCCGCCGCCGCAGCGTTCAGGCGACGTTGCTGCTGCTGGCGCACCAGATCACCGGGGTGAATAGGCTGCGCGCCAGTTGCAACGCGGCGGACTGTGGCAGGTGCAGTGGCCCCTGTCGGTGCGGACGCTGCTATTGTTGGTCTGGCAAGCCCAGCATTTTCGGCCACTTCCCGTCTGGAGCGAACCAAGTCACCCGGATGCACGGCTTGCGCCCCGCTGATCGCAGTTGGCAGAATCCGGGTGGGGGTCGCTTTGGCCACAGCAACAGGCCTTGCGGGTTGCACCCGAACGGTGGGCTGTTGTGGGGTAACTACAGGCTTGGCGGCAATGGTGCGCGGAGCAACCTTCACGATTTTACGGGTTGGACGCGCCTGCCCTGCAGTTGGACCGTCATCTGGAAGCGACAGATCAACCACTTGAGGGTTGGCTTTGACAGGTTTCGTATTGGCAAGGGCAGCCAGTTGACTGGCTGACAGCGAAGGGCGGTTTTCTTTAGAACAATACACATTGCGCTTACGGTTCACCCGCGGCACCCATGTGACCCGACCGCCAAACCCCGCGCGAATAAAAACGCAGCCGCGGCTGTCCACATATTGTGACGCTGTGAAAGATTCAGGTGGCTGTTCTGCGGGGGCCGTTATCTTGCGCAACGATTGCGCGCTTGCCACGTCTGGCATCGTAAAAAATACTGCAAATCCTGTTGCGACACCTGCCGCTATATTCAAAAAATCTCGCATCTCGGGCCCCCTAGGATACGCACCAAAAGTGCCTTTTTTGGGCCACAATGTAAAGCGTATTTGCCGTTAAAACCCTACATTTCGTAGTTAACAGTCGCGCAACCCCATAATTTTGCGCAGCCCCCTAAAGTGAAATGGTTCAACAATAAGGCACAAGTGACGGAGAACTTGGGATTTTCGCGGTATTTTGATCTGTACAGGCTGGGTGTAATCGAAAGCGGCACGCAGGGTCAGGATTTACCCCAAGAGTCCATTTTTCGATAGATGGTCGACGGAGAAACCGCCAAATGGTTCGCCGCGCGCGGGATTGATCCCTGATACAGCCGGATCGTCAATTCAATCACTGCGCGTTCGATTTCAGCCAAAGATTTACCCTCATTTATGATCCCCTTTAACGCGGTCTCATACAATTCAGGGGCGTCCTGACAGGGTGGGGCAGGCAAATGCCCTTCTCCAGCCCGTTTGCTTTGCAGGGCAGCAGCCCGATCCAGATTGCAGGCCTTTTGAAAAGCTTTGGGCAATGTTTCTGGTTCGATCGTTGATCTGGAACTGTCGCTGGCAATAACTTCAATCAATTCTACCAATTCGGCCATATTGCCGGGCCAGCTATAGCCGTTGAGCATCTCTTTAACGTCGATATTAAGGATAATATCGTGTTTTCCGAGCGCACGGGCCTGCTGGGATAACAGCCCCTGCGCCAGCAAGGCCACGGTAAATGGCCCATTGGTCAGCGGCGGCAGGTCAAGTGAAGCAACGCTTAATCGGTAGAACAAGTCTTCACGCAGAAGGCCCGCTTGCATCGCTTTTTCCGGCTGGGTGGAAGCCCCGCAAATGACCCGTACATCAGCCTGACGGGGCAATCGACGCCGGTCATTCAGCAAACCCGTCTGTAGAAACCACAGCAGTTGCGTCTGAACTTTCAAGGTTAAGTCGCAGATATCGTTCAAGAATAACGTCCCACCATGATACAGAACTTCATCCGATATAAGGTCACTCAGGGACTTGGCCCGATTGGCAGCGCAGTCGATTGCCACAAAGGGATTGCTGCTGTGGGCAGAAAGGTTGTGAAATAGCCGCGCACATTTTTCCTTCATTGTGCCCTTTGGACCTTTGAGCAAAACAGGGGCTTTTGACGGGGCAATCTGGGCAATAAACTGCTTCACCGAGGCATCCAAACAGGGATAAATCTCGTTTATTTCACCAGGGGCAGCTGCTTCTAGCGGAAGCGCCGCATTCAAGCTGGCCAGCGCGTTTTTGACAGTTTGCAGCAATCGCATGCCATCGAACGGTTTTACCAGAAAATCAAACGCCCCCATGCCGATCGCCTCGGCCGCTTGTTTCATCGACCCGCTGGCCGTCGTCACAATCACCCGCGTGCGGGGCATTGCGCCCAGAATGCCAGACATCAACTGATGCACGCCCTGCCCTGTCAGCAGCAAATCCAGCACAACAATTTTATGCCCCCATACCGCGAATTTTCGGGCAGCCTCGGGCAGCTTACGCGCAACATCTACGGAGTATCCCACCTGCGCGAATGTTTCGGCCAAGGCCGCCAGAATTTCCTCATTTTCTTCAACAATTAAAATCCTGTCAGCCATAGCCCTACCTATGACCAGACGAAAAAACAGATATGCAGATATGGACCGTCATTTTGGGCATGATAGCCTTTCAGACCTGTTGGTTTTATCAATAACTTCGCGTTCCACGTGTAATTGTTGCGTATGCTACGCCTTAGAAGTTCATTTCCAAAGAAAAAACTGGGAAATCTTGCGATTTCCCAGTTAGTCACGTGTAATCAAACAGTTTTTATCAGGTTTGCCGGCCATTCAACCTAAGCGGGATAACCCAATTCACGCAGGGCCACCGCAATTTCATCGAGAATCGCGGGGTCGTCTATAGTTGCTGGCAGTTTGAATTCTGCTCCATCAGCTATTTTGACCATGGTTGCCCGCAGAATTTTGCCAGAACGGGTTTTGGGTAGGCGATCCACCACACAGGCCAATTTAAACGCGGCCACGGGACCAATTTTTTCCCGCACCAGTTGTATACATTCTTTTGTGATTTCTGCATGCGGGCGGTTCACACCCGAGCTTAGGCACAGGAATCCCATGGGCAACTGCCCTTTTAACGCATCCGTCACGCCGATCACCGCGCACTCGGCCACATCAGGGTGGCCTGCAAGGATTTCCTCCATCGCGCCAGTGGACAGGCGATGCCCTGCCACATTGATCACATCATCCGTGCGGGCCATAATATAAAGATAGCCGTCTTCGTCTTTTACCCCCGCATCGCCGGTTTCATAATAACCAGGAAACGTGTCGAGATAGGCTTTGCGAAACCGCTCTTCTGCGTTCCACAAGGTCGGCAATGTGCCAGGTGGTAGGGGCAATTTAACGGCAATCGCGCCCAGTTCACCTGTGGGCATTTCATGCCCCTCATCGCTAAGAATACGCACGTCATATCCCGGCAGCGCCACAGTGGGCGAGCCGACTTTGACCGGCAATGCTTCGATTCCCATAGGGTTGCCGACCATAGGAAAGCCGGTTTCCGTTTGCCACCAATGGTCAATCACTGGAATCTTAAGCTGATCCTGCGCCCACAGAATTGTATCAGGATCCGCGCGCTCCCCTGCTAAAAACAGGGTTTCCATGTTCGATAAGTCATACTTTTTCACAAAGTCCCCTTTGGGATCTTCGCGTTTTATCGCGCGGAATGCCGTGGGGGCTGTGAATAAGGCGCGGACTTTATAATCCTGTATGATCCGCCAGAAAGTGCCTGCATCGGGGCTGCCGACGGGCTTGCCTTCAAAGACCACAGTGGTGTTGCCGTGGATTAACGGGCCGTAGCAGATATAGGAATGACCCACGACCCAACCCACATCTGATGCCGCCCAGAACACATCGCCGGGGTCCATGCCGTAGACATTTTTCATGGTCCAGTTCAGGGCAACCAGATGCCCGCCTGTGTGGCGCACTACACCTTTGGGCTGGCCTGTGGTGCCAGAAGTATACAGCACGTAAACTGGATCAGTACCTTTGACCGGTACACAAGGGGCTGGCGTGACGTTGGCTTGCGCCTCATCCCAATCCAGATCACGGCCCGCAATCAGTTTGGCCTGTGCCTGTTCCCGTTGAAAAACGATGCAGGTTTCGGGCTTGTGATCGGCAATTTCGATAGCCTCGTCCAGCAGGGGTTTATACTGGATCACCCGCCCCGGCTCGATCCCGCAACTGCTGGCGATAATGGCTTTGGGGGTGGCATCATTGATACGTGTTGCCAGCTCTGCGGCAGCAAAACCGCCAAAAACCACCGAGTGGATTGCACCGATCCGCGCACAGGCCAGCATGGCGATGATCGCTTCGGGGGTCATCGACATATAGATGATAACGCGGTCGCCCTTGGTGATGCCCTGCTCCAGCAATGCCCCGCCCAGATTGGCGACCTTGACCTGTAATTCGGCAAAAGTGATCTGCGATTTTGCCCCCGTGATCGGGCTGTCGTAAATGATCGCCACCTGATCGGCGCGGCCATTTTCCACGTGACGGTCCACCGCGTTATAACAGGTGTTCACTACCCCGTCGGCAAACCATTCATACAAAGGCGCGTTTTCGTCGCTAAGCGCTTTGGTCGGCGCGACGATCCAGTCGATAGACTTGGCAGCCTCCATCCAGAAGGCCTCGGGGTCTGCTTTCCAGCCCGCGTATACCTCTTTGTATCCCATTGGTTTTCCTCCCTTAATTCATAAACCTCTGCACCAAAACAGGGCAACCCGTCACCCGTAGGATTGCACGGATGTTCCTGCCAAGGCCGCGATATTCAGCAATCCGCGTGGTGTGATGGAGGGGCTGACAATATGCGCCTTATTGCCCATCCCCATCAGGATCGGCCCCACTTCCAGCCCGCCCGCGCGGGTCTTTAACACGTTACGCACCGCACTGGCCGCATCTGTATTGGCAAAAATCAACGTGTTAGCCGCGCCTTCAAGACGGCTTTCTGGCAAGATCCGCGCGCGCAATTCAGGGTCAAGCGCACTATCCGCGTGCATTTCGCCTTCATATTGGAAATCCAGATCCATCCCGTCCAGAATGTCCAGCGCCCCGCGCATGCGGCGGCCACTGTCGATATCCAGATTGCCGAATTGGGAATGGGACAGCAAAGCGATTTTCGGGTCCATCCCAAAGCGTTTCACATGCCGCGCCGCTGCAATCACCGTTTGGGCGATCTGATCCGCAGTGGGTTCGGGATGCACTTGGGTATCGGCCACAAACAGCGCGCCGCTTTCAAGGATCATCAGGGACAGCGCCCCGACAGGGTGCAACCCGTCCTGCCCCAAAATCTCGCTTACATATTTCAAATGCCACAGATATTGCCCGAAAGTGCCACAGATCAGGCTGTCAGCTTCACCGCGGTGCACAGCCACAGCGCCAATGGCGGTTGTATTGGTGCGCATGATCGCTTTGGCCAGATCAGGGGTCACACCACGGCGTTTCATCAGGTCGTAATAGGTCTGCCAATAGTCCCGATAGCGGCTGTCACTTTCGGGGTTCACCATGTCGAAATCCGAGCCGGGCTTGATGGATAGCCCCGCCCTGGAAATACGCCGCGCGATCACGTCAGGACGGCCAATCAAGATCGGGCGATCCACGCCCTCTTCAACCATAGCGCCGACGGCCCGCAGGACCCGCTCGCTTTCGCCTTCGGCAAAAATCACTCGCCGCACGGCCGCGCGGGCCAGTTCGAATACAGGGCGCATGATGAAGGCGGATTTGAACACGGACCGGTCCAGATGGGCCTTATAGGCGATAATGTCATCCACAGGCCGCTTGGCCACGCCACTGTCCATCGCGGCTTTGGCAACAGAACTGGCCACAATCCCCATCAGGCGTGGATCAAACGGTTTGGGGATCAGGTAATCCGGCCCGAAGGTCATCTTCTCGCCCTGATAGGCGGCCGCTGCCTCGGCGCTGCTGGTGGCACGGGCCAGTTCGGCAATGCCTTTGACACAGCCGATTTGCATGGCGTCGTTGATTTCTGTCGCGCCCACATCCAGCGCCCCGCGAAAGATAAACGGAAAGCACAAAACGTTGTTCACCTGATTGGGATAATCCGACCGCCCCGTGGCGATAATCGCATCAGGGGCGACTTTTTTCACCTCTTCGGGCATGATTTCTGGGGTGGGATTGGCCAGCGCAAAAATGATTGGCTGTTTGGTCATTTTCGCAACCATATCAGACGTCAGAACGCCGGGACCGGACAGGCCCAGAAACAAATCAGCGCCGTCAATAACCTGATCGAGTGTGCGCAGATCGCTGTCTTGGGCGAAGGCGGATTTTTGCGGGTTCATATCCTCGGCGCGGCCCTGATAGACCAACCCGTGGATGTCACACAGCCAGATATTTTCCCGCTTCACCCCCAGTTTCACCAACATGTTCAGACAGGCAATGCCGGCAGCGCCACCCCCTGTGGACACGATTTTAATGTCTTCAAACCGCTTTTTGGCAACCGCCACCGCGTTGGTAGCCGCAGCACCCACAACAATGGCTGTACCGTGCTGGTCGTCGTGGAAAACGGGAATATTCATCCGCTCGCGGCAGATTTTTTCCACGATAAAACAATCAGGTGCCTTGATATCTTCAAGGTTGATCGCCCCGAATGTGGGTTCCAGCGCGCAGACGATTTCGGCCAGTTTGACCGGATCAGATTCGTTTAATTCAATATCAAAACAGTCGATATTGGCGAATTTCTTGAACAGGACCGCCTTGCCTTCCATCACCGGTTTTGACGCCAGCGCCCCGATGTTGCCCAGACCCAGAACCGCCGTCCCGTTGGTCACCACGCCCACCAGATTGCTACGCGTGGTGTACAGTTCAGCCGCCGCTGGATCGGCCTTTATTTCCAGACACGCCTCGGCCACGCCCGGGCTATAGGCCAGCGACAGATCGCGCTGGTTGCCCATGGGCTTGGTCGCCCTGATTTCCAACTTTCCCGGTTTGGGGTGCTGGTGATAATTCAGGGCGCGGGTTTTGGGCGAGTCTGCCATAAGGCCTCCTTAACTGGATTTGATCAGTTCGAGGATGTTACGCGCCGCAGACGGGATATTTGTGCCCGGCCCGAAGATCGCTTTCACCCCCGCTTTGTACAAGAAATCATAGTCCTGTTGGGGGATAACGCCGCCACAGATCACGATGATGTCTCCTGCATTCTGGTCTTTTAGCGCCTGAACCAACTGAGGGGCCAGCGTTTTATGACCCGCAGCCTGTGATGAAATCCCGATCACATGCACATCGTTGTCAATGGCATCGCGGGCAGCTTCGGCGGGGGTTTGGAACAGCGGGCCAACGTCCACGTCAAAGCCGATGTCGGCGAATGCTGTGGCGATCACTTTGGCACCGCGGTCATGGCCATCCTGACCCATTTTGACCACCAACATGCGGGGGCGTCGGCCCTCGGAATCGGCAAATGCGTCCACATCGGCCTGAATTTGCGCAAAGCCTTCGTCGCCTTCATAGGCGGCCCCGTATACCCCTGCCAATGTCTTTACCTCTGCTCTGTGACGCCCAAAGGCGGTTTCCATTGCGTCCGAAATCTCGCCCACTGTGGCGCGGGCGCGGGCGGCTTCGACGGCCAGCGCCAACAGGTTGCCCTCGCCTGTGCTGGCCCCTTGTTCCAGCAGCATCAACGCCTGCGCACAAGCATCTGCATCCCGTGTGGCGCGAATTTTTTCCAGACGGGCGATCTGGCTGTCGCGTACGGCGGAATTGTCGATGTCGCGGATGTTGATTACCGGCTGTTTGTCGAGCGTGAATTTATTCACCCCCACAACCACTTCTTCGCCCCGATCCACTGCGGCCTGACGGCGGGCGGCGGCCTCCTCGATGCGCAGTTTGGGCATGCCAGAGGCCACGGCCTTGGTCATGCCGCCCATATCATCCACTTCCTTGATGATTTTGCGGGCTTCATTGGCCAGTTCATTGGTCAGGTTTTCGATGTAATATGACCCCGCCAGCGGATCGACCACATTGGTCACGCCGGTTTCGTTTTGCAAAATCAATTGGGTGTTGCGGGCCAGCCGCGCGGATTCTTCGGTTGGCAAAGCGATTGCTTCGTCAAAAGAGTTGGTGTGCAGGGATTGTGTCCCGCCCAGAACCGCGCTCATGGCTTCATAGGCGGTGCGCACCACGTTGTTATAGGGGTCTTGTTCCTGCAACGACACGCCCGATGTTTGGCAATGGGTGCGCAGCATAGAGGATCCGGGCTTTTTCGGTTCAAATTCTGCCATGATTTCGGACCACAGCAAACGCGCCGCCCGCAATTTGGCGATTTCCATGAAGAAGTTCATGCCGATCGCAAAGAAAAAGCTAAGCCGCCCTGCGAAAGCATCCACGTCCATGCCCCGATCAATCGCGGTTTTGACGTATTCCTTACCATCCGCCAGCGTGAACGCCAGCTCTTGCACAAGGTTCGCGCCTGCTTCTTGCATGTGATAGCCGGAAATCGAAATCGAGTTGAATTTCGGCATGTCAGTCGCGGTGAATTCGATAATATCCGCCACAATCCGCATGGATGGTTCTGGTGGGTAGATATAGGTGTTGCGCACCATGAATTCTTTCAGAATGTCATTCTGAATAGTGCCCGACAACACGCTGCGGTCATGACCTTGTTCTTCGCCTGCTACGATAAAGGACGCAAGAACCGGAATAACTGCACCATTCATGGTCATGGACACAGAAATCTGATCGAGCGGGATACCGTCAAACAGGATTTTCATATCCTCGACGGAATCAATGGCAACGCCTGCTTTGCCCACATCACCCATGACCCGTTCATGGTCACTGTCATAGCCACGGTGGGTGGCCAGATCAAAGGCAACCGAAACGCCCTGTTGGCCAGCGGCCAGACCTTGGCGATAAAAGGCGTTGGATTCTTCGGCGGTGGAAAAGCCCGCGTATTGGCGGATGGTCCACGGACGGCCCGTATACATAGTGGCGCGCGGCCCCCGCATATAGGGGTTTACACCCGGCACGCCATTGATGTGATCCAGCCCTTCCAGATCGTCAGCCGTGTAGACGGGTTTCACCTTGATGCCTTCGGGCGTGTCCCACGTCAGGCTGTCCAGCGGTTTGCCGCGCAGTTCTTTTTCTGCCAGCGTTTCCCATGTCTTTTTGTCTTCTGCGCTCATGCTTTGCGCTCCTTTATGGCTGTCGTGGGGATGCCCACGGGGGTGTTCGTTTTCGTGTTCGAATTGGTGTTCGGAGGGTGTTTCTGCATCACAGAAACTCCAGTTCGGCGGAGCGCGGCAATGTGGGGGCAAAGGCCCGCAGTTTGCCGATCAAATCGTCCCGTGCAGCGGTGTCATCGGGATCCGTTGCATATATCGTGACGATATTCCCCCCCAAAGTGCCCCGCGGGATGGTCAGTTTCAGGCGAGCCACGGCCTGCCAGCCTGCTGGAATATGGGCGGCCAGCCAGTGGCGATAGATCATTGCTGCCTTCACATCGTATTTCTGCGCCAGCTTGTCCGCCCACAGCGGGTCTGCGCGACTGGTGCGCGCTTCAAGCGCCTCTGCCGAGGCCAGCCCCCACAGATCCAGCACGTAATAAGGATTGCGATAGGCCACATGGCCCAGATCATTCACCGCAATCGGGGCTTGCCAGAAATCATCGACAAACCGCCCCATCTGGCGCTGTTGCGCATAAATCGCAGCACTGCCAGCGGGCAGTTTTTCAAAGGTGGTCAGCGGATAGTGCAAGCCGCCGATCACCAATGCGGCCACGGGGAAAATCGCCCGCAATTGTTGGGCGCGGGGTGACGCAACCGCTATACGAGACAGAAGATAGACGGTTACAGCCGCACCAAAACTCCAGACGTAGATCTCATAACGATAAAACGGCAGGACGGAGCCCAGCGTCACATGGGCGAATGCCGCCAGCATAGCCGTGGCCCCGAGGCACAGCTCCACGCGGCTGAATTTCCGGCGTTGTGACAGCAGTAAAAACACCAGCGTCAGGATCAGCCCGATCAGCAACCGCCCCGAGGGCGAGATCATCGCCAGCTTCCAGCTGTTTTTTAACGCCAGCAAGCGATCCCCTGTTTCCGCCCCCGCCACTACATCGGCGCCGCCGCCAACGACCACGGCCTTGGCATTGACTGAATTGGGCAGCATATCCAGCCCGAGCGCAGACATATGCATGAAATGCACCGTCATTGGCAGGGCTGTGGCGATCAGTGTGATCACAGCCAAGGGCCACCGCCCGCCAAAAGCCAGCACCGCACAGGCAAATAAGGCCAGCGCCATGCCCTCAAACCGCAGCAACGGGTTCACGATAATCGCGGCAATCAGATACCACGGCACCTGCCCTGTCTGCGCAAACCGGATCAGCCCCAGCGCCACCAAAAGCGCGGCACAGACATGCAAAATATGTTCCATCCCGATCAGGGACAGGGCTGGGAAATGCAAAAACACCGGCCCCAACAGGGCCAGCAGGAACAAAGACACGCGCCACGGGCTGTCATCGGCCACAGCCGCCGTTTCCAGCACCCGCGCCCATAAAATCGCCGCCCAGATCAACGCCCCCAGCCCCAAAGTCAGCGGCAC
Source organism: Roseobacter sp. N2S (assembly GCF_031454055.1). Classification (NCBI taxonomy): domain Bacteria; kingdom Pseudomonadati; phylum Pseudomonadota; class Alphaproteobacteria; order Rhodobacterales; family Roseobacteraceae; genus Roseobacter; species Roseobacter sp. N2S. Next base: position 382,960 of record NZ_JAVDQB010000002.1, read on the forward strand.
ATAAGGCTGCCAGCCAAAGCCCGCAAAAGGGGCCAACAGATAGGAATACAAAATAGACGAAGAAGCCGAGGCGGATTCCCCCCCATTCACCCCGTAAGCGCCTTGGGCCACCTGTTCGGACATGGCCAGATGGATGTACACATCATCCAGCGCATATTCCCAGACACCGCCGGTTTTCAGCAGCGTCAGCACAATCACGGCCAACGTCGGCAGCACGGCACCAAACAGCGCCCACAGGGTCAATCCACGGGCTTGCGTCATGCTGCCCACCCACTGTGGGGCAATTGCCTCTCGCATTTCGGGGAAAACCGCTTACATGATATCCCGATAGGAGATTTCATGAAGACACCACGTGTTGCTGCATTGATTGCCCTGATCGGGCTTGCACAAAGCCTGCCCGCCTCGGCCAATCCGCTAGAGGAGTATCTTTGGGTGAAACGCCCTGTTGTGGTCTTTGCCGACACACCAGACGACCCGCGGTTCATTCGCCAGATGGAGTTGTTCGACGAAGACCCGGACGCGCTGGCCGAGCGGGACATTGTGGTTCTAACCGATACAGACGCCCGTGAATTATCCGACCTGCGCAAGGCGCTGCGCCCGCGCGGGTTCCAACTGACGGTGATCGGCAAGGACGGCGAAATAAAACTACGCAAACCCGGCCCCTGGACCGTGCGCGAGTTAAGCCGCTCTATTGATAAAATGCCCCTGCGCCAGCAGGAAATCAGACAACGCTGGGAAAAATAGCGCACAGCGCCATTGTTAGAATTATTGAATTCTTTGCCATTATGCCCTATATTATGGGCAAGGCGCAGTTTCCGATCAAAAAGGACGGACCATGACTGAAGTACGCGAAAAACCAAAGCCGATTGCTGGCCAGACAGGGCCACGCCCCGGTTACTAACACCGAATATGAAACGCCCGCTCATGGGCGTTTCCCCAGTTGCGCATCAATGGCTGCAACCGCATTTTTACCCAATTCCAAGGCTTGCAGCTTCATGCTGATGTAATCCGTGTACATGGCTTCGCGGGCGTCATCGTTCAGATCACGCACGCCCTGCCCGCGCAAATCCTCGATCAATGCTTCAATCGCGAATAACTGGCTGTAATAGCGCACCACGGGTTTGATCACCGGTTCCGGCAACACATGAATTTCCGACAGAACCGCGCGAAACACCGTGTCGTTGCGTTCGGTTGGCACCAGCGGGAAATACCCCGCCTGTGCGCGCATCTTGTCGATGACTTTTTCCAGATGATCGGTCAGATCGAACAGCTCCAGAACCTCTAGGTAAGGCAGGATTTCTGCGGCCAGAGCGGTTTGCACATCGCGCACCCGTTCCAACCGACGATTTTGGTCTTGGGCCTTATCCAGCCACGCCTTGAACACCCACCCAGCCGAGGCAACCCCCGCCCCGATCAGGGCGGCGATCAATCGCGGGTCTATGATCACCGGGTCAGCCAATGGGCCTATTCGAACTCCATGATTACGTCATCCACCATCAGGCTTTCACCCACGGCGGCTTTCACTTTGGTGACGACGCCTTTCTTTTCGGCGCGCAGAACATTTTCCATTTTCATGGCTTCCACAGTGCACAGGGCTTGGCCTTCCTGCACTTCGTCGCCTTCTTTCACATCCAGCGCCACGATCAGACCCGGCATCGGGCAGAGCAGCAGTTTGGATGTGTCCGGCGGCAGTTTTTCCGGCATCAGGCTGGCAAGTTCCGCATTGCGCGGGCTGCGCACGCGGACTTTCAGTTCAGCCCCGCGGGATCGAATGCGATAGCCCGCAGAAATCGGGTCCACCTTCAGAACCACATTTTCGCCGTTGATTTTCATCTTGGCAAGGCTTTGCCCCGGCAACCAATCCGACGTGATCCGCAGTTTTTCACCGTCTTCGAATTTCACCGTAGAGCCTTTGTCATCAGCCTTGATCTTCACCGCAAAGGATTCGCCTTGCAGGGTCACAACCCAGTCTTTGCCCACTTTGCGTTTGTGGTTGTTGATCCGCCCAGACACCCGCGCACGGCGGATTTCGGCGACGCGGAACATGGCCGCACAGCTGGCCGCAATATTGCGCAGGGCGGCACTGTCCAATGTGGCACCTTCAAAGCCTTCGGGGTATTCTTCTTCGATAAAGGCAGTGGTGATATTGCCCGAAATGAATCGTTCGTGATCCATTACAGCAGACAGGAACGGCAGGTTATGACCGATGCCTTCAACTTCAAAACTGTCCAGCGCGACACGCATCCGGTCAATCGCCTCGCCCCGTGTCGGGGCCCATGTACACAGCTTGGCGATCATCGGATCGTAGAACATACTGATCTCGCCGCCTTCAAACACGCCCGTGTCATTGCGCACTGCATAGGCTGATTTCGCTTTCTCCGCAGGCGGACGATAGCGGGTCAGACGGCCAATTGATGGCAAGAAGTTGCGATACGGGTCTTCGGCATACAGACGGTTTTCAATGGCCCAGCCGTTGATTTTAATGTCTTCCTGCTTCATGGCCAGCTTTTCGCCCCATGCCACACGGATCATCTGTTCCACCAGATCAATGCCGGTGATCAGTTCGGTTACAGGGTGTTCCACCTGCAATCGGGTGTTCATTTCCAGAAAGTAGAAATTGCGATCCCCGTCCACAATGAATTCCACCGTGCCTGCACTGGAATAATTAACCGCCTTGGCCAGCGCGACAGATTGTTCGCCCATGGCTTTGCGGGTGGCTTCGTCCAGAAACGGACTTGGGGCTTCTTCGACAACCTTTTGGTTGCGCCGCTGGATCGAGCATTCTCGCTCGTTCAGATACAGGCAGTTGCCGTGTTTATCGCCCAGCACCTGAATTTCGATGTGGCGCGGTTGGGTGACAAATTTCTCGATGAAAATCCGGTCATCGCCAAAGGAATTCGCCGCCTCGTTTTTAGACGATTGAAACCCCTCACGGGCTTCTTGATCGTTCCACGCGATGCGCATCCCCTTGCCGCCGCCGCCAGCCGAGGCTTTGAGCATCACAGGATAGCCCACTTCATTGGAAATCTTAACCGCCTCATCCGCATCCGCGATCAGGCCCATATAGCCTGGCACCGTAGACACGCCCGCCTCTTGGGCCAGCTTTTTAGAGGTGATCTTATCGCCCATGGATTCAATCGCGCCCGCAGGTGGGCCGACAAAAGCCACGCCTTCAGCTTCAAGAGCTTCGGCAAAGAGTTTGTTTTCACTTAGGAAACCATACCCCGGATGCACGGCTTCAGCACCGGTTTTGCGAATCGCTTCCATCACTTTTTCAATAACGATGTAGGATTGATTGGCAGGGCTTGGACCGATGTGAACCGCCTCATCCGCCATTTGAACATGCAACGCCTGCGCATCTGCATCCGAATAAATCGCAACCGTCTTGATACCCATTTTGCGGGCAGTCTTGATCACGCGACACGCGATTTCGCCACGGTTGGCGATCAGGATTTTCTTAAACATGGGCTGTACCTTCGATTGGGCTAATACGGAATAACTGGCGGGTTTCCATGCCAATCAGGCACGAAAAAAGGCCCCGTTCGCGGATGCGAAGGGGGCCGAGTAGAGGGGAAATGAAAGAGTTTAACGGCTCAAAAGAGCGGTTATTCCCAAACGTGCCGGTCTTTGCTGGTGATCCCACCAACAACGCCACCGACAATAGCGCCTTTGATCGGGTTGCCGTCCAGCAAAGCCGTGCCAACCGCGCCGACAACCGCACCGGTACCGATGCGTTTTTGGGTGCGTTGGTCCAACGTGCTGTTGCAAGCTGACAAACCGAATACCGCGGCGAGTGCCGCAAAAACTGATAGTTTACGCATTTTTTGCCTCTTTTTATCTGCGTCTCAAGCCTGCTCGACAGGCCTCGTGCAGACAAAAGGTAGCGCGGAAGATGCGCAAAACAAAGGGCTTGATGCACCGCCCCTTGCAGGTCGGCGCAAACACGCCAAATCACGGATTTCATAGGCAAAATCACGCCCAATCCTCGATACTTTCGTCAAAAACGTCGGGAAAGCTGACCATAGCGCGGCCTTTGTCGACACGCAGCAAAGCCTCATAGCTTTCAGGATCAAACGGCTGCTCCGCAGGCACGACCTCGCGGCCCAGCAACCAGTTCAGGCGACCCGCATCCAGATTGCCCCGCTCAAACGATTCCTCGCCAAAACACTCCCACAGGGCGCGCATGAAAAACTCATCCGCGCGGCGGTCTGCATGACGGCGGTCCGCATAGCGTTCCCGCGCCTTAAGCGGTGTTGCGCCCTTTTTATTGGGACGGCGAATGACGAATTGGAATTCAGACCCAGGCAAACGCCCTGGAAACCCACGGTGTTTGATCATAGCGCCACCTGCAGGTCTGGGTGCAGTGGCGAAAAAGATAGCGATGCGCGAGCGGCGGCGTACCGCCGCCCGGCGATAAGCTTAGTACTTGGAAGTAACCGGCTCTGGTTGTACGTCCAGAATAACAACTGGCTCTTCTTGTTGTGCGCAGGCAGAAACGCCCAAAGTGACAACAAGCAATGCGATTTTAAGTTTTGTGGACATAGTGTCCTCCTGTGACAGTCATATTGTATTCGAAACCGATCACGACACGCGACCGTAGCCGCGTGAACGCAGCTTGCAGCTAAGTTAGCAAAGATTCGCAGCCGCGCATACCGAATATGTGCAAATAGGCGGAAAACCTGCAAATTGCTGCTTTTTTGTGACGGGGCCACTGTGGGCGTGTCCGCCGCGCCCCTTATTTTTCTTGTCAGTACCATTCGCATGTTCCACCACTAATGTCGTATGCATTCAAAAATTGTGCGGCTGTTTCGTCCACTTCGCCGTAAGCGATTGGCCTTTCCATCAGACGCACCACGATTTCGTCGATCCGCAATCCATCGCCGATCAGTTTGCCTGCAAGCCCGATTCCAAGGTCGGTGCAGATCGTATCCATATCCACGCTGGCGCGATCAAATGTAACCCCGTATTCCCCCGCCAGTGCCGGCGCCACAAACCCCAGATACAGGATCTTGTTTTCCGGCGGGATCACCTGTTTTTCAAACAATGACAGCGCCTGCCCTGACGGCACCGCAATCGGTTCTGCTGTATCCAGTGTGCTAACCTGCGCAACACCCGCCACGGCCCAAAAGGACAACAAAGCCGCCACCACGCCTGCGCGAAACGCAAAGCGGGCAAGGCTTGAATAGGCAAACACGGCACTCATGATGCAGGCGCATCCTCTTGGTTCGTTTCAAATCTCGCTGGATGGGCTTTTCCAGCACTTTCATAGCGCCAGTCTGGCGTTTGGTCAGAGCGGTGTAAGGTCAGAGAGGCGCAACTTCCCAACAGAATTACACCCTCTCTGCATATTCTCCCAGCGCTCCAACCGCGATCACAACGGAATGTTGTCGTGTTTCTTCCACGGGTTCTTCAGCTTTTTACCGCGCAGGGAAGCAAAGGCCCGACAGACCCGTTTGCGGGTGTTGTGGGGGGTGATTACTTCGTCGATGAAGCCTTTTTCGGCGGCTACAAACGGATTGGCAAAGCGGTCTTCGTAATCGGCTACGCGGGCGGCGATTTTATCTGGATCGCCCAATTCAGAACGGTACAGGATTTCAACAGCGCCCTTGGCCCCCATCACAGCGATTTCCGCTGTCGGCCACGCATAGTTGTAATCGCCCCGCAGGTGTTTGGAGGCCATCACATCATAGGCCCCGCCGTAAGCCTTGCGGGTGATGACGGTAACTTTGGGCACGGTTGCTTCACCGTAAGCGAACAGCAGTTTTGCGCCGTGCTTGATTACGCCGCCATACTCTTGTCCGGTCCCGGGCAGGAAGCCGGGCACATCAACAAGCGTCAGGATCGGGATTTCAAAGGCATCACAAAAGCGCACAAAACGGGCGGCTTTGCGGGAACTGTCGATATCCAGACAGCCCGCCAGCACCATAGGCTGGTTGGCCACAACGCCAACGGTCTGACCTTCCATCCGCACAAAACCAGTCAGGATATTCTTGGCAAAATCCGCCTGAATTTCATAAAAATCACCCTCATCCGCGATTTTGGCGATCAGTTCTTTCATGTCATAGGGTTTGTTCGGGTTGTCAGGGATCAACGTATCCAACGAGGCCTCGTTGCGCGCAACATCGTCAAAGAACGGGCGCACAGGGGCTTTTTCGCGGTTGTTCAGGGGCAGAAAATCAAACAGGCGGCGCACTTCCATCAGGGCTTCCATGTCGTCCTCAAATGCGCCATCCGCCACTGACGATTTAGAGGTATGGGTTTTCGCCCCGCCCAATTCTTCGGCGGTGACAACTTCGTTGGTGACGGTTTTCACCACATCTGGGCCGGTCACAAACATATAAGAACTGTCGCGCACCATGAAGATAAAGTCGGTCATCGCTGGGGAGTACACCGCCCCGCCCGCGCAGGGCCCCATGATCACGCTGATCTGCGGCACCACGCCTGAAGCCAGCACGTTGTTCTGGAACACATCCGCGTAACCCGCCAATGATGCGACGCCTTCCTGAATCCGCGCGCCACCGGAATCGTTCAGCCCGATGATCGGCGCACCGTTGCGCACGGCCATTTCCTGAATTTTACAGATCTTTTCCGCGTGGGTTTCGGACAACGATCCGCCAAATACGGTGAAGTCCTGCGAAAACACATAGACCATGCGGCCATTGATGGTGCCCCATCCGGTGATCACCCCATCGCCCGGTATAGTGGTTTCCTGCATGCCGAATTCGGTGCAGCGGTGCGCTTTGAACATGTCGAATTCTTCAAACGAGCCTTCGTCCAACAACACTTCGACCCGTTCGCGTGCAGTCAGCTTGCCTTTGGCATGTTGCGCATCAATGCGGCGCTGGCCTCCGCCTAAGCGGGCTTCCTCGCGACGGCTTTCTAGTTGTTGCAGGATCGTGTTCACGGCTGTACCTCCGAATGGTGCGCATTTTGCTTGTAGATACGCTATTTTTAAAGGCGCTGGAAGCGAAACCTCGCATATTTGCAAAGCCTGATTCTACCTGCACTTGAATATTGCAAACCTGCAAATTCTCTACACCATAATTACCGCATCAAAACCTCTGCAATTGAACAGGCGAAGCTTTGCTTTAAAGAGCCGTTTTCAAAAAACGGCTTAGGACTGCACCAAAATCGGCTATACCACTTAGACCGCTTCTAACAACGAGGATCCCATGGCCACCAGAACCGAGATTATCGACGGAATGCAATTCACTTTTTTGAACGGTAAAAGCGCACTGAACACCAGCAGCGCTGCGCCGCGGACCATCACATATCAATATGCTGGCACCAGCGCACCGACGGACCTGCCCACATCCGCCAGCTATGACGGCTGGACTGATTTCAGCGCAGCCGAGGCCGCGACCTTCCGCGCCGCATTGGATCATGTGGAAACTCTGTTGAACGTTGAATTTGTCGAAATCTCTGGCAGTGCCGATCCGGATATGAACGTGGGCAAGGTGACGATTCCGGGGTCAACGGCAGGTGTCGGCGGCTTTAGCGCATCCAGTTCTGGGGATACGATCACCCGCTATGACAGCTATGTGGTCTATGACAACACTATTGATCTGACCACCTCTGTCGATCTGGTGCTGCATGAAGTCGGCCATGCTATGGGGCTGAAACACCCGTTCTCGTCGCCTACTGTTCCAAGCGGCTTTGACAGCAACAAATATTCGATCATGTCCTACACGTCCAATCCGGACAACGGGATGGACAGTGACGCGATGATGCTGTTCGACATTCTGGCCATGCAAGACCTGTGGGGCGCGAACCTTGATACCGCATCGGGGGACAGCACCTATACGGGCAAGCGTACCGACACAATTGATGCGATCTGGGACGGGGGTGGCATTGATACATTTGATGCATCAGCCATAGCCAGCGGCGTGCGACTGGATTTGCGCCAAGCCCGATTTTCCAGCTTTGACTCTACTGACGATGTGGTCATCGCCTATGACACAGTGATCGAAAACGCCACTGGGGGCGCGGGCGCGGATGTTTTGATTGGCAACAGTGCCGCCAACCTGCTGCTGGGGGGCGGCGGTCGGGATAAGATCAAAGGGAACAAGGGACGCGACGATATCGAAGGCGGCGATGCACGGGACAAGATCAGTGGCGGCATCGGCTTTGACAAGATTTCAGGGGGCAACGGCAATGACCGTATTGCGGGGGATCAGGGCAATGACAGACTGTCTGGCAACGCAGGCAGGGATACATTTGTCTTTGCCGAAGGGGGCGGCAAGGACAGGGTGCTGGATTTCACCGACAACAAAGATCAGTTGAAATTCTACCATGACGACGTGTCCAGCGTGTCTGATGTGCTCGATTTAGGGGTCAACAAAGGCGCAAATGCCGTGTTCACCTTTAATGACGGGTTGGTGGTGGTGGTAAATGACATCACAGTTGCCGCGCTCAGCGATGACATTCTGGTGGCCTGACACCGCGCCCCCGCGACCGCAGCGAACCACGCCCCCCCCAACCCAAGAGTGCTGACGCGCCGTAGCGGAAACCTTACGGCCTTTTGGCATGGACAGTTCAATTTTGAGGGCATAGTCAGGTGTATCCGCCGGTTACGAGGTTCTTTACAGCCTGAAAACACGGTGCTCCCCCATCCTCCAAAGGACGCCCCTTTGTATGTCTGTTCTGCCTAAAGCCCGTTTTCTTGACCCGAAAACCCCGCCAACAATGATCACTCTGGTTATTTTCGCCTCTATTGGCGCGATTGCCATGAACATTTTCCTGCCCTCCATGCCTGCGATTGTTACCCATTTTGACGCCAGCTATCTGGCTGTGCAATTCATGCTATCAGGCTTTTTGTTTATGAACGGCATCTTGCAGTTGTTCATCGGCCCCGTGTCTGACAGATACGGACGCCGTCCTGTGGCGCTTTGGACGCTGGCGGCTTTTATCGTCGCTTCGGTTGTGTGCGCCAATGCGCCGAACACCAGCGTATTGCTGATAGCCCGCACCTTTCAGGCGCTTGTTGTGTCCAGTTTCGTGCTGTCACGCGCGGCAGCCCGTGACATTGCAGGCGGGGCAAATGCCGTGTCCATGCTGGGTTATATCGCAATGGGCATGTCTGTTGCGCCGATGATGGGCCCCACCATTGGCGGCTTTCTGCAAGAAGCCTTTGGCTGGCGCGCCCCGTTCTGGACGCTGGCAGGGCTTGGCGTTTTTGTGTTCCTGCTGGTTCTGCGCGATATGGGAGAAACCAACCTTAACCGTTCGACCAGTATGATCGAACAGGTGCGCACCTATCCTGAATTGCTGACGTCGCGGCGCTTCTGGGGCTATTCGCTGGCCTCGACCTTTGCGTCAGGGTGTTTTTTCTCGCTTCTGGGCGGGGCACCTTTTGTGGGCACAATCGTTTATGGCCTTAGCCCCAAGGAACTGGGCTTGTATTTCATCTTCGGGCCTGCGGGGTATTTCCTTGGCAATCTGATCTCGGGCAAATTTGCGGGCGTGATTGGCATGTATCGCATGATGACTGCGGGTGCTGCGATTACCATTTTGGGCATGCTGCTTTCGCTCATTCTGGTGAATGTCGGCTTTGACCACCCTGTCGCGTTTTTCGGCTGTACCATCTTTATCGGCCTTGGCAATGGCATGGTGATGCCCAGTGCCAGCGCGGGCATGATGTCGGTGAACGCGCGACTGGCCGGCACGGCGGCGGGACTTGGCGGCGCGATGATGACGCTCGGGGGCGGCGCCATTTCCGCCATAGTCATCCCCTTCCTGTCCGAGGAAGCTGGGGCGACGCCCCTAATCCTGTTCACTTTGGGATCTGCGGTGCTGGCATTGATGGCAGCGCTTTATTCCATTCGGGTGGAATATCTGGTGCGTAAAGGGCGGTGATATTGGGTCGATGTCGCTTGCGCGGTAAGTTTGCAAATATTACGGTGCGGATTAGCTAATCCGCAAACCATAGGTCAAACATGCGCGCCCAGAAACTCTATGCAGGGGTGACCTTGCGCGAAACCCGTCAGAAACAAGGGCTGACCCAAAAGGATTTCGCCGCCAAACTGGGGGTGTCCCTGCCCTATCTGAACCAGATGGAAAACAACCACCGCCCCGTCAGCACCACCGTGGTGCTGGCACTGGCGCAGGAGTTCGGCTTTGACGTCACCCAACTGTCTGTGGGCGAAGCAGAACGCATCGTTGCCGACATGCGCGAGGCTTTGGCCGATCCGGTCTTTAGCACCACCCAGCCCCCGCTGGCGGATATGCAACTGACCGCATCAAACGCCCCGTCACTGGCCCGTGCCTTTCTGGAACTGCACCGTGCTTATCGTCAGGGACAGGAACGGCTGGCATCCCTAGACGAGGCTTTGGGCCGCGAGGATAGCGCCATGTCGCCCTCCCCGTGGGAACAGGTCCGCGACTTTTTCCATTATTGCGACAATTACATCGACAGCATCGACCGCGTGGCCGAAAACTATGCGGCGCAGGCCAAATTATCAGGCCCCAACCCGCTGGGGTCGGCCCATGACTGGCTGGCGGAAAAACACAATATTCACCTGCGGGCGCAAAACACCGATGTGCTGCGCCACTATGATCCTGCAGGGCGCACCCTGACCCTGTCAGCACAGGCGGCCACATCAACAAAACTGTTCCAGATCGCCCACCAGACCGCCCTGCTGGATCACGACGATCTGCTGGAAGCCACGCTGGATTTCGCCAATTTCAACACCCCCGAGGCCCGTGCAATCTGTAAAATCGGCCTTGCCAATTACTTTGCAGGGGCCGCCACCCTGCCCTATGGGCGGTTCTTGCAGGTGGCACAGGAAACCCGCCATGATCTGGAACTGCTGGCCAGTTGTTTTGACGCCAGCATCGAACAGGTGGCCCACCGCCTGTCCACCATGCAACGGCCTGGACTAAAGGGTATTCCGTTCTTTTTTGTGCGCGTCGATCAGGCTGGAACCATCACCAAACGCCATTCCGCGACACGTCTGCAATTCGCCCGCTTTGGCGGGGCCTGCCCGCTGTGGAACGTCCACCGCGCCTTTGAAACACCGGGGCAATTCCTGCGGCAGTTGGCGGAAACGCCGGACGGGTTGCAATACCTGAGCCTTGCGCGGGATGTTTCCAAACAGGGCGGCAGCTTTCGCGCACCGATCCGGCGCTATGCCATTGGTCTGGGTTGTGAAATCCGTCACGCGGGTGCCATGGTCTACGCCGATGATCTGGATGTGACCAACCGTCAGGCCTTTGAGCCCATCGGCATTTCCTGCCGTATCTGTGAACGGCACAACTGCCACCAACGATCCGTCCCCCCGATAGAACGTCGCTTGCAAGTGGATCCCAACAGCCGCTCCACATTGCCCTACAGTATAGGCGAACCATGACCCGATTTCTGATCATCGGTGTGGTAGTTTATCTAATGTCTTTTGGCGGGCTGGTGCTGTTTCAGGACCGCATTCTTTATCCGTTCGATCCAACGGAAGTCACCCCAGAAACGGCTGGAGAGCCGCGCTTGACGGTAAAGCGGCTGCGCACGTCCGACGACGAACACCTTGTGATCTGGGTGGCCCCACCAAAGGCATCCAAACCCACAATTATCTATTTCCATGGCAATGCAGGCAATCTTGCCCTGCGGACCCAGCGGTTCAACCGGATGCTGGATCGGGGCTACGGGGTGGTGGCGATGGCCTATCGCGGGTCATCTGGCAGCAGCGGGAAACCGTCAGAAACCGCAGTGCGATCCGATACGCTGGCACTGATAAAGGCCCTGCCCGATCTGCTAGGTCCCCAGCCGCAAAAGCTGGTGTATTACGGCGAAAGTCTTGGCAGCGCGGTTGCAGTTCAACTGGCGGCGATCCACCCGCCTTCCGGTTTGGTGCTTGAGGCGCCCTTCGAGTCGATTGATGCGATGGCACGCCAGCGGATGCCGGTTTTCCCCACCTCTTTGGGCCTGCACGAGCATTGGAACACACTTGGCACCATCCCGAAGATCACCTCCCCCCTGCTGGTGATGCATGGCACGATGGACACGGTTGTCCCCTATGATCAAGGTCTGGCCGTCTTTGAAGCCGCCGCATCCAAGCGCAAGGTTTGGCGCGGTGTCAAAGGCGTTGGGCACGTCGGACATTGGGATGTGGCCGGGCAAAAGGCGATCTATCGCTTTATCGACAGTCTATAGACGCCCTGTGAACGGGGATCGCCTTTGCATTTTGGGGTCAGTGTTTGGTGTCTTTAGGCTTTGCCTTAGCTACAGTATCTTCAGCTTCATCCTCGGCTGTATCATCTGGATCATCATCTGCTGACACATCACTCGCCGACTTGGCAGGTTTTCCAAGCTGGTCCAGATTTTTGATATAGACATCACGCTGCGCAAAGGGAATTTCGATGCCCGCGTCTTTGAACCGTTTGAAGATTTCGTAGTTCATGTCGGATTTGGCCGACAGCATCCAATTCACATCCCGCAAGATCGCGCGGATTTCGAAATCCAGACTGTCTGCGCCAAAACCCATGAACATCACCGCAGGACCGGGTTCCAGCAGCACCATGGGATGGGCTTCGGCCACCTCGCGTAGGATTTTTTCAACCTCGCGGGGGTCACTGTTATACGACACCCCCACAGGCACCCGCACACGGCCAGACATGCTGGAATGGGTCCAGTTTGTCACCGTGCCTGAAATCAAGTCAGCGTTGGGGATCACCACAGACGCGCGGTCAAAAGTTTCCACCTCGGTCGAGCGCACCGAGATTTTGCGCACATATCCCGAATAGGTTCCAACCTCGATCCAGTCGCCCGCTTTGATCGGGCGTTCAATCAGCAGGATGATCCCCGACACAAAGTTCGACACGATGGTTTGCAGGCCAAAACCGATACCAACCGACAAAGCACCAGCCACAATCGCCAGATTAGACAGATCAAGCCCCGTGGCAGTAATCGCAGAAAGGGCCGCAAGGAAAATCCCCACATAGCCCGTGCCCGTGACAATCGCATTCTGCCCGCCACTGTCCAGCCGCGTGTTGGGCAGAACCGTTGTGCGCAAGGCGGATTGCAACACGCGGGTGATAGTAAACCCAACCGAGAAAATCAGCACAAAGGTCAGGAAATCGGTCAGCGAAACACGGTTGTCACCAATCGCGATGCCGTTGCGTGCCATCAACCACAGTTCTTGCAGATCACTGACCCGTGCGCCCCAAATAAGCGCCAGAAACGGCAGGGCGATACAGATCATGATAAAGCCGACAGCCACGCGGAACAACGCGCCGTAGCGCTGGGTCTCACCCTCGGCCCCCGCAGCCACCACCGTACCCGAAGCATAGCCCGTCAGCGATCCGATCAGGCGGAAGAAGATATAAAGCCCCGTGATCAGCAACAATGACGCGGCTGTGGAAAACACCAGCATGGTGCCGCCGCTTTCATAGCCAAGGGCCGCCAACAGCGGCCCTGCCACGCCTGCGGCCACACAGATATTGCCCATGATCGCCGCGATACGCCCCAAGAACGGATTGCCACCTTCTTGTTTACCTGCCACACGGGCCTCATTGCCCAGAACCCGACCGATGCGGAACAGCGCAAAGCCGCCCACAACTGTCAGCGGGAAGGTCAATGTTGGCAAGGCTGCAACCAAAGACGGGCTTTGGCCAGATCCGATCACCATCGCATCCAGCATCGCGCGCAGCGCAAACATCAGCCCGAGCGCAAGGAAGGACCGGCGCATCGGACCTTTAAGACTGTTATCAATTTCGATCAAAGCGCCCTGTGTGGACGTTGGCACAAAAAGGGAGCGCGACAACCAGGCCGCAAAATACAGGGAAAACCCTGCAAAACCCAGACTGCGCAGCATGAAATAGCCACGCAGTTCAAACAAATCCAGCAACAGCAGCGCCTGCACCAGAACGATCAAGCCGATCGCAGGCAGCACCAGTTGCGACAATGACCCGACAAACCCGAACAATGCCGCCGTGGTGGGCGATGCATTTTGACTGACCGCAGCCTGCACATGGCGCGACCATTGGCGCGACCGCGCCAGCAACAGCAAAGCCAGACACAGCAAAATCGCCACACCCAGAATATTGCCCAACCGCCCTGCAGAGCGTGCGGGGTTGTTCAGATTGCTTTTCACCTCACCCCAAAGATTTTCGCCGAATTGGGTCAAAGCCTCCAAAGCGTCTTTGATCAAAACAGGGGTCAGTGGCGACCTGTTTTGGGAAATCAATTGCGCCGTTGTGCGGTCGCGCATCAATGTGTCGATCTGTTTGATCAGACTATCGGCCCGTTTGTAAGAATCCTCGGCCGATTGAACAGGCGCGCGGGCGTTGTTCAGGGCAGAATTCAGCTCGGCGCGCAGGCCAGCCACGTCCTCGGCTTCGGTCACCCCTTCGGCAGGCGGATCGCCAAGCGCCTGAAGCCGTTCAAAAATCGGTGTAACTTTGGTCGATGCCAGCGCTTTTTGATTGGTCGCGGCGGTTCGGAAATCCACCAGTTGCTGGCGCAATTGTTCCAGCGCCTGATCCGAGGCCGCACCGCTGTCCAGCACGTCTTGGGCGCGCGCAGCGGTGCTGTCGAAAGCCTTGGAGTCAAAAACAGTGGTAGTATCTTGCGCGAAAGCTGCCAGCGGCAAAGCCACCAGCAGCACAAGCGTCCAGAGAAAACGGGTCATCAGGGCTCTATTCAAAAACGGTCGGAATATCGGTGCGCTTCTTTTCCAACCAATGGGGGATCGGCAGGCCTTTTTCACGCAGGAAGGACGGGTTGAACAGCTTGGCCTGATAGCGGGTGCCGTAATCACACAGAACAGTCACGATGGTATGACCCGGCCCCATGTCCTTGGCCATGCGGATCGCGCCGGCTACGTTAATACCGGTTGACAACCCCATGCACAGACCTTCGTCTTGCAGCAGATCGAATACGATTTGCACACCTTCACCGTCCGGCACATTATAGGCGAAATCCACCTCAAGCCCTTCAAGGTTTTTGGTGATACGCACCTGACCGATACCTTCGGCAATGGACCCGCCATCGGCCTTCAATTCGCCGTGGGTGTAATAGTTGTACAAAGACGCCCCGTCCGGATCGGCGATGCCGATTTTCACGTCCTTGTTTTTGGCCCGCAGCCCGTCAGCCATACCAGACAGTGTGCCCCCAGACCCGCAGGCGCAGATAAAGCCGCTGACTTTGCCGTTTGTCTGATCCCAGATTTCTGGCGCGGTGGTGTCGATATGGGCCTGCTTGTTGGCCACATTGTCAAACTGGTTTGCCCAGATCGCGCCGTTCGGTTCGGTTTTCGCCAGCTCTGCGGCCAAACGTTCGGAATATTTGATAAAGTTGTTGGGATCGCGGTAAGGCTTTGCGGGCACTTGCACCAGTTCAGCACCTGCCAGACGGATCATGTCTTTCTTTTCCTGACTTTGGGTTTCAGGGATCACGATCACGGTTTTAAACCCCATCGCCGCCCCGACCAAAGCCAGACCAATACCAGTATTCCCTGCGGTGCCTTCAACGATGGTGCCGCCCGGACGCAGCTCGCCACTGGCAATCGCGCTTTGGATGATGCTGAGCGCGGCGCGGTCTTTGACCGACTGCCCCGGATTCATAAATTCGGCTTTGCCCAGAATTTCACACCCCGTCAGTTCGGACGCCTTGTTCAGACGGATCAAAGGTGTGTTGCCAACGGCATGGGGAAGGTCTTGGTAAATTGTCATCAGAGGGGTTCCTTAAGACTTGCTTGCACCATTGATACGCTTGCGCTTGGGTGGTTTCAAGCGGCGCTTGCACCTGCACGCAATCCTGCGCGATTTGCAGCAAGCCAAAACAGCGATAACAACAGCGGGCCGTTGTCAGCCTCCCCCGATGTGACCAAGGCCATGGCCGCGTCAAAATCCAGAATATGGGTTTGAATGTCCTCATCTTCACCCGCGACGCCGTGCACGCCGGTTTCGGCCTGTGATAGGTCCACAATCCCTACGAAAGAGTAAAGATATTCCGACAAACACCCTGGCGAGGGATAATAACTGGCGATATTTTTGAGCGAAAGCAGGGTCAGCCCTGCCTCTTCGATCATTTCACGGCGCGCGACTTCCTCGACAGGTTCATCCCCATCGCAGCGCCCCGCCACAGGTTCCAGCACCCAAGGGCAACTGTCCCCCCGCACATAGGCGGCGGGGCGGAATTGTTCTACCAGCACCACCTGATCCAACTTGGGATCATAGGGCAACACTGTCACCGCATCCGCCGATCGCATGACCGTACGATCAATCGGGGGTGACATGCCGCCGTCAAAGCGGGGATGGCGCAGGGTCAGATCCTCGACATCGAAATAGCGCGCATAGGGCAAGCTGCGGGATAAATCCTGCACCTGATCGGCGCGAAAGCCCCGCCGTTGTGCAACAGGCACATGGCGTTGGGACTGTTCCGCCCGCACATAGGATCGCGCCCGCATCACCAGGCCCGCACGTACAACAGGTGTGTTTTGGGAGGTGGAATCGCCTAAAATCCGTACAGTATCTGCGGCGACCAATTCCTCGGTCCGTCTGGCTTGGGCAGTAAAGTCTGCTTTGGTGTTTGCAGGGGCAATTAAGGCAAAGGCAGTGCCGTCCTGCAAAGGAACTTGTTTCACGTCACCTAACAGGCCGTTGAAATAACTTACGAAAGGCTCTTGCAAGGGATCTGACACTTTCGCTGAAACGCCATCACATCCCCCCGCATCCGGCACCAAGGCACCCTGTCCGTTGGGCTGAAACCCCGAAATCCGATCATCGCGCCACTCGGCCGTTGGCAGCAAAGCTTGGGCTACGGAACGATCCGTGAGAAAAACACGCATGGATTAGCATTACCGCCAGCGAAAGCTGGCTTGATAGGCTGCAACACCTGACAACAGGCCGCCAATCAACAAGGTCGCGCCCACATTGGGGGTCAGGGCCAGTACCACATATTCAAAGGTGGTTTGAATCCACAGCAAGGGAATTTCAATAGGATCGCGATAGCGGAATTGCCCCAGATTGTTCAACACGAATTGCCCGCCAAAAACCATACCGCAGCCAATCAACAGCATCACCAGCGTGCGCAGCCCGCTCATGGCGCCGGATATGTTACTGTGACCAGGATTGCGCCCGAGTGAATACCAACCCGCGAAAAATCCGACAACCGCGTTGCCCAGTACAAATTTTAACCCGATGGGCATTTCGCTATGTTCTAAGATGAAAACACAGGCCGCGATGGCAGCCGTCAGCGCCAAAGCCAGACCCGCCATCAATTTTGCTGCTGTTGGCATTCCCGCCCCTAGTTATTTTGGTCTTTGCACAGTCACTTGCGTCACATCCGTTGTGCCATAGTGAAAGCCCGAAGCACAACTCGTAAGATAGAAATCCCACATGTTTTTAAACCGTTGGTCGAAGCCCAGCGGCACGATGTCGGGCCATGCGTTGTTAAAGGTCTCATACCAGCGGCGCAGTGTGATGGAGTAGCTTTCGCCGAACTCGCAGGATTTGACATAAGACAACCCAGCCCGCTCGACCTCGGCGCGCAGGGCGTTGGTGCTGGGCAACATGCCCCCCGGAAAGATGTGTTTCTGGATGAAATCCACGGTTTTGCGATATTTCGGGAACAGCTCGTTTGCGATGGTAATAATCTGCAAACTGGCATTTGCACCGGGCTTCAGACGGTCGTGAACCGCGTTGAAATAGGTGGGCCAGTATTTTTCGCCCACGGCCTCAAACATTTCAATCGAAGCGATTCCGTCATAGCTGCCCCGTTCGTCGCGGTAATCGCGCATCACCACCTCCACCCGATCGGCCAGCCCTGCCTTGAACATCCGCTCTTTGGCATAGTCATGTTGTTCTTGGGAAATGGTCAGGCAGGTCATTTTCGCCCCCCGCGTGCCCGCAGCATATTCCGCGAAACCGCCCCAACCACAGCCGATTTCCAGCAGGTGATCGCCCTGTTTCATGCCCATTTCATCACAAAGGGAAGCGTACTTCTGGATTTGCGCCTTTGCCATATCCTCTTGGCCCGTTAGAAACAAAGCGGAAGAATAGGTCATGGTTTCATCCAGCCATTTGGAATAGAAATCATTACCCAAGTCATAGTGGTAGGATATATTCTTGCGGGCCTGTGCTTTGGAGTTGCCCCGCAACCAATGGCGCAGACGCTCGTAATATTGCACCAGAAACCCGCCCGGAAACCCGTGGCCCAATTCTTCGTTATTGGCAAAAACCAGATCCAGAAAGGCCTGCAAATCCGGCGAGGTCCACCAGCCCTCTAGGTAGGCATCCGTGAACCCCATGTCCCCCTCGCGGGCCAGTCGGGTAAAGACGTCCGGGTTCACAATTTCAACCCGCGCAAATGGTCCGGGGTTGGTTGCTTTGATCTGGAACACCCGCCCGTCCGGCAACACCATATCCAACCCGCCATTGCGGATTTTCTGCAACTGCGCAAAAGCCGCCCCAAAATAACGCGGCAGGTCTTTTTGCCCCTCAGTGGATGTAAGCACGTGCATCCAACACTCCTTGTTCTATCACGAAAGCCTAATACAAGGTTTTTTCCCTGCCAAGCCCCCTGTTAACCCCGTATTAACTGCCGCTCTTGGCGTTGGAATATGCCTCCAATGCGCGAAGACGGCCTTCTTTTAGGGTCAGGGCGGGCTCCGGATAGGGTGTGGCCGCCGTAATCTGCCAACTGCGTGGAATAGCTTGATAAAAATCCGCACTCGGGCAGCGGCCTGCAGCATCCAAGCCTTCGCTAAGATACAAATCGCGGTAGCGTCCCTGCCCGTCGAATTTCACCCCTTGTGTTTCGGGATTGAATACGCGGAAATAAGGCGAGGCATCCGGCCCGCAGCCCGCAACCCACTGCCAGCCCATGGCATTGGCGGCAGGGTCCCAGTCGATCAGGGTTTGGGCAAACCAATCCTGCCCGATGCGCCAGTCTGTCAGCAGGTGTTTGGTCAGGTAAGACCCCGCAATCATCCGCAGGCGGTTGTGCATGGTGCCCGTGACAAACAATTCCCGCATGGCGGCATCGACCATAGGCACGCCCGTCATCCCCCGCCGCCAGTTTTCGGCATCAGTATTATCACCGCGCCAGCCAAACCCGTCCCATTCCACCCGCCAGTTGCGGGTCAGCATATGGGGGGTGTGATAGGCCAGATGATAGGCAAACTCGCGCCAGACCAGTTCTTTCAGGAAATGTTCCGCCCCTTGCGCGCCTTCCATCATGGCTTGGCGGGCTGCATGCCACAGCCTGCGGGGGGCGATTTCCCCGTAGGTCAGGTTTTCGGACAGGCGCGAGGTAACTTGTCGGTCCGGAAAATCACGCCCTTCGCGGTAGTCTGTGATGGCGTCCTCTAGAAACTCTGCCAGCCGCGTTTGTGCCGCCGTAGCCCCCACATTTGTGTAAGGCAGCACCACATCCGCGCCGCGGTTCATGGCCGCGCCCATTTGCCAATCTGCCAGTCTATCGCTGGCAGGCCAATGATCGGGCGCAGGCAAAGATGTGGGCGCAGGCAGGCAATCTGCCACGGGATTGTCCCGCACAGCCCGCCAATACGGGGTGTAGACTTTGTAATAGCCGCCGACTTTGGTTTTCACCTGCCAAGGTTCAAACAACAGATGGCCTGCAAAACTTTCTGCCCCGATGCCTAGGTCTTTGAGCGCGGTTTTAACCGCCGTGTCCCGCGTGATGGCATCAGGATCATAAGCCCGAGACCAGACCACGGATTTTGCGCCGGTTTCCCGCACCAAATCCGTCAGAACATCCACTGCCCGCCCCCGCCGCAGGGTCAGGCGGCTGCCCAGACGGCGCAGATCGGCGTCAAGGGCGTCGATCCCCAGCCCCATTCGCCATTTCGGCGCGGCCCCCAGACCGGCAACGGTCTCGTCATGGATAAAAACAGGAAGAACCGGCCCACCAGATGCAATCGCATGGGCCAGCGCGGGATTGTCGGCCAGCCGCATATCGCGCCTGACCCACCAGAGAGTTGTGTAAGTGTCTGTCATATCCGAAAGAATACGCGCGACCCTTTGGTTTAGATCACAAAACCTGATCCAAAGCTGTGATCAATTTATCCACCTCGGCTTTTGAAGTGTAATGCACAAAGCTGACCCGCAAAACCCCGTGATCCGGATCAATCCCCAGCCCTTTCAGGCAGCGTACCCCGTAGAAATCGCCGCCCCCCGCCATAATGCCCAGCGGGGCCAGTTCTTGGGCCAATTGCTCCCCTGATTTTTGCGACAACATCGCCACCGTCGGCGCTTTGGCGCGAGCTTCGCGCGGGCCGATCAGGCGGACAGAGTTCTTATCCCCGAGGTAATCCAGCAAAGGCTGCAACAATTCCACCTCATGGCTGCGCATCAGGTCATGTACTGCCTCGCCCCGTGTGGCCGCGCGGGCGTCCACGCCGCCGTGATGGGCATAAACTGCGTCGATGTAATCGGCGATCCCGGCACAGGCGGCAATTTGGGCGTGATCTGGCCCGGCAGGTGTAAACCGTTTGTAGAGCGCCTCGCCATTGAAATAATGCCCCTGATTGGGCAGTTCCATTCCTAAACCTTCGCGCATCACCATGATGCCTTGGTGGGGGCCATAGGTTTTATAGCTGGAAAACAGATATACATCCGGTCCCAGCGCGCCCACATTGGGCAGGCCGTGGGGCGCATAACTGACCCCGTCTACACAGCTATAAACCCCTGCATCCCGTGCAATGGCGCAGATTTCGCTGACGGGGTTGATTTCACCGACCACGTTGGAACAATGGGGGAAACACAGCAGTTTCACCTTATCGTCCAGCAGCGCGCCCAGCCCGTCCAGCGGCAGGCTGCCGGTTTCAGGATCAACGCACCATTCACGCACCTCGATGCCCCGATCCGCCAGACGCCGCCACGGGCCTGTGTTGGCCTCGTGGTCTTGATTGGTGACGATGATGGCATCGCCTGCTTTCAGCCATTGCCCGAAAGCTTGCGCCAGCACATAGGTGTTCTGGGTGGTTGAGGGGCCAAAGGACAATTCCTTTGTAGCCACGCCCAAAATGGCCGCAAGCCGTGTGCGGGCTTCATCCATTTCTTCACCGCCAAGGCGCGAGGCTTCGTAGGGCGCATAGGGTTGGACTTTGCGTTGGGTGTAAAAGCGGGTCAGACGGTCGATCACCTGTTTGCAGGTATAAGACCCGCCTGCGTTTTCAAAAAACGCCTGTCCTTGCAGCGATGGTTCCGAAAAAGCCGGAAACTGGCTGCGAATGAAATCAATATCCAAGGTCATGTGTCTGCTCCCTATTCCCATGGCACAGCAGTGCCGCACCCACAGTAGAGCGTCAAGCCGCAAGAGGGGCCAATTCCCTGTTGCCAGCATTTGGCAGCACCCCCCGTTTATGCAGGGAACACGCAAACACATAGGAGCATTTGCCATGACCTTTACCCCGCAGAATTTTGTTGTCTGGGCCGAAATCCCCACCACAGATATGAAGCGCGCCATGACCTATTACGCCAAGGTCACGGGGGCCAAGCTGACGCTGGACGATACTGGCCCCAACCCCATCGCGATCTTTCCAACGGATAATCCGGCCCGCGCAGTGGCAGGGCATATTTACCCCGGCACCCCAGCAGCTAAGGGCACAGGCCCAACGATCCATCTAGCGGCTTATGGTGGGTTGGAACAAACCTTGGGCCGTGTGGCGCAAGCGGGTGGCCAAGTGCTGTCAGAGCCGATCAGCATTCCCGCAGGGCGGTTTGCCTATACGATTGACCTTGATGGCAATTCTATCGGCTTTTTCGAAACCCTATGAAGGGGGTAAAACGGCAAAAGCCCCACCAGTTTGGCGGGGCTTTTGTATTTTAATCTGAAAAAGCGGGGATCAGGCGTTTACGTCTACAACAACGCGGCCTTTGACCTGACCTTTCAGGATGTCTTTGCCCAGTTGTGGCAAGTCAGACAGAAGCGCCGGCTGGACCATCGCTTCTAGCTTGTCCATCGGCAGATCGCTGGCAATCCGTTTCCACGCCCGCAGACGGTTTTCATAGGGCTGCATCACGCTGTCGATGCCCAGCAGGTTCACCCCGCGCAGAATGAACGGCAGCACGGTCGCAGGCAACGCAGCGCCCCCCGCCAGACCAACCGCAGACACGGACGCGCCGTATTTCATCTGCCCCAGAACCCGCGCCAGCATATCACCGCCAACCGCATCGACACACCCTGCCCAAGTTTCCTTTTCCAACGGACGTTTGGTGGTTTCGTTCAATTCCTCACGGGCAACAATCTGTGTCGCACCGAGGGATTTCAGGTATTCCGCCGTTTCAGGGCGCCCCGTTACACCCGCAACTTCGTGACCCAAAGCCGCCAGCAGCGCAACGGCCACAGAACCAACGCCCCCCGCAGCCCCCGTGACCAGAACCGGCCCGTCACCCACTTTCAGACCGTGATCTTCTAGCGCCATCACAGACAACATAGACGTCAAACCGGCTGTACCAACCGCCATTGCCTGACGTGTCGTGATACCTTCTGGCAGGGGAACCAACCAATCCGCATTCACCCGCGCCTTTTGGGCATAGCCGCCAAAATGGATCTCGCCCACGCGCCAGCCAGTTAAAACAACCTTGTCGCCCGCAGTGTACCGATCATCATCAGAACTCTCGACAGTGCCAACGAAATCAATCCCCGGAATATGGGGGTAATTGCGCACCAGACCGCCCCCTGATCCAAGGCAAAGCCCGTCTTTATAGTTCACGGTGGAATACTCTACCGCAACGGTCACATTGCCTTCGGGCAAACGGTCCAGATCAATCTGCTGAACTGACGCCGAGGTTTTGCCCTCGTCGTCCTTTTCCACGATAAGTGCGTTAAACATGGTATTCTCCTTATTATAGCCAGAATTTTTCCCTGACAGTTGCTTCGCGCAATCCGTCGGGTGTTTGAACGTGAACCGATGTGTCCGCGTCCCAATGGGTCATGCGCACCATGCCTATGGCGACATTTGTGTTGAAATCGGGCGACCAAGCCGCCGAAGATACCCAACCGACCCGTTTTTCGCCCGCCAGAACCGGCCACCAGCGATCACAACCGCCAACGGCAGGGCCGTCGATGGCGATGGAGCGGATTTGTTGGATCGGGCCTTCTTTGGCCACCCGCAGCAGGGCATCGCGCCCGATGCAGCCGATGGCGGTTTGGGTGTCGCAGAACCGTCCCAGCCCACATTCATGTGGGGTGTTATCGTCGGTCATGTCGTTGCCGTAGGACAGTAAGCCGCCCTCAATCCGCTCGATCAGGTTCGGGCAGCCAGCGTGCACATCCAGATCGCGGCCTGCCTCCATCAAGGCATTCCACAGGGGCATGCCGATGTCGCTGCCCTCGACGTAGATTTCATAGCCACCCTGTTTGGAATAGCCCGAACGCGCGATAACCAGACTGCGGCCCTGAAAATCAAACCAGCCAAAGCGGAAGAAGCGCACATCTTTAACGCTGTCGCCAAACACCCGCGCCATCAAAGTTTCAGCCTGTGGCCCTTGGATCGCAAGCGGCGACACGTCTGGTTCATCCACCAGAACATCCAGCCGCCAGCCGTTGGCGATGCCTTTGACCCAGTATAACAAATCACTGTCAGCGATGGAAATCCACCAACGATCTTCGGCCAGTTTGACCGCCACGGGATCGTTCAGCATCCCGCCGGTTTCATCCACAATCGGCACATAATAACACTGGCCCGCCTGCATGCCGCGCAAATCCCGAGGGGTCAGCATCTGCATCAGCTTGCCCGCATCCGGCCCGCGCAATTCCACCTGCCGCTCGCAGGCTACATCCCAGATCTGCACGGCAGATTTCAGGTGGTGGTAATCCTCTTGGACAGAGCGGAACACCGTAGGCAACAACATGTGGTTGTAAACCGTATAGGCTTTGACGCCAGCCGCTTCGACTCCGTCGGAAAATGGCGTGCGCCGCAAGCGGCGGGACTGTGAAATCAAGGCCATTACATCTGCTCCATATAAAACAAATCCGTATCAGTTGTGGAAACACCCGCGGCGGTCAGCATGGCATGAACCTGCCCGCGGTGGTGGGTTTGGTGGTTGAAAAAATGGGTGAAGACCATCTCTTTGGGCCGCACCACATCAGCCTTCATCAGGCCCGAATACCATGTGATGTCCCCCGCGCATTGCGCCGTATCCATTCCGTTGGCCCAAGCCTCGATCCGCGCGTCCATTGTACGGCGTTCCGCTTGATATTCGGCCCAATCCGAAAACAGCGCCGCACTCGTTGCCCCGCTGCCCTTGGGGGACGGGCCGCCGTCAAAACGCCCCATCCACATTTGATCTGCCCATAATATGTGACTGAGCGTACCCGCAATTGACCCAAAGAACGCGCCGCGATCCAGATGCCGCGCGGCATCGGACAACCCGTCAGCGGCGGGAATCATCCAGCCGTTTTGCCAGGAATTATACCGCGCCATCATGCGCAGCCAGTCAGGGGACAATGCCATCGCTTTCGTCCCTGTCGGGCTTACGGACCGGACCATTCAATCGGGCAGATTTCCGCAGACTTGCCGCCGAAATCCCAAGCCCGACCGTGGTCACGCACCCGAGAGCGCAGGCCAACAGCAGCGATAATATCGGGGCCCATCCAGTATTTGGAATTCTTAATCACCACGGCTTCTTCGGGATTGGCCCCGCCCAAAGTTTCGATTTCGCCGTTGATCTTTTTGCCGATGTTGATGCGACGGCGGCGGCCATCGGTTTCAATTTCCACTTTGGTGCGTTCGGCGTGGATGATGGTGGACACCAGCATGGTGAACAACCCCGTAGTGCCCCCCGCCGCGCCCGAGAAGATTTTCAACAACCCGTCATAGGCTTTCTGCGTGGCCCGTTCATCCACATAGGCGGCAACCTTCCAGTCGCCCTCGGCCATGCGGCCCGGAATATCGGCCAGAAGACCCACATTCAGACCACCAATGTCCTCGCCTTCAAAATGGCCCTCGTCAATGCGAATGGCCATCCATGCGTGGCAATATCCTTCGGTGGGTTTATATTTACCCAAGGACACAACGCAGGGGCAGAACACGTCACAGGAACAGTTCAGAAACAGCTCACCCTTCAGTTTCCAATCGGTGGGTTCCTTGCGGCGGCGCGTGGGCGTCATCCGCTGGTCCAGCTTGTTCATGACCTCTATGCGGTCCGCCGCAGCCCTTGTCTTTTTCGTCGCCATCTGATGGCCTCCCTTTAGTAAATTCCCGCAGCCCGACCCGCCAAAGCAAGCCCCGCTGCAATCAACAATGCCCCCACAGGGCGCATCACGTAATGCGCCACTTGCGGCAGTTTTTCCAAAACCATCAGGACAGTCGCAAGACCCATCCACAACAGGTTCATCGCCCCGCCCGCAAAGCCAAGCGCCATATAGCCCCAGCAGCAGACCACACAATAGGCGCCAAGTCCAAGCCCCATGCGCCAGCCACCTGCCCCACCCGGACGCCAGTTGCCCAGAAAATATTGCATCGGTGCATGGCAGACCCCGTGGCAGACTTCTTTCAGCCAAGTGAACTGGAACCGGCCGACCACGATCAACAGCAGTGAAGTGGCCCAAATAGCGGTGGATTGGCCGAACATATCGAGCCAACCCAGGCGCATCAGCCCCGCCTGCACCAGCGCAATAGCCACCGCAAACCCGACCCAGACAAGGAAATAACCGCCCACCACACCGAACCACCCCGCCCAACTGCCGTTGGCGGATTTGATCAAGGCTTCATAGGTGGTGAGTGTGTGCACAAAGGTCGGCCCCATCATGGCCACCATCATCACCGCCCACATGGGCACCAGCATACGCAGGCTGTCCATCGGCGGCATACCCGCCATATCCATCATCCCAACCCGCGCGCCGTACCAGTTCAGCCCCATCTGCATGGCCATCGCATACATCATCCACCACGACATCAGAATCGCCACAAAAAAGGCAACCCACAGGGTAGATCGGATCAGGTGATGGGAATTCGCCAGCAAATCGCACCTATTTACAGGGTTCATTTTCAGGTCCGGCACTTGTGTCACAGGTGCTTTGGGTTACATTGGGTCTACGGGAAAATCAAATGTCTGACAATTAATTTCTGTAAATGTCTGACAATTAATTTCCACACAGCCTAAATGCGCCTGAAACGGGCCTACAGACCGGAAAAATGATGAAATACGAACTTGATCAGGCACAGGAACTTTCCGCCCAAATCGCACAGGCTATCCGTGACGGAATAATGGAGGGCAGCTTGATTGTCGATCAGCGCCTGCCCTCTGAAAGCGATCTGTGCGAGCAGTTCCAAGTCTCGCGCCCGACTGTGCGGGAGGCGTTGAAACGACTGGCCGCGCAAAACCTGATCCGCACCCAGCGGGGGGCCTCTGGGGGCGCGTTCATCAACCGGCTTAGCTTTGAGGACGCCTATGGCCAGCAGATCACAACCTCGATCCTGTTGCTGTCGATGAATGCGGTCAGTTTTGAAACTGCCTGTGAAGCCCGTTTCGCGCTGGAACGGGCCTGCGTCGCGCTGGCCGCCCAGCGCCGCACCCCCGATCAACTGGCCGCCATGCGCGCCGAAATCCACCGCCAGTCCCAGCCCGGCCTGTCAGACGAAAGTTTCTGCGCGTCCGATGTGGCCTTTCACCGTGCCCTAGTGGATGCAGCGGGCAATCCGGTGATGTCTTATCAATTGGCAGGCGCGGTTGAAGCGATTGAGCCTTTAATGAATATGATCACCTTTACCGCCCGCAAGCGGGAAAAGATCGTGGAATTGCACACCCAGATCGCTGACGCATTAGAGGCGCAGGACGGGGCCGCTACCGAATCCGTTTTGGCAGAACTGGCCGCCCATACGCTGGAACTGGCCCGAGAAGTGGCGGCAATGCGCAAGAACAGGGCGCAATAACCGCGACTATAAGATAAAGTCTCCGCCATTCAGTCCGCCAAAATCGTTGAGGGTGATTTTCATATCCGCAAGCCCATCGCCGTTGCTGTCTATCTGGACAATGGTATCCCCGCCGTCCCTGACAAAATTCACCTCTTTTCCTGCACCAGTGAAGGCCGCTTTATGCAGGAAGGTAAAGGTGCCCTCTAGCTTTGACAGGTCGATCACATCCCTGCCCCGCCCGAAATCGGTGATTTTGTCGATACTCGAGCTCGTGCTGTCCGACGGGCTGTTAAAGGCAAATACATCTGCACCTTTACCCCCTGTCATCACTTCGCGTCCTGCACCGCCAATCAGGGTGTCATGGCCGCCGCCGCCGTTCAGGCGATCACCACCTTTACCGCCCATAAGCAGATCATCACCACTGTTGCCGTTCAAAAGGTCGCGGCCTTTGTCACCGCGCAGCAGATCATTGCCGGCACCCCCAGAAAGAAGGTCATCGCCAGTGCCGCCCAGCGCCTTGTCTTTGCCTTTGCCGCCAAACAGCCTGTCATCCTGCGCTCCGCCAAACAACTGGTCCTTGCCGTTATAGCCAACCAGTTTGTCCGCGCCGTTCCGCCCCAGAATTTCATTCCCCCGTCCATCGCCTTTAAAGCTGTCATCAAAACGGCTGCCCTTGATCTTGTCGAGGAAACTCAGGCTGTCACCTTCCAGATACTGACTGTCGGTTTCACCTGTGCGCATGTTATATGACAGCCCAGTTTCAAAGGCGCTGAAGTCGAGCACGTCTTTGCGCCCAGCACTGCCGTCATAGCTTTGTTGCCCATCCGCCAGCCACATGTTCAAATTGACCTGCCCCGTGCCCCCGACAAAATGTTCCACCCCGTCAAAGCTGCCTTCAAATGTCGGGCTGGTGACAACGTTCAGTTTGATCTGAAAGCGGGCAGCCTCGGCGTCATCCGGGTCTGGTAGGGCGATGGTCAGATCACTGGCCGCATCCGCAAACAGCCGTTCTGTTTCCAGAACGTCCTGGGGCGTCAGCGCAACACCGTCGAACACCCGCGCTTCGGTGTCACCTGTGTCCTGCCATGCAGGGCGATTGACCCGCAATGCAGCGGTATAGCGGTCCTGCGCAAAGTTCAGGTTGATTTCCCCCGCATTGCTGCCCAGCACAAGCGTATCGTGCCCCGTACCGCCAAAGAAACTGTTATCACCTTCATCCAACGAAAAACTATCATCGCCCGCGCCGCCATAAGCGAAATCATTCCCGATCCCCACATTCAGCGCGTCATTTCCATCGCCGCCATACAGCAAATCATCCCCTGCGCCGCCCGTCAGCGCGTTGCGTTCGGATGATCCGGTGATGGTGTCGCCCGCACTGCTGCCAGTGAGGTTTTCAATGTCAAACAGGCGATCTGTGCCATGCGTTCCCGTCACGGTGCCCAATTGCAGATTTGCGGTGATTGCGCCAAAGTTTTCAGCCACCACATCGCCTTTACTGTCATTGGGCGCGGCCGTGGCATAAGACGCGGTGTCTTGCCCTGCACCACCATAAAGCGAATCCGTCCCGCCGCCGCCATGCAACAGGTCATCCCCGTCACCGCCATAAAGCCTGTCGCTGCCTTGCCCGCCAAACAACTGATCCGCGCCACCGCGACCATCAAGCGTGTCAGCCCCTGCAAGACCCAGAAACCGTTCCGATCCCTCGGTGCCGTAAAACTTGTCACTGCGATCCGCGTAGTCATTGCCGATCAACTCTTCAAAGCCTGCCACCTCGGCGTGGATTTCGTTATTTTCACCGTCGGCCACAATCGTGCCTGCCTGCAAATCAACGGTTACAATTTTTGGTGCTCTGGTGTGGCTGCTAAGATCAAAGAAAATGCGGTCATACCCCGCGCCCCCTGTGATTGTGCCTTCAAACCGCTGCACCTGAATATAATCATCATCCGCGCCGCCATTGGCCGTCATGTCATTGCCGCTGCCACCAGTGGCCAGGACCATCGTGTCACTGCCAGCACCACCATATAAATAACCAAAGTCCTTAAGCCGCATGTAATCGTCCCCTGCGCCGCCATAGAGTTCGGCAAAGGTTGAGCCATCGACGGATTGGTCGCGGATCAGAACATCATTGCCGCCGCCGCCGTAAATGGTCATGCGTTCATTGCCCAGCAACTGGACCTCATCCGCCAAATCCCCAAGATGCAGCACATCTATACCGTTCAACGTCCCGCTGAACAGTTGCGAGGCATAGGATTCGTTCAAATCATCCTCAACCCCGAGCGCGCTGCTTTCAGAGGCATCAAAGCCGCGAAAGCTGGACCCGATTGCGCCGACTTTACGCAGATAGAACCGCACATCATCCAGACCGCGGGTATCAAGCGTGTCAAACCCGCCCCCCCCGTCAAAATTAGTGTTATTATAAAGGTTTTCAGGCAAGGTCAGATAAATCAGGTCATCGCCCGCACCGCCGTTCACATCCGGTGCGCCGTTGGAATACAGGATATCATCGCCCCCGCCCCCGTCGATCATCACGCTCAAATCATCGGGGTTGGACGCGCCATACAAAGTGTCCGCCCTGTCAGAGCCGATTACCTTGGATATTCCGATGAAACTATCGGTGGCCAGCACAGTGGTCCCGCTGGCATCCAACCGCTCGACCCGCCCCGTGCCGCCGTAAATCCGCAGGCTGTCGGTCTCGGGCTGGGAATCGCTGCGTTTAAAAGAGCCATAGCTGATCGGACTTGACGAATAGGTCAGCCAGTCACCGCCCTCTCCACCATCAAAGAAATCGCCTTTGCCGTCTATGGGTGTGCCGCCCCCAACCAGTTTGTCAAACCCGTCGCCGCCATAAAGACTGTCCTGACCGAGCCCGCCCGCTAGTACATCCTTGCCGTCACCGCCAAAGATTTGATCGTCGCCGCCCTTACCGTCAATATAGTCATCACCCGTGTTGCCTACCAGTTTGTTGGCGATGTCATTGCCGCGTAATTCCGTATCCCGATTGTCTCGCATGATGACGTTTTCAATGCTGTACAGCGTATCGTGCTCTCGTCCGTCCCATGCATCCCCTGTGGCCAGATCAACCAGCGTCAGGGAGTTGCCACTGGGGTCTGTCGGGAACAACCACGTGTCGTTGCCCGCGCCACCATAGATGACATCCGCCCCCCGTTTGGAAATGAACACGTCATCCCCGTTGCCGCCGTAAAACGTATCGTCAAATTGCGATCCGGTGATCCGGTCATCCCCCCCCAGCCCGTTGATCGTTGTCGCAAAATTACCCGCATAAAGAAAATCATTGCCTTGGGTTCCATCCAACACAGATGAGATCGCGGTTTTTACGTTTTCGATCAGGTCGTCATAGGTGAAATGGTCGGTGCCGAAATAGAAATCCTCTACCCCGAAAACCGTTTCATACCCGTTGGTGCGATAGCTGTTGCTTGGGTTTTGGTGGAAGAATACCAGCCCCGCCAGATCCTCGGTTCGAAAGAAGGAATATTCGGACAGGTCGCCGGAAAACCGCATCCGGTCTTGATCCCCTGCGCCGCCGTAAATCGTGTCATTGCCTGCCGTGGCAAAAATCAGATCGTCGCCGCCGTTGGCTGTAATCGTGTCATTGCCTGCGCGCCCGTTGATCACATCGGCAAATTCGGTGCCTGTCAGGTCATCCGCACCTGCACTGCCAATGATGATCTGGTCGGTTGGTTCATTGCCGAATTCCTCAAACACTTTGTCCAGCAAATCATCCAGCAGCCCGTCCAGATCCAGATCCCAACCGTCCACCGTGATCAAATCACCCAACTGGCCGAATTTCGCGAAAATCGCATCTATTTTGGACTCGATCCCGTTCAGTACGTCTATGTCTGGCAAAGCCTCAGAAATTTTCTCCGCCATAGCGTCCAGCAGGTCATTGATTCCGGTTTTATCCAGAATGAAATTCAGAACCGGCTCCACCGTGATTTTAAAGATGAACCCTACCGCGTCCAGGATGGGTTCAATGGGTTTTAATGCCGAATAGACGATATTAAGCGGGGCTTTCAAAAAACCAAGACTGTCAGAAATTTTGCGGAATTCAAAGGCCACAGACACCAGCGGGTTCAGCCCCGAGGGCTGGAAGGCAGAGGTGAAATCATCCAGCTCGGCCTTGATATCATCATAAGTGCCATTCAACCCTTCGAGCACGTCATTCAGCGGGTCTGTAAAGGTTTCAGCCGTGTCGGACAGGGGTTTCAGCGTGTCCAGATCAGGGCCGTCCAGATCATCCACCGTGTCAAAAGTGTCGATCATCTCTTCGGTGGACTCTTCAACCGCGTCCACTTTGATCGCCACCCGCAAGAGTTTGCTTTCAAGCGCGGACAGTTTCTCTTCGGCTTTTTTCAGCTTTTCAATATATTTGCCCTCTTCGATCTTAACCTTCAGATCATGGGCTTTTTCTTCTAGTTTATCGGCGACGGTTTTGACTTTCTCCAAAACCGATTTGGCCACTTTGGCGACCAGCTTGAAGGGCCCGGCCTGACTCATCACTTTGACAGTCAGCAGCATGGCATCCACCTGTTTGCCAAAATCATCGGCTTGGTCTTCGATCTTCTCCACATATTCCAGCGCCTGACGGGCTAGTTTTACATCACTTTTGATGTCCTTCACTTCAGAGCGGACCTCGATGACATTTTCTTTTGTCTCGGTCAGGTTTTCCTTAAAATCCAGTAGTTCGCTGCCGGCTGCCATGGGACATGCTCCAAATCTGTGGGTCAGGGCACGCGCCCCTGAAAATGCAATTCACTTAAGAGCGCAGAAAATTACGCCTTACGTTAGGTTAGCTTTTCAGGTGTTTTTTGGGTATCAGGTGATCACCCCAATTTTCAAAATGTCAGCGCCTTTGGAGCCGGCAAGATAAATGCGCTCCGCGCGGGAGGTATTTCGGCTCGAAAGAAGCGGAGTGGTAAGGGGTTAATCTTCGGCGGCGCGGCGCAGCATAACGCGGACACAGGTGCCACCGCTCGGGCGTATGTTGGCGTCCAGTTGCAATTCATGTTTTTCCAATAAACCCTGAACAATGGACAGGCCGAGTCCGTGACCCTCTGCACCATTCAGATCATCACCGCGCACGGCCCGCATCAGGACTTTGTGAAACGCATCCGGTGGCAGGCCGACACCAGTGTCGTGAACCTCAAGCCAAAGAGCACCGTCTCGGTGGCGCAAGCCAAACAGAACAGCACCCTTTTCAGTGTATTTTATGGCGTTAGACACCAAATTTGTGACGATCCGCATCAGATCAAGTGCGGGCAATGCGACCGGTTCGGAACTTGGGATCACACGCAGGTCCAGCCCTTTTGCACTGGCATCCGCCTGAAACATTTCATGCACGTTTTGCAGGATTTCCCTCATATTTACGGGGGCTTGGCTATCGTCTTGCACAGATGGTATGCCGCTCTGTGATACGGGGTCCAGTTCTTTTGACACGAGAGTCTCCAAATATCCGAAAGTTTCTTCGATCTGATCGGGGTTCACCGCCCCGTCACCCGCCACTTGCCCGTCCATCAACCGTTGGATGTTCAGTCGCAGCGCGTGGAGCGGTTGGCGCAGATCATGTACCGTATCTGTCAGCCGCTTTTCTGTGTGATCTGCCAGCTTGACCGCCAGCGCGTATTTGTTTTCCAGTGCACGCAACCGGCCCGACATGGCCAGATTGCGCTGTGCTTCTTGCAGGCTGGACTGAAGCGCCTGCCCCTGCGCGTGACGCATTTGATTAAAACGGTCCAGAATAGCCGCCCCCATCAACGCCGCATCCAGCACAAAGACGATGCGCATACTGTCAAATTGCACTTCTTCCGAGATTTCGATGCCAAACCAGTGGCGCGAGGTCATGATCGCGCTGGAAATCACCGCGCCCGTCCAAGCGATCACAAAGAAGCGCACTTCTTTAAAACGGGTCCGCGCAGCGATCAGGCCAGACACGGTGAACAGCACGGCTCCGAATAAGGCCAGCAGCACCAGCAGCTTTTTAATCAGTTGCGTATCCACAACCACCGTTGAGGCCACCAGTATCAGCTCCCCCAAAATAAGCGCCAGTAACAGCTTGTTAAGCACAGGGTGATATTTGCGAGTGGACAGGAACAAACGGGCAAAATTGGCACCGCTTGCGATCAGCCCCGATCCCAGCAGAATAGAGGCATAGCCGTTGAACAGCGGAAGATTGGGCCAGATATATTGAAACGCATTGCCGTCGCCGTGCATGATGAACAACAGCCCAAAGCCGCCATAGGCGCTGTAGGCCGCGAAAATTCCCTGCCGGGTGGCGATAAATGCTGCAAAGGAGATCAAGACAAGAAGCAGTAACATGCCGTAATAGATGAAGTTTTTCGCCGTTTTTCGGGCAGCGAGCGCTGTGAATTCCTGTTCCGAACGCACAGTAAATGACAACTGGCTGGAGCCACCGGACTGGTATTTGATAAAGAACTGATCCGTCTGTGCTGGCGACATTTGAAATCCGACAACCACCTCGGGGTAACGGATCGTACGCGCGCCAAATGGCGAGTCCGGCGTGTGATGTTCTAACAGTCTGGCAGGGCCCGATTGGGGAACTTGATACACATCAAGGATCTTCAAAAAATTCTCGCGAAAATGTAGCCGCCATATTTCGCCCGCTTGCGGCGTGGACTGAACCCTAAACCGCAACCAGATGCTATCCGATGTATATCCAAAATCGGCAGTTTTGGTTAAGATGGGTTTGAATTTTAGCGCAAAATCTGGCGCGGACACCTGTTCGAAAGTCAGCGTTTGTTCGGGATCTAGATAATAGTCCACATGGCCGCGCATCTGTGTGTGTGTCGCGATTTCAGCTACAGTTATGGGTTCACTGGGCTGCGCCTTGGCAGCACCGCTTGCCAGACAAAATGCCAAAAACAAGTAGACGGGGAATAGGATTGAAAATAGCGTTCGGGTCATAATAAAACTTAGCGTAAGGATTTCTTGATATTTTAGCTAGCCGAGTTCTTATCGCAGACGATCACGCCATTACGGTCGGTGGCATGGCGCAGGTTCTTCGCGACCACGGCGGTTTTGATGTGGTGGCCACAACCACCAGCGGGCTAGAGGCGATTGCACTGGCGCGCCGGTTACACCCCGATCTGCTGGTTCTCGATTTTGCCATGCCAGATGCAAATGGGCTTGAAGTGTTCCTCGAAGCGTCGCGCTGGTCCCCTCAAACCCGCACGGCCATTGTGACCGGAACCCCCAACACCGACCTGCTGCACCAATTGCGTGATGCAGGGGTGCATGGGTTGTTTATGAAATCTTCTGCCCCTGCCCTTTTGTGCGATGGATTTTTGCGGATCGTCGCAGGGGAAACCCTGTTCTGCCCTATCTGTGAAGCCCATCTACAAGAAGCCCGCACGCCCCAATACCTGTCCCGCCGCGAGTTGGAGGTGCTTAGCTGCATTGCCAAAGGCCTGACAAATGCCAAATCGGCTGAGCGTCTGGGCATCAGTCCCAAAACCGTAGACAGCCACCGCACTACGTTGATGCGTAAACTCGGCGTGAATTCAACGGCCAGCCTGGTAATCCGCGCCGTACGGGACGGGTTGATCGACGTCTGAAAACCCGTTGCAGGCTTGAATCGCACCGCTCCACAGAAAAACACCGTTCTGGAAAAAACCCAATTGAACCCGCGACCGGAACCCCCTATACCCCCGCTCAGGCACCCGTAGCTCAGCTGGATAGAGCGCTGCCCTCCGAAGGCAGAGGCCACACGTTCGAATCGTGTCGGGTGCACCAATAAAATCTCAAAATTGGTTTATTTGGATGTGTGGTGCATCTCGCGTGTTTGCCCTCCGTTTTTGACCGAACAAGCCATGGAGAACCGTATTTTGCCTTAATACAGAAATGCCATTCCGATCCAGCGTTCAGGACTTTAACTTTTCGAAGGCAAGTAAAACATACAAACATCCTGTCAGACAGCAGTCTTAAAACCAACATACGAACCCGCCTTGCGCATGTAATACAAATACAATCGAGCAGCTTGGACCGTCGAAACAAACTGTCCGCGTTGTGGGGGTGAATTGGGTAGTTTGACCAATTGAAGACCGGAAAATTCGCGCCTTTTGCCTTATTAACGGCAATTGGAATCGCGCCCTTATTGAATTTAAACAAAAAGTCTTGGTGGACAAAATCACCTCAAAAGGTCAAAAATTTCGGATAAAACATTCCGCACAAGTCTGAAGGGATTTCAGGGGCAGGCTAGCGGAAGTATTTTTAAAGGGATATTTTTTATGTGCGTTTTATGTGACATGGGGCTGAGCCCGCAATCCGTTGTTTCAGATCATTTGGCCGCAGACGGGGTAAGCACCGTCACCAACACCGGGGTGCAAAACACGGATGCAATTTTATTCGGCACAAGTTGGAATACGACTTCGCTGACTTATACATTTCCAACCTTAAGCAGTTATTATACCGACAACCCCTATGAGATCAGCCCGGGTTATTTCGACCAAGGTTATGTGTCTAATTTTGTGGCATTTACCGCCAGTATGCAAACTGCAGCGCGCACCGTTTTGGATATGTTTGGCGGAGTTTCAGGTCTGACTTTGACGGAAATCACGCCAAGCACAACAACCCCTGCGGATATTGTGTTTGCCCAAACCAATGACACCAGCATCAACACAGCAAGCGGCCGTTTCCCGGGGTACACAGTCAACGAGGGCCATCAGTGGTATCGTGATAGCAATTATAGCGATACGCCCGTGCGCGGCACCTATACCTGGCACACGATCATTCACGAAACCGGCCATACAATGGGACTGGCTCATGGTCACAATCCAGACAGTATTTCCGGCTCTTTTACCGGTAGATCCCTAACGGCAGATCGTAATTCCAGTGAATTTTCGATCATGACCTATCATACCTATATTGGTGACACTACATCGGGGTCAAACAACGAAACATTTCCTATGCCCAGACGTTAATGATGTATGATATCGCAGCCTTGCAAGAACTTTATGGCGCCAATTATGCCGAAAACAGCGGCGCTAACACCTACCGTTGGGACAGCGATACAGGCGAGATGTTCATTGACGACGTTGGCCAGGGGGCAGCTGGTGCAAACCGTATTTTCATGACCCTTTGGGACGGCGGTGGAATAGATACATTTGATCTGACCAACTATGAAACGGATCTTTCCATTGATCTGGCGCCCGGGGCTTGGTCGGTACTTGATACGGCACAGCTGTCCAATCTGGGTGACGGAAACATGTCTCGGGGCAATGTCTTTAACGCATTGCTTTACAACGATAATGCAGCATCACTTGTTGAAAATGTAAATTCCGGAACCGGCAACGATCTTGTGGTCGGAAACCGTGTTACTAACGTTTTCATCACCTCAGATGGTGATGATACTTTGGTTGGCGGATTTGGGTCTGACACGCTTGATGGCGGCGCTGATGACGATCTTATTTATGGCGACGAAATTGCCAATGCGGGCAGTGGCGTCACCCTTTCGGGATCGGGAACAATACTGACCGACAACAGTTATGACTCAATGGGCTCAGCGCTGGATGTAACGGGCGCTTTTGCACAATCAACCAACGCAAATATACAACATTCCGCAACCAGCCCCCATGTAACCCTACGCTACAGCGATGGGTCTGCAGGCGCAACACAATGGTATTCAGTAACGGTTAATGCAGGGTCCAGCCTGATCTTTGACATGGATGCGACATCAAATTTGGATTCCTTTATCAGCCTTTACGATGCCGGTGGAGTTCGCCTTATTTTCAACGATGACAACTCGGTTGATGTGGGAACTTCTGGCGTCAGGGATTCACTACTTGCGCATGTTGCCGAAACAACTGGCACCTATTTTATAGAGGTCGGCCAGTGGGCCTCCAACACCAGCAGTTCCAGCCTTTTAGCTGGGGCTGGCTATGATTTGCACATCACAGTGATTGATCCGCCGGTTTTGGGCGGGGATGGGGATGGTGGTGTGTTCATCAACGACGATTCCCTGATGGGAGGCAATGGCAATGACACACTTTATGGCGGCGATGGCGACGATTACCTTTTCGGCGGGACCGGCGGAGACACGTTAGACGGCGGAACAGGCAACGATACCGCAAACTATTCAGACAGCAGCGAGCGTGTCATTATACGCTTGTGGAATGGCACGGGCGAAGGAGGCGATGCTCAGGGGGATGTACTCAACAGCATCGAAAACATCACAGGTTCTTCCTACAATGACGTGCTGATCGGTGCCAATGGTGTTGGAAATCTACTCAGCGGCGGCGCGGGCAATGATTATCTGAACAGCTTGAGCGGCAACGACACACTCGATGGCGGAGCGGGCAACGACATTTTTGCTGGCGGTGACGGGGCTGATACAATGTATGGCGGCGCGGATAGTGATACGGTGGATTACTCCGCCAGCAGCGCCCGCGTGACGGTGCGCCTGTGGAACGGTACGGGCGAAGGAGGCGATGCGCAGGGGATGTACTCAGCAGTATCGAAACCGTCACTGGGTCGGCCTACAATGACGTGCTGATCGGTGCCGATAGTGTTGGAAATCTACTCAGCGGCGGCGCGGGCAATGATTATCTGAACAGCTTGAGTGGCAACGACACACTCAGCGGAGGGCTCGGCGCGGATACGCTTGAGGGGAGTTCGGGCGAAGACACCGCTGATTATTCGGACAGCGAGTCGGGTGTAGTCGTGCGCTTGTGGAATGGCACAGGTATCGGCGGCGATGCGCAAGGCGATGTGCTCAGCAACATCGAAAACATCACAGGTTCTTCCTACAATGACGTGCTGATCGGTGCCAATGGTGTTGGAAATCTACTCAGCGGCGGCGCGGGCAATGATTATCTGAACAGCTTGAGCGGCAACGACACACTCGACGGCGGAGCGGGCAACGACATTTTTGCTGGCGGTGACGGGGCTGATACTATGTATGGCGGCGCGGATAGTGATACGGTGGATTACTCCGCCAGCAGCGCCCGCGTGACGGTGCGCCTGTGGAACGGTACGGGCGAAGGAGGCGATGCGCAAGGCGATGTCCTAAACGACATCGAAACAGTGATCGGCTCCTCCCACAATGACCTACTGATTGGAGCGAACGATGCGGGGGATCGGCTAAACGGCGGCGCGGGCAATGATTACCTAAACGGGTTGAGCGGTGACGACACGTTGGACGGCGGGGCTGGCAATGACACGTTAATCGGCAATAGCGGAGGCGATGTTTTCGTCTTTGGCCTTGGTTATGACGGTGACACAATCAGCGTATTCGAAGATGGCGTGGACATGATTGACCTGATTTCTGGCCTTACCTTTGCGGGCCTGACACTATCCTCTATCGCCGGGGGTGTGCGAGCCGCAGTCACTGCAAATGTGGCAGATTACATCGACCTCGGTGGTGTCATCCTTGCGGATATTGATGAAACCGACTTTATCTAACCCGCATTCTTCGGGCTAATTCGGGCAGGTGCATTGCTAAATCTTGGGGGTTTTATCCAGCAATCACCTGCGCGGCTTTGTGAAACGGGTGGTGCAGGTTCGCGTGATGCCCTTTCTAGATAAAGTCGATATCGTCGATTAGGTCTCTTGCGAATACGCCTTTTATGATCAGCCCATCGCCAGAGCCGAAATCCAGCACATAGGCGCCTTTTGATCGGCTGCCAAATTCAGACAGAATATCGGAAACCGATCTATCCCCGTCCCAAAGCCCGCTCTCAAGGCGTAAACTGTCAATGCCCGATTGAAAATCGGTGATGCGGTCCAGACCGTCGTTGACCCGGAAAGAAAAGGTGTCGGCCCCTGCCCCACCTGTCAAAAAATCTGCGCCGCGAAGCCCCCACAGCCTGTCAGCACCTGCGCCGCCATATAAATGATCGCTACCTGCCCCGCCTTTCAAAACATCACGCCCAGTACCACCCAAAAGGCGATCACCCCCTTTGCCGCCGATCAGAACGTCATTGCCGCCTAAACCCTCAACCAGATCGTTGCCATCCTTTGCGTTGATCCGATTGCCTGTGCTTGTCCCCACCAGAACATCAGCCATTTTTGTGGCTTTGTCCCCGCCCAGCGCGTCATCCATGGTGCGCAGGTCGCGATCATGGGCAGCGTAGGGGATAAATCCGTCAGATATGGCGCGGGTTTCAAATTGGGCCAGTTTGGACGGCACATTCAGGTAATCCACTGAAAACACGGGAATATCATTATCGAGGAAATCCTTTTGCAGGATTTTTATCGCGTCGGTGTCGGGTCTGAACCTGTTGTTCTCATCCTTGCCCCCATTAAAATAAACATCCTCAACCGCGATAGCGCCAATGGCGTCTAACAATGCCTGTTTGCGCGGGGCGTTTTCATTCGCCAAAGCGTCCAACAGGAAGGCACCATTTTGCAGGATCACAAAGAAATCAGGATTGGTTTCGCGGGCATGGGCGGTCAGATCCACGATGAAATCAATCATCCTCTGGGCCGCATCCTGTTCGTCATTCTTAGCAGGATCCCCCGCCATGCGTTTGGATTTTGGCACCTCAACGGCCCAGTAGTAATAGGCATCCACAATATCGAGGTAAGCCGCATCAAACCCCTGATCCACAATTCTATCCAGCCAACCGGTGCCAGCTTCGTTAAAGATCACTTCCTGCCAGTCCTCGTCCCAATAGCGCACTTTGCGGCTTTCGGGCCAGTCGGGGTTGGTGGGGCCCAGCCAGTCTGGCGCATTCGCCGTGAGGCCGCTGCGGGCTTTGCCGGTTTCGGTCCAGCTTTTGTCCCAGTGATCGCGAAACTCGGAAGCCTCGCCAATGGATAAATAGGACACCACGACGGATCGCCCGCCTGCCCCGTCTTTGATATCTGAAATCTCTTGCGCGGTGAATGTTGCGCGCCCTGTTCCATCCGCGGAAAAATCCATCACAATCAGATCATGTTCCGCTTTGGCAAGTTCCGCCGCATCCAAACCGCCCTTGCCCTGTAACTGATAGCCCCAGTTTTTAACAATGACGTCACCACTAGAGGTCTTGAAAATCGGCATGATCAGCTCCTGCAAAGGGATTGGAACGCCCCCAAGAAGACAGGGTATTTTGGGGCAAAGTCAATCAGGCGATCACCCTAAAGCCCTGCTAATTTTGCACTGAAACGTTGGTTTCCTGCCGATCCCCCTGCCCGAGCAAGTCAGGCAGGGGGTGTTTTACCTGTTAACCCCGAGGGGTTTTAGGCCGCCCTATGGCCGCTTTACCACTCGCCTGTGTTTTCCATGCTGGCCCAGGGTTCCGCCGGAGCAAGGGCGTCGCCTTCTTGCAGAATCTCGATGGAAATATTGTCAGGGGATTTAACGAAAGCCATGCGTCCGTCGCGTGGTGGGCGATTGATCACAACGCCTTGATCCATCAGCGCCTGACAGGTTTCGTAAATGTTATCAACTTTATAAGCCAGATGGCCCCAACTGCGTCCGGTTTCATAAACCTCTTCGCTGCCCCAGTTATAGGTCAGCTCCAGCTCTGGTGCGTTATGCTCTTTGGCGTGGGCCTCATCTTTAGCGCCTGCCAGAAAAACCAGCGTGAATTTGCCCGCAGGCACCTCGGTACGGCGGGTTTCGACCAGACCCATTTTGTTGCACCAGAAATCAAGCGACTCGTCCAGATCACGGACACGCACCATTGTATGTAGATACCGCATTGTTTTTCTCCTTATGTAGATTGGTTGCCTGCAACCTACAGCGAATTGATCCGGATTCCAGCGAAATCCAAAGTTTCTATCCGGCGTGCAATTCCCTAAGGACAGCTTGATCAGCCTTGGCTTGCATACTATGGTGCACAGCAGATCGAGTCGGGAGAAGCCAGCCTTGCTGGTGCCGAAGGAGCAACCGCCCCGGAAACTCTCAGGCAAAAGGACCGCCGATCTTACACACTCTGGAGAGAGGCGCATTTGCGTCCGCCGAAGGGATAGCGATCTCAGGCAAAAGGAACAGAGGGGGCATCGTGGTACCGCAACAGGCGTGTGCCAAACCGATGCCGGAAATCCGACCGGCTGATGCAACGAGGAGGCCGGATTTGACCGATCTGAAACGCACACCACTATATGATTTGCACGTGAACAACGGCGCAAAAACGGTGCCCTTTGCAGGCTATGACATGCCTGTGCAATATCCGCTGGGCGTGATGAAGGAACACAACCACACCCGCACAGCAGCAGGCCTGTTTGATGTCAGCCATATGGGTCAGGTCATCATTCGCGCCAAATCGGGGCGGATCGAAGACGCGGCTTTGGCGCTGGAAACCCTGATCCCGATGGATGTTCTGGGGCTGAAACCCCAACGCCAGCGCTACGGGATGCTGACCAATGAAGCGGGCGGTATTCTGGACGATTTGATGTTTGCCAATATGGGCGACCATCTGTTTGTTGTGGTGAACGGCGCCTGCAAGGACGCGGATTTTGCCCATATGCAGGCCCATTTGTCTGAAACCTGTGATCTACACATGTTTGACGACCGCGCATTGCTGGCCTTGCAAGGGCCGCAGGCGGAAACTGCACTGTTGCGGCTATTACCTGACGTGACGGATATGTCCTTTATGGATGTGAAAACCCTACCCTATCAAGGCGCTGAATTGTGGATTTCCCGCTCTGGCTATACTGGCGAGGACGGGTTTGAAATCTCGGTTCCGGCCGATCTGGCCACACCGCTGGCCAAAACCCTGCTCGACATGGATGAGGTAGAAGCCATCGGCCTTGGCGCCCGTGACAGCTTGCGGCTTGAAGCGGGGCTGTGTTTGTACGGCAATGACATTGACCTTGAGACCACCCCGATCGAGGCCGCTTTGAACTGGGCGATCCAGAAAGCCCGCCGCAGCGGCGGTGCGCGTGAAGGCGGCTTTCCCGGCGCAGAGGTGATCCTGAACCAGATGGGCAATGGCACCCTACGCAAACGGGTCGGCATCGCCCCCGAAGGCCGCGCGCCCATGCGGGACGGTACGCCGCTGTTTGCCGAATTGAACAGCGATCTTCAGATTGGCAGCATTACATCCGGCGGCTTTGGCCCCACCGTGGGCCGCCCTGTGGCCATGGGCTATGTCACTAGCGATCTGGCCACCACAGACACCACCCTTTTTGCAGAATTGCGCGGCAAACGCTTGCCCGTTACCGTGGCGGCACTGCCTTTCATCCCCGCAAACTTTAAACGCTAACCCATCCAGAACTGACAGGAACAACTCAGATGAAATTCACAGAAGAACACGAATGGCTGCTGGTCGAAGACGATATTGTGGTGGTTGGTATCACCAAACATGCCGCTGACGCCCTTGGCGAGCTGGTGTTTGTCGAGCTGCCCGAAGTGGGCGTTGAGGTTACCAAGGACGAAGACATCGTAGTGATCGAAAGCGTCAAAGCCGCATCTGACATCATGGCCCCGATTGACGGGGAAATCGTCGAAGTGAACAGCGAGTTGTTGGAAAACCCGACTCTGGTGAACGAAGACCCGATGGGCAAGGCGTGGTTTTTCAAGATGAAGCCAGACAATATGGCTGATCTGGATGAAATGATGGACGAAGCCGCTTATAACGCGCTGATCGCCTGATCCCATGACGGTGCTTCGGATCGTTCCCAATATCGCCAGCCAAGACCCTGCCAAAGCGCAGGCGTTTTATGGCGATATTCTGGGAATGGACACATTGATGGATATGGGCTGGATCAGAACCTTTGGCGGGGCTTCCCCTGCCACGCCCCAGATCAGCACCATGCAGCACGGCGGCAATGACACCCCCGTGCCTGCCATTTCCATTGAAGTAGACAATCTGGACACTGTCCTTGACCGCTGCCGTGCGGCGGGGTTTTCCCCGACCTATGGCCCGACAACAGAAGACTGGGGCGTGCGCCGCTTTTTCGTGCACGACCCGTTCGGAACCCTGATCAACATCCTTCAACACAGTTAAGCCCCCTTCCGCGCAAATCCCAACGCGCCGCCCCTCAGAAAAGTCCCGCAAGGAGCCCCTTATGTCGTTCAAAGCCACCGACTATCTGCCCTATGATTTCGCCAACCGCCGCCACATCGGTCCCTCGCCCGTTGAAATGGCGGATATGCTGAAACTGCTGGGCACGGCCTCGCTTGATACGTTGATTGACGAAACCGTTCCCGATGAAATCCGCCGCAAGGAACCCCTGTCATGGGAACGCGCCAAATCGGAACGGGAAGTGCTGTTTCACATGCGCCGCACCGCGGAAAAGAACAAGGTTCTGCACTCACTGATCGGTCAAGGCTATCACGGCACGGTGACCCCGCCCGCGATCCAGCGCAATATCCTTGAAAATCCAGCGTGGTACACCGCGTATACCCCCTATCAGCCCGAAATTTCCCAAGGCCGACTGGAAGCGTTATTGAACTTTCAAACCATGGTCACAGACCTGACCGGTCTTGAAATCGCCAACGCATCCCTTCTGGATGAATCCACCGCCTGTGCCGAAGCGATGACCATGGCGCAGCGGGTTGCCAAATCAAAATCAAAAGCGTTTTTTGTGGATGAAAACTGTCATGCACAAAATATTGCGGTGATCAAAACCCGCGCAGAACCGCTTGATATTGAAGTGATTATTGGCAACCCTGAAACCGACCTTGACGCGGAATCCGTGTTTGGCGCCATATTCCAGTTCCCCGGCACCTATGGCCATATCCGCGACTTTACAGACCAGATTACCGCCCTGCACGCGGCCAAAGCCATCGGGGTTATTTCTGCCGATCCACTGTCCCTGACCTTGTTAAAGGAACCGGGCGCAATGGGGGCGGATATTGCAGTGGGATCGACCCAACGCTTTGGTGTGCCCGAAGGCTACGGCGGACCGCACGCCGCTTATATGGCCACGAAAGAGGCGTATAAACGCGCCATGCCGGGCCGTCTTGTCGGGGTGTCCATTGATGCCCGCGGCAACCGCGCCTATCGCCTTGCGCTGCAAACCCGCGAGCAACATATCCGCCGTGAAAAAGCCACCTCGAACGTCTGTACCGCGCAGGCTTTGCTGGCGGTAATGGCGTCTATGTATGCGGTGTTCCACGGGCCAGAGGGCCTGCAAGCCATTGCCCAGCGTATCCACCGCAAAACCGTGCGGATGGCCGAAGGACTGGAAAGCATGGGGCTAAAGGTAGAACCCGAACACTTCTTTGACACCATCACCGTGGATGTGGGGCACCTGCAATCGGTCATCATGCAGTCAGGCGTGCAACACGGGCTGAATTTCCGCAAAGTGGGTGACACGAAAATCGGCATCACGCTGGATGAACGGGTCCGCCCCGAAACAATCGAGGCGGTTTGGCAATCTTTCGGACTGACCCGCGCGGATGAGGATTTCACACCCCGTTACCGCATCCCCGACGCCATGGTGCGCACGTCCGAATACCTGACCCATCCCGTATTCCACATGAACCGCGCGGAACAGGAAATGACCCGCTACATGCGGCGTTTGGCGGATCGTGATCTGGCGCTGGATCGCGCGATGATCC
This sequence comes from Roseobacter sp. N2S, assembly GCF_031454055.1. NCBI lineage: Bacteria > Pseudomonadati > Pseudomonadota > Alphaproteobacteria > Rhodobacterales > Roseobacteraceae > Roseobacter > Roseobacter sp. N2S. The sequence continues at coordinate 427,243 of NZ_JAVDQB010000002.1, forward strand.
CGCTGGGCTCTTGTACCATGAAGCTGAATTCGGCGGCGGAAATGATGCCTGTCACTTGGGCCGAGTTTTCGCTGATCCACCCCTTTGCCCCTGCCGATCAGACAGCGGGCTATCAGGAACTGATCGACGATCTGTCTGATAAGCTGTGCCAGATCACCGGCTATGACGCGATTTCCATGCAGCCCAATTCAGGCGCGCAGGGTGAATACGCGGGCCTGCTGACCATCCGTGCCTATCACAAGGCCAATGGCGATGATCACCGCAATATCTGTTTGATCCCAACCTCGGCCCACGGCACAAACCCTGCCTCGGCCCAAATGGTTGGCTATAAGGTTGTGGTGGTGAACTCGGCAGAAAACGGCGATATCGACGTGGCTGATTTCCGCAAAAAGGCCGAGGCCGCGGGCGATAATCTGGCGGCCTGCATGATCACCTATCCGTCCACCCACGGCGTATTTGAAGCCACCGTAACCGAGGTTTGCCAGATCACCCATGATTTCGGCGGTCAGGTCTATATGGACGGTGCCAATATGAACGCCATGGTCGGCGTGTCACAGCCCGGCAAAATCGGCGGCGATGTATCCCACCTGAACCTGCACAAAACCTTTTGCATCCCCCACGGTGGTGGCGGGCCGGGCATGGGGCCAATCGGTGTGAAAACCCACCTGATCCCGCATTTGTCAGGCCATCAGCAACACGACGGCGACACCGCGCAAAATTCCGGTGCGGTGTCAGCGGCACCGTTCGGGTCGCCGTCCCTGTTGCCGATCAGTTGGGCCTATTGCCTGATGATGGGCGGCGAGGGACTTACACAAGCCACCAAAGTGGCGATCCTGTCGGCCAATTACATCGCCAAACGGTTGGAAGGCGCGTTTGACGTGCTTTATAAGGGTCCGAACGGGCGTGTGGCCCATGAATGTATCATCGACACCCGCCCGCTGAAAGACAGCGCAGGCGTGACGGTTGATGACGTGGCCAAACGGCTGATCGACTGCGGGTTCCATTCGCCCACCATGTCTTTCCCTGTGCCGGGCACGCTGATGATCGAGCCGACGGAATCCGAAACCAAGGCGGAACTGGACCGCTTCTGCGATGCCATGCTGGCGATTTATGCCGAAGCAAAAGACATCGAAGAAGGCCGCATTGATCCCAACAACAACCCGCTGAAAAACGCGCCCCACACGGTGGAAGATCTGGTCGGTGATTGGGATCGCCCCTACACACGGGAACAGGCCTGCTATCCCCCCGGTGCGTTCCGTGTGGACAAATACTGGTCGCCTGTGAACCGTGTGGACAACGCTTACGGGGATCGCAATCTGATCTGCGCCTGCCCGCCGATGGAAAGCTATCAGGACGCGGCAGAGTAAGGTCCAGAATAAGGCGACCTGTTAAAACGACCACAGGCGCAAGGGGTGTTGGCTCCTTGCGCTTGTGATACAACACGCGGGTGGAACGCGTGCACCCTTTTGACCCAGCTTTAGAAAATGAAGTTCGAAGCGTCAAAAGTATCCACTGTGAATTCAACATTTGTATAGTCATGCACCAAAATGACGTCGCTGTTGACGATGATCATCACGCCGTCACACCAGTCCATCACATCAATATCCGACATACGGTTTACGCCCGCAAAACCTGACAGATCAATCAGGTCGTTGTTCGGGCGCAGGTCAACCAACTCGTCTACAGTGCCGTCTTCAACGAATTGAAACACATCCGCACCACCGCCACCGATCAGGATATCACGGCCAGCGCCGTCGATGATCAGGTCGTCACCGCTTTGACCGTCGATCACATCATCGCCGTCCATGCCATTGATAATGTCTTCGTCGCGAGTGCCCTTAAGGGTATCTGCCCCTGCACTGCCTTTGATAGCAGCAGCCAGACGGCTCATATCTAGGGTGATTTGGGTAAAGCCGTGGTCGGTTTCTGAACTTACCAGAATAACAACCTCGCCCGCGATCACCTCAACAGCCAGACCAGAGATATTATCCAGCGCAATATCATATGTATCTGCCAAAGAGCCCATATCGCTTAACGCGCCAGAAGCCGCGACTTCCAGAACTGAAATACCATCGTCCGACCCTGCGGCAACGATAAAGCTGCGGCCGTCAAATTCGAAACTTTCAACAAGCGTTGCGTTTTGAAACCGTGTGTCCAGCGTATCAATCAGGTGATCCACCTCGCGCAATTCGCCAGCAGTGTTGATTTTATAAGTGGTCAGGCTGGACGTACCCGCAGACGCCATGACCAGAAAGTCGGAGCCTTCAACAGACACAGTGGTCAAAGCCTGCACACGAGAGAAACCGGAAAAATCGCCCGGCTCTACTTCGTCGACCAAGGACAGCGCGCCGTTCGATTTGATTTTAAAGCTGCTCACCCCCGCATCAAAAGCAGAGGCTGCGAACAAATAGTCGTTTGCACCGATTGTCACATTGGCAAATGCACTGATGTCACCCAGATGACGGGCTGCTGTATCTGCAAATGAAGCCCGCTCGATCAAAGATAACCCGCCGCCCAATGTGTAGCTGGTCACGCCTGAACCGCCGGCAAAAACAAATACCGACCCGTCGATTTCAACCGAATGGGTCAAACCAAAACCAGCCATGCTGCCAGCGCCTGCTGTGGGTGCAAAATCACCCGCTTCGGTCATTTCATAAACAACGGCCTGATCTTCGTAACGGGTGGCTGGAACCAATGCGACTGTATCGCCCATGGTGGCAAAGGTCATGTTCCAAACTGTCTGTGTGCCGGATGTGGATGTAAATGCCTGTGTGTCAATCACATCCCCCACCAGACCATTTGCGAATTTAAACGTAGTCAGAGCGCTATCTGCGGCACTTGCAACTACAACGGTCCAACCGCTGTCCAGATAAACCAGTGCAATATCCGACAGGCCTTGCAGCTTGGTTTTTGATGTATCTTCTATCGTAGCTTCAATTTTGAACGTTAACATTCCAACACCTGATTTTGGGCGCTTGGTCCGTGTGTTCCACCATCTGGACTGCCGCGCGTTTGCTTCAGTCACTGGCGTGAGCTAGAGAATTTAACAGAATCTTACTTGATCAAATTTGAACTTTTCCAACTTTTAGAAAGTCTAAAGTTAACGCGGCTTTTCGGCGCTGTATTTTTACAAAATCACACAACTTCAGTGCCTTAACAAATTGGCGATATTCAAATTGTATTAAAAGTTGCGGTATGGTCGGCACGAAAAAATCGCGGAAAAATTCACAAATCTGCGCGTGGGGATAATTCCAATTTTAGGCAATGCTGGGAAATGACCGCAGCGCATACAAAAAAAGCCCCCCTTAATTCGTTTTCAGAATTAAAGCGGGCTTCTGTCGCAATATTAATCTTTGGACTTGGATCAGGTGTTGAACAAAAAGTGCAGCACGTCCCCGTCAGCCACGATATAGCTTTTGCCCTCGGCGCGCATTTTGCCTTTTTCCTTGGCCCCTTGCTCGCCGCCATTATCGACGAAATCATTATAGGCGATTGTTTCCGCGCGAATGAAACCCCGCTCAAAATCGCCGTGGATCACGCCTGCGGCAGCGGGTGCTGCGGTGCCTGCTGCGATGGTCCAGGCGCGTGCTTCTTTCGGCCCGACAGTGAAATAGGTTTGCAGTTTCAACAGCCCGTAGCCCGCTTTGATCAGGCGCGACAGGCCAGCTTCTTCAAGCCCCATTTCGTCAAGGAACATTTCTGCTTCCTCGCCGTCCAACTGGCTGATCTCTTCCTCGATTGCGGCAGAGATCACCACGCTGGCAGCCCCTTCCCGCTCGGCCATTTCAGCAACCGCCGCAGAATAGGCATTGCCCTTGGCCGCGTTTTCTTCCTCGACGTTACACACATACAGTACAGGTTTGCTGGTCAGCATCTGCAACAGGTTCCAGGCCTTGCGCTCGTCGTCAGCCACATCAACCGTGCGGGCGGGTTGACCTGCTTCAAGTGCGGCCTTGGCGCGGCGCAACAAACTATCAGCCAGAACCGCCTCTTTGTCGCCGCCCTTAATCTTGCGCACCAATCCTGTCAGGCGCTTTTCGATGCTTTCCAGATCGGCCAGCATCAATTCAGTTTCAATGGTCGCCGCATCTTCGACAGGGTTCACACGCCCGTCCACATGGGTGATGTCATCGTTTTCAAAACACCGCAGGACATGGGCAATGGCATCGCATTCACGGATGTTGGCCAGAAACTGGTTGCCCAACCCCTCGCCCTTGCTGGCGCCTTTGACAAGGCCCGCAATATCCACAAACGTCATCCGCGTCGGGATGATCTGTTTGCTGCCTGCAATCGCTGCCAGTTTATCAAGCCGCACATCAGGAACAGAAACTTCGCCCACATTGGGTTCGATTGTACAAAACGGGAAATTCGCCGCCTGTGCCGCCGCAGTTTTTGTCAGCGCATTAAAAAGCGTGGATTTCCCCACGTTCGGCATCCCAACGATTCCAGTCTTAAACCCCATGATCCAGGCCTTTTTCATCAAATTTTACAGTTGCGCCTGCCCTATCACCCCAGCGCTGCACGTCAAGGAAAACCGCATAAAACCGCGCCAAAGCCCTGCAAAAATGCGCTGGCCCCATTGATTTCCGCGCCCCTATGGCGCAAACCACATCAACACTAACAAAGGGCCGCCCCATGTCACGGATCGACGCAAAATTCGCAGACCTCAAAGCCAACGGAAAATCCGCATTTGTGTCATACATCATGGCCGGAGATCCGAATTACAATGCATCGCTAGAAGTGATGAAAGGCCTGCCCGCCGCAGGTGTAGACATCATCGAACTGGGCGTGCCCTTCACCGACCCGATGGCCGATGGCGCAACCATCCAACTGGCTGGCCAGCGCGCGCTTGACGGCGGCATGACGCTTAAGAAAACCCTGCAAATGGCCACCGAGTTTCGCAAAGACAACGACACCACACCCATCGTGTTGATGGGTTATTACAACCCGATTTATCACCACGGCGTGGATCAATTTGTATCAGATGCCAAAGCGGCCGGAATCGACGGGTTGATCGTGGTTGACCTGCCCCCCGAAGAAGACGACGAACTTTGCCTGCCCGCCAATGCCGCTGGCCTGAACTTCATCCGTCTGGCCACCCCCACAACCGATGCGAAACGCCTGCCCAAAGTGCTGCAAAACACATCCGGCTTTATCTATTACGTGGCAATCAACGGCATCACCGGATCAGGGTCTGCCAACGCACAAACCGTTGGCGCCGAAGTCGCGCGCATCAAACAATCCACCGACATCCCCGTTTGCATCGGCTTTGGCATCACCACCCCAGCCGCTGCGCGCGACATGGCGGCAGTGGCAGATGGCGCTGTCGTCGGCTCTGCTATCGTTGAAAAAATCGGCGCAGGCGAACCCGCCGCCGACGTTCTGGCCTTCGTGAAAACACTCGCAAACGGTGTCCACTCCGCCTGATCTCCATTTTCTGGAAATATCCCGGGGTTTAAGGGGCAGCGCCCCTTTGATTCCCCTCTGGCTTGGCGCTTTGTCTTCGGTTACACCAGCCCAAGCCCGAAAACCTGACGCACTTATATCCAAGGCACGTACCCATGGCCCGTATCCTCATCACCTCCGCCATTCCCTATATTAACGGGATCAAACACCTCGGCAATCTGGTCGGCTCGCAACTGCCCGCCGATCTCTATGCACGCTACAACCGCGCGCGGGGCAATGAGGTGATGTTCATCTGCGCCACCGACGAACATGGCACCCCTGCCGAACTGGCCGCCGCCAAAGCTGGTAAACCGGTCGAGGAATACTGCAAAGACATGCACGCGGTGCAATCCGAACTGGCCGAAGGCTTTCGCCTGTCATTTGACCATTACGGACGGTCCTCCTCTCAGCGCAACCACGGGCTGACCCAGCATTTCGCAGGGAAACTGGCCGATGCAGGCCTGATCGAAGAAATCATCGAAACCCAAATCTACTCCAACACCGATGGCCGCTTCCTGCCTGACCGCTATATCGAAGGCACCTGCCCCAACTGCGGCTCCGAAGACGCACGCGGCGATCAGTGTGAAGTCTGCACCAAACAGCTCGACCCGACCGATCTGATCAACCCGCGTTCTGCCATTTCAGGTTCCACCGATCTGGAAGTACGCGAAACAAAACACCTCTACCTGCGCCAATCGACCCTGCGCGATCAACTGGACCAGTGGATCGACAGCAAGACCGACTGGCCCGTGCTGACCACATCCATCGCCAAGAAATGGCTGCACGACGGTGACGGTCTGCGGGATCGCGGCATCACCCGCGATCTGGATTGGGGAATCCCCGTCAAACGAGGCACCGAGGATTGGCCGGGCATGGAAGGCAAAGTCTTTTACGTCTGGTTCGACGCCCCCATCGAATACATCGCAGGCACCGCAGAATGGGCAGACGCAAACGGCAAAACCGACGCGGATTGGGAACGCTGGTGGCGCACCGACAAAGGCGCGGAAGATGTGAAATACGTCCAGTTCATGGGCAAAGACAACGTCCCCTTCCACACCCTGTCCTTCCCCGCCACCATCATGGGATCAGGCGAACCGTGGAAACTGGTGGATTACATCAAATCCTTCAACTACCTGAACTATGATGGCGGGCAGTTTTCCACCTCCAAAGGACGCGGCGTGTTTATGGACCAAGCCCTGTCCATCCTGCCCTCTGACTACTGGCGCTGGTGGTTGCTGTCCCATGTGCCTGAATCATCAGATTCCGAATTCACTTGGGACAATTTCCAAACCTCGGTGAACAAAGACCTCGCCGATGTGCTTGGCAACTTTGTCTCGCGTATCACCAAATTCACCCGTTCGAAATTTGGCGAAGAGATCCCCGCAGGCCCGGCCTATGGCCCAGCCGAACAAGCGGTCATCGACGCGCTGCAAACCCGTCTGAGCGCCTATCAAACCTTCATGGAAACCATGGAAATCCGTAAAGCGGCAAATGAACTGCGCGCCATCTGGACCCTTGGCAACGAATACCTGCAAGACGCCGCCCCGTGGTCCAAATTCAAAGAAGACCCCGAAGCCGCCGCCACATCCGTGCGCTTTGCCCTGAACCTGATCCCGTTTTATGCCGTGCTGTCAGAACCGTTTATCCCGGACGCCGCAGACACTATGCTGACGGCCATGAACGCCCCGTCAAACTGGCCAACAGATGCCGCCAGCGCCCTGTCTGCCCTGCCCGCAGGCCATGCCTTCACAGTCCCTGACGTGATGTTCGCCAAAATCACCGATGATGCGCGCGACGACATGCAGGCGCGTTTTGCAGGCAAATCCTAACCCCTTCAATGTTCCAAAAATACTCATAAAAAAAAGGGGGGCGAAAGCCCCCCTAAACGTTTCCAGCATCAGAACCTGACAATAATCAGGCCCATTCCCAAGGGTTGATAAACCCGCCAAGAACCGCTGACACGGCTTCATCCGTCACAGACCCATCCGATTTTTGCAACTGGGCCACCAAGCCGCGCTTCTTATCCTCGATAACCTGCGCTACAGATGCGCCAACGCCTGCTTCTGCAAGGGCGGCATCATAAATCCGCGTGATCGCCTTGCGCCGCAGGTCGGGCTTAAAGATTTTACCCACTGCGGTTTTTGGCAGCTCGTCCATGATCTCGATGTATTTCGGATGGGCGGCGCGTTCGGGCACATGCTCGGTTGCATAAGCCATCAGATCGGCAACGGTGGCTGTGGCCCCATCAACAAGTTCGACATAGGCACAGGGGATTTCCCCTGAATGGGCGTCAGGCTGGCCAATCGCACCCGCAAAGGCCACGTCTTTATGGCCCGCCAAAGCCTCTTCGATCAGGGCAGGGTCGATGTTGTGACCGCCCCGAATGATCAGGTCTTTGGCGCGCCCTGTTATCCACAGATAGCCATCCGCATCAAACCGCCCCAAATCCCCCGTACGCAGATGGGTGCCGCCCGCAAACAGGCCCACATTTTTGCTGGCATCCGTATAGGTTTCCCCCACCATAACCCCGGGGTTGTTCACACAAATCTCGCCCACTTCATCCAGACCACATTCCTTGGTGATGCTGCCGTCCTCGGCACAATGCAGGATCTTGATGTCGGTATAAGGATAGCGCAGCCCGACAGAGCCGATTTTCTTCTCGCCGTGCTTGGGATTACCCGACACAAGACAGGTGGCCTCGGTCATGCCATAACCTTCGAGGATTTCCACCCCCGTCACGTCCTGAAACCGTCGGAACAGCTCAACCGGCAAAGGTGAAGACCCACACATGGCCCCCTGTAGCGTGGAAATATCCGCATTGACGGGCCGTTGCATCAGCGCAGCCGCGGCAGTGGGAACAGTGACCATATAAGTCGCTTTATAGCGTTCCACCAGCTTCCAGAAATTATCAAACACCCCCTCCCCGCGATAGCCCGCAGGGGTTGGAAAGACGATATGCGCCCCCGAGGTTATCATCGCCGCCCAGAACACATGAGCCGCCATCACGTGGAACATGGGCAGCGGGCAGATCACCACATCGGTTTCTTTCAGCAGCATCAGGCTGCCCAACATGCCGTTGTACAGAATGCCCGAATGTCGATGCTGCGCGATCTTCGGCATGCCTGTGGTGCCGCCAGTGTGGAAATAAGCGCAGAACGGGTCGTTCAGATCCTCATCGAAGGTCAGCTTGTCACCGGACTGACTTGCAAGGGCTGCGTTGAACTCGATCACTTTAGCACTGTGTTTTACGTCCACTTTCGGGCGCACCAACGGCACGATGAATTTCTTCAGCCCTGTCAGATGGGCCAGCAAATCGACCTCAATCACAGTGGTTACATTCGGGGCTTGTGCCACAGCCTGTGCCGCCAATTGCGCTACTTCGGTCTTTGGGAACGCTTTAAGTGTCACCAACACCTTTGCACCTGTTTCGCGCAACAAAGCGGCGATCTGGTCAGGCTTTAGCGTCGGGTTGATCGGCGCAACTATGCCCGCTGTCATCCCCGCCATCATGGTAATCGCTGTTTCATGGGTGGTTGGCAGCAAATAGGCCACCACATCGGTCGGCCCCACCCCAAGCGAGCGGAACAGGTTCGCGGCCTGTGTCACCCTGTGTTTGGTTTCATTCCATGTCAGCGTGATGTTCGGATCGGTCGGGCCAGACAGCAGTTGAAAGCTGACAGCGGGGCGATTGCCCTGACTCTCACAGGTCTGTTCCAGACGCTGGTACACCGTTTTCGCGGTCCAACGGTCTTCGACCGGCATTTCGGATTCAATCGCAACGACGGATGCCAGATCACGTAAGATGGCCATATAATTCTTCCTCCCAGAAAGGCGTTGGTCCGCCTGTATTTTCGGCTCACAGCATGGGGTCAAAATGCCGTTAGGGCAAGCCTTACCAAAGGGAAAATGACGCAAGTTCGTAAGCGAAGGCGAAGCCGCGCCGCCTCATACGAAAAAACCCCGCCAGAACCAGCGGGGTTTTCCGATCAGATCGCCGCGTTCGGGCGATTATGATATTTGTCTACATGTTAAGCCACGGGAATGCGCAGCACTTGGCCCGGGTAAATCTTGTCAGGGTGGCTAAGCATTGGCTTGTTGGCTTCAAAAATCTCATTGTAGCGGTTGCCGTCGCCCAAAGCTTTCTTGGACACAGCCCATAATGTGTCGCCTTTTTCAACGGTGTGGAACACTGGATCGGTGCCCCCTGCACTGTCATCCACCGCGGCCACGCCTTCGACGTTGCCTACGGCCAGGATGACTTTCTCTTTCATTTCCTGACTGACTGCTGTGCCGCCAACAGACACCTTGTCGCCGTCCACTTTGATATCCAGACCCGATGCGTCCAGTCCCAGATCGTTAATTTCTTGCAACAATGCTTCTTCAGCCGGGGCCGCTTCGGCAGCGCCAAATACCGATTTACCGGCCTCTTTTACAAAATTCCAAAGTCCCATCAGTTTCTCCTCAATAGGTCACCAGGCACAAATGCCTGTGCGTATAATTGGGTATCACGGGGTTGAATTCAAGGATTCGCAGGTGTGCAGCAAGTGGGCACAGGTGGCTGTCGGCACCTGCGCCCCCGCTTTTAGTACAACCCGCCAGACGACAAGGACCCGAAGGTTGCTTTCTTGGGGATCACTTTCTTTTCGCCAGTCGATGTGGTGACAACTGTGTCGTTGCCCCCTTCATCGCGGCCATAAAGCTGTAGATCCTCACCCATGGCAAAGCCGCCGTCGATGATGCTGAACACGCCGTACTCGGGCTCTTCGCCCATGCGGAACAGTTCAGCAACCACGTTTGGCCCTGTTGCATCCGGTGACAGACGCGCGCCGGAAAAACGGTCGAACTTGATAAAGCGGGTGTTGGGCGGCACTTCGAAATCGGACGAGCCGTAAAGCTTGATCGCCTTTTTCATAAAGCTGTTAAACACAGGCCCACACATACCCCCACCCGAGGCCCCCCGCCCCAGCGCACGAGGACGGTCATAGCCCATGTAGCACCCCGCCACGATATTGGGGGTGAAACCGATGAACCAAACATCTTTGGCGTCATTGGTGGTGCCGGTTTTCCCCGCCACAGGCACGCCCAGTTTCACGGTTCCGCTGGCGGTGCCCCGTTCCACAACGCCGCGCATCATAGAGGTGAGCTGATAGGCCGTCACCGCATCCATCACCCGTTCCCGATCCGACGTGATCTGCGGGGAAACACCCGGTTCAAGGGCCGCCAGCTTACAGCCTTCGCAAATGCGTTTGTCGTGGCGATAGATGGTTTTGCCCCAGCGGTCCTGTACGCGGTCCACCAAAGTAGGCTCCACCCGTTCACCGCCATTGGCGAACATGGCGTAAGCCGCCACCATTTTGAACAGCGTGGTTTCTTGGGATCCCAGCGCATTGGCAAGGAATTCGCCCATGTCGTCGTAAACACCAAAGCGTTCAGCGTAATCCGCGACCACATTCATGCCCACATCTTGTGCCAGTCGAATGGTCATCAGGTTGCGAGACCGCTCAATCCCCACCCGCAGCGGGGCTGGGCCATAGAACTTGTTGGATGCATTTTTGGGGCGCCACAGACCTTGGGGGGTTTGCACCTCAATCGGGGCGTCGATGATGATTGTCGACGGGCTATAACCGCTATCCAAAGCCGAGGCATAAACGAACGGTTTGAACGAAGACCCCGGCTGACGGGTGGCTTGTGTGGCACGGTTGAACACCGACGCCTGATAGGAAAACCCGCCCTGCATGGCCAGAACGCGGCCCGTATTGGTGTCCATCGCCATGAAACCACCCTGAATGCGGGGGATTTGGCGCAGGCTCCAGCGCACGAACGATCCATCATCGTCTTTGGTGATGGCCCGCACATGGATCACATCCCCAACAGCCAGCAAGTCACTGGGGGTGCGGGCTTTTTTGCCAGCCCGACCATTGCCCAGAACCGGCCGCCAGTTGAATTCTTTCATAGACAGGAAATGCCCGTCCGCGTCTTCGTCCACGCCTTCAATCCCGATACGGGCAGAGGAGTCGGACAAGGCAAGAACCACAGCGGGGTGCCAGCCTTCAATGTCGCGCGGGATGTCAACTTTGGATAAAGCCTCGCGCCAAGCAGGTTCAGATGTCAGCTTTTCAGCCTCTATCTTACCGGAGGGTCCGCGATAAATCCCAAGATTGCGGTCATATTTTTCAAGACCGGAGCGCAGGGAAAGCGCGGCCTCTTTTTGCAACACGGGGTCCATTGTGGCGCGGATCGACAGACCGCCGCCAAAGAATTCATCCTCGCCGAAATCGCCAGACAGTTGGCGACGGATTTCATCGGTAAAGTAATCCCGTGGCGGGCGTTCAGACCGCGTAGAAGCATATTCGCCCGATTGTACCGTTCGCAAATCGCTGTCTCTGGCCAGTTTATAAGCCGCTTGGTCAATATACCCGTTGTCGCGCATCTGCCCCAGAACGTAGTTGCGACGCCCGACCGCCCGTTCCTTTTGACGCACGGGGTGGTAATCACTGGGGGCTTTGGGCAATGCAGCCAGATAAGCGGCTTCGGCCACGGTCAGCTCTTCCAGATTTTTCCCGAAATACGTGTCTGCTGCCGCAGTCACACCATAAGAGTTCTGACCCAGAAAGATTTCGTTCAGATACAATTCAAGGATCTGATCCTTGGACAAACTGGCCTCTAGCCGCGTTGCCAGAATGATTTCTTTGATCTTACGCTCGTAATCCCGCGAACCGTCCAGCAGAAAGTTCTTCATGACCTGCTGCGTGATGGTCGAGGCCCCGCGCAACCGTTGGCCTTTAACCACTTTGTCAAACACCGCTTTGGCGATCCCTTGGGGGTCATAGCCTTTGTGTTCGTAAAAGTGTTTGTCTTCGGCGCTGACGAAGGCCTCTTTGACGATGTCAGGAATTTCGTCCGCAGGGGTGAACATGCGCCGCTCATGGGCGAATTCATCCATCACCTTGCCTTCACCGGAATAAACACGGCTGATTGTGGCAGGTTCGTAGCTGGCCAGCGCCTGATGGTCCGGCAGATCACGGCCATACATCCAGAAGATCGCGCCCACAGCCACAACAACCAGAACAGCACCGATGGTCAGGCCGCTGAAAATCCAACCAAAAAAGTTTAAAATAATACGCAGCACGCGTGCGACTCCCCAACTCTTACACGGCATCTTACCAACCCGTCGAACAGGGGTCAAAGCAGCCATTCCGGTGATTTGGCTTAAAGGCGCTCAAATCTGTCTCTATGACGGGTGATTTAGGGGTTTTCTTGGAAAAATAAAGCGTTTGTTTGTGGCTTATGTGTTTCCACCCCTGATCCGATCCCTGATCCAGTGCGCGTTATCTGGCAATCAGGGGGTTATTGACGCAACAAGCGCCCCTGCGCGGCATCTTCCACGGTCCATGTATCCAAGGCGTTGATAATGCCCGCAACAACCTGTTTGCGCCAGCGTTCGGTCAACAGGTTATTCAAATCGCTTTTATTCGACATGAACCCCAGTTCAACCAACACCGATGGAATATCAGGGGCTTTCAAAACAGTAAAACCCGCGCTCAGATGGGGCCGTTTGCGGATACGCCCAACCGATTGAGCGATGCCGTTCACCAGCATATCGGCCAGCATTTCACTGCGCACACCGGTTTCGCGCTGTGCCATATCCATCAGCACCGCGGCGATCTGGTCGTCTTGTTGGTGCAAATCCACCCCTGCCAGCAGATCCGAGCGGTCATGCTGTTCTGCCAATTGCGCCGCCATAGTAGATGACGCCTGTGAAGAGAGTGTATAAACTGTTGTTCCTGTTGCACTTCCTTCGGCCAGCGCATCTGCGTGAATGGAAATAAACACATCCGCACCATGGGTGCGGGCCACGGAAATACGATCTGGCAAAGACAGGAACACATCCTCAGCACGGGTCAGTTTTGCTTCAAACCGTCCGGACCGGATCAGCGCCTCTTGCAATTCACGGGCAAATTGCAGGACCAGATCTTTTTCTTCATAGCCGTCCCGTTCAGCCCCGCCGTCAACACCACCGTGACCGGGGTCAATCACCACCACGACAGGTCGGTCCCCCAATTGGCGTTCTTTGGGTTCGCCCGCTTTGGTGGCTTTTGGCAAAGCCCAGCCGTCTTCTTCACGTTGTTTTGATCGCAGCGTAAAATCCTGCTGACTGGCAGAGGTCATTTTTACGTCGAGAATCGCTGTTCCGCGTTCTTCGTCCACGCGCATTTCGGTTTTTTCGGGCAAAACCGGAAAAGCCAGATCCAGCACAAGCCGTGACCAGCCAGGGCGAAAAATTCCGAACCGCAGCCCTGTGACCACATCACTTTGATCCACTTTGGCCGCATCAAAACCAGTCCAGTCAATTTCTTTAAAATCAAAAACAATACGCGGCGGATTATCCAGCGTGAACACGCGATACGGGACAGGCTGAGACAGCTGCAACTTAAGGTTTACTGCATCCCCAGAGCCATCTTTGATCGTTGAGCGGTCCATTTCGACCCGCGCCAAAGCCTGCAAATCCTGCGCCATCACAGGGGTAGAATCTGCAAAAAACGCGCCAATGCCCGCTGTACAAAAGGCCGCGCACAGGGCTGCACAAAGAATTGCTCGTGGTTTCGATTTACTGTTCATAGTACCGCTCATTTTACCGTCTTGTCCCTTTTTCAGAGATCGCATTTTGCTGGTTTATCGCCCTGCCTATACCATAGCGCAGCTAAAAACCGATTGTAATTCCTCAATGCACCCCATAAGACTAATTTGTAACAGCGGTTCTCAGAACCCCTGCTTTTAACAGTTTCGCTGACGAAACGCGGTGATGTTCAGGGCCCTAAACGGCGCCCGCTCTCGTGATCGCTTTCATCGGCAAGGCCAACCGGCCACCCGAATTGCGCAGGCAGCGCTGTCACAGCAAAGCCCGCGCCAGAGCTTGGCATCCGACCATAAGGATGCTGGAGATAACCGCGATGAAACGCGTTGACTATGTTGAATACTCGCACGGAGCAGGCTTAACGCCTGTGCCGTTTTTGCGTTTGGACGACAGCAACGCCATGAAAATCGCCTCAATTTACCACGCAAACTCTACATCGGCCCCCCCTGGAAACAGAAGGGACCGCCCCTGTGCGGATGTGCGTGCGAAAGATACACTATGGCTAAAAAGATGCTTATCGATGCCACCCACCCGGAAGAAACCCGGGTCGTGGTGGTTGATGGAAACAAGGTAGAAGAATTCGACTTTGAATCCGAAAACAAACGCCAGCTGGCTGGCAATATATACCTTGCAAAAGTAACACGCGTTGAACCTTCGCTTCAGGCTGCTTTCGTCGATTACGGCGGAAATCGGCATGGTTTTCTAGCGTTTTCGGAAATCCATCCCGATTACTACCAGATCCCTGTAGCAGACCGCGAAAAACTGTTGGCCGAAGAGGCCGAATACGCCAAGGCCATGGCCGAAGAAGAAGCCCGCGAAAAGCCGAAACGCTCGCGCCGGACCTCTCGCTCCAAAAAAACCGAAGCCGCCAGCGATGGCGCGGCCACCACAAAAGATGATGTTATTTCATCAGATGTAATAGAACTGGACGATGATGATTCAGGTCTGGTTGATGTGCCAGAAGCAGGCGGGCAACCCCAGCGCGCTGCGGCGCCTGTTGACGAAACATCGGAGTCTGAAACATCAGCCGAGGTTGAGGCCCCCACAGAAGCCGAAGCACCTGCCGAGGTTGCTCCAACCCAAGAGCCTGTGGTCGAAGCTGTTGAGGCAGAAGCAGAAGCATCCGAAACACCTGTTGTTGCTGAACCAACAGACGCGGCCCCGATTGTTGAGCCGCAGGTTGAATCTGTAGAATCCGCAGAAGAAACAGAAGAAGTCGAAAACGACAGCCACGATGATGTGCGCGCCGAATTCCGCCCGCGCAAACCACGGGCACGGCGCTATAAGATTCAGGAAGTCGTCAAAGTCCGTCAAATCCTGCTGGTTCAGGTTGTTAAAGAAGAGCGCGGCAACAAGGGCGCGGCGCTGACCACTTACCTGTCACTGGCAGGACGGTATTGCGTTCTGATGCCAAACACAGCCCGTGGCGGCGGCATTTCCCGCAAAATCACCAACGCAGCCGACCGCAAGAAACTGAAAGACATCGCAAACGAGATCGAAGTGCCCGAAGGCGCAGGTCTGATCATTCGCACAGCCGGTGCCAAACGCACCAAAACCGAAATCAAACGGGACTATGAATATCTGATGCGCCAATGGGAACAGGTCCGCGACCTGACCCTGAAGTCCATCGCCCCGGCTGGCATCTATGAAGAAGGCGACTTGATCAAACGCTCGATCCGCGACCTGTATAACCGCGACATCGACGAAATCTTTGTGGAAGGCGACGCAGGCTACCGCGTAGCCAAAGAATACATGAAGATGCTGATGCCAAGCCACGCAGCCCGCGTGCGGCACTACTCCGAACCCCTGCCCCTCTTCGCCCGCTATCAGGTCGAATCTTATCTGGACGGCATGTTCAATCCGACTGTGCAGCTGAAATCCGGTGGCTACATCGTGATCGGCATCACCGAAGCGTTGGTCGCCATCGACGTCAACTCTGGCAAATCCACCAAAGAGGGTTCGATCGAGGACACCGCCCTGCGCACCAATCTGGAAGCTGCCGAAGAAGTGGCACGCCAGTTGAAACTGCGCGATCTAGCGGGTCTGATCGTCATCGACTTCATCGACATGGAAGAACGTCGCAACAATTCATCCGTTGAAAAACGCATGAAGGACCGTTTGAAAAACGACCGTGCGCGCATTCAGGTTGGCCGGATTTCCGGCTTTGGCCTGATGGAAATGTCCCGTCAACGTCTTCGCCCGGGCATGTTGGAAGCCACCACATCGCCTTGTGCGGCCTGTCACGGCACCGGCCTGACCCGTTCTGACGACAGCATGGCGCTGTTGATCCTGCGCGAGCTGGAGGATGAAGGCACCCGCAAACGCACCCGCGAGGTTCTGGTGACCGCCCCTGTGGCCATCGCCAACTACCTGTTGAACGAAAAACGCGAACATATCGCCCTGATCGAAGCCCGCTACGGCATGGCGATCCGGATCGAAGCGGATGTGCATTTGATCAGCCCTGATCATAAGATCGAGAAGTTCAAAACCTCGACCCGTCGCATCCCGAAACCACCCGTCCGTGCGGCAGTGACCATCGACAGCGTTGAACCCTTCGAGCTTGAGGAAGAGATCGAAGAAAACATCGACGAAGATGAGGCTGGCGCAAACGCCGAAAGCCAAGGCGCAGCCGAAACCAGTGACGAGCAGCCGAAGAAAAAACGGCGGCGGCGGCGGCGGCGGGGCGGAAAAGACCGCAACGACTCGCAAAATGGCGAAAACGGTGCTGAAAACGGCGCCGATGCAGCCTCCTCTGACGGGGCAACAGACACAGCACCTGAAGCTGGGGCCGACGCTGCAACTGCCAGTGCCAAAGACGCGCCTGCGGAACCGGCCAAAAAGTCCCGCACAACGTCCCGCCGGCGGTCCCCAGCAAAACCAAAGACCGAGGTCGCAGCAGATGCGCCAGCAGTTGTGGACACAGCAGACACCCCCACAGCAGCCGAGGTTGCACCGGATGCGGTCGGCGATGTGGTAGCAGAGCCTACAGCTGAAGCGGCCACAGAAGCAGCCCCTGAGGTCACAGCCGAAGCCGTTGAAGCCGCCCCCGAGGAGAAGCCCGCAAAACCAGCGCGCAAACCCCGCACCCGCAAACCAGCGGCCCCGCGCACCAGTAAGGCAAAAGCTGCAGCAGAAGCCAAAGCAGCCGCTGAAGCCGAAGCCGCAGCAGCGGAACCCGGGACAGAACCAGCCGCAGAACCCGCGCCAGAGCCAGAGGCAAGCACACCTCAGCCGACCGAGGCCCCTGCTCCCTCTCCTGTAGCGGCACCGGACGTTGTTGAAATCCCGATAACAAAAACGCCGCCGCAGCCTGCGCCCGAGCCAAAATTGGTTGCCGCTGCAGACCCAACGCCTGCTCCAGAGCCAGAGGTAAAAGCCGCAGAGCCGGAAGCGCCTCCGGCCAAGCCAAAGCCGAAACGTTCTGGCTGGTGGTCACGGGCGACTGGAAAATAACACAAAAAGGGGCCTTCGCGGCCCCTTTTTTACGCCTTGCCGAAAGCATCGTCCCTGGATCCAGCCCCGACCTATTTGGCGGGGTCTGCATTTCAGGGAGAACCTCCATTGTCCCGCCCCGACTTCTCGGCTAGGCATAGGCAGGCAGCCATTCGCCCCAAGCATAAAACGTAAAGATTTCAAGATGAGCGATCAACAATCCCAACCGCTTAAAGCCGCCATTTACATGACCGGCGCCATGTTCAGCTTTACGCTGATGGCCGTGTCAGGGCGGGAGTTATCCTCCACCCTTGATACCTTTGAAATCATGACCTACCGCTCGGCAATCGGCGTTGTTGTTGTGCTTGGAATAGCCGCGCTTAATGGCACCCTGACTGAAATCTCGCCCAACCGCTTGAAACTGCACGGGTTGCGCAACCTGTGCCATTTTATCGGCCAGAATCTGTGGCTTTACGCGCTGATTTATATCCCGCTGTCCCAACTCTTTGCCTTTGAATTCACCAGCCCCTTGTGGATCGCCATGCTCGCCCCTTTCTTTCTGGGCGAAAAGATGAGCAGCACGCGCATTGTGTCTTTCATTCTTGGCTTTATCGGCATCCTGATTGTCGCCCGCCCGGAAAGCGCGCCTATCACGCTTGCCACAGGGGCCGCTGCTGCCTGCGCCATTATGTTTGCCTTCACCACAATCGCCACAAAAACCCTCAGCCGGACCGAGCCGACCATTTCAATCATGTTCTGGCTGACTGGCATCCAAGGCGTTCTGGGACTGGCCTGTGCGGGCTATGATCTGGACATTACCCTGCCAACACTCGCCCTGATGCCTTGGGTCATCTTCGTTGCTTTGGGCGGCCTAACCGCCCATTACTGTATCACCACAGCGCTGAAACTGGCCCCCGCCACCATCGTAGCCCCACTGGAATTCCTGCGCCTGCCGCTTGTGGCCGTGGTGGCGTATTTCCTTTACGGTGAACCTTTGGTCATGGCGATCTTCATCGGCGCGGCACTGGTCTTTGCCGCGAATTACCTCAATATCCGTGCGGAAAACAAAGCCAACCTCGCCCGTGCAAACGCCACTGCTGTGTAACGCCCCACCGGCTCCATTTTCCCGAAATATCCCCGCCGGAGGCGCAGGTCACAGCACACGTTCCCGTGGCAGCGGATGCGCGCAAGCAAGACCCGACAATCTTGCCCACAGCCTCCATTCGCGCTAACACCGCGCCAGGACTTGCAAAATCCCCCGTCAGGGCGCAGGTAATTACCACCAGAATTACAGACCACAGGCCGAAGACATGCTTTATAAATCCGCACAAGACTGGCTGAACGCCCCGCAAAAACGCGTTATGTTGTTTGGGATGTCCGGCCTTGGAAAAACCTATGTGTCCAACACGTTGCGGGATTCCGGCTGGTTTCACTATTCCGTCGATTACCGCATCGGCACGCGGTACATGGGCGAACATATCGTGGATAACTTCAAAGCCGAGGCGATGAAAAACCCGTTCCTTGCGGATTTGCTGCGCAATGACAGTATTTTCATCGGCTCCAATATCACCTTTGACAATCTCGCGCCCCTGTCCACCTATCTTGGCAAACCGGGCAATCCCGATCTGGGTGGCATCGGCTTCCCCGAATACTCGCGCCGTCAGACCCTGCATGCACAGGCCGAAACCAATGCCCTGTTTGACACGGTGCATTTCATTGAACGGGCCAAGACCATCTATGGCTATGACCACTTTGTCTGTGACACATCAGGGTCCATGGTCGAGGTCATCAAC
This sequence comes from Roseobacter sp. N2S, assembly GCF_031454055.1. Classification (NCBI taxonomy): domain Bacteria; kingdom Pseudomonadati; phylum Pseudomonadota; class Alphaproteobacteria; order Rhodobacterales; family Roseobacteraceae; genus Roseobacter; species Roseobacter sp. N2S. Next base: position 446,548 of record NZ_JAVDQB010000002.1, read on the forward strand.
GCAGACAGCCCGATTGATCCGGTGATGACCGAACTTTGCGAACACGTGCTGCCCGTCTGGATCGAAGGCGCTGACTCGCATATTGAAGAACTCGTAAAACGCTTCGCCAAATCCCCGAAACCCATGTATTACCAGCCGGAATTTCTGGAACAGGTCTGGTCGGAATATCTGGCGAATAACGCGCTAAGCGAGCCCGAAGTTGACCCAGATGATTTTATCCGCTGGGGGTATCGAATGTTGTTGGACCATCGCCTCCCGCGGTATCGCAAAATTGCGGATCGCTGGGGTGTCACGGTCTCGGCTGATGACATGGCGATGGTCCGGTCCACCGATGATTTTACGAAACTCATCGCCCGCACCCTTGCCTGACCTTATAAATCACCTAGTTGGTTTCATCTTATGCCTATAACAATCCCATCCACCCTGCCCGCCTTTGACGTCCTTCAATCCGAAGGCGTTATGGTGATGACCGATGACGACGCAGCCCGACAGGACATCCGCCCGCTGCAAATCGGGCTTTTGAACCTGATGCCCAAAAAGATCGCCACGGAAACCCAGTTTGCGCGGTTGATTGGCGCCACGCCTTTGCAGATCGACCTGACGCTGATCCGCATGACCGAACACCAGTCCAAGAACACGTCCCAAGACCATATGGAGGCGTTTTACACCTCGTTTCAGGAAATCAAACACCGCAAGTTTGACGGGCTGGTAATCACCGGCGCGCCCATTGAACACATGCCGTTTCGCGAGGTCAGCTATTGGGATGAAATGGTCGAGGTGATGAACTGGACCCAGACCAATGTGCTGTCGACCTTTGGCGTGTGCTGGGGTGGTATGGCGATGATCAACCACTTCCACGGCGTGGACAAACACATGCTGGACGCCAAGGCCTTTGGCTGCTTCCGCCATCAGCGCGTGGGCAGAGGCTCGCCCTATTTGCGCGGGTTTTCCGATGATCTGGTGATCCCTGTGTCCCGCTGGACAGAGGTCCGTCAGGATGAGTTGGATCAGGCAGGGCTGCAAACCCTGATTACGTCTGATCAGTCAGGCCCATGCCTTGTACAGGATCCTGACCACCGTGCGCTTTATGTGTTCAACCACTTTGAATACGACAGGGACACGCTGAAACAGGAATACGACAGGGATGTGGAAAACGGCACACCTATCAATGTGCCGATGAACTATTACCCCGATGATGACCCGTCCAAACCGCCGATGAACCGCTGGCGCAGTCACGGGCATCTGCTGTACGGCAACTGGATCAACGAGATTTACCAGACCACCCCGTTTGATATGGCAAAAATCGGGACTAAAGCTGGAACAACAACCGCTCCCCAAACGGACACGCCAAAATGATCCGCAAAGTAGCAGCAACGGCGGGGTTGGCATTTGCGCTGACCTCGGGTGTTGCGGCCTATAAAAGCGCGCGCAACGATGCGCGCGCCACCCGCGACTATCCCCCGATCGGCCAGTTCATCAGTATTGATGGCACCAAGGTCCATTACGTGATCGAGGGCGACGGCCCGCCGCTGGTATTAATCCACGGCGCGGGCGGGAACCTGCGGGATTTTACCTTTCAACTGACAGGCAAGCTGGCCAAAACCCATACAGTCATCGCTTTTGACCGCCCGGGTCATGGTTACACCCAGACCTTGAACGATCAGGGTGAAAGCCTGCAAGAACAAGCCGCCCTTTTAAAGGCCGCCACAGATGCGCTTGGCTATCCAGACGCCATCATCGGGGGCTATTCTTATGGCGGCGCAGTCGCCTTGCGATGGGCGCTTGATTATCCAAATGCCACCAAAGGCGTGTTGTTGATGAATGCAGTGTCAAACCCTTGGGTGGTGCCCCCGTCCAAGCTCTACGCCCTTGCGGCGGCACCCGTCACAGGCGCGGTTCTGGGCACGGCCCTGTCTGCCTTTGCACCAAAATCACTGGTCGAGGATACGCTGACATCCATTTTCGCCCCGAAACCCGCGCCGGACGGGTATCTGGATTACATCGGCGCGCCGCTGACCCTGCGCAAAGTCACCCTGCGCGCCAACGGGCGGCAGGTGAACGGCTTGCTGCCCTTCGTCGAAGAACAATCCCTGCGCTATGGCACGTTAACCATGCCGGTGGAAATCATTCACGGCGCCGAGGATAAATCCATCCCGCCGACAATCCACGCCGATGTTCTGGCCAAACAGTTACAAAACGTGACCTATACCAAGGTCGCTGGCGTCGGCCATTCGGTCCACCACTACGCCCATGACGAAATTCTGGCGGCGGTCGGGCGGCTGACCCGCTAGGGGTGCGCAGCTTTCATTTGCCAGAGCGTGGCGCCCTGCATTAGGCTAACGGCACAAAGCCATTGGACCCATTTCAAATATGCCCCCTTTCCATCATGCCCTGCCTGCTGTTTTTCTGTGCCTCAGCACGTCTGTTGCCCATGCACAAAATCCTGCCACCTATGCGTTTTCGGGTGAGGCAATGAATGTCTCGGTCGGTGTGTCGGATAGGGTGGCTTTGGTGATTACAGATAAAGGAGACCGTGAATTCGCCGTTAGTGGCACTTTCGCCAATGGCGCACTCTTTGGCAGCTTTCGCGCCAGCGGCATGGCGCAGGATGGCTGCGCTCCTACCAAGCTGTGCCTGTCCTTCGACGGCGTTCTGGAAAATCTGCAAGACGGTGGCTTTGATGCGGATACAGTGACCAGCCTGTCGCTAACCCTGATGTTTTCACAAAATTTTACCAATGGCATCGGTACATTCCGCACGGGCGTCCTGCCCAGTTACACCCGCGACCAATATGGCACCTTAAGCCTCAGCGCGCGCTAGACCGCATGCACCGCGCCCCGTTGCACTCTGCCTGCGGCGCGGTCATAGTCGGGCAAAGCAGACGAGGATCCCATGGCCAAAAAATCCCTGAACAAACCCTTTGACGGTGCCATCAGCGCCTTTTTCGAAAGCGATGCGCCCGACGCTATCAGGAAGGCAATCGAAAAGGCTAAAAAGGATGAGGTCCTGAACCCCGACTATGCCTATGACACCCGTATGGACAAGGATGACTACGAAGACACGCTTGCGGATTTGCAAGTGGAACTGGTCAAAATGCAGTCTTGGGTGGCTGAAACAGGGGCGCGTGTGGCTGTGGTGTTTGAAGGACGCGATGCAGCGGGCAAAGGCGGCACCATCAAACGGTTCCGTGAAAATATGAACCCGCGCAACGCCAAGGTGGTTGCCCTGTCCAAACCGTCAGATGCAGAGCGCAGCCAGTGGTATTTCCAGCGATATATCAAGCACTTGCCTTCCGCGGGGCAGATCGTTCTGTTCGACCGCAGTTGGTATAATCGCGGTGTGGTGGAAAAGGTGTTCGGCTTTTGCACTGATGCACAGCGGGCCCATTTCTTTGCCCAAGTGAACCCGTTTGAAGCGATGATTTGTGACGACGGGATACTCTTTTCAAAAATCTGGCTGACAGTCGGGCGCGCCGAACAGTTGCGCCGCTTTCTGGACCGTGAAAGTGACCGTCTGAAGCAGTGGAAACTATCGGGAATTGACGTCAAAGGGCTTTATAAATGGGACGAATACACCCAAGCCATTGCCGAAACGTTTCAGGCATCCCATTCCGAACATGCGCCGTGGACGGTGATCCGCTCCGATGACAAACGCCGCACCCGTCTGGCCGCCATCCGCTGCGTTCTGGGGCAAGTGCCTTATGACGGAAAAGATCAAAAACTGGTCGCAACTCCTGATCCAAAAATCACAGGCGGGCCGGATTTTCTGTTGTAAATCAAGCGCGATCCGCGCGAACGCCATGCGCATCCGCTAGGGTTTGCCCCGAACACGCCCCCCAATCGCCGCTTGATCCACCGCCCCCTTGGCGCTATCTCGCAGCAGATCAGTATGAAAAGGCAGCGCAGACTTTGGCCCGTAAAGGATACCATCACGGCAACCTGAAAGAGGCTTTGATCGAGGCAACAATCGCCCTGATCGAGGAAAAAGGCCCCACAGGGTTCACCATGGCCGAGGCTGCAAAACAGGCAAATGTCTCCGCCGCCGCCCCCTATCGCCATTTTTCAGGCCGAGAGGAAATCATCGCCGAAATCGCCCGCCAAGGGTTCGGAATTTTCGCCGACCTGATGGATTTCGCCTATCACAAGGGCCAACCCTCGGCCCTGACCGCATTTGAATCCGTGGGGCGCGCCTATCTGGCCTTTGCCCGCAAATACCCCGGCTATTATATTGCGATGTTTGAAAGCGGCGTGCAGATCAACGCCAACCCCGAACTGGCCACTGTCGCCAACCGTGCCATGAACGTGCTGACCCAAGCCGCCGAAGACCTGTGCCGCCACCTGCCCGCCGAAAAACGCCCCCCCGCCAGCATGATCAGCCACCACATCTGGGCCATGTCCCACGGCGTGGTCGAACTGTTCGCCCGCGGCGAACCCGGCGCCCGCTCCCCGTTTTCCGCCGAAGACCTGCTGGAAAGCGGCATGGGCATCTACCTGCGCGGCCTTGGGGTGCTTGAGCGGGATTAAGTTGGGTGGGCGGGAGTTGGTTGCAGCCCGAAGCGGGCATGGCCATTTGACACATTAGGCTCGAAGCGGTCGTTCGCTGCACTTTGCATAGAGGTTAACACTGCGGGACTTAACTGCCTTTCAGAAACCAACCGCCAAGGTCGGCTTTACCAGTACGGCGGTCTATTGGTCCAGGTTCAGAACGATCTTACCGATGTGCCCCTTCTCGCCGAAGGCGTCCTGAGCGGCATTGATCTCGCGGAGTGGATAGGTTTCGGCGACCAGCGGGGCTATGTCGCCGCGTTCTATCAGTTTGACAAGGTTTCCGAAGACCTCCGGTTCCAGAACAGTGCAACCGAAGAAGCTCAAATCCTTGAGATAGAGCGTGCGCACGTCCAACTCGACAATCGGTCCTGCAATCGCCCCGGCGACGGCGTAGCGGGCGCCGGGGCGCAGTACGTCCAAAAGCGACGGCCATTTCGGGCCGGCGACAAGGTCAATTACCGCATCGACCTGTCCCGCGCCAAGGGCGGACAGGTAATCCGCATCCCGGTCAAGAGTCTGATCCGCGCCGAGAGCTTTCAGTTTGTCGGCCTTGCTGGCGCTCGTGACCGCTACGACCCGTGCACCACGCGCCGACGCCAGTTGCACAGCCGCCGATCCCACTCCGCCGGAAGCCCCTGTCACCAGCACGGTTTCGCCTGACTTGACGGCGGCGCGTGTCAGCATGTTTTCGGCGGTGGAATAGGAGCAAGGGAACGAAGCCAACTCGAGGTCGCTAAGGTTGCTTTCAACGCGGTAAGCGTGCCGCGCTGCGACGCGTGTATACTCGGCAAAGCCGCCATCGCATTCGGACCCGAAATACCAAGGCGTTTTCAAAGTCTCGCCATCAGCCTCGCGGATACAGGGTTCGATCAACACCCGTTCACCGACACGCGCAGAATCGACCTCATCGCCCACGGCGACGATGTGCCCGCACACATCCGCACCCTGAATGCGCGGAAAGGACAACGCCTTGCCCGACCAGCTTGCATCGTCGCTTTCGCTGTCGCCTTTCGAATACCACGCTGTTCGGGTGTTGATGTCAGTATTGTTGACGGCGGCGGCGCTGACCCTGACCACCACATCCCGCGCACCGGGCGTCGGCACGGACAGGTCGTCACGCCATTCCAGTTTCTCGGGTCCGCCGTGTCCGGTCAACATGACGCCGCTCATTTTGGAAGGCAATGACATTGGTGGGCTCCTTTGGGTAGAATGATAACTCTACTTGCTGACGTAGAGGGATCGCTCTACTAAGTCAAGGATGACGGATATTCAGAACCAGATTGATGCCGGGCTGGAGCGCGCTTTTGCAAAACATGGCTTTGCCGAGCCCAACATAGAGACCCTTCGCAAAGCGACGGGGGTAAGCCTTCGCACACTCTATAAATACGTTCCCTCGCGCGACGTGATGATCCTTCGGGCGTTGGAGCATCGGCACTGGCGGTATATGGCGCATCTCTTTCCTGAAACCGAGAACGCGGACCAATTGCCTTTTGCAACCATCGTTGATCGCGTTGCGCAGTGGATGAAGACGGAAACAACGCACGGCTGCCTGTTTCACGCAGCTGTCGCTTCCTCGCCTCAAGATGAAGATCTGCGTAGGCTGCTTAATCGTCATAAGGCAGAGATGGCCGACCGCGCCGCCAACGCGTCAGGGTTGACTGGCCGCGAAGGAGAAATCTCGGTCATTGTAGAGGGATTGATGCAAAGCTGGCCCCTGCGCGGCGAAGAGGCTGTGAGTGCGGCAAAAGCACTGGGCGCGCTCATTTGCGGAGGCGAAGGCCAGCAACTTCATGAATTAAAGAGCCGGAACCAAACTTGATACGGGAGAGCAAAAATGACGCAGAAAGTACTGGAAGACCTTGTCGCGCAGATTCGTGAAGCAGCGGCATCCGAGGATCGCAAATCGGCCATTCGCGCACGGCTGCAAGACAGCCAGACACGTAAGGATCTCTTGGCAGATGCAATCACCGCCTTGGAGGAGGATGAAGTCATGTTTTTCGAAGACGAGACCTGCTCGATATGGACTTGCCGGTATGACCCGAATGTCGTCTTTGCACCGCATGAACATGGCATGGGCGTGCATATTGCCGTCTATCGCGGGACCGAGGTCGAGGTGCTGTATAAACGCGAACCCGGCAAGCTGCGCCACGGCGGCAACACTCTGGTCAAAGCCGGTGACGTCGTGCGACTTGGCCCCGAGGCCATCCATGCGATCACGTCTGATGGTAGTGAACAAAGCATCGCCATCCACGTCTACGAGGGTCCACTGACGCAAATAGAACGCTCGCTCTTCGACTGGACTACCGGTGAGGAGGTGGAGTTCAGCATGGAGAACTTTTACGCCATGGCACGCCGCAAGGCGGATATGGATGAATTCTGCTGACGCAACGTCCATTAGGCCATACTACCGCCCATTTGCGTCGATTAGTCTCCTTTAGATAACGTTCGTTTTTGGCCTCTGGCTTCATAGCAGGCATTCGCCGCAATACAGAAATCCGGTAAAGTGGGCTCGTTGCCGCCATTCGCTGCGGACGGCAGCAAGGTCGGCTCTGGGCCGAGCCCGTGACTTTTTCTGCGCATATTTACCCTTAGCGTTAGGAGGCACAGAGCAAGGTCACGGCCGCTTCTGACCGCCCATTCATCGAATTTTTCAAACGGCATGGCCAACCACTCTCAGCCTACTCGCGCCTCTAACTTCTTTATCCACCTCGCCACCCCTGTCCGACTCCCCCCTTTTCCACTCATTCAATAATTTTCTACACCCAGCTCTTGACTTTCGGCTTGCAGACCCAAAATATGTAAATGTAATTAACATTCACATTACGCAACCCAGAAAGGACACTTCTTATGTCAACGCCCGCAACTTGGTTTTATTCTACTGAAAGCTGGCTCGATGAACGGGGCAAAGGGGCTTGGTTGGCCGCTATGATCCTTGGTTTCATATTTCTTTGGCCCGTTGGGCTGGCAATCCTCTTTTACATGATCTGGAGCAATCGTATGTCGGGTTCTTTTTTCTGCAACCGTTCGTCCAAAAAAATCAGTCGCCGTCGGGCGGATCCGCAGTCCTCTGGCAATCTGGCGTTTGATGCGTATCGCGATGACACGTTGAAACGGCTGGAAGACGAGCAAACCGCCTTTCAATCTTTCCTGCAACGCCTGCGCGACGCCAAGGACAAGACGGAATTCGACCAGTTCATGAACGAGCGGGCCCGCGATGTGGCACCCCCTGCCCCCGCACCCGAAACCGTCTAAGACCGGCTGTTTCATCTCGCACCCCAAGGCCGATCCTTCCTCTTGGCCTGACCGCGCCGCCCTTGTAAAAGGGGGGCGCCCTTTCCATATGAGCCATTATGCAAAACTCTCATCTTCCCGATCCGCGCCTTGATGCGCAATTTTATGACGGTGTTTCAGCCAAGCGGCTGGTGGCCTGGGCCATTGATGTGATCGCCGTTTTAGGCATCTGTCTGGCCTTTATCATTGCCAGCCTTGGCCTGATGGCGTTTATTTTTCCGGTTTTGGCCTTTGTGGCCAACCTTGCCTATCGGGTTTTCTGCATCAGCAAATGGTCTGCCACCCTTGGTATGCGCGTGACCGGAATAGAGGTACGTAATGCCGCGGGTGATCGCCTGACAGGGGCACAGGCGTTTTGGCATACGGGTTTGTTTATATTTGTCTTTATGTCTGGGCTTGGAATCATCGCCAATATCCTGTGTATCTTGCTGAATGAGCGTGGACAGGGTCTGCATGATCTGCTTTTAGGAACGGCAGTGATCAACCGCCCAGCGGAATGATCCCGCCTACGCTAGAATAGCGGGTTGCAAAAACAGACCCACCCGCGCTAGGCTGAATTCCGGACGAATACCCAAGGGACACACATGCGCCATACATTGCCATTGGCACCCCAGTTTTATGTGACCGCGCCACAGCCCTGCCCCTATCTTGACGGGCGGGTGGAGCGTAAGCTGTTTACAGCGTTGCAGGGGGATCATGCCACGGTTTTGAACGATGCGCTGTCCAAACAGGGGTTTCGTCGTTCGCAAAATGTACTGTACCGCCCGTCATGTGCGGATTGTAATGCCTGCTTGTCTGCCCGCATCCGTGTGGCCGATTTCAAGCCGCGCCGCAGTCACCGCCGCATCCTGTCCAAGAACAAGGACCTGTCCCGTCAGGCCACCAGCCCCTGGGCCACAGAAGAACAGTTCGACCTGTTCCGCACCTATCTGAACGCCCGTCACGCGGATGGCGGCATGGCGGATATGGATGTGTTCGAATTCGCCTCTATGATCGAGGAAACACCCGTGCGCAGCCGCGTGGTGGAATACCACAGCCCCGCCACAGGCAAACAGAAACGGGATGCACTGACGGCTGTCTGCCTGACAGATGTGCTCGAGGACGGGCTGTCGCTGGTCTATAGTTTCTTCAATCCGGACCTACACTCCCGTTCGCTTGGCACCTATATGATCCTTGATCATATCGAAATCGCACGCGAAGCCGGCCTGCCCTATGTCTATCTGGGCTATTGGGTGCCAGGCAGCCCCAAGATGCAATATAAAGCCAGCTTTGGCGCGCTTGAGATTTTCATCGGGGGCAGCTGGCAGGCGATGGATAATCCCGAAAGCTTTAAGCTGGACACCCATCCTTTGGCACAAGACCCGATCCCTGAACAAGTGGCGGGAATTAGCCTGCCAGATGCGCTGACCAAAAGCTGACCAAACCTGCGATTCCAGAAATTGATGGCGAAGGCGTGGTTTCCAAGCGAACCAGCGCGCCCGTCTACACGACCTTACCCCGCGACCAAACTTATGTCCTGAAAACACAAAAGCGGCCCCGAAGGACCGCTTTTTATGTTTTGGGTGGCGCGGTTGACGGGGCTCGAACCCGCGACCTCCGGCGTGACAGGCCGGCACTCTAACCAACTGAGCTACAACCGCACTTGGTATTTGCATACCGTGGCGTCTGCCATCCCAAACGTTTCAGTGGCGCGGTTGACGGGGCTCGAACCCGCGACCTCCGGCGTGACAGGCCGGCACTCTAACCAGCTGAGCTACAACCGCGTACTGAATCTGCGCCCCACAACGTAAGGCGTGAGCGGGGTTTTAGGTGTCTATGTTTACCCCGTCAAGCGCTTCTGCACCCCTAATTGTTATATTCTTTCCAAAAGCCTTTCGAGTTTATCACGAAACCCGTTTTACCGCCTTTTTTAACTGGCAAATCCGATAAACTATTGGCCCCGCTCAAAAGTTGAAGTCCCCGCGATATGACAGAGGTTAAACGCGCTACTTACAAGATTAAAACCGGGAATCTAAGGCCGCACCATGCAGCAATCCTGTTCCAAATATGCGGCGGCATTAGGCTGGATACTTTGAACCGGACGAAAGCTGGACCATTTTGCTTTTGGCTACGACCAAGACACATTCCCTGCGATATCTTTGAAAGTTATGCCACAGTAACGCACAAGAGGCACAAGCTCGGTACCAAGGCGCAACGCGACCCGTGTTACGGCCGCGTTGCACGTTAAGCTTGCAACGATTTACATCGCTGGCAGAATAGCAATGTCGCGGATCATGCCGTCGACACCCTCAATCATACCTGTCTGTGTGGCAGCACCTGACTTCAGGTCTACGGAATACAGCGTATTGCCGTTTACCAACCATGCCATGTTTTCCATCTCGGCAGTTGTCTGGATATCGAATGCATAAGCTGCTTTTGGTGCATCAATACCCAGTTTGCCAATGGCGCCCAATGTTCCGTCGTTCGGTGAAACCTGCTGGATTACGGCAACGATTGTGGAATCAATGTCGAACATCGCAGTTTTACCTGGTTTGCCATAGCTGTTGATGTAAGCGGCAGCAGCGATGGCAGGCATTTCGCCTACGTGCATGTCGCCTTCTTGCCAGTCAAGGCTGCCGTCCACAGTCACAGCACCGGAATCAACGTCAACGCGGTGGTTGGTTGTGCCAGTCATAAAGCGCAGTTTATCCGCCATCGGGTTGAAATCAACGATTACAGGCTGGTCGGCTACGGGCAGCGGCGTGTCCATTACGGACATTTCTGTCGCAGCACCCGTGGCCAGATCAATGCTGACAATCTGCATGTCAGGTGTGACGCCAACCAAAGTTTTGTTGGAGGGGCGCAGGTCAAGACCCAGCAGGCTGTCTACGCCGGTCACATCCATTGTGCCCGACACGGCAAGTGTTTCAGTGTCGAACATCACCAGTGTTTTGTCACCGACAAGGCCAACGGCAGGCGCGGCAGCGGCGGCTGAAAGTGTCATAGTCAAAGCTGTGGTCGTATAGGCTGCAATGCGAAGCATGGTCAAATTCCCTTAGTTTGCTCTTCAAAAGTACGGCGGTTGTCGCCGTCCATAATTCGAAGACACGTGAACGCGGAAACTGGATGCAACTTTCTTTGAAAAATTTGCATCCGCATCGCTTCGCCCCGTGTCTTCCTTAGTGAAAGAGGTTAATTTAATGCAGAATTCGTTAGCCATAGTAGATGGACCACGACAGGCCTTACCCTTCATGATGGGGGAATTGCCGATCATGACGCAGGACCTAAGGAAGGACCCCGCCTTGACCAAAGATACGGACGCACAAGCGCGATCCAACTTGCTTTTGCGCGCCCTTGCAGATTGCGCCGCTGGCAATCAGGCTGGTGTGGATGCAATTCTCGCCAGTGAAGGCGGGCAATTGTTGGGCGTTGCTTACCGCATCCTTGCCCGCCATGATCTGGCGGAAGAAGCACTGCAAGATGCGATGTTACAGGTTTGGCGCAAGGCGAAACAGTTTAACGCAAGCACTGGCTCTGCGCGCGGCTGGATCTTTGCAATCTTGCGCAACCGGTGCCTGAATATTTTGCGTGATGGCAAACGGCTAAGCACATTGCCCCCTGACGAACTTGCAACTCTGCAAGACAGCCGCCAAAGCATCGTACCCGAAGAGAACTGGGAAATCCTCGCCGGAGCGAGCCGCATACGCGATTGCCTTGGCGGGTTGGACAGCCAAAGCCGCCATATCATTCTGCTAGCCCATGTTGCAGGCTTCAGCCATGCAGAAATATCAACCCGTCAGGATGTGCCCCTTGGTACGATAAAATCCCTAATCCGCAGAGGGTTGCACGCCTTAAAGGAGTGTCTGACATGACCAATCTATCAGACGAAATTATCGCCCTTTCAGATGAATATGTCCTTGGCCTTTTGTCGCCCACAGAAGCTGCGCTTCTGGAAGAGGTCATGGCGCGTGACATCGAACTGGCACACCGCGTCGGCAGCCTGCGCGACCGGTTGCTGCCACTGGACCTGTCTGCGGCGCCAGTGGACCTGCCCGATGGGTTCACCGCGCAATTGGGCGATCAGCTTAGGACCAAAGACCAATTAAGCAGTGTTCAAACGGCAACTTCAGTACCGCCGGAGCCTGCAAACCTAAACGTCGCGCCCAAAAAATGGGTCACCGGCCTGCTGGCGGCCTCTATTACAGGTCTCGTCTTGGGGCTCGGCTTCGGGTGGATGCAGCCTATGCCAGAACCAAAGGTCGTTGCTGTATTGCTGGATGCAAACGGGGTGCCACAAGCCGTCGTAGACGATTACGGTGACGATACAGCCACGGTTCGGTTTGTGGCAGATATTTCTGTCCCCGCTGACCGGACTTTGCAGGTTTGGACCCTTCCCTCTGCCGATATGGGGCCGCGCTCCCTTGGCGTGTTAACCGGTGCAGCCGCAACACAATTGACCTTTGAAGATTTGCCGGACCCGGGTGCAATGCAACTTTACGAAGTCACGCTTGAACCCCTTGGCGGCTCTCCGACCGGCCGCCCCACGGGACCGATCATCGGAAAGGGCTTCGCTGCGCAGCAAACATGACCTGCAATTGGATCATTGGCGAATACTAAATCCCCAAGGTATCATACCGGAGTGAATGCCATGTGATTATGCGGGCTTAAACCCTGCATCCACCCGCCGTTTTGAAGCGTATCGCACTCCGGTCTAACCCGCGGGATCTTTACCGCTTCACCAAGTCAATATCCCTTTTCGCGAGAACGCATCATCCGAGGTTTCCGCTGTTTCACATCCTCTGCAACATTCTTGGGCAATCAGTCATTTTCAACGGCCCATCGGAATAATGACCGCACTGTGGCGAGATCATCATCGCTCACTGTCTTCGCAGCTTTGACTCCCATAAAGCCTTTGTGACCGCCCCTGCCCAAGCTGAAGCTGCACCACCGCCCTTGGGGACCGCTTCGCAGCCTTCCGATGATCACCACACAAGGCCATTCGCAATTTAGTCTAGCCCATGATTCCACGTAATTCTTTCAGAACCTCCAAGCGCGCATGGTAGCGGCCGTTGCGGTTAAGCAAATTCCTAATTCTGCGTGCCATGCCTTTCTCCGCAACCTAAGTTGCAGCCCCAGAAACGCATAAAACCCCTGCATTGCAGAGGCTTTTATGATCTCAAACAGAGATAATGGTGGGTCGTGAGAGGCTCGAACTCCCGACATCTTCGGTGTAAACGAAGCGCTCTACCAACTGAGCTAACGACCCGATAGCGGCGCTTTTAGTCTGCGTTTTCAGTGTCCGCAAGGGCTTCTTTACCCTCATCATCAACTTTTTTTCCCGATTTCGGATTTTGCAGCATAACTTTATGAATTAGCTTGGTATTTTCGCCTTCTCCACGGGAAATACTGCGGATTTTACCCAAAGGCGGGACTTGCAGGTCATGACCGTCGGACAGGCATTTGTGAAAATAGGCCAGAGTCGCATCAACGGCTTCACGTACTTCGCGTTTTCGCAGGCCAGTTGTTACGGTCACATGGTCATAGATGTCTTTTTTACGAATTTTTCCGTCGAATTCCGGAGATTCGCCAAGTGTGTCTTGATCCTGTTCTTCGATGTTCGCGTCGATTTGATCGTCTGACGTTGTGTTCTCAATTACCACGCTAGTGCCTCGTCTTTCGGTTAAATGATCTTTGGATTTACGTCGAACCACAATTGGAGCGACCTTGGCGCGTTTTGCAGCGCTTGTATCATAGTATTGGGTGAAAACACCAACGCCACAACCATTAAATGGATGTGGCGTTGGATCGTTAGATCGTCAAGCCCCCCATCGGGGAGTGCCTTAATGGGCGATTGTTTGGGCATCCCCGCTCGCTGCGGATTTAAGCGCAGCGGCGGCGGCGGCTTCTTCTGCAGCCTCGTCCCATTCAATTGCTTCGGGTTCGCGTACCAGCGCATGTTTGATCACTTCGCGCACATTGCGAACTGGGATGATTTCCAGACCCGATTTCACGTTATCGGGAATATCCGGTAGGTCTTTTTCATTGTCCTTGGGGATCAAAACGGTTTTGATTCCACCGCGCAGCGCCGCAAGCAGCTTTTCTTTCAGACCACCAATGGGCAACACATTCCCGCGCAAGGTCACCTCGCCCGTCATGGCGATGTCTTTGCGCACTGGGATGCCTGTCAGCACCGATACAATCGACGTTACCATACCCACACCAGCCGAAGGGCCATCTTTGGGTGTGGCCCCTTCGGGCACGTGAACGTGGATGTCGATTTTTTCGAATTCCGTCGGCTTCACCCCAACATCAGGACTGATGGAGCGCACATAAGAACTGGCGGCGTCGATGCTTTCTTTCATCACCTCGCCCAGCTTGCCTGTGGTTTTCATCCGTCCCTTACCGGGCAGTTTCAGCGCCTCGATTGACAGCAATTCACCGCCCACCGATGTCCAGGCCAGACCTGTAACAACGCCAACCTGATCTTCTTCTTCGGCCAGACCGTATTTGAACCGCTTGACGCCCAGAAAATCTTCGAGGTTGTCTTTGGTCACATTCACAGTCTTTTCAACACCTTTGACGATTTTGGTCAGCGCTTTGCGGCAGAGTTTGGCAATTTCCCGTTCAAGATTCCGAACGCCCGCTTCACGGGTATAGGTGCGCACCATTTCCAGCAGCGCTTCGTCACCCAGTTCGAATTCACCTTTGCGCAGACCGTGGTTTTTGATCTGTTTGTTAATCAAATGCTGCTTGGCGATCTCGGATTTTTCATCCTCGGTGTAGCCCGACAGGGTGATGATTTCCATCCGGTCCAGCAATGGCCCAGGCATGTTATAGCTGTTTGCCGTGGTCAGGAACATCACGTTAGAAAGGTCATATTCGACCTCCATATAGTGATCCGTAAACGAGGCGTTTTGCTCCGGATCCAGAACCTCTAGCATTGCAGAGGCAGGGTCGCCGCGGAAATCCTGTCCCATCTTGTCGATTTCATCGAGCAAAATCAGAGGGTTGGTGGTTTTCGCCTTTTTCATAGCTTGGATGATCTTACCCGGCATAGAACCGATATAAGTCCGACGGTGACCGCGGATTTCAGATTCGTCGCGCACGCCGCCAAGCGAAATACGGATGAATTCACGCCCTGTTGCCTTGGCCACAGATTTCCCAAGCGAGGTTTTCCCAACACCCGGAGGACCAACAAGACACAGGATCGGGCCTTTCAGCTTGGCACTGCGTTGTTGCACGGCCAAATATTCAACGATGCGTTCCTTAACTTTTTCCAGACCATAGTGATCCTTATCCAGAACCTCTTGGGCTTTGTTCAGGTCTTTTTTCACGCGGGATTTCACGCCCCACGGAATCGACAGCATCCAGTCCAGATAATTGCGCACAACGGTGGCTTCAGCGGACATGGGTGACATGTGCTTTAGCTTCTTCAACTCGCCATCAGCCTTTTCTTTGGCTTCTTTGCTCAGCTTGACGTTGTTGATTTTCTGTTCCAGCTCGGCCATTTCATCGCCAGCTTGTTCGCCGTCGCCCAGTTCTTGCTGGATAGCTTTCATCTGTTCGTTCAGATAATATTCACGCTGGGTGCGTTCCATCTGGTTCTTAACGCGGGATTTGATCTTTTTCTCAACCTTGAGCACGGACATTTCGCCCTGCATCAGGCCAAAAACCTTTTCCAGCCGTTCTGACAAATCCAACTCTTCGAGCAGTTCCTGTTTTTGATCCACGCGCACATTCAGATGGCCCGCAATGGTATCCACCAGTTTGGCAGGGCTGTCGCTTTCGGCAACCGCACTCAGGGCTTCTTCGGGAACGTTTTTATTCAGCTTGGAATAACGGTCGAATTCCTTGGCAACGGCATTGCTCAGGGCTTCGATGGTTTCCGGCTCTTTGACGGTTTCGCTCAGGATGTCTGCATTTGCCTCAAAATATTCAGGGTTATGCAGATATTCAGTGATACGCACCCGTTCGCGGCCTTCAACCAGCACTTTGACGGTGCCATCCGGCAGTTTCAGCAATTGCAGAACCGAGGCCAGAACCCCTGTTTCATAAATGCTGTCTTCGGTGGGTTCGTCTTCGGAAGGGTCAATCTGGCTGGACAACAGGATTTCCTTGTTGTCAGCCATTACAGCTTCTAGCGCGCGCACAGATTTTTCGCGCCCCACAAAAAGCGGAACAATCATGTGGGGGAACACGACAATGTCGCGCAACGGGAGTACTGGGTAGGAAACGCTGCTCGCGTCGGTCATTTTATCGTCCTTTATTAAGCAAGAAGCATCAGGCCCCGGAATTCCAGCAACACACCGCTTCTTCTGTTCTCGGTCATTGTATGTGGTATCAGATGAAGAGATCGTCAAGCACCGCCGAATTGTTGGGTGTCATTCTTACGTGATGTGGAACGACACGCAAGTGCGCTTCGTGAAAAACTCCGTTTCCAAATGCCCAGTATTGCGTGGATTGATCGCGGCAATTACAACTTTAAAGATTAACCTTGCCGTGAACGGGCGAACCGAACTGCCAGCCAACCAAATTTCCCAAGAAAATACCCGAAAAAATACCTGCCGAAGACCCGCCTGAAATATCGACCGATAACCATCATAGTTTCTTTCCGGAGGCCGCCACATTTGCACTATCTGATCTACCAAAGCACCGCACTGATCCCTCGCAAATCCAAAGAACATGACAGCATTTTAATTTCTAGCTACCGCTGTAATAAGCGGGATGACATTACGGGTTTTTTGCACCGCGAACCCGATAATTTCATCCAATACATCGAAGGCCCCCTGCCGCAGATCGACGCCCTGATGGTGCGGCTGACCGATGATTGGCGCCACAAAGACCTGACCGTTTTGCACCGCGGAGAAATAAAAAGGCGCCGCTTGCCCGACTGGCAAATGGGATTTGTGGAACAAGGCACCTTGGCGCTAAGCCATATGATCCGGCTTGAAAACGGCCAGTTGTCAATCCGCTCGGTGGACCCGTTTGACCTTGTGGATTTGATGGTGGCCAATGCCGAATTGCTGCGCCAACTGTCGGGCGAAGCGTCATGACCGCAGGTCTCTAAACCGGTTCGATATCCCCGACAGCGCGGAGGGCATGAAAATCGGCTACGAATGCGTCCAACTGGCCTGTGGAAATCGCGTCCCGCAAACCAGCCATAAGCTCTTGGTAATAATGTAGATTATGCCAAGTCAGCAGCATGGACCCGATGATTTCCTGCGATTTCACCACGTGGTGCAAATAGGCACGGGAATATTTGGTACAGGCGGGGCAGGAACAGTCTGCATCCAGCGGGCGCGGGTCATCTTTGTGGCGGGCGTTGCGCAGGTTGATCGCACCCATGCGGGTCTGCCCCTGCCCTGTGCGGCCAGATCTACTGGGCAAAACGCAATCGAACATATCCACGCCGCGCTGCACGGCCCCGACAATATCATCGGGTTTGCCAACCCCCATCAGGTAACGGGGCTTGTCGTCAGGCAACTGCCCCGGCGCATAGTCAAGACAGCCGAACATGGCCTCTTGGCCCTCGCCCACGGCCAGACCGCCGATGGCATATCCGTCAAATTCAATAGATTTCAACGCCTCGGCACTTGCGCCGCGCATGTCTTCCTCTAGTCCACCCTGCTGGATGCCGAACAGCGCATAGCCCGGGCGATCCCCAAAGGCATCACGCGACCGCTGCGCCCACCGCATGGAAAGCTGCATGCTTTCCTCAATCCGTTTACGATCTGCGGGCAAGGCGGGGCATTCGTCAAAACACATGACAATGTCACTGCCCAGCAGCTTTTGGATTTCCATCGAGCGTTCCGGTGTTAAATTATGTTCGGACCCGTCAATATGGCTGCGAAACTTAACACCTTCTTCGCTAAGTTTGCGTAAATCAGTGAGGCTCATAACCTGAAACCCGCCACTGTCCGTCAGAATCGGGCGGTCCCAATTCATGAACTTATGCAGCCCGCCCAGATTGTGGATTCGCTCTGCACCGGGGCGCAGCATCAGGTGATAGGTATTGCCCAGCAGAATGTCCGCGCCGGTTGCGCGCACGTTTTCGGGCATCATTGCCTTAACTGTTGCCGCTGTGCCCACAGGCATAAAGGCAGGCGTGCGAATATCACCCTTGGGTGTTGACACGACCCCAGTGCGGGCGCGACCTTGGCGGGCGGAAATGGTGAAACCGAATGTATTAGACATAGCGCTGCTCTACCGCTATGGCCCACGAAATCAAGCTAAAAATGACACGAACAAAGGGACGCACAGATGGCAGATTCCGAGAACACGACTGACGCATCCTTTACCTTGGGTTGGGAAGAATGGCTTTCCCTGCCCGATCTGGGATTGCCCGCCCTTAAGGCCAAAGTGGACACGGGCGCGCGGACTTCGGCGCTTCACGCGTTTAATATTGAAAAATTCGGCACCGCTGCGCGCCCCCGCGTGCGCTTTGGCATCAACCCCATCCCAGAACGGGACGACATCGAAGTCATCTGCTCTGCGGATGTGATCGACCAACGGGAAATCACCAGCTCTAACGGAGAACGGGAATCGCGCATCGTGATCCAGACCCGCGTGCAGTTCGGCGATCAATCCTGGCCCATTGAAATCACTTTGTCGGATCGTAAAAACATGGCCTATCGCATGTTGCTGGGCCGCCAGGCATTTCCAGCGGGGACGATCATCAACCCGGCCGAAGGTTTCAACCAGCCAGAGCTTTCGTTCGATTTGTACAAGAAATCGCTGGTAAACGTGCCAAAACGCCCGCTACGGATTGCAATTCTGACACGTGAGCCGGACAATTACTCCACCCGCCGCCTGATCGAAGAGGCTGAGTCCCGCGATCACGTGATCGAAACCATCGACACCACCCGCTGTTACATGAACATCCGCACCACCGCGCCCGAGGTTCATTACGACGGTAAAATCCTGCCCCGCTACGATGCTGTGATCCCGCGTATCGGGGCCTCTATCACATCATATGGCACGGCAGTTGTGCGCCAGTTTGAAACCATTGGCACCTATTGTGTGAACGGTTCGGACGGGATCACCGCCAGCCGCGACAAGCTGCACGCCCATCAGATTTTGGCCAGTTATAAGATCGGCACGCCGACGACGGCTTTTGCCTCTTCGCCCAAGGACACCAAGAACCTGATTTCCATTGCAGGATCGACACCATTGATTGTGAAACTGCTGGAAAGCACCCAAGGCAAAGGCGTTGTTCTGGCCGAAACCCAGAAAGCTGCCGAAAGTGTGATTTCAGCCTTTCGCGGCCTGAAAGCCGATTTTCTGGTGCAACATTTCGTCAAAGAAGCCGCTGGTGAAGACGTGCGCTGTTTGGTGATTGGCGGCAAAGTGGTTGCAGCCATAAGGCGCAAGGCTGCGGCAGGGGAATTCCGCTCGAATTTGCATCAGGGCGGTGTGGCAGAGGCAGTGAAGATCACCAAAACCGAACGGGAAACCGCCCTACGCGCTGCCCGTGCCATGAAGCTGAACTTTGCTGGCGTTGATTTGCTGCGCTCGAACGAGGGACCAAAGGTGTTGGAAGTAAACTCCTCCCCCGGGTTGGAAGGCATCGAAAAAGCCACAGAACGTAATATTGCGGGAAAACTGATGGATCATATCGAACGCCGCGTGCGCCCTGCCCCGTCGCGCAAAAACATCTAAGCGCAAAATTCCCGCCCCAATCCGCCCCGAACCCTTGGGGCGGAAACGCCGCAGTCCGGCGTTCCTTGTATTCTGGACACTCTGACTTAGATTTCATATAAGAACTGTCAGGAATAAAACATCAGGCCCCCTGCTATGAATGCTGAAAATCCCCCTCTCGAAGGTCAACCACTGATCAAGCCATCGACAACGGATCACCCGTTGCACGAGCCTATCACAGAGGCATGCCGCACTGTGCATGACCCTGAAATCCCTGTAAATATCTTTGATTTGGGCCTGATTTACACGATTGAAATCAGTGATGCGGGCATTGTCGATATCCTGATGACCCTGACGGCGCCGGGCTGTCCTGTGGCTGGCGAAATGCCGGGCTGGGTCGAAGACGCGGTGATGGCTGTGCCGGGTGTTCAGGCGGCCAACGTGCATCTGGTCTGGGAACCCCAATGGGGCATGGATATGATGTCGGACGAAGCCCGTCTTGAATTGGGATTTATGTAAACCTTTCAGAAGTTTACACAAAAGTTACAGCGCCGCATCCTGCCTGTCACACTGCACCGTCTATTAAGCGAAACCAGTGAACACAGGAGTCTTTGATGCTGCGCGCAACCACCGTTATTCTATCCCTTGTCCCCGCAATCGCCTTGGCAGATTCGGCGCAATTGGGCCCTCGTCCCGCCTATCTGATCGACCAGATGGCCGACAGCCCGTTGAAAACAAAGCTGCAATCTTGTGCGGGTATGGATTTCAAAACCCACGATTTTTCCATCGGCCACCGCGGCGCAGCCATGATGTTCCCTGAACACACGGCCCAGTCTTATAAAGCCGCCGCAACAATGGGCGCCGGGATTGTGGAATGTGACGTGACCTTTACCGCCGACAAAGAACTGGTCTGCCGCCACGCCCAGAACGACCTGCACACTACCACCAACATTGTGGCCACCGACCTTGGCGCGAAATGCACCACCGCATTTTCCGCTGCAAACGGCGATACCAAAGCCACTGCTGAATGCCGCGCTTCGGACATCACTTTGGCTGAATTCAAATCCCTGAATGGCAAGATGGACGGTGCCAACAAAGCCGCCGCAACCCCGCAGGACTATTTGAACGGCACAGCAGGCTGGCGCACCGATCTTTATGCCACCACAGGCACATTGATGACCCACGCCGAATCCATTGCACTGCTGAAAGATCTGGACGTAAAGTTCACCCCCGAACTAAAGGCACCGTCCGTTTCCATGCCGTTTGACGGGTTCACCCAAGCCGAATACGCCCAGAAAATGATCGACGAATATAAAGCCGCCGATGTGCCGCCGTCGGATGTCTGGGCGCAGTCTTTTGACCTTAGCGATGTATTGTACTGGATTGAAAACGAACCGGAATTCGGCAAACAGGCGGTTTATCTGGATGACCGTTATGAAGCATGGGACGATGATGAGGGCCAAATCGACCCCAATGATCCCGCCACATTCAAACCCACGATGGCCGAATTGAAAGCTATGGGCGTGAATTACATCGCGCCCCCAATCTGGATGATGCTGACATTAGAAAACGGTAAAATCGTGCCAAGCGCCTATGCCAAACAGGCCAAAGCCGCTAATCTGAAGATGATCGCTTGGTCGCTCGAACGCTCTGGCCCGTTGAACACAGGCGGTGGCTGGTATTTCAAATCCATCAAAGACGCGGTCAGCACGGACGGTATGTATTTTGAGGTTCTGGACGTTCTGACCCAGCAGGTTGGAATTAAAGGCATGTTCTCGGATTGGCCCGCAACCGTGACCTATTACGCCAATTGCATGGACCTGAAAAACCCCAGCTAGGCCCATCAGGGCAGGCTTTGCCGCTTGCCCCAGATGCACAGTCACGTTACCAATTGGCCCCGCAGTCCGCTGCGGGGTTCTCTTTTTATCTCAGCGCCCTATATTGTGACCTGTAACAACCTTCGAAAGACCGGAAATGTTTGGCATCCCTGGAAAACAAGCTGTGTCGATCACCGACAAAGCGGCAACCCAAATCGTAAAACTGATGAACACAGGCGATAAAAAGGGCCTGCGCATCGGTGTGAAAAAGGGCGGCTGCGCGGGAATGGAGTACACGATGGAATACGTGGACGCCGTAGACCCGATGGACGAAGTGGTGGAACAGGCTGGCGCGCGCGTGATGATCGCCCCAATGGCGCAAATGTTTCTGTTTGGCACGGAAATCGACTATGAAGTCTCCTTGCTTGAAGCGGGTTTCAAGTTCAACAACCCCAATGTGACCGAGGCCTGCGGCTGCGGAGAATCCATTAAATTCGAAGGCATGTAATGGCCATTGGCAGGGCTGAAATAGAGTTCGTAACCGACCTTTTCGCCCCGCTTGCGCCGCTTTCTACTCGTAAAATGATGGGCGGTTTTTCGATTTATTCAGACGGTCGAATCTTTGCTATGATGTTTAGTACGGGCCAGTTGATGATCAAAGCTACCGATGATCTGGCCGCTGAATTGCAGGCGATCGGGTCCAGCCAGTTCACCTATTCCAACAAGAAATCCGGCAAGCTGGTGGCGCTGCCCTATTGGACCTTGCCCGATTCTGCGTTAGACGATCCTGATGAAGCCTGCGACTGGGCCCGAAAATCATTAATATCAAACGGATAGACATGCCAAAGAAACTTGCCGCTGGAAACTGGAAAATGAACGGCCTGCGTCAGGCTCTGGCCGAGGTACAAGCCCTTCACGCCGCCTGCCCTGAACCCACCTGCGATGTTGTGATTTGCCCGCCTGCCACATTGATGCGTTCCATGGTGAAAACCTGCGCTGATATGAAGATCGAAGTGGGCGGTCAGGATTGCCACGAAAACACATCCGGCGCGCATACCGGCGATATTTCGGCCCCGATGCTGGCGGATACCGGGGCCAGCTATGTAATCCTTGGCCATTCCGAACGCCGCGCAAGTTACAGCGAGACCGACGATCAAATCAACGCCAAGACCCGCGCCGCATGGGACGCAGGCCTGACTGCAATCGTGTGCATCGGCGAAACATTGGACGAACGGGAATCGGGTAAAACCCTGCATATCGTCGGCGATCAACTGGCCGGTTCCGTGCCGGACGGCGCCACCCCTGCCTCGCTTGTCATCGCCTATGAACCTGTCTGGGCCATCGGCACCGGCAAAACCCCGACGCTGGACGAAATTGCCCAGGTTCACGGCTTTATTCGCGAAAGCCTACAAACCCGTTTCGGCGCTGACGGGCTTGAAATGCGAATTCTATATGGTGGTTCCATGAACCCGATAAACGCCAACGAGATTGCAGCCATAGCAAATGTGGACGGTGGTTTGGTAGGCGGAGCATCGCTAAAAGCATCCGACTTTTCCACAATAGTTCAGGTACTTAGCACCTAAACCTCATCCGATCATCCGTTCATCTGCACTGGTTTGCGTGTCATAGTGATGGCGCAGGCGTTGCAGCGCGATGCGCAAAACCACCTTGCCAGACCGCGCTGACCAGCCCAGCCGTTTTTCCGCGGCTTCCATGCCTTCTAAAAAGCAACAACAGCGCAAAACAATGTCACCCAGACCAGGGCCAAGCGCCTTCAACGCGGCGCTTAAGCGATCTTGTGCCGCGCTTAGCCCGCCTTCTGATGCACCGAAACTGCCCCGATTGCCGCCCGTCAGAAACCGCTCCCAGTTTTGCCCGACCCGCGGACCCATCTGCGCCAGCTCAAAGTCTTCGCGCAGGCGGTCGCCCGCATCAATCAGGTCACTGCCCAAAAACGCACGACCGTCCCGATCTTTCTTGCGCGCCAACGTGGTTAACGGACTTTCCCGCAGGTTCACCCGCTTGGTTTGGCGGCCCGCTTCGGGATCGTGAATCACCCGCTCGCCCCAATCTTTGTGTTGTTCGGAAAACGTACTTGGGGCTTCGGAAAAACCGGTAGGCGTACGCCCTTTCACGGTATCTTCTGCAATCGCCCGCTTTAATGCAGCGCGCCCTACATCGGTGATTTCATACAAGGAAACCCGACCCGAATGCACACACCGCAACCAGTCCTTAATCACACAAGCCCCCGCCAGATGGGCATTCACCACAGCCGTGCGCGTTTGCTTGCCATCCAGATTTGTGCGCATCACCATGGCCTTCTTCAGCCCTTTGGACACCACAAGATTGGCCCCTGTTTCCCCCAAACGGCGCAACATGGTCATTTCTTCGGCGGACAGCTTTTCCGGCCCGGTCCCCGCCAGCGCAGGACGGTTCGCAGTGACCACCTTTTTGCCGCGCACCACTGCCGCGTTCAGATATTGATCCAGCACGGGGTCATCCCGAAGACCCTCAATCTTACGAATCCGCCGCATGATCGTAGAGGGGTGAACCGATGTCCCCTGCGCGATGGATCGGATGCTTTTTCCCTCAACCACATGGGCAAGATAGCTGGCGGCAGCCTCCTCTAGATTACCCCGTTTGTTGTTCTGTCCTAAAGGTTCTTGATGCATTGGCATGTTTGTTGGTCCCATTTTTTAGCCTACCCTGAAATAGCGAGTGAATAATCTACTAAGGGTTGAATTGTTGAAAACTTAGTTAAAGTTATCCACAATATGCAGCTATTGTTTCCAAAGGATAAAATTAGATTTAAGTACCGTTCTGTGGAAAACTATTCACGCAACGGTTGTTATTCCTGTTTTAGACAAGACGGGAAAGGAACACAAAATGCTTGATACACACCAAATCTTAAACAATTTGCGCCGCCCGAAAATCCTGATCCGCGCCGCCCGTCTCGGGATGGCTGGATACAAACGAGAAGCAGACCTACGGTTCATTACCGGCAGCACAAAAACACCCCAGCACGAGGCCGCCATCGAAACCCTCTTGTTTCGGGAATCCGAGCTGGAAACCAATCGCACGGCGGGGGCCGCCGGATACAGCGTCCATGAACATATCCGCGTTCTGACCGCCCTGCTGGCCGAGATCCGCTTGCCCAGTCTCGTCCCAAAATCACTCAAAGCCTAAGAAATCACGGTTTTTTAATGGAACAGCGGCTCTTTTTGGGTCAAATATCCAAACTACGCCGCAACCAAACTTTGTCATTAACGGGTTAATTGCACCTGCGATTTACGTTCGTGCAACAGCTTGCCATCACGTAAAACGCGGACAGTCAGATCATAGTCTCCGGCTGTCCACCCACCCTGCGGAGGACGTTTGCCGGCAAATGCGAACCATTGTGCCTGTCGTTTGCCCAGCCGGTCTTGGGTAACATTCACCACCTCTCCGTCTGGTCCGGTTAGAACCAGCTGCATTTGATCCCCTGCCAGACCATTCACAGCCAGCCCATAGACCACCAAGGGCGCATTGGGGTCTGCCACAAAATCCGACCAGCGCCCGTCCACCACATCCGCCAAATCAGGCCCCCGGTCCGCAAGACCGATGTCGATTACCTTTCCGGGTTGATAGATGAATCCCTTGGCGAATGCTTTCGCCCAAAGCGTATGCTGCGCGTCATAGGCACAGGTTTGCCCGTCCCGATCAGGCGCAAAGGGATCAACAGGCACGCCATCTTTGCGCACCGAAAGATGCAAATGCGGGAATTGGGTCTTTCCCGAAAGCCCAACCTCGCCCAGTTTTTGCCCTGCTGTCACTTTCTGCCCTTTGGTCACCACAAGCGAGCCGAGTTTCATGTGGCAATATTGGGTTTCCCAACCATCGCCGTGACGCAGCACCACGCCATTGCCACATTCCTTGCCCGCAACAGCGGTCTGGTCTTCGGCCAGTACAACGCGGCGGTCGGTCATGGCGTCGCGCAGGCCCGCGACAACCCCGTCGGCTGCTGCCAAAACCGCAACGCCTTTGTCCATGTCCGGCACGTTAATTCTGAAATCCGTCCCCTTATGCCCATCATAACTGGCCGCGCCACAGGCAAAGTCCTGTTCGCCTTGTTCGGGGTCATGATCCATGAATTGCTGAATCTCGCAGGTCTCCCCTAATGTGCAATCAATCGGCTGTTGCAACACCGGATCAGCCACCGCTGCACTGGCTGCAACCCATATGAAAACTCCAACTCCAAGCCGTGTGAACATTTCAGCCGCCTTTTGCCAATTGCACTTTTAATCCTGCTTGAAACAGTGTGTAGTTTTTCCAAACCGAATACAAACACCGAAAGGCCGCAGCATGTCACTCGACTCCGTTCTCGCCCATATTGACGCCGATCAGGACAACGCATTGGACCGTCTGTTAGACCTCTTGCGCATCCAGTCCATTTCCACGGATTCCGCCTATAAAGCCGATTGCGATGCGGCGGCGGATTGGTTGGTGAAGGACTTGGAAAGCCTTGGATTTGACGCCTCAAAACGTCCCACGCCGGGGCATCCTATGGTGATCGGCCATCAGGACGGCAGCGGTACACACGTCATGTTTTACGGTCACTACGACGTGCAACCCGTTGATCCGCTTGATCTTTGGGATTCCCCGCCGTTTGAGCCAGCCGTAGAAGACACCCCAAACGGCAAGGTAATCCGCGGGCGCGGCGCAGCCGATGACAAGGGCCAGTTGATGACCTTCCTAGAAGCCTGCCGCGCATGGAAGGCCGTCACTGGATCATTGCCGATCAAGGTTTCGATCTTCTTTGAAGGCGAGGAAGAATCCGGTTCCCCGTCCCTTGTGCCCTTCCTTGAAGCAAACAAAGAAGAGCTGAAATCAGACATCACGCTGATCTGCGACACGGGCATGGTGACGCCCAAAACACCGTCAATTGTAACCATGTTACGCGGTCTTGTGGGCCAGCAAGTGACCATCACCGGCCCCAACAAAGACCTGCATTCCGGTATGTTTGGCGGCCCTGCCCGCAACCCGATCCGCGTGTTGAACAAGGCTTTGGCCGCCCTACATGACGACGATGGCGCAGTCACCCTGCCCGGTTTTTACGAAGGTGTTCCAGAACTGCCGGACCAAGTGGCCGAGCAGTGGAAAAATCTTGATTGGAGCAGCGAAAGTTTCTTGGGTGATGTTGGGCTTAGCGTGCCTGCGGGTGAAAAAGGCCGTTCTGGACTGGAACAAATCTGGTCCCGCCCCACCTGCGATGTGAACGGCATCTGGGGGGGCTACACAGGCGAAGGGTCCAAAACCGTGATCCCGTCCCAGGCCCACGCCAAGATCAGTTTCCGCCTTGTGGGCACCCAAGACCCGCTAAAAATCCGCGCCGCATTCCAAGCGCATATGCGCGCTCATCTGCCTGCGGATTGCACCGTCACCTTTACCGATTACGGCGCAGCACCCGCATCGAACATGGAAATCACCCACCCCGCCTTTGAATCCGCCCGCACAGCCCTGTCAGACGAATGGGAAAACGACGGGGTTTATGTGGGGTGTGGCGGATCAATTCCAATCGCGGGCCACTTCCAGAAAATTATCGGCACGGAATCCATGTTGATCGGCTTTGGTCAAGACGATGATCAAATCCACAGCCCCAACGAAAAATACGACCTGCGCTCTTTCCACAAAGGCGTGCGCAGCTGGGCCCGTATTCTGGACGCATTGTCCCGCTAAGCTAAGGCAATCGGGCGTAGAAACACCAAAGGCGGCAACGGGAAATACCCGATGTCGCCTTTTTAATTTCCAGATGCGCAAAATGTCTTAGCCAACCCGCTTTGCCCGACCACCCTGACGTCCCAACGGGCGATCCATCTTTTTCAGACCTTCGTGTAAAACTGCTGTCATCGCGTGATCGGGGGATTTGGTCGCGTATTCATCCAACAGTGCGTTCAGCATGGCGGTCATATCCGCGCCCAATTGCGTGCCCATGGCCCAGTCGAGGAAAATACTGCGGCTTTCCTCGGGACCGATGTCCAGACGATAGGCCTCATAGATCAAACCCCGTGGGTCAATATCCAGATTACCTTTGAAAACCATGCCGATGTCTCCTATTTTATATCCGCGTTAGCAGCAGGTCCGGCGAAAAACAATTCCAATGGCGTCACTTTGCATCCAAAATCCGCTCAATTACAGCGGCGGCAGTGGCACAACCGTCTAAAATCGCCTGTTGCAAAGCATCCACAGCTTCAAAACCCGCAAACCCGACTACAAAGCCCATGCCATCTTTGCCCAGCTTGTCAGGGTTGAACTTGCCATCCATCACCAGCCGCTGCGCCTGTTGTACGGTACACAACATGCGATGCACATCGGCCAAACCCGCTGCTTCGTCCCCCAAAGCCGCATTCAGTTGCGCCCGTGGATCACGGGCATCGCTGCCCCCAAGCAGGCCGATCATTTGGGCGATCAATTCGATATCAAGGATGCCACCGGCCAGATCCTTCACTTCCCAGACCGAAGCACTGCTGCCCTTGGCCGACGCAAGCCGCGCCCGCATGGTGGCCACATCTTCGCGCACCTGCGCGCTGTCACGGGGCCGCGCAATGACAGCTTTGCGGATTTCATCCACCTGCGTGGAATCGCCCGCAACCACTCGCCCACGGGTCAGGGCCAGATGTTCCCATGTCCAGGCCTCATCCCGTTGATAGGCCGCGAATCCCGCCATAGAGGTGGCCACTGGCCCTTGCCGCCCGCTGGGGCGCAAGCGCATATCCACCTCGTACAACTGGCCTTCGGCCATAGGCGAGGATAGCGCCATAATCATCGCCTGCGTCAGCCGCGCGAAATACTGGGACGGTGACAATCCCTTGCGCCCGTCAGACACATCCCCCGTCACGTCATAGAGCAGGATCAAATCCAGATCGCTGCTGGCAGTCATCTGGCGCGAGCCCAGTTTACCCATAGCCAGAATGCTGACGGATTGCTGTTCAAACTGCCCGTAACGGCGGATAATATCCCCCTCGATCCACGGCAAAAGCCCCTGCAAAACCGCAGTGGCCAGATCGGAATAGGCCTGCTCCACTTCCTCCAGCCCAGCCAGTCGGCGCAGCATCAAAACGCCAATACGAAAGTGCTGTTCTTTTTGCCAACGCCGCGCCGTGTTCAGCGCATCTTCATAATCCGAGACCTCTCGCAATGCGGTTTTCACGCCTTGTAAATAGCCATCGGCATCCGGCAAGGCGGCAAAGAATTGCCCGCTAAGTACCGCATCAAACACCCCAGTATTACGCGACAGATACTGCGCCAAACCCGGCGCAGTCGAACAAATATCCAACAATAAATCAAGGATTTGCGGGTTGGCGTCAAACAGGGAAAACAACTGTACCCCTGCGGGCAGTTTGCGAATGAAAGAATCCAGTTGGCCAAGGGTAAACTCCGGCCAAGCCCCAGCCGCAATCCGCCGTTCTATTTCGGGGCGCAGCCGTTCAAATATCTGCACCGACCGCCGAGATCGCAGGGCAGGCAAAGCCGCCCAACTGTCCATTTGTTCACGCAGACCAGCATCAAGTGCAACGCTTTCCTCGGCCACTGCATGGCGCGCAACGGGGGTGTATAGGGTTTCAATCCGGTCATGCACGTCCTGCAACCGCGCCTCTTGATCGGCCACAAAAGCCGCCACATCCGACCAGCCCGACAGGTTCGCCACCTGCGCCAACCCTTCGGCACTTGCGGGCATCACATGGGTCTGGGCATCGCGTAACATCTGGATGCGATGTTCGGTTGTGCGATGTTCACGGTAAGCGTCAGACAGCGCTGTCGCCACCCCGCTCGACACCCATTTCTTTTCGGCAAGCGCGGCCAAAGCCTCCACCGTTTTGGAACTGCGCAACGCGGGGTCCCGCCCGCCTGCAATCAACTGCTGTGTCTGGGCAAAAAACTCGATCTCGCGAATGCCACCCCGCCCCAGCTTCATGTCGTGACCGGGCAAGTCTATCGGTCCGCCCAGCCCTTTATGTTCGCGAATACGCAACCGCATGTCATGGGCATCCTGAATCGCCGCGAAATCCAGATGCCTACGCCAGACAAAAGGCGTGATCCGCTGCAAGAACGCGTCCCCTGCTTTGATATCCCCCGCGCAGGGTCGCGCCTTGATAAACGCCGCCCGCTCCCACGTGCGCCCCTCGCTTTCGTAATAGCGTTCGGCGGCATCCATCGGCACACAGACCGGCGTTACCGAAGGATTGGGCCGCAGCCGCAGATCGGTGCGAAACACATAGCCCTCGGCGGTTACATCCGACAGCATCTTGGCCATATTGCGCGTGGCCCGCTGGAACGCCATACGCACCTCGTCGATGGTGTCGCCGCTGTGACGTTCGTCATCAAACAGGACGATCAAATCAATATCAGAGGAATAGTTCAGCTCAAACGCGCCCATTTTCCCCATGGCGAGCACAGAAATCCCGGCGCAATCCGCCACATCCTCTGGCCCGCAGCCAGGAAGTTTCCGTCTTGAAATCAAGGTAGAAACCTCGGCCCGCAAAGCCGCATCCGTGGCAAAATCCGCAAATTGCGTCAGCCGCCCTGTGACGTCCTCCAAGGTCCAGGCCCCGCCCAGATCACAGGCCGCCAACAACAGTGCTACCCGCCGCTTGGCCACCCGCAAAGCTGCGCCTAAACCTGCATGATCCTGCACATCAACCGCCGCAAGCAGAGCGTCGAAACCGGCAGCGGGATCAACGCCCAAGGCCGCTTCAAACCAATCGGCTTCACGTTCCAACAGCCCGCGCAAATAGCTGCTGCACCCCGCCATCCCCCCAACCAGATCACGGGTCTGCGGCGGATGGCTGGCAAAGCGGTCCAGCACCTCGACTGCCAGTTCGGGGTTATAAGGGACGGGAGCAGATTTAAGCTGTGTTTCCAATGTCATATCCCATGTTTGCGCTGTCCCCCATAAAGCGTCAAGTCGCAGTTGCAATTCGCCCTGTCTCCGCGCAAATATCGCCCATGAGCAAAAGTCTAAAACGAGTCAAACGTCACGCCGAAGAACTCGGTCTGGACATAGAAGTGGTGGAAACCGCCATCGACACCCACACAGCCGCCCAAGCCGCGCAATCCCAAGGCTGCGCAGTGGATCAAATCGCAAAATCCATCATTTTTCGCGGTGAAACCAGCGGGGCTGCGATCTTGTTCCTGACCGCAGGTGGCAATCGCGTGGACGCCGATAAAGCCGCCGCGCTGGCAGGCGAGCTTTTGGGCAAAGCTGATGCCGCATTGATCCGCAGCCAGACAGGCTTCGCCATCGGCGGTGTGTCCCCGATCGGCCATTTAAACCCGATCAAAACTTTCATGGATCCGCGCCTGCTGGACTTTGACACGGCTTGGGCCGCCGCCGGAACCCCGCGCCATGTCTTTGCCATTTCCCCGAAAACACTGGTCGAAGTCACCCAAGCCAAGGTTCAGGATTTTACCCTAACCCCGCAATCGTAACCCAAATCTCTCTTTTTGGAAAATATCCGCGGGTGAATTGCGCCGCGCGCAAGAGGGCCGGCAGGCCCTTAGTCCCGTCCCAAAAACGCCAAAACAGACCGCGCCGCCCGTACTCCCGGGTCAGCACCCCCCAAGCCCAAAGCCTGCATGGTCTGCGCGCAAACCAGTTTTTGCGCCTGCTCCACCGCGTCGTTTTTTAACAATGCCAACAGCGCAGGGGCAATTTTATCTGCGCGGCATTCATCAAACAGAAACTCGGGGATTTCGCGGGTTTGTGTGACGATATTAATCAGGTTCGCCGTGTCGATCTGGGCCAGTTTCTTGACCATCCGCGTGGTCAGATAATTGGCCTTATAGCCCACAACCATCGGACACTCCGCCGCCGCCAGTTCCAGCGCAACAGTGCCCGATGTGGCGAGTGCTGCGGTGCTCATCCCAAACACCATCCGCTTTCGATGCTCGCTTTGCGCAACGGTTAATCCGCGGGGATCCAGAATAACCGGGCGCACATCCCAGCCCCGCACCATTTTTTCAGCCTGTGTCACAACAGCCCCTGCGGCGGGCAGGATGAACTGCACATCTTGCACCTGATCGGCAATCCTTCGGGTGACCTCTGCATGGATCGGCCCCATGCGGGACAGCTCTCCCTTGCGCGATCCGGGCAACAGGCACACAATGGGGGCCTGAACATTCAGTCCCAAGTCCGAAGCAAACACCGCGGTTTCTTGCGGGCTTGGCTGCGGCTCGGCCACGATCGGATGGCCGACAAAATCACAGCTCATCCCGGCCGCGGTCATGTAAGGCGGTTCAAACGGCAGCAGCGCCAGCACATGATCCACATGACGCGCCATCTTTTCCGCCCGTTCGGGTCGCCAAGCCCAGACCGAGGGTGCAACGTAATGCACCACCTTCAAATCAGGGTGTAGAACTTTTAGCTTCTCTGCCACCCGCAGGCAGAAATCAGGGCTGTCGATGGTGATCAGAACATCCGGCGCAAAGGCGTCGGCGGCTGCAACAGTCTGTTTGATCCGTCGCAATAGCTTGGGAATACGGGGCAGAACCTCTAACAGACCCATCACGGATAAGTCATTCATATCAAACAGGCTTTCCAGCCCTTGCGCTTGCATGGCCCCGCCGCCGACCCCAGCGAATTCAACGGTCTCGAGTCCGTTCAACCCCGCCATCAGCGCCCCGCCCAGCTTGTCGCCTGACGGTTCCCCCGCAAGGATAAAAACCTTCACGACTCCGCCTCGGCGGGGGGGGTATCATCGCGCCCGACCCCGACCAGAAACAGGCCCAGTTCATCGGCTTTTGCGATTGTTTGCTCTAGCCCCAGCACCAGTACGCCGCCCGCCTGAACCGCGACTCCGGCCAGACCCGCCCGTGCAGCGGCTTCAACCGTAGCAGGGCCGATACTGGGCAAATCCACCCGCCAGTCTTGGCCGGGTTTGGGAACTTTGCACAAAACACCCCGCGCGGCCTTGGGATCAAGTCGATAGGCATCGCCTGTTTCCGCCACAAAGCGCAGCATGGCATCGGTGCCTTGGATGCTTTCGACCGCAAGACAAATGCCCTGCGCCACAACGGCACCCTGCCCTACATCCAACCGCCCAGACGCCTGTGCGATATCAAAGCCGCGCTTTATATCTGCCCAATCCATTTTGGATAACTTGGCCACCGTCTGCACACCGCTTGGGGCTAAAAGGGTTTCCAGCACGTCATGGGCACCGACAACCTGCATCCCTTCGGATTCAAAAATCGCGGTGATGGTGCGCAGGGTGACGTCGTCGCCAGACTTCATCGCTGGTAGCAGCGTCGGGGCCAGTTTCAGAAATTTCCAGTCGAATTTCAGCGGTCGCAAATGGGGGCGCTGCATGGCCCCCGCAAAAGTGACGCAGGTAAATCCGCCCTTATGCAAGGCTTTGAACATGCGGGCAGGTTTTTCAAATTCAGCCTTCAGACAGGGCAGTCCAACCGCCCAGTCTGGGGCAAATCCCGCAAAAAGCACCACAATATAGGCGCGATCATTCCGTTGGCATTCCTCAGCCAACAGACGTGGCAAATCACCGTCCCCTGCAACAATAGCCAGTGGACCTGTGTTCAACAGTTCGGAATGTGCCGCCGCGCCCATCGGGGTTAGCCCCCTTTGGGCGTGGTCATATGGCGGTTGCTGTCTTCGAGGATGAAGTCGGTCACATCCTGAACCAGCGCATTCGAGGCATATTCCAGTTGCAGGCTCGACGCCCGTTCCCGCAAAGATCCCGTGCCGTTAAACAGCAAACGAAACGCGCTGCGCATGCCGTTGATGGTGTTCTTATCATAGCCGCGCCGCTTTAACCCGACAAGGTTCAGCCCTTCCAAAGTGGCGCGATCCCCAAGGACCGTCCCATAAGGAATAACATCCGCCGCCACCGCAGCCAGACCGCCCACCATAGCGCCCCGCCCGATCCGGCAGAACTGGTGAACCCCGGACAAAGCGCCCAGAACAACGTTATCTTCGATGATGCAATGCCCGCCCAGTGACGCATTATTGGCCAGTACAACGTTATTGCCCACGATACAGTCATGGCCAATGTGGACGCTCATCATGAACAAGCCGTCGTCGCCAACTTTGGTCAGACCGCCGCCGCCCTCGGTTCCGGGGTTCATAGTGACATGTTCACGGATGCGATTGCGCTTGCCCACTTCCAGCTTGGTGCGTTCGCCGCCGAATTTCAAATCCTGTGGCATGTGGCCGATGCTGGCAAAAGGGAAGATGATTGTGCCAGCGCCGATTTCGGTCCAGCCTTCAACAACCGCGTGGGATTTTAATTCCACCCCGTCGCCGAGCGTCACCTCTGGGCCGACAACCGCAAAAGCGCCGATCTTACAGTTAGGGCCGACAACCGCCCCGTCTTCGACCACCGCCATACGGTGGACTATAGCACTCTCATGAACTGCCATTTTATTGATCCTCTGGTGGAACCATCATTGCGTTAAACTCTGCTTCGGCCACTACATTGCCGTCTACACGAGCTTCACCGGAAAAGCGCCACAACTTTCCGCGACCACGGATCACTTTTACATGCAGCTCCAACTGATCACCTGGTGTGACAGGTTTGCGGAATTTGCATTTGTCGATGGACAGGAAATAGACCAGCATATCGTTGTCGATCATATCCAGCGTCATCACCACCAGAACGGCAGCGGTCTGGGCCATCGCCTCGACGATGGTAACACCCGGCATGATCGGGCTGGCAGGGAAATGGCCCTGAAAATGCGGCTCGTTATAGGTGACATTCTTGATGCCCACCGCGCTTTTATTCAGGTCGATCTCTTTGACGCGATCAATCAACAAAAACGGATAACGATGGGGGATCATCCGTTTGATGTCCTGAATATCCGCAGTTAACAACACGTTACCGGTCTCGCCGTCAGCCATTACTTCTTCCTTTAATTATAGAGTTCCAACCCTAACCTGCCTTTTGACCGTGATCCAGAGGAACGCACGGTTGATCGGCGGTGGAGGGCCTATTCGATTGATATTTCACCTGCGGCATAGGCGGCATTCATCCGCTCTATGACAGTGTTTGTAACATCGCCGCCTTTGCTCATCCAAATGGCTTTTTCATCGAGCACAAACAGGATGCCGGAATCCTGCATCATCTGGGCAATCACACTTTCGGCCTGACGGAAAAAACGGAACCGCATGGATTCCAACGCCTTGGCCAGATCTACCGATTTCTGATCCTGCACCCGTCGCACTTTTTTCACTTTGGCATCAAAAGCCTCTGCCATGGGGGCGAATTTCTCTGGGCTGAGCGTTTTGCGCAATTCGGTCAGTTCCAGTTCTTCTTGCTCCAATGTGGCGGCCAGTCTGTCGTTCTCGGCAACCAACGCCGCCTGTCGCTTGGACAGAACCTCGCTTAGGTGATTGCCCAGATCAGACCGTTGAAACAGGGTTTCGCGGTTGATGCTGACAATCGGCAGGGTTGGATCATAGACGGGAAAGCTGCTGGTCTGCGCGTTGGCAGACCAGCAAGAAAGTGTCAGGGCAAACCCAAGTCCAAACGCCCTGCGTGCAACCCTTTTCATCGCTTAAAAGCGCGTGTCGATGGTAAAGTTGAACGATTCAGTGCTGTCAACGCCTTGGACATATTCCAAAGGTTTGGCAAAGTTGAACCGAAGTGGCCCAAGCGCCGTATCCCAGAAGATTGAAACACCAATGGCCGAGCGCAGTTCAAAATCAGCAGACGATGCCGTTGACGTACCTGCGGTCGTATTGTCCAAGCCCCAAACGCTCCCCACATCGAAGAACAGACCACCGTGGATGCCGTATTCTTCAGGAATGCCAATGGGGAAACTCGCTTCAAGACGGGCCAGCGCGTAGAAGTTACCGCCAAGCGCCGCATCATAAGAATCGCCGTTTGTATCAAGCCCGACATCCCGCGGGCCAATGCCATAGGATTCAAAGCCGCGCAGGGTGTTGCCGCCCAGTTGGAACCGGTCGATGATACTGGTTGAATTGCCGCCCAAACCTTTCAGGTAGCCCCCTTCCAGTTCAGCCGACAGGACAACTTCTTCGTTCAGAACACTGCGATAGGCTTTGGCGTTGGCCACCGCCTTGTAGTATTTATTGTCGCCAGCAAAACCCGCCAAGGTCTGGTCGATGCTAAAGATAAACCCACCCGTTGGATCAATCGGAGAGTTCCGCCGGTCAAATGTATAGCCAAGACCAATGCCCATAGTCGAGCGGCGGCCCGTTTCGGCCGAAATCAGTGGCGATGAATCTGTATCCGCTGTCACTTCGTCGCTGCTAAACAGTAAAGACGTGCTCAGGCGGGAATATTCTCCGATCGGGAATTCCAGACTTGGGCGCAACGAAACCCGCGAGGTGTTGAAGGTCAGATCATCGTCATTTGTAGTCGTATAGGAAAACGCTATTCCAGCAGCCAGATCACGGTCAAACAGTTTGGGTTCTTTGAAGCTGAACGAGAAAATCCGGTTGTCGCTGGTTGTGCTGACTGTCAGGCCGATAGATTGGCCGCGCCCGAGGAAATTCTCCTCGGTCAGGGTGACATTCCCGCTTAGGCCATCGTCTGTGCCAAAACCAACACCAAAACCAAGCGTCCCCGTTGGTTGCTCTTCCACATTAACATCAATCACCACCTGATCCGGCGCCGAGCCTTCACGGGTTTGCACATCCACTTTGGTGAAATACCCCAGCGCACGGATGCGATCTGTGGCTTCCTGAACCTTGCGTGCATTGAAAGGGTCGCCTTCAACGGTTTCGAATTCACGGCGGATCACACGGTCGATTGTTGTGCTGTTGCCTTCAATGTCGATGCGTTCCACAAAAATCTTCTGACCGCGGGCCAGTTCGAAATCAATATCCAGCGTGCGGGTGTCATCGTTGCGCGTCACCCGTGGGCGGGCCTGCACAAAGGGCAGACCTTTTTCCGCCGCGATCACATCCAGCCGTTCCAGAGTGGTGTTCACAAGTTCAGGATTATAGGTCCGTCCCTGCCGGATTTTCATCGCTTTTTGAAAATCATCCACATTCACATCGGGTTCAGGGCTGCTGAGCGTCAATGTGCCAAAGCTGTATTGCTGGCCTTCCTGCACCTGAAAGTTCACGCCAAAGGCATTGCGTTCGCGGGCAAAATCAGCCGAAGACGACAGGATTTCCGCGTCGATATAGCCCCGCTTCAGATAGAAATTCCGCAGCTTTTCCTTGTCAAATTCCACCCGTTCCGGAATGAACGTGTCTTTGCGCACCAAGGCCCGGAAAATCCCTGCCTGTTTGGTTTCCAAAGAACTGCGCAAGCGGCGGTCGGAATATTTGCGGTTGCCGGTAAAGCTGATGCGGTTCACCTCAATCACGCGGCCTTCGCGAATTTCAAACACCAGATCCACACGGTTGTCAGAGCGGCGAATGATTTTGGGTTCAACCTTCGCCGCCAGACGACCTGCGGCCACATAAGCATCGGTGATGGCTTGTGTATCAGCTTCGGCCTGCGACGGAGAATAGGCGCGGCGCGGGATAGAGCCAACCAAGCCAATCAGGTCTTCGTCCTTCAGTCGGCGGTTGCCCTCTAGTGAAATTTCGTTGATCGTCGGGTATTCCGCAACATCAATCACCAAACGCCCCTGCTCGGGACGCACAGTAACGGTTTCAAACAGGCCGGATTCGTACAGATTCTGCACCGCACCGTTGATTTGGCCGGGGGTAACATTCACACCGGCGCTTATTCCAGCGATGGATCGAACCGTGTCTGATGCAATCCGTTGATTGCCAGACACATCAACCCGCGAAAACCGCGCGGTTGCTTGCGCGTAAGCCATTGAATTTTCAATGGTTAAAATACTGTAGGTCGGAACCACAGCCACCCCGAGGGCAAAGACTGCGCCCCCCTGTTTCAAGCCGCGCTTTACATACGCCGTTATCCGCGAATTCTTCATACTGTCCCAAACCCCCAAGGTCTTAGAAGTAACCTCTATTTTTCTGCACCCTTTCTAATCCAACCTGTGGCGAATTCAAAGGCGCATTATGTCGTTAAAGGTGGCGAAAATCATCAACATCAACAACAAAGACAATCCGACCCCCATGGCCACCTGCAAAGCGCGATCACTTGGCGCGCGGCGGAATATGGCTTGATAGGCAAAAATCACCAGATGTCCGCCGTCCAGAATAGGAATAGGCAGCAGGTTCATCAAGCCGATTGCAGTGGAAATAAACGCAATCATGAATACCAGTTCCAGCGGCCCCTGCGAGGCACTGTCGCCGGATGCAACCGCAATGCCAACCGGCCCTTGCAGGTTCTTGACCGACAGCCCGCCCGTCACCAGTTCTGTAATCGTGCGCACAAAGACCTTGGCCAGATGCCAGACCGATCCGACCCCTGCATCCAGCGCACCCAACAAGCCGACAGTTTCATAAACAGGCGACACAGACAGACCGGCGCCGATGCCGATCATCATCCGCTCGCCAAAGCTGCCGTCGTCCTTTTCATAGGCCATTGCGCGGGGGGTGATGTTCAGATCAACCACCTCTGTGCCGCGCAGCACTTTCATAACCACTTCACGAGAGGTCATTTGCTGCACGATGGTTTGCAGTTCAAAGAAGGATGTAATGGCTTTGCCGTCCAGCATGACCACCAGATCGTCTTTCTTAACCCCTGCCTTGGCCGCAGGCGTCACGGGATTAACCGAGGATACAATCGGCAGCCACGGGAATGGCCCGCTTACAGATTGTTCTTCACCGTCACGCAAGACACCGTAGGTTGGCGCGCTGTTTCCATCTGCGCGGTATTTGAAATCTTCAAAATCCTGCCATCGCGCAACGGGTTTGCCGTTAAAGGTTTTGATCAAATCCCCCGAGCGCAAGCCAGTTGCCTCTCCGGGGATGGATTTCACCTCGCCCACCACCAGATCACTGGACGGGCGCCCCGACCCCATAGCGATCATCCCGAAAATCACGATGGACAGGATGAAATTCGCCCCCGGCCCCGCAAAAACCGTCAAGGCCCGCCGCCACAAAGAAGCCGCTTCAAAGGTGCGTGCACGCAGCGCTTCGGGCATGGCGTCAATGGCGGATCGGTCTGCATTGCCGCTGGCGGCATTGGCATCGCCCAGAAACTTTACAAAGCCACCAAAGGGCAAGGCAGCAATCTGCCAGCGGGTGCCCCGTTTGTCCGTCCATGTTTTAACCACAGGACCAAAGCCCATGGAAAACGCTTCAGCGTGGATGCCGCACCAGCGACCCACGATGTAATGGCCGAATTCATGGATGAAAATCACGATGCTCAGCACAATGATAAACGGCACCAGAAAGGTCAGCGTTCCCCCGATCAGTGGAACATAGGACAGGAAATCAAACATTAACTAAAACCCTTTCTGTGCGGCTTCACCCGCTTTTACTCTCGCGATTGCATCAGCGGCAATCACAGCCTCGACACATAGTATATCATTGCTGGCCACGTCTGTCTGCGCCAGTACCGCCCGCACCACGCGGGCCATGTCCAGAAACCCGATCTGACGGGCCAGAAACAGATCGAGCGCAGCTTCCTTGGCGGCGTTAAACGCAGCGCCCGCCAATCCGCCCATTTGCATGGTCTGTTCCGCCAACCCAAGGGCCGGGAATTGCACCGGATCAAGATGCTGAAAACTTAATGCGCCAAGGGCCCCGAAATCCAACCGCTCAACGGGTAGATCAGCCCTTTCGGGCCAATTCAAGGCAAAGCCGATAGGGCCGCGCATGTCGGCTGGCCCCAGATGTGCCATGATCGCGCCGTCGGTAAAGCCGACCATAGAATGCACGATGGATTGGGGGTGGATGATTACTTCGATCTGGTCAGGGGTCACGTCAAACAAGGCGTGGGTTTCCAGAACCTCCATCGCTTTGTTGAACATCGACGCGCTGTCGATGGAAATCCGCTGGCCCATATCCCAGTTCGGATGGGCAACGGCCTGTTCAGGTGTGGCCTGTTCCATAGCGGCCAAGGAAGACTTCAAAAACGGCCCACCAGAGGCTGTCAGGATCACCCGCTCCACCAGCTTGTCCGCCCCTGCAATACATTGGAAAATCGCCGAATGTTCGCTGTCTACAGGCAGCAAGCGGGTCTGGTGATCGGCGCAGGTCTTTTGCAGCAAGGCCCCCCCGCAGACCAGGCTTTCTTTGTTGGCCAGCGCCAGCGTGCGGGTGTTTTTCGCAATGGCAAGACTGATTTCCAGTCCGGCAAAGCCCACAACCGCCGACATGGCCCAATCCACAGGAATCGCGGCGGCATCCAGCAAAGCACACCGCCCTGCGGCGGCTTGGATACCCGTCCCCGCCAAAGCGTCCTGCAGGTCTGACAGAAGGTCATCCTGAGCAATCACCGCCAAATCTGCACGCAGCAGTTTGGCTTGCGCCGCCAGCAAAGCCACATTTGCCCCGCCGCTGATCGCCACCACGTCAAAATCATCGGGACGCCGCGCAATCAGATCGATGGTGTTCTGTCCAACCGATCCCGTCGCGCCAAAAACGGATACGCGGCGCATCACGCCAATCCTACGGCTCCGGCACCGCCAAGCGCCAAAACCAGACCCAAGGCACAGGCCGCACCGACAGTTCCGTCAAACCGATCCCACAGACCGCCGTGACCTGGAATAAGGTTGCTACTGTCTTTGATCCCTGCCCGCCGCTTCATCGCGGATTCCAGCAGATCACCGATTTGCGCGGCAATGGCCACCAAGACCGATAGAAACACAATCC
Source organism: Roseobacter sp. N2S (assembly GCF_031454055.1). Lineage (NCBI taxonomy): Bacteria > Pseudomonadati > Pseudomonadota > Alphaproteobacteria > Rhodobacterales > Roseobacteraceae > Roseobacter > Roseobacter sp. N2S. Next base: position 486,519 of record NZ_JAVDQB010000002.1, read on the forward strand.
CAAACCCGCCCATGCCCAAAAGCACTGCGCCGTATCCCACAAGGGCCGCTAAAACCCAGCCACCCAACGTACCGGACCATGTTTTCTTGGGGCTGATACGGGGCAGGATTTTCGGGCCGCCAATCAGCTTGCCTGCGAAATAGCCGCCAACATCACTGGCTACGACAACGACCAACAGCCACAGCGTCCAGCCCAAGCCATACTGGCTGCGCAGAATTTCCAGCGTCACACAACACAGGGCAATGGCCACCGCCGCCAGCAAAACTACCAGCGGGCGTTGATGCCCCAGAAAAACAGCGCCCAGCGCGATCACGGCCAGCACAATTGACCACGTCATCGGCAGGAACATCACCGATAAGACAAGCGCTGCCAGCACAAGGCCGAACACATAGTTAATCAGCGGGGCGTTTGAGTGCATCCGACTGGTTTCCCAGCCCATCAAACCCGATGCAATGACCAGCAAGACACCAAAGGCATCCCCCCCGACCCAGACCAAACTTAGGCCGATAAACACCAAAGCCACCGCAGACAGAATCCGCGTGCGCAGGTCGGAAAAATCCGCAGACCTGCTCATTTTAGGGCGACAGCGCCGAAACGGCGGTCTCGGGCGCGGAATTGGGTCAGGATTTTAACCATTTCAGCCACGGTAAAATCGGGCCAAGCGGTGTCTGTGAACACATATTCCGCGTAGCAGGCCTGCCACGGCAAGAAATTGGACGTGCGACATTCCCCCGATGTACGGATCACCAGATCAGGGTCCGGCAGTTCCGACGTATCCAGAAAATTCGAGATCATCTGCTCGGACACATCCTCGGGGGCGATCATGCCCATTTTCGCCGCCTTGGCGATCCGCCCCACAGCGCGGGTGATTTCATCCCGCCCGCCGTAATTCAATGCAATGGTCAGCTTGAGCCCTGTGTTGGTTTCGGTCAGCCGTTCCAATTCATCCATCAAAGAACGCAGCTTGCGATCCAGCGGGCCGCGGTCCCCGATGAAACGCACGCGCACATTGTCTTCGTCCAATGTGGCCGCTTCCCCGCGAATATAGCGTTTGAACAGGTTCATCAGGCCGGTGACTTCCCGCTCTGACCGTTTCCAGTTTTCTGTGGAAAAGGCAAAAACTGTCAGGAAATCAATGCCAAACTTCGGGGCCGCCCGCACAACATCGCGCACGCGGTCCACGCCTTTGACATGGCCCTTCAGACGTTCCAATCCACGCGCGGTTGCCCAGCGCCCGTTGCCATCCATAATGACCGCAACGTGATCTGCATGGGTTACCTGGTCTGTGTTCTGCATCTTTTGCCTGCTATCTCAGACCGTACCTGCGCGTCCGTTTAATCCGGTTTACACCTGCATAATCTCTGCTTGTTTGGCTTCTAGAGCCTTATCAATATTTACAATAGCCGCATCTGTCATGGTCTGGATTTCGTCAGACCAGATTTTCTGATCGTCCTCGCCCATACCAGCAGCTTTGGCTTTCTTGACCTGATCCATACCATCACGGCGCACGTTGCGTACAGCCACGCGGGCATGTTCTGCATAACTGCCTGCCACTTTGGCGAGATCTTGCCGACGTTCCTCGTTCAATTCGGGGATCGGCAGGCGCAGGGTCATCCCGTCGCCAACTGGGTTAATCCCAAGTCCGGAATTGCGGATCGCCTTTTCTACAGCGTTCAACAAGCCCTTGTCCCAGACCGTCACGGTAATCATCCGCGGTTCGGGAACATTCACAGTGCCACATTGGTTCAACGGCATCATAGAACCATAGGCATCCACCATTACTGGTTCCAGAATAGAAGCCGACGCGCGGCCTGTGCGCAAAGACGCGAATTCTGTTTTCAAAGCGCCCATTGCCCCGTCCATGCGGCGTTTCAATGCGTCTACGTCAATTTCGATGTCGTCACTCATAGTTCTGTCTCCAAGTGTAGGTCTTAGCCTACTTTTGTATATGTGCCTTCGCCGCGCAAAATACCAGCAAAGCCGCCCGGTTCGTCTAATGAGAACACCACGATCGGTTTGTGGTTGTCCCGCGCCAGCGCAATCGCCGAAGCATCCATGACTTTCAGGTGCTTTTGCAGCACTTCATCATACGACACTGTATCATAGCGCACAGCATCGGCATGTTTTTTCGGGTCTTTGTCGTAAACGCCATCCACTTGGGTGCCTTTAAAGATCGCCTCGCAAGACATTTCATTGGCCCGCAGGGTCGCGGCGGTATCTGTGGTGAAATAGGGGTTGCCTGTGCCCGCAGCAAAGACGCAAACCCGTTTCTTTTCAAGGTGACGCACGGCGCGGCGGCGGATATAGGGTTCGCAGACCTGATCCATCGGGATCGCACTGATCACACGGGTGTACACCCCAAGACTTTCCAGTGCGCCCTGCATCGCCAGCGCATTCATCACTGTGGCAAGCATGCCCATGTAATCGGCTGTGGTCCGTTCCATCCCCTGCGCGCTGCCTTGTAGACCGCGAAAGATGTTGCCGCCACCGATGACCAAACAAATCTCGACCCCAAGGTCGTGGACTGATTTGATCTCGTTGGCAATTCTTTCAACCGTGGGGGGGTGCAACCCATACCCTTGATCGCCCATCAACGCTTCGCCAGAAATTTTCAGAAGGACACGTTTATACGACGGTTTCTTCTCGTCATGCGATGCGTCAGCCATGCGCGATTCCTTGATGTTGATGCTTCGCGGCAAACTGTCCGAAAATCGCCCGCGTTTCAATGGCAAATTGCGTTCAACTGGCGTAAGAAGAGGCCCGCAACCAAGAAGACCCTGTGATATGACCCCAACTTCTGTCCCAATTTTGATCGCTGGTGCCACGGCCTCGGGGAAATCCGCGCTGGCTTTGCGGCTAGCGGCCTTGACCGACGGCTGCGTTATCAATGCAGATGCGATTCAGGTCTATGACTGTTGGTCCGTGCTGTCGGCCCGCCCTGATGCCAGCGAAACCGCGCAAGCGCCCCATCACCTGTACGGGCATATGGGCAAATACGACACATATTCCACTGGCCATTGGCTGCGCGAGGTGGCTACCTGTCTGCAAACAACCCAAGACGCCAAGCAACGACCGATCATTATCGGCGGCACAGGGCTGTATTTCGCAGCCCTGACCCAAGGGCTCGCCGAAATCCCCCCCACCCCCGACTCTATACGCGCCGAAGGGAACCGCCGTCGGATAGCACAGGGCAAAAACGGTTTTATTGACGATCTTGCCCGCGAAGACCCCGAAACACTGGCCAAGATCGACGTCAATAACCCCGCTCGCCTGCAACGGGCCTGGGAGGTTCTGCGGGCCACGGGCACAGGTTTGTCCCGCTGGCAGGCAAACACCCCGCCCCCGCTAGTGGACCCTGCACAAGCGGTGAGACTGCATCTAAACGCAGATCGGGACTGGCTGGCGGAACGGATTGAACGGCGCTTTGATCTGATGATGGACCAAGGCGCAATGGAGGAAGTCATTGCCTACAGTGCGGATGGTTGGGATCCCAACTTGCCCTCGGCCCAGGCGATTGGCGCAAAAGAGCTGCTGCAAACCCACCAAGGCACCCTTGATCTGGACAAGGCAATCACGCTGGCCAAAGACCAGACCCGCCAGTTCGCCAAACGCCAGCGCACGTGGTTTCGCAAACGTATGCGCGACTGGACTGTGATTGATCCAGAACAAATGCCATCAGATCAACAGCTTCACAAAATTGCCTCAACCTTTTCTTGATTACGCCTCTTAATTGACCTTTAATATGGCCACACTGTCCCTGTTATCATTCATCGCCCTGTTTGGGCTCTAGCAAAGCCTTATCCAAGCAACACCTGAAGTGAGCAGACCATGCACGAAGAGACCCCCACATTGATCAAAGATTCCGAGCAACGGGTCTTCGTAGGATCACTTGCGGGCAGCTTGCGGTCTTGCCATCCGGAATTGCGGTTGGACAGTGTGAATGGCTTGCATAAGTTCTTTTGGATCACCAAAGGCAACGGGCGCTGTATGATCAACGGGGTAACGCGGTCTTTCGGGCCGAACACCGTTATCTTTATTCCCCATAATGTGCCCCACCGTCTGGAACTTTCCGCCAATGTTTACGGCGTGGTGGTGACGGTTGATCCGGATGTTAGCGTCGTGCTGCCCGATCATTCGGTGTTTATGCCGATCCTGAACCTGATGGATCAGAAACAGATCGCCAACCGCTTTGACCGGATTTTTGCCGAATTCAACACATCGGGCATCGGGCGCAATCTGGCAGTGGAATATCTGGTGGGGCTGTTGTCAGTGCATCTGGCCCGTATGGCGCAGAAACACTTTAAAGAACCACAGACGAACGCGGCCCAGCGCCTGATGGAAGCCTTTGTGAACATGCTGGAAAAAGACTATCGCACAGGGCGCACTTTGGCCGATTACGCCAAGGTTCTAGGCGTCACGCCGACTCACCTGACGCGGGTCTGCCAGCAAGTGAACGGGAAATCCGCCTCTCGTCTTATTCAAGAACGGGTTTTGGCAGAGGCGCGCATGATGCTAAGCAATACCGATCATAAAATTCTGGAAATTTCCAATCAACTTGGCTTTTCCTCTCCCGCTTATTTCACGCGGTTGTTTTCGGCCAAACAGGGGCAAACCCCCAAAGCGTTTCGCCAAACCGCACAGAAATAATCATTTTATCGTCTTTTAACGGGGGCTTGCAGTGGGTTTGCAGGGGTTTCATTGCCTTTGCGTCAGGCCGCTTTGCGCTCCTTCGTGAACTGAATTCACCTCCCCTTTAGATTTCTTAGGTACGGATGTCGTAAAAGCGACAGGTTATGTCGCTAACTATCCGCCAATTTCAGAATAAAACGAGTGTCCTTATCCAACACTTTTACCGATGCGACAGCAACGTCGCCAATAAAATCAGTGTCTAACAGAGATAGCGCCAGACAGCCTGACTTGGGTTGTTACATAAAACGTGCTATGTTCATCTGATAATAAGACTTGGTCTATCAGGGAGAAAAATATGACCTCGACACATAAAAAACTGCACCCAGCAGTGAAAATGTACGCAGACGAACACAAGGCTGGCCAATTGTCCCGCCGCGAGTTCCTGTCCCGTGCGACGGCTTTGGGGGCAACTGCGGCTGCTTCTTATGCGATGATCGGCGCCCCAATGGCGAATGCCGCAGCCCATGGTGCCAAGCCTAAAATGGGTGGCACAATGCGCATCCAGATGACCTGTAAAGCGCTGAAAGACCCGCGGGCCTATGACTGGTCCGAACTGGCGAATATCACCCGCGGCTGGCTGGAATATCTGGTTCAGATCAACGCTGACGGTTCGTTTGAAGGCCGTTTGCTGGAAAGCTGGGAATCCAATGACGATGCAACGGTCATCACATTGAACGTGCGCAAAGGCGTGACATGGAACAACGGCGATGCATTCGACGCCGAAGACGTGGCCCGCAACATTCGTGGCTGGTGTGATAAATCCCTTGAGGGCAATTCAATGGCAGGCCGTATGGCCACATTGGTTGATGCCGATGGCGCAATCCTTGACGGTGCGATCACGGTTACCGATTCCCACACTGTTGTACTGAAACCATCTGTTCCAGATATCACTCTTATTCCAGGCATGGCGGATTACCCTGCTGCCATCGTCCACTCTTCGTTTGACGCGGAAGACATGATCGGCAACGCAGTCGGTACAGGCCCCTATGTACCAGTATCCTATGAACCCGGTGTCAAAGGCGTCATAGTCCGCGCCGAAGGCCACACCTGGTGGGACGCCGAAGAAAACGGTCCTTATTGTGACCGCATCGAATACATCGACTTTGGCGGCGAACCTGCGGCATGGATTGCTGGCGCTGAATCCGAAGAATACGATCTGGGCTACCGCACAGACGGCGAATACATTGATGTGTTTGAAACTCTGGACGGCTGGAACCGCTCTACCACCGTAACAGCCAACACGATTGTGGCCCGCTGTAACCAAGTTGCCGAAGTGGATGGCAAAGTCCCTTACGCTGACAAACGCGTGCGCAAGGCGCTGGCGATGGCTGTGGACAATGCGGTTGTGCTGGAACTGGGCTTTGGCAACAACGGGGTGGTTGCTGCCAACCATCAGGTTTCCCCGATCCATCCCGAATATGCGGATATCGGCCCCCACGTGCATGATCCCGAAGGTGCCAAGGCCCTGATGGAAGAAGCAGGCATGGCCGATTTCGAACATGAACTGACTTCTTTGGACAGCGACTGGCGCAAAGATTCTACTGATGCGATTGGTGACCAGATCCGTCAAGCCGGGATCAAGATCAAACGGACTGTTCTGCCGGGTTCAACCTTTTGGAACGACTGGGCGAAATATCCGTTCTCGACCACCAACTGGAACCAACGCCCGCTGGGTATTCAGGTGCTGGCCCTTGCCTTCCGGTCCGGCGAGGCTTGGAACGAAAGCGCCTATGCCAATCCGGAATTTGACGCGACTGTGACCGAGGCCATGGCCATTGCCGACGTTGAAAAGCGCCGGGTTGTTATGGCCAAGTTGGAACAAATGCTGGTCGATGACGGTGTGATCATCCAACCCTATTGGCAGAGCCTGAACCGGTTCTACCGCGACGGGGTTGTGGGGGGCGATATGCACCCGCAGTTTGAAATTCACGTCCATAAGATTGGCTTCGCTGCTTAAGTGAAACCGGAAAAAGGCCAGAGCAACCCTCTGGCCTTTTTCACCTCTGCCTCTGACTGCCAACCAATAATGCTAAGGTCCGAGACTCTGCTCACGCGGATGAAAACGTGACCGCAATACTCAACGACAGGGAAATCTATGGGAAGTTTTATTCTCCGGCGAACTGGGGTCATGTTGCTGACAGCCCTTTGCCTGACTTTCATCGTCTTCTTTATGACCAATCTTTACCCCAATCTGGAAAAGCTGGCCAAAACCGAGGCCAGCATGCGGATGACCGACGATCAGGTTGACAGCTGGCTGGTCAATCGCGGCTATACCCAGAATGTGTTCTTGAAGTACGGACAGTGGCTTGGTGCCCTGCCCTCTCCCAAGATCGAGGCCAACGGCGAGATTTATTCGCGCTGTTCGCGACCGGGCGTTCCAGATGATCAGATCGGGCGGTATTGCGGGTTGTTGCAGGGGAATTTCGGATTTTCCACCGTATTCAAAGGCGATGTGTCTGACATTATCGCCAAACGGCTGGCTTTAACGGGCTGGCTGATGTTCTTTGTTTTGATCGTGATGGTACCTCTTGCCCTGCTGATTGGCGTGCTGGCAGGGATGCGCGAAGGCTCGCGCACAGATCGTTCACTCTCCACCATGGCCATCGCCACCACTGCCACCCCTGAATATGTATCGGGCGTGATCCTGGTGGTGCTGTTCGCCTCGTCTAAAACCGGATTGTCGCCGCTGTTCAAAGACTGGGGGCTGATCGAAAAAGGCACACTGTTCAAAGGGCTGGCCTCGACGGCGGTGAATGACATTACTTTCGCCAATTTCACCCTGCCAGTGATGGCACTGGCGCTTTACGGGGTTGGCTATATCGCGCGCATGACACGGGCTTCTATGGCCGAGGTGATGACCGCGCAGTATATCCGCACCGCCCGCCTGAAGGGTGTCAGTTTTCGAAACATCGTACTGAAACACGCGCTGCGCAACGCGCTGATCGCGCCCTTTACGGTGATTATGCTGCAAATTCCATGGCTGCTGACCGGCGTTGTGATCGTCGAGACCCTGTTCAACTACAAAGGCTTTGGCTGGACGCTGGTGCAGGCCGCTGGCAACAACGACATTGAACTGCTGCTTGGGGTATCGGTCGTTGCCGTGCTCGTCGTGCTGGTGACGCAGCTTATATCCGACATCGGGTATGTTTACCTCAACCCGCGCATTCGCGTCAGCTAAGGAAGGGATTACATCTATGGAACCTCTCTCATCCCTTCAAATCCTTGGGCATGTGTTGCAACAATTCCTGCCTGTTTGGGTCGGAATGCTGGTCATCTTTGCGCTGTCGATCATGACCAAGACCAAAACAGGCTTATACGGCAAGCTGTTTGACAGCCCCATCGGCATGGCAGGCTTTGCGCTGGTGTTGTTTTGGGTGCTAACAGCGATTTTCGCGGATTCAATTATGACTCATGCGGCTTTGGAAACGGCATCGGGTATGAAATTCAAAGCGCCCGGCACGCCACTACGCGGCGCGGAAGCAGGCGATTTCCAATGGTACCTGTTTGGCGGTGACAACCTTGCACGGGATGTGTTTTCCCGCATGGTGGCAGGATCGCAGATCGTGCTGATTATCGCACCAACAGCCACGTTGTTTGCCTTTATGGTCGGCATCACGTTGGGCCTGCCTGCGGGATATTTCGGCGGGCGCACAGACACGGTTCTGTCTTTTCTTGCGAACCTAGTGCTGGCATTCCCTGTGATCCTGCTGTTTTACCTGCTGGTCACACCGGAAATCCGCGCTGCGGGGACGGAAATTCAAATATGGGGCGGCAAAACTTGGGTTACGTCCATACCCAACCTGCTGGCTGCCATCCTGTTTTTGTTCCCTATCGTCTTTTTGTTGATCCTGTTTCAGTCGCGTTTTTTCACCCAGCCCAAGCTGCGCAATATTCTGGTGATTGGCGTGCTGCTGCTGGGGGCGTGGATGTATTCCGGCCTGACCTTCAACGCCGATCCGTTGGGGATTTTAGGCATGGACCCGAACCTGCTGAATATCTTTGTATCGGTGGTGTTTGTGAACTCGCCCACGGTTTACCGTATTGTGCGCGGCCTTGCGATGGACATCCAGACGCGGGATTACGTAGCCGCCGCTCAAACCCGCGGCGAAGGCCCTTGGTACATCATGCTGTGGGAAATCCTGCCCAACGCCCGTGGCCCGCTGATCGTGGATTTCTGCCTGCGCATTGGCTATACTACCATCCTTTTGGGGACTTTGGGCTTCTTCGGCCTTGGCCTGTCACCCGAAAGTCCGGACTGGGGGTCCACCATCAATGAAGGGCGCAAACTGCTGAGCCTGACACCCTACCCCGCCCTGATCCCTGCCCTTGCACTGATGTCTATGGTGCTGGGGTTGAACCTGCTGGCCGATGGCCTGCGCGAACAATCACTGAAAGATTAAGGGAGTTACCGGAATGGCAAAATGGGATTATGACGGCCCAATTCTTGAAATCGAGAACCTGTCGATTTCGTTTTTCACCCGCGCAGGCGAAATTCCGGCGGTGATGGATTTTTCCACCACCGTCATGCCGGGAGAAGCCATGGGGTTGGTCGGCGAAAGTGGCTGTGGCAAATCCACCGTTGCCCTTGGGGTAATGCAAGACCTTGGCAAAAACGGCGAGATCGTCGGCGGCACCATCAAATTCAAAGGCCGCAATCTGAATGAAATGTCCGAGGAAGAGCTACGCGACCTGCGCGGCTCTGAAATCGCGATGATTTATCAGGAACCGATGGCGTCCCTGAACCCTGCCATGCGCATTGGACAGCAGTTGATGGAAGTGCCGATTATCCATGAGGGTGTATCCAAAGCGGTGGCCCGTAAAATGGCGATAGAGGTGGTGACCGATGTGAAACTGCCCGATCCAGAGCGGATCTTGGACAGCTACCCCCACCAACTGTCTGGCGGGCAACAACAGCGCATTGTCATTGCTATGGCGTTGATGTCCAAACCCTCCTTGCTGATTTTGGACGAACCCACAACCGCGCTGGATGTGACAGTTGAAGCGGGGATCGTTGATCTGGTCAAAGGTCTGGGCGAAAAATATGGCACATCTATGCTGTTCATTTCGCACAATCTGGGGCTGGTGCTGGATACCTGTGACCGCCTGTGCGTGATGTATTCGGGCGAGGCAGTGGAAACCGGCTCTATCGAAGATGTTTTTGACAAAATGCGCCACCCCTATACGCAGGCGCTGTTCCGTTCGATCCCGCTGCCCGGTGCGGATAAAAATGCCGCCCCCCTCGTGGCGATTCCGGGCAATTTCCCCCTGCCCCATGAACGGCCAAGCGGCTGTAACTTTGGCCCGCGCTGTGATTACTTTGAAAAAGGCCGCTGCAACAAAGGCCAGATCATGATGGACCCGGTAGAAGGCGGCGGGCGCGACCGTCACGAAAGCCGTTGTCTGAAGGTGCGCGAAATCGACTGGAAAGCCCCGCTGGTGGCAGGGGATAACTCTGCCAAGACGGAACCGGGCAAAGTGGTTCTTAAGGTGGATAACCTGAAAAAATACTACGAAGTGGCTGCCAATGCCATTTTCGGAGGTGGCGATGTACGGGTGGTGAAGGCCAATGAAACCCTGTCTTTTGAAGCGCGCGAAAGCGAAACGCTGGCCATTGTGGGGGAATCCGGTTGCGGGAAGTCCACGCTGGCCAAAGTGTTGATGGGGCTGGAAACCGCCACCGACGGCACAGTCACGCTGAATGGCGATAACATCGAAAACCTGCCAATCGAAGGGCGCGATACCAAAACCGTGTCGTCGATCCAGATGGTCTTTCAAAACCCGTTTGACACGCTGAACCCGTCCATGACCGTGGGCAGCCAGATCATCCGCGCGTTGGAAATCTTTAAGGTGGGCGACACCCCTGCGGATCGCCGCCAGCGGATGTTGGAACTGCTTGATCTGGTGAAACTGCCCCGCGCCTTTGCAGATAGGATGCCCCGTCAACTGTCTGGCGGGCAGAAACAACGGGTCGGCATTGCGCGCGCTTTTGCAGGGTCGGCGCAGATCGTTGTGGCAGATGAACCCGTGTCAGCGCTGGATGTTTCGGTGCAGGCCGCCGTGACCGATCTGTTGATGGAAATCCAGCGCGAGAATAAAACCACGCTGCTGTTCATCAGCCATGATCTGTCCATTGTGCGCTATCTGGCGGATCGGGTGATGGTGATGTATCTGGGCCATGTGGTGGAAATGGGCACCACAGAAGAGGTCTTCTCCCCGCCCTATCACCCCTATACAGAGGCGTTGTTATCTGCCGTGCCTATTGCCGATACCAGTGTGCAAAAGAAACGGATCGTGCTGGACGGGGATATCCCTTCGGCCATGAACCCGCCCTCCGGCTGCCCATTCCAGACCCGCTGCAATCACAAGGTCAACGTGCCAAACAACCTGTGCGAAACCGAGGTTCCCCCCATGCGCGATCTGGCTGGTAGCCAACAAATCAAATGCCATCTGGCACAGAACTGGCTGGATCAGATGGAACCAGTGATCAAAATCGCAGCCGAATAGCGGTGAATTAGGGCGAAAACAGCCCATCGGGCCAGACCTGAAATCTGGCCCGTAAATCCTGTTGTGATCTCTTGTGCCTTTTGCGTGCAAGGGCTACCAAGTCTTCATGAAAATCTATCTGATCCCCCTTGCTGCCGTGATGCTTGCTGCTTGCCAGCACGAGAACCCGCAGCCGCTGTCCATGCCAAAAGTCCAGTCTTCGGCGCGCGACAGGCTGAACTGCCAAGCACAAGAGCTGCAATATCTTGTGGGTAAATCCCAAACCACCTTGCAGGTAATGGGGCTGACCGGAAACACCCGCGTTATCCCGCATAATTCAGCGGTGACGATGGATTATAACGCAGGGCGCCTGAACTTCCTGATTGGCGAAACCGGCGCCATCACACGGATTTACTGCGGATGAGCCGCTTCGCCCCCCTGCCCGACCCGCCTTATTATGCGGTGATTTTCACCGCCCAACGCACGGGCGCGGATGCGGGCTACGGGGCGATGGCCGACAAAATGGCCGGGTTGGCCGCACAACAACCCGGCTATCTGGGCGTCGAAACCACCCGCGATGAGGCCGGTCTCGGCATTACCGTATCTTACTGGGCGGATGAAGCCGCGTTGAAAAACTGGAAACAACTGTCCGAGCATCTGCTGGCGCAAAAGCTGGGCCGTGAAAGATGGTACGACTATTACACCCTGCGCGTGGCCAAGGTGGAACGGGCCTATTCCGGCCCCGAGGGACGCTGATCCTTTCCCGTAAAGGCGCGGGCCAGCGGTGCGGATGAAATGCCGTGAACCAGAATAGACAGAAACACTGTGACCACCACACAGGCTTGCAGCTCTGACTCGTAGGGGATGTCATATTCATCCACCACCAGCAGCGCAAACAGGACAGAGGCTAGTCCGCGCGGACCAAACCAGCCCAGAAACAAACGTTCACGCAGGGTGGTTCTTGTGCCAACCAGCGACAGGTAAATCGGCAGCATCCGTACAACGGTCAGGAAAAGCACGGCAATAGCGCAGGCTACAAGGCTGATATGGGCTATGCCCACAGGCAGCAGCACCGCGCCAAAGATCACAAAGGCAGCAATGGTAACCAACTGACCCTGACTTTCCATAAATTCGGTTATGAACAGCGTGTCATAGCGGTAGACATTGCCAAACACCGCCCCCGCCACAAAAGCCGCGATAAACCCGTTGCCGCCAATGGCTGTGGCCAGCAGATAGGCGGCAAAGGCGGTGGCCAGAAAGACAATCGCTTCGCTGCTGTCATTGGCCCACCCATACTGCTGCGCACGGTTCATCGCCGCTGCAATGCCCCACCCCGCAAAAGCCCCCGCCAGCGGGCCTAAAGTCACTTGCAAGATTGCGGTTTGCAGGATGTGATCGGCATCGCCCGCCCCCATACCCGCCATAATCGCACCAAACAGCACAAACGGCAGCGCCAGCCCGTCGTTCAGACCGCTTTCCACATTGATGGTTTGGGTCAACCGCGCGGGCAGGTCTTTGGACCCCACAACACTGGCCCCCAGCGCCGCATCTGTCGGGGTTAAAACTGCCGCCGTCAGCAAGGCCACCGCCCAACTGCCAGACGGGGTTATCGCATAAGCCACCAACGTGCCTAACGCGATGGTCAGCGGCATGCCGATCACCAACATCCGCAGGGGTAAGACCACACTGGCGGCAAGGTTCTGGAACCGGAAATGGCTGGCATCGGCAAACAGCACGATTATCAGCGTCACCTCGGCCACCACACGGGCGATCCGCATCAGGTCAGGCCCCTCGGCCAGCAGGCCAATTGGGATGGTCATGGCAAAGCCAACGGCGGTAAAAATCATCGGCAGGGTGATGACCGTGCGGTTAAGGCGCGCCGCGGACAGCGCCCAAAGGATCACCACACACAACAGCGCCAGCAGCAGAAATTCCGTTTGCAAATCCAACCCCACATTCATTCAATCTGCCAATCACTGCCGCCGATTTAATCGCTTCCCAGACTGTTTGGCAACCAAACAGCCCCGATTGACTGCTGCCACTATTTGTCAGCACGCCTCGGTTAAAATCGGATCATAACCCCAGACAGGAGCATCCCATGATCGACCACTCAGGCATCAGCGTTTCGGATTTCGACGCCGCCAAATCGTTTTATCAAGCCGCACTGGCCCCATTGAACGCCAGCTTTTTGATGCAAGTCCCACCAGAACATACCAATGGCATGAAAGTCGGTGGCTTTGGCATCAAAAGCCCCAGCTTCTGGATCAGCGAAAACGGCGTGCAAAAACCGCCCCTGCATTTCGCTTTTAGCGCCGCTGACCACGCCCAAGTGGACGCGTTTTACGCCGCCGCCATCGCTGCTGGGGGCACGGACAATGGCAAGCCCGGCCCGCGCCCGCATTATCATGAACACTATTACGGGGCCTTTGTACGCGACCCCGACGGCAACAACATCGAGGCGGTCTGCCACGCCCCCCAAGCCCCAAAACCGTAACCCCGGATGCGCTTGGCAGCACCGCTTTGCCAAGCGCAGTCCCCCCGCTTTTGCACATTTCCTTCTGCGACACCTCACGCGCTTGTTTCTTGGCACATCTCGGTCTAAACCGCCCCAATCTGACCGTATTTGCTTTAGCCTGTCGAAAAGGACGCTTCCCAGATGATTCCACGTTATTCCCGCCCTGAAATGGTCGCCATTTGGTCTCCGGAAACGAAATTCAAAATCTGGTATGAAATCGAAGCCCACGCCTGTGATGCGATGGCCAACATCGGTGTCATTCCCCGCGAAAACGCCGAAGCGGTCTGGAAAGCCAAAGACGTTGAATTTGACGTGGCCCGCATTGACGAAATCGAAGCTGTGACCAAACACGATGTCATCGCCTTTCTGACCCATCTGGCCGAACATGTGGGCAGCGACGAAGCCCGGTTTGTGCACCAAGGCATGACATCATCCGACGTTCTGGACACCTGCTTCAACGTGCAGTTGGTGCGGGCATCCGACATTCTGATCAAGGACGTCGAGGCTTTGCTGGCGGCCCTGAAACGCCGCGCCATTGAACATAAAGACACGGTTCGGGTTGGCCGCAGCCACGGCATTCATGCAGAACCCACCACCATGGGCCTGACTTTTGCGCGCTTCTACGCTGAAATGGATCGCAACCTGCGCCGGATGAAAACCGCGCGGGAAGAAATCTCGACCGGTGCAATTTCCGGTGCGATTGGCACATTTGCCAACGTTGATCCCGCGGTTGAAGAACATGTTTGTGCCCAGTTGGGCCTGACACCAGAACCGATCAGCACCCAAGTGATCCCGCGCGATCGTCACGCGGCCTTCTTTGCCGCACTTGGCCTGATTGCCAGTTCGATTGAAAACATTGCAACCGAAGTGCGCCACATGCAGCGCACCGAAGTGTTGGAAGGGGCTGAATTCTTCTCGGCGGGACAAAAAGGGTCATCTGCCATGCCCCATAAGAAAAACCCGATCCTGACGGAAAACCTGACGGGTCTGGCCCGCACCGTGCGGATGGCCGTGATCCCCGCGATGGAAAACGTAACCCTGTGGCACGAGCGGGATATTTCCCATTCCAGCGTTGAACGGGCCATCGGGCCGGACACGACAATTACGCTTGATTTTGCGCTGAACCGACTGACTGGCGTGATCGACAAGATGCTGATCTATCCAGAAAACATGCTGGCCAACATGAATAAATTCAGCGGGCTGGTTATGTCTCAGCGGGTTCTGCTGGCCCTGACCCAAGCGGGCGTCTCGCGTGAGGACAGTTACAAGCTGGTGCAACGCAATGCCATGAAGGTTTGGGAAGAAGGTAAAGATTTCAAGACGGAACTGCTGGGTGATGATGAAGTTCTGGCCGCATTATCTGCGGAAGAAATCGAAGAAAAATTCGATCTGGGCTATCATACCAAGCACGTAGACACGATTTTCAAGCGTGTTTTCAAAGATTGATTCTTAACGGGCCAACACCCGATTAAAGACAGCGCAAATAAAAAAGTCTCAATAACCCGCCTTTTCTACCGAAGAGGCGGGTTAATTTTATACTACTTGATAAATATATCAAGAAAGTGTGACTTTCATCACTTATTCCAACCCCAACAAAGTATACCTTTAAGGCATACCTTTTTAGGCAGACTTATTTTCAGTCGGTGTTGGGGGTCGGGTGACTGACTTTCGAGGAATTGGGCTTCAGTGGCTGGCGTGTTGTGTCGCTTATATCGACTTTTTGTTAATAAATAGGCCTCAGCTTTTTCAGCTGAGGCCTAATTTTGTGCAGTATCTAAATCAAAAACCGCAGTGTTCCCTTTGAAACAATCGGGACCACGTTGATTTCTCAGGCTTTGATTTCGGTCATAATTTCAGCTTTGGCCTGAATTTTCAAAGCCTCCATCTGTGCACGAATGGTGGCTTCATCCGCCGCTGCGCCCAAATCGCCAGAAACCTTGCGATAAACGTCTTCGTCGCCTGCTTCTTCAAAATCGGACTTTACAACTTCCGCCGCATAAGCCGCAGCCTCATCGCCAGTTTTGCCCAACAGATCTGCCGCCCAAAGACCCAACAGCTTGTTGCGACGGGCCTCGGCGCGGAATTGCATTTCCGCGTCATGGGCGAATTTATTCTCGAACGCCTTCTCACGGTTATCAAATGTGCTCATTGCCGGTGTCTCCTTGTGAATGCCGTAATGTGTAATTTAGGGTGCCCCATTGCGAATTGGAACCACTAAGCGATTTTAGTCTTTAGGGAATAAGGAACAAAATGCATTTATCCTGCCAACATAGCCCCCGAATCCCCGAAACGTGCGGAAACACCGCGGCTGGGCGGGGCCAAACCGCTTGCTGCTTTTGCCAACAAACCCTATAGAGCAAGCAAACTTGGCCCCATACGATGGAACCCACAATGGCCCGACGCACAAAAATTTACGAAGGCAAAGCAAAAATCCTGTACGAAGGCCCAGAGCCGGGAACCATCGTGCAGTATTACAAAGATGATGCGACTGCTTTTAACGCCCAGAAGAAAGACGTGATCGAAGGCAAAGGCGTGTTGAACAATCGTCTGTGTGAATATTTCATGAACGGTTTGACCGCGCTGGGTATTCCGAACCACTTTATCAAACGCCTGAACATGCGCGAACAATTGTGCCATCAGGTTGAAATCATCCCGCTGGAAATCATCGTGCGCAATGTGGCGGCTGGGTCTTTGTCCAAAATGCTTGGCATTGAAGAAGGCACACAACTGCCCCGCCCTATTGTGGAATTCTGCTACAAAGACGATGCTCTGGGCGATCCACTGGTCTCCGAAGAACATATCCTTGCGTTTAACTGGGCCAGCCAGCAAGATCTGGACGACATGGTCGCCATCGCCCTGCGGGTGAACGATTTTATGTCAGGTCTGATGTATGGGGTTGGCATCAAACTGGTGGATTTCAAAATCGAAATCGGCCGCCAGTTCGAAGGCGATTACCAGCGCCTTGTGGTTGCCGATGAAATTTCCCCTGACAGCTGTCGTTTGTGGGATATGAAAACCGGTCAGAAACTGGACAAAGACGTGTTCCGCCGTGATCTTGGTGATCTGGCAGACGCCTATACCGAAGTTGCGCGTCGTTTGGGTCTGATGCCCACGAACAACGTGACCGAAGGCCCAAAACTGGTGAACTAAGGCGTTTCGGGACAATCCCGAAATAACGTCCCTTTCGGGCGGATTACGATCCGCCCGCACACCACCCACAGCCCCTGCGCTGCCCCCGCCGAAAACCAAAAGCCTGATAATCCCGCCGCGACACCCGTTCCTCTTGCTTCAAACGCGGCTTGGCGCTATCACGCCGCCATACCTCTTGGCCAAAGGATTCCCCTGATGAAAGCTCGTGTTCACGTTACCCTGAAAAACGGTGTTCTTGACCCGCAAGGGGCTGCTGTTGCCCATTCGCTCGGGGCGCTTGGCTTTGAGGGTGTCAATGACGTGCGCCAAGGCAAAGTGATCGAGCTGGATCTGGCTGAAACCGACAAAGCCGCCGCCGAAGCCAGTGTAAAACTGATGTGTGACAAGTTGCTGGCCAATACTGTGATCGAAAACTACTCGGTAGAGATTCTCTGATGCGCGCGGCGGTTATCCAGTTTCCCGGTTCAAACTGTGATCGGGATATGGCTGTGGCCCTGGCCAATGTGGCAGGTGGCGCACAGAATGTTTCCATGGTCTGGCACAAAGACGCGGACCTGCCCACAGGGTTGGACGTGATTGGTATTCCGGGCGGCTTTTCCTTTGGCGATTATCTGCGCTGCGGCGCCATTGCCGCGCGGTCCCCGATCATGGACGCGGTTGTGGATTTCGCCAATAAGGGCGGCTATGTCTTTGGCCTGTGCAACGGCTTTCAAATCCTGACCGAATCCGGCCTGCTGCCGGGTGTTTTGATGCGCAATGCAGGGCTGAAATACATCTGCAAAGACGTGGACCTGCGGGTAGAAACCACAGCGTCTCCCTTCACGGCCCGCTATAAAAAAGGCGAGGTCGTGACCGTGCCTGTGGCCCACCATGATGGCAATTATTCCGCAGACCCTGAAACCCTTAAACGGCTGGCGGGGGATGATCGCATTGCGTTTAAATACGTCAACACCCCGAATGGCGCGATGGATGACATTGCAGGCATTTTGTCAGCCAACAAACGGGTTCTGGGCATGATGCCCCACCCCGAACGGCGCAATGACGCGCTGCTTGGCGGTACTGACGGGGTACGTTTCTTTGAAGGCATCGCCGATGCGCTGGTTTCTGCCTGAACCGCAAGCAATGCTTGAGCAAACGTGCGCTGCGGCCTAGATTGGCCCGATGAACACAACCACGCCAGAACCTCGCGGGCGCAGCCATTGGATGCTTCGCGTCGGTGTGCTCGTTTTTCTGGTGGCCACGGGTGTGGTGATCTGGCTGTCCAATCTGTATTTCACCCAGCGGTTTTCCGAGGCGACCCGTGCGGATGCCGAAGAACAGATGACCCTATATTCCGGCCGTCTGGTCAGTGAATTACATCGCAATTCAGTAGTACCACTGCTGTTGTCGCGCGACCCGACGTTGATTGCCGCGCTAAACACCTCTGATTTTGTCGGCACGTCCCAACGATTGATTTCCTACAAAGATGAAATCGGCGCGAAATCTATTGTTCTGCTGGACGATTCAGGGCGGATCGTGGCCGCCTCGGACCGGCGTGAACTGGGCACTGTCCTGCGCGAATCCACCTTTTTCATTGAGGCTTTACGCTCTCCGGATACGGTATTCACCACTTCGGGCGTCAAAGAAGGCGCACTTGGCTTCTATTATTCGCGCAAGATGCAAAGCCAGAAAGAAACCGTTGGCGTTATCCTGATTGAGGTGGACCTGGACCAGTTGTTTGACCGCTGGTCCACCCAAGACAGCATCATTTTTGTGTCCGATAGTCAGGGCATTATCATCCTAAGCACCGAACGCCAGTTCCGTCACCAAACCCTAGAGGCAGCCCTTGCCAACCAACCTGCCCTATCGCCTGTGGAACGGGCGTGGCGGGCCACGGGGGATTGGAACCAGACGGTAGTGAACGCCAATTTTCAGGGCCAGCCCTTGTTCCGGCTGGATCAGAAAATTCCGTTTCAGGGCTGGAAGTTAAGTTACCTTGCTTCCTTTGAAGAGGTCCGTGCGCGGGTCAATGCGGTACTGGCGCTGGAACTGATGGTGTTGGCGATTGTGACCGCTTTAGGATTTTACTATCTGTCCCGCCGCGCCATCCGACAATCTTTCCTGTTTCAGGCCGAAAGCCGCGAATTGCGCGCCTTGAACGAGCGTTTGCAAAATGAAATCGCCGAGCGGGAACGGGTGGAAAAAGACCTGGAGGTGGCCGAGCAAAGCCTTGCGCAATCGTCCAAACTGGCGGCTTTGGGGGAAATGTCTGCGGCGGTCAGCCATGAATTGAACCAGCCTCTTGCCGCCATGCGCACCTATCTAGCGGGCGCGAAACTGCTGTTGCAACGCCGCCGCCCCGCCGAAGCCATGTCGTCTTTCCAGCGGATTGACGATCTGATCGAACGGATGGGGTCCATTACCAAACAGTTGAAATCATATGCCCGCAAAGGCGGAGATGACCTGATTGCGGTGGATATGCGCGATGCGGCCAATGCGTCTTTGTCGATGATGTCGCCGCAGCTCAGCCAGATGAAGGTGGAAATTGTCACCACCCTGCCCCAGGATCCTGTGATGGTTCTGGCGGATCGAGTGCGCGTGGAACAGGTGATCGTAAACCTGCTGCGCAATGCGCTTGATGCGACCAAACTGCAAGAAGACCGCCGCATTGAAATCACCCTGACAGGTGGCAGCACCATCAAACTATCGGTGGAAGACAACGGTCAGGGTATTGAAAACCTCGATGAATTGTTTGAACCGTTTTACACCACCAAAAAACCCGGCGACGGTGTTGGCCTTGGCTTGGCGATTTCCTCGGGCATTGCCAAAGACCTCGGTGGGCGACTTATTGCTCGTAATGCACAATCTGGTGGCGCGGTATTTGAGTTTTGGCTACCCGAACTAGATAAATCACAGATTAAGACACAGGCAGCAGAATAGAGAGCCCCATGGCAGAACAGATGACTATCGCGATTGTGGACGACGAACAGGATATGCGCGAAAGCATTTCCCAATGGTTGACCCTGTCAGGCTACCGCACCCAAACCTTTTCCAGCGCGGAAGAGGCTTTGAAAAACACCGACGGGGATTTTCCGGGGATTTTCATCTCGGATATTAAGATGCCCGGCATGGATGGGATCACTTTTCTGAAGCGGCTGCAAAGCATCGACAACCAACTGCCCGTTATCATGATCACAGGCCACGGCGACGTGTCCATGGCGGTTGAGGCCATGCGCATCGGGGCCTATGACTTTCTTGAAAAACCCTTTGATCCTGAACGGATGGCCGAGTTGACCAAACGCGCGGTACACACCCGCCGCCTGACGCTGGACAACCGCACCCTGCGCCGTGAACTGTCCGATGGCACGGTATTGCTGCGCAAATTGATGGGCTCCAGCCCGATTATGGAACGGCTGCGCGAGGATATCCTCGATCTGGCGCAGGCCGACGGGCATATTCTGGTGTCTGGTGAAACCGGTACGGGCAAAAGCCTGATCGCCCATGCGCTGCATGCTTGTGGGCCACGGCAGGGCAAGAAATTCATCATGCTGAACTGCGCCGCCTTTACCGAAGAAGAACTGGCCCGCCGCCTGTTTGGCCCGATGGATGACGGCACCCCTGCACTGGAAGCTTCGCTTGGCGGGACGCTGTGTCTGGAAGACGTGGAAAGCCTGCCCGCGTCGGTTCAGGCCCGTCTGATTGGCGCACTCGAAGACCATGACCGCGGGGCAGACACATCGCCTTTGCGGATCATCGCGATTTCCAATGAACCCGATCCCAACACCCCGCTAGAGGATTCCATCCGTCAGGACCTGTTCTTCCGTCTGGCGGCCATGCAAATCACCCCGCCGCCATTGCGCTCGCGCGGGGAGGATATTTTGAATCTGTTCAACCGCTACGTGGAAACCTTTGCAGATGAATACGGCTGTGAAGGCCCGGATGTATCGGCCAAAGACGCCGCACAACTGCTGCAAGCGCCGTGGCCCGGCAACATCCGTCAGTTGATCAATCTGGCCGAACGCGCGGTGTTACAACACCGTCGCGGCAGCTATTCCATCGCCAATCTGCTGATGGATGACGCTTCAGAACCCACCCCTGACGTTATTTCCGAAGGCAAACCCCTGAAAGAATACGTTGAAGCCTTTGAACGCATGTTGATCGACAACACCATGCGGCGCCACAAAGGGTCTATCCAATCTGTGATGGAAGAACTGTCCCTGCCCCGCCGTACATTGAACGAAAAAATGGCGAAATACGGGTTAAGCCGCAGCAATTACGTGGGATGACCCGCTAAGCAATACCGCCACACAAAACTGCCAAGGGCTGCGCGTTCAGCCTTTGGCTGGAAGTTTGCTTAACGCCACTTGCAGATCGCCATACCCCGTAAAGCGGCGTTCCAGTGGCAAGCCCAGCTTATCCGCGCAGGCCTGTGCCTTGGCATCAAGGGCAGGATCATTGGTTTGCGCCTGATAGATCATCTTGGTGTAATTGCCAAAAAGCATGTCACGCAGTTGCGGGTGACGATCCAGCCCCATCGGTTTCCAGACGAAGGCGTCGAACTGTTTGACCAGAAAGTCGGTCAGATAAAACGCCGTGATTTCGTCTTCGGCGCCATCGGCAAAAGCCTCATTTCCTTCAAAAAACGAATAGCAATGGGGGCCTGCGATCATTTCCACGCCAAGCTCATCACATTTTGCCTGTAACAGCCCGCCTGTGCCGCAATCCGCATAAGCAACAAATATCTGGCTGTAGCTGTCCCGATGCTTTTCCACGGCCTTAACCACCTCGTCGGTGATTTTATCGGGATAAAGATGCAGCTTGGCAGGCAAGCAGGTCAGGTCCATATGGTCCCATTTGTTCAGTTTGAACAGGGCCAGAATTTCCCGCGCCAATGCACCGCACGCCAAAACAAGAATGCGCGCAGGGTCGGCCCCGCGCGCATCCAATCCGTCTTCGGTTAATGTAACATCATCAACCAGCATAGCGCGCTACGCAGTCATCATGTTGTGCTTCTTCGCCATGAATTCTTTGGCGGTTTCCACAGCAACAGCCGCATCGCGGCAATAGGCATCCGCACCGATGGCCTTACCGAACTCTTCGTTCAGCGGCGCACCGCCAACCAGAACGGTAAAGTCGTCGCGCATGCCTTTTTCGATCATCGTGTCGATCACAACTTTCATATAAGGCATGGTTGTTGTCAGCAGGGCAGACATTCCCAGAATATCGAATTCACCAGTTTCCAGCGCCTCGATGTAGTTTTCAACGGGGTTGTTGATGCCAAGGTCTTTGACCTCGAATCCCGCGCCTTCCATCATCATGGTGACAAGGTTTTTGCCGATATCGTGGATATCGCCTTTGACCGTGCCAATCACCATATTGCCCAAACGGGGCGCGCCGGTTTCAGCCAGCAATGGTTTCAGGATAAACATGCCACCCTTCATCGCATTTGCCGCCAAAAGTACCTCTGGCACGAACAGGATACCATCGCGGAAATCGATACCCACGATGCGCATACCTTCGACCAAGGCTTTGGTCAGCACGTCATACGGCTGCCAGCCACGGCCCAGCAAAATGTTGACGCCCTCTTCGATTTCCTCTTTCAGGCCATCATAGAGATCATCGTGCATTTGTAGCACAAGCTCGTCGTCGCTCAGCTCGGACAGGATGATTTCGTCTTCTTCGTCAGACATTTGGCAAAATCCCATTAATTTCAGCACCTAGAATAAGGTGACTATACAACCACGTTTAAGCGCAGAGGCTTTTCATTCTGCAAGAATAGCGACACATGCGTTTCACATTCCGACCGTTCATATCATTTGCAGACTTGTTAGTCGCGCCGACGCCGCCGTGCGCGTGGCTCCCCCGATGGTCCGGCCGTGCCATCATCCACTGATGAAAACGCGCCCATCCGCTCTGCAATCACAGAAAGGTCCGGTGTTTCGCCCTTGGGCGTGGATTCCAGAGATTTACGCATGGCTGCCAGATGTTCCGGCATCGTGCCACAACAACCGCCGATGAACGACGCGCCACAATCCCGTGCCAGAACCGCATAATCCGCCATTAAGGTTGGCGTGCCGTCATAGTGAATGTGACCATCCACGTATTTCGGAATCCCGGCATTGCCTTTGGCAATCAAAGGACGATCAGGCTCGGCCGCAGCCATGCCCAGAATGGTGCGCAGCAGATCAGACGCCCCGACCCCGCAGTTTGCACCGAACGCAAAGGGCTTGTTTTCCATGGCTTTGATCATGTCGACCATACCGTTTGACGTCATCCCCATCATGGTGCGTCCAGCCGTGTCAAAGCTCATGGTACCACACCAAGGCGCGCCGATATTGCCAATGGCTTCTGCTGCGGCGGCGTATTCTTCGGGGGCGGAAATGGTTTCAACCCAAAGAACATCCGCACCGCCTTCCATCAGGCCCACAGCTTGTTCTTCAAAGATTTCAACCGCATCGGCGTGGGACAGCGTGCCAACTGGCAGCATAATGTCGCCCGTCGGCCCCATAGACCCTGCAACAATCACGTCACGGCCCGCTTTATCAGCCACTTCACGGCCAATTTCAGCGGCAATCCGTGACAATTCCCGCGCGCGGCTTTGCGCATTATGCAGCTTCAAACGCGCCGCATTGCCGCCAAAACTGTTGGTCAAAAACATATCCGAACCCGCATCCACGGCACCCTGATACAGTTTGGCAATCCGGTCGGGGTGCCATTCGTTCCACATTTCAGGGGCTTCGCCAGCTTCCAACCCCATGTTGAACAGGTTCGTCCCTGTTGCGCCATCGGTCAGGATCCAGCCTTGGGTATCCAGAAGTTTCTGTAGTTTTTCAGACATATAATGCTCCGCGCGCGACCGAAATAGTCGGCTTACGCCTCCGTGTCACAAGGACTGCACAGGCGCAAACTCTTTCTAAACATAACGATTATGAATTTGACGCGATGTTTTGCTGAGCCAGAGATTGGATACGCACGATCATCGCCCGCAAGCCATTGGAACGTTGGGCAGAAAGGTGTTGATCCAGCCCCAGTTGGGCAAAAGCGGCGGCGGCATCTGTGTCGACCACATCTTGCAAACGAACGTTGTTAAACAGCGCCAGCAGAATGGCGATCAGCCCGCGTACAATCATCGCGTCGCTTTCCCCCTGAAAGCGGAAAATCGCATCCGGCCCCTGCCCGTCTATTTTCGGCACAATCCAGACCTGCGACGCGCATCCGTCCACTTTGGTCGCATCGACCTGAAAGGCTTCGTCAAGCGGCGGCATCGCTTTACCCAGTTCGATCACATGGCGATAGCGATCTTCCCAATCGTCCAGAAATTCAAACGTTTCCACAATTTCCTGAAATTCTTCAGTCATTATTAACCATTCCTGCGTTATTCCTAAGGCGTTACCTATGTCGCACATCCGATCAGGTCCACCAATAATTCGACACCGCGTCACTCGGGCCTTTTCTTTGAAACCTGTTTTAGCTAACTATTGGCCAACAAAACGGGGTCGGCAGATGAAAAAACTTGTATGCGCATTTTTTGTGGTTGGCATGGTGTCTTCTTGTGGTCTGGGCAATAGCGCGGGCAGCAGTGCAGGAAGCGCCGGATCAGCTGGCAGTGCGGGTTCCTCTGGCAGTGCCAATTCCGCTGGCAGCTTTGGCGGTTCCAGCCTGTTCGGACGGCGTAACCGTGCCGACAAACGCGCCGACGCAGCGGCAGCAATCAGCACACCGGGGCTTATCAGCGTTGTAAAAGAAGCAAAATTCGAACGTGCCAGAGGCGGCGCAATCATCCGTGCGCGCGGCGTGGCCCCACGCCAAGGCTATTACAATGCCAAATTGTTCAGCCCCACAGACCTGAAACCTGATGAAAACGGGGTTCTGACATTAGAATTTCGCGCCAAAGAGCCTCAGTTCCAGACAAATGTTCTAAGCGAACATTCCCGTGAAATTGACGTGGGGATCTTTATTTCCGAACAGAAATTGAACGCAGCGAACTCTATTCGGGTGGTGGCACGCCAGAACCAGATCAGCCTAAAGCGTTAAACGCACACAGCGTTTAACCATAAGCGAACAACCGGATTGCACCGGCAATCCGGATCAAACCACCTTACAGATGTACGATTTTTACGCTGCTGCCATTGGCAGATAAGGCCACTTTGCCGTCACACAGATCTTTGGCATCCGCGCCAAAGACTTCATGACGCCAGCCGCGAAACACGCTGTCCCCGCCCACACCCGCCGCAATATCATCCAGATCGGACGCATTGGCGATCAGTTTTTGGGCCACGCCTGCTTCTTCAGCTTTGGCCTTAAGCAAAACACGCAGCAAATCCGCCAAGCCTTCGCTGCCCTGCGGGCGCTGGCGGACTTTTTCAACAACGGGCAGGTTTTCACTCGGGATGGCATCAGCGGCTTTTACAGCGGCCAGAATACCCTCACCAATGCTGCCTTTGCGGGCTTCCCGCAACAACAGACGCGAACCATTTAGATCGGCGAGCGCTTTGGGACGGGTTGCAGCCACTTCCATCAGGGCATCGTCTTTATAGACCCGATTGCGCGGAATATTGCGCTGCTGCGCATAGATTTCGCGGAATTTGGCCAGCTCTTGCACTGTCGCCAGAAAACGCCGCGAATTGCTACGTGTTTTCAGCCGCTTCCAGGCGTCGTCAGGATTGGCATTATAGGTGTCCGGATTGATCAGAATTTCAACTTCTTCTTCAACCCATGACGTGCGTTTGGTCTGTTTCAACTTACGCGCAAGAAACTCGTAAATCTCGCGCAGATGGGTCACATCGCCCAGCGCATAATTCTTTTGCTTGTCCGACAAAGGCCGCGCCGACCAATCGGTAAACCGCGAGGATTTATCCAATTGCGCCTTGGCGATCTTGCGCACCAGAGTTTCATAGCCCACCTGCTCGCCAAAACCGCAAACCATCGCAGCAACCTGCGTGTCAAAAAACGGTTTCGGGAAAATCTGGCGATCCACAAAGAAAATTTCCAGATCCTGCCGCGCCGCGTGAAACACTTTCACAACGCTTTCGTCCTGAAACAGCGCATACAGCGGATCAAGCGACAATTCGGGTTCCAGCACATCAATCAAAACCGCGCCTTCGTCCCCTGTCCCCGGATGGGCCATCTGAATCAGGCAAAGTTTGGAATAATAGGTGCGTTCCCGAAGGAATTCGGTGTCGAGTGTGACGTAGTCGAATGTGGCGCAATGGGCACAAAACTCTGCCAGCTGTTCAGTCGTTGTTATCGTTCTCATAAACAGGGCTTAGTTTTTTTTGGGGCCATCTTCAAGCGTGGAAAGCCGCTTTTTCATGGGGAAAATTTGGCTCCGGCGGTAGGGGTCGAACCTACGACAAATTGATTAACAGTCAACTGCTCTACCACTGAGCTACGCCGGAACACTTTTACCTTTCGGTGAGGGGCGTATAGCAAAGGCTATTTGGGGCGTCCATAGTCATTTTGGCCTGTTTGGAATTATTTTGCACTGAACACGGTTTCCACTGAAATCGGGCGGTCAGGGGTGACTAAATTCCGTTCTGACAGGTCGATCAGATGGGCAAACACATTGCGTGCGGCGGCAGGGATCAGGCGCGGGTCCACGTCTGTATAGATTAACTCGGCCAATCCCAGCGCTGTGGCTGGGGTACCAGTGCCAAGGTTGGCCAGAATCTGCGACTCGCGGGTTTTGCGGTGGCGAATCTGATGGGCGACCATAGCTGCGGGGTCTTTGACCGCGCCGCCATGACCCGGAAAGTAGATAGAATCGCCCTTACGCGCCGCCATTTTTTCCATTGAGGCCATGAAACTGGTCAAATCCCCGTCAGGGGGCGATACCATGGTGGTGGCCCAGCCCATCACATGATCCCCCGTCAGTACAGCGCCTGTGCCTTGCACCGCGAAACACAGGTGGTTGGACAGATGCCCCGGCGTGTGGATTGCTTCCAGCGCCCAGCCTGCGCCCGTGATCACTGCGCCATCGGCGATCCGTTCATCGGGGGTGAAATCTGCATCAATGCCTTCATTCCCACCCAGATCGCCTTGGGCGGCAAGGCGTTCCATCACGGGGCTGCGCCCTTGATTCGCCGTACCAAACCCCAGCACCGGCGCATCCACGGCCAAGGACAGACGCCGAGACAATGGCGAATGGTCGATATGCGAGTGGGTCACAACCACATGGCTGACAGGCCGCCCGTTGATCGCCGCCAGCAATGCTGCCAGATGGGCGTCATTGTCAGGACCAGGGTCAACAATCGCCAGCGACTCGGTCCCGATCACATAGGTCTGGGTGCCGGTAAACGTCATCGGCCCGCCGTTCGGGGCGGTTACCACGCCAATATCAGGGGTCAGTTGCACCAATGTTCCGGTTTGCGGGGTATAATCGCGGTCAAACGGGTCAGCCATGGACGGGTCTCCAGCTTTGGGTTGCACGGGCGCAGCGTGGCACGTAACACTTTTTAGGTGATGTTTAACAAATGGCTCAAGCCCTATCTGCCCCGTTCCCTGTTCGGACGTGCCTTTCTGATCCTCGCGGTGCCGATCGTGTTGATTCAGGTGGTTGTGGGCGTCGTGTTTGTAGAGCGGCTGTTCCAAGACGTGACCCGCCAGATGACCCAATCCATGTCGCTGGATCTGAACCACCTGATTTCATTGGTGGCGCAGGATCAGAACACGCGGCTGACAGCGGCCCATTTGCAAATTGCGCTGGCCCCTGCCCCCAATGCTGACCTGAACGCGCCGGACCAGTTAAAGGACAGTCTGGATTTTTCAGGCCGCTATGTGATCGAAACCTTGCATGAAATGGTGCCCCAAGCGCGGGTTGTCGATCTGAACAGCGCCAAAGGGTTTGTCAGTGTTCTGTGTGAAATCAATGGCAAAGCCTATGATTTCAGCTTTCCGCGCAACCGCGTTTCAGCGGCCAACCCCCACCAGTTGCTAGTGGCGATGGTGCTTGCGGCTGTGGTTCTAACGGCCCTTGCCGCTGCATTTTTGCGCAACCAGATCAGCCCCGTGCGCCGCTTGGCCCGTGCAGCGGATGCTTTTGGTAAGGGGCAGATGTTACCGCTGTATCCCCGAGGCGCTTCCGAAGTCCGCGCGGCAACCAATGCGTTTTTATCCATGCGCGCACGGATTGAACGGCAGATTGAGCAGCGCACCTTGATGCTGTCCGGGGTCAGCCACGACCTGCGCACGCCGCTCACCCGCTTGAAATTGTCCCTGTCCTTGCTGGATCAACCAGACGGAGACACCCGCCTGATGGCGCAAGATCTGGACGAGATGGAGGAAATCCTGAACGAGTTCCTGGCCTTTGCCAAAGGCGACAGTGAAGAACAGGACGAAATGGTCTCTCCCCGCGCACTGGCCGAACAGGTGGTCAGCAATGCCAGCCGCAGCGGACGCGACATCACCCTGACATTCGAAGGGGCGGAGGACGCCGCACAACCCGTCAAAATGCGCCGCCCCGCCGTGCAGCGCACCCTTTCAAACCTGCTGTCCAACGCCCTGAAATACGGCGACCGGATTGAGGTCAGCGTCTACACTGGCGCGGGTTTTGTGGAATTTGTGGTCGAAGACAACGGCCCCGGCATCCACCCCGACCAGCGCGACGATGCAATCAAACCCTTTGCCCGTCTCGACACAGCGCGCAACCAGAACAAAGGATCTGGCGTGGGGCTGGGGCTGGCAATCGCCGCCGATATCGCCCGCAGTCACGGCGGCAGTTTGAACCTGAGCGACAGCGAAAAGCTGGGCGGGTTGAAGGCGGCGTTTAGGCTGCCGCGGTAGATTGGGGGAAACGGTTTGTGAATATTAACGGATACCCAATCGCCTGAAAAAGGAACAAGCAGCATGATTGCCTATGTTACAGTCGGAGCCGATGATATGGACCGCGCGAAACGTTTTTACGCGGCATTCCTGCCCGAACTGGGCTATGGGCTAAAGGAAGGGGCCGAGGGGCTAAGCTGGGCGCTGCCCCTTCAAAAGGGCCAGTCCGTTGCTCTGCCGGATTTCTATGTAAAACCAACCTTCGATGGACGCCCCGCTTCGGCTGGAAACGGCACGATGATCGCCTTTGAAGCGCGCAATCAACAGCAAGTACGCGACCTTCATTCAGCTGCGCTTTCCGCTGGCGGCTTTAACGAAGGCCAGCCTGGATTTCGCGACTCTTATGGCCCCTATTTTTATGTCGGCTACCTTCGCGACCCACAGGGAAACAAGATCGCCTTATTCTCAAATGACGAAAACGAACCCGGTCGTGACGATTGAATCGGATCGGCCTGACGACGGCAAGGAAACGTTCACAGCCAAGGTATTCGGGCCGCGCAACATAGGGTCCGCGCGCGCCCTACCCTTTATGCAACGCCCTTAACTCCCGCCGCATGATCTTGCTTGTGGCGGTCATTGGCATTTCGTCCAGCACCTGAATGGATCGCGGTGCCACATGGGGGGAAACCCGCTGTTTTACCAGATCAATCAGTTCTGCGATCAGCCCGTCGTGAAACGCACCTTCGCGCAGCACCACAAAAGCCTTGACCGCCTCGCCGCGGATATCGTCGGGGATGCCGATCACGCCTGCAAAGATCACGTCAGGGTGGCGGGTCAGGCAGGATTCGATCTCGCTCGGGCCAACGCGGTAACCGGCAGAGGTAATCACATCGTCATCGCGCGATGAAAAGCGAAAGAACCCGTCGGCATCGGTTTCCCCGATGTCCCCCGTCAGCAACCAATCGCCGTGAAATTTGGCGGCGGTTTTTTCGGGATTGTTCCAATAACCCAGAAACATCCCCATATGGCTGCGATGGATTGCGATTTCGCCGGTTTGACTAGGCTCCAAGACCGTACCATCCGGACCTAAAACCACAACATTGGCCCCTGGAATGGGCAGGCCCATACTGCCGGGTTTAGGATCAAAGACGCGCACGGAATTGCCCAGCACCAGATTACATTCGGTCTGGCCGTAGATTTCGTTGATGGTCAGCCCCAGCCCCTTGCGCCCCCAGTCCAGAATATCCGCCCCCAATGCCTCACCGCCTGAAAGGACGGATCGCAGGGTGGTGGCACCCGGGGCTGGAATTTGACGCATCAGTTTAAGGGCTGTGGGCGGCAGAAAAGCGTTGCGGATGGAATGGGTTTCGATCAGGTCATAGACACGTTCAGGATCAAATTTCCCCATGCGATAGGCGACCACAGGCACGCCGTAATACAGACTGGGCATCAACGTGTTCATCAAGCCCCCCATCCACGCCCAATCCGCAGGGGTCCATTGCAGATCACCCGAATGGGGAAAGAAATTATGGGCCATTTCCACACAAGGCAAATGCCCGATCAGCACGCGGTGGCCGTGCAACGCGCCTTTGGGCGGACCAGTGGTACCTGATGTATAGACCAGCAGTGCGGGATCATCTGGCGCGGTGGCTTTGGTGCGAAACTCGTCAGATGCCGCGCCAAGATCGCCGTGGAAATCACGGATCTGAACATCCCTTAGCTGCGGCCCTGCCCCATCAATACAAAAGATGGTTTTAAGGTCGGGCAGACGCTCGATCACCTCCAGCACTTTGGGCAGATTGGCGCTGTCGGTCACCAGCATTTTGGCGCCGCTATCACGCAGGCGGAATTCCAACGCATCGGCCCCGAACAGGGTAAACAACGGCAAGGCCACACCCACCAGTTTATAGGTTCCAAAATGGCAGACCGCTGTTTCTAGGGATTGCTGCAACAGAATGGCGCAGCGATCCCCCCGTTGAAATCCTTGCGCCGCCAGCACGTTCGCGAATTGGTTAGAAAGCCGGTTAAGGCTCTGATAAGACACGCTTTCCGTTGACTGCCCGTCCTTCAGGCAAATCAACGCCGTGCGCTCTGGGTCTTGGCGCGCCCAGCGTTCGACGCAGGCGCTTGCTATGTTGAAACGGTCAAGAACCGGCCATTCGAACGCCTGACACATGGCCGCCCAACTGTCGCGGCGGGCTACCAGCGTGTCGGCGAAAACCGTCATCTTATAAAGACCCTGACTTCCACCAAATCGGTGATCGGGATCGCCAGAACCTGCATGGCGGCGATGGAAAGCTGCGATCCTGATCCTGCCTCGGCACCACTTGGCACCAGCATCACATTCACCGAGGCCCCTGATTTTTCGACAACCACACGGCCCTTAGCCTCGGATGAGACAAGGGGGGTGCGCAGCCAGAAACCATCCCGTTCCAACAAACCAAGAGAGGCGATTGTGGTGCCTTTGTCCTGTTCGGGGCGGGTGACCGGTTTGGTGGCTGCGGCCAAAGCGGATGGGGTAACCTTGCTGGCCTCGGCCACGGTAAGTGGTGCTGCATCTGTGGTTGTTTCGAGGGGTGTCTCGGCATTTTGGGGGGCTGCCGCCACCGCCGTAGCGGTTTTGTCCCCCCGTTTAAACAGACCGAATCTGCGATCTCCGCATCCTGTCACCACAAGGGCTGCGATCACTAATAGGGGGATTTGTTTTCTCATGCCTGCTTGTCCTGTTCTTGACCCGTTTCGGCCTTTATCCGGCCCATGCGCCTTTGCCCAGACGATAGGTGCAGCCGCGTTTCAATTCAACTCCCCGAAAAAGGTGGGAAATGTCTTGAAGCGTGCCTACCTTCGACCTAGGTTCAGCCTATGACAGATGCACCCAGACTAGTTGACCCCTTCCAGCGCGCCATCACCTATTTGCGGGTGTCGGTGACGGATAGATGCGATTTCAGATGTGTTTATTGCATGTCCGAAAACATGACATTCCTGCCCAAAAAGGAACTTCTGACCCTTGAAGAGCTGGATCGCCTGTGTTCCGCCTTTGTGCACG
This sequence comes from Roseobacter sp. N2S, assembly GCF_031454055.1. NCBI lineage: Bacteria > Pseudomonadati > Pseudomonadota > Alphaproteobacteria > Rhodobacterales > Roseobacteraceae > Roseobacter > Roseobacter sp. N2S. The sequence continues at coordinate 518,141 of NZ_JAVDQB010000002.1, forward strand.
AAGGTGTGCGCAAGCTGCGGATTACGGGGGGCGAACCCTTGGTGCGCCGTGGTATCATGGAATATTTCCGCGCCATGAGCCGCCACATCGACAGTGGCAAACTGGATGAACTGACGCTGACCACCAATGGGTCACAATTGCGCCGCTACGCCAAGGAATTGGCGGAATGTGGCGTGCGGCGGGTGAATATTTCGCTCGATACGCTGGATGAACAGAAATTCGCCAAAATCACCCGCTGGGGTCGTCTGGCCCAGGTTCTGGACGGTATCGACGCCGCACAAGAGGCCGGATTGCGGGTGAAAATCAACGTGGTCGCCCTAAAAGGCGGCAACGAGGATGAGTTGGAAAAGATCGTAAAATGGTGCGCCGATCGCGGTATGGACCTGACCTTTATCGAAGTCATGCCCATGGGGGACTTGGGCAATGAGGACCGTCTGGATCAATACTGGTCCCTGAAAGACCTGCGCAAGCGGTTGGAAAACACTTGGTCCCTGACCGATCTGTCCGAAAACACCGGCGGGCCTGCACGCTATGTGCGGGTGAATGAAACAGGCCAGAAAATCGGCTTTATCACCCCGCTGACCCATAATTTCTGCGAAAGCTGCAATCGCGTTCGTCTGACCTGCACCGGCCAGTTGTTCCAGTGCTTGGGGCAAGAAGATGAAGCAGACTTGCGCAAAGTTCTGCGGGACAACCCCGAAGATGACAGCCCGCTGATCCGCGCCATCCATGCTGCCATCGCGAAAAAGCCAAAAGGCCATGATTTTGATTATTCCCGCCAGCAAGTGGGCGGCACCATGACCCGCCACATGAGCCATACCGGCGGGTAATTTCGCCAAGTCAGCGGGGCTGCCAGCAGCCCTGCGCCGTCAGCTTTGGAATTGCACCTTTAAGGTGGTCCCCGAAGGCCCCGAACCTTGGACCAACTGGCCGTCCAACTGGGTCGCCGCCGAAGCCATCAACATTTCCCCCAGCCCAGTGTGCAGCGCCGCCTGCCCGTTCAGCGCCCCGTCCCCAGAAACCGCGGGCGCGGCAGAGGCGTCCCCCGATACAGCGCGGCCAACCCCTGTATCGCTGCAATCCAGCGTCCAGTCTTGATAGCCCGTTTTGGTCAAAGAAATGTGGACCTTGCCAGCCTGCCCATCTGGAAAGGCATGTTTGATAGAATTGGCCAGAAACTCGCTGACGATCATCCCGATGGCCGAGGCTTTACGGGCATCCAGCGTATCATCCACGCTGGTAACGATGACTTCAACGTTGTCAGGGGACACATCCCGCAACAACTGGCCCACCCGCTCTAGATAGGTTTTGGCCTCAACGATGCCTTGACCCTCGCGCCCCATCAGTTCTGTATGCAGCGACGCAACGGCCCCGATCCGACGCACCACCAAATCCAGCACCTCAACCGCTTTGGGATCGTTGACCGCACGGGTCGCAACCCGCGTGATGGATGCGATGGTCTGCAACGAATTTTTCACACGGTGGTCAATTTCGTTTCTAAGCGCTTCTTCAGCCCGCAACCGTTTGCGCAATTCCAACTGGGTCATCACCTGCCGCGACAGGGTCTTCAGCGCCTGTCGTTGGAAATCGCTCAACGCACGGGGCTTGGTATCCAGAACACACAATGTGCCGATGGGCAGACCATTTGGCGCAATCAGATTAGCCCCAGCATAAAAATTGACCTGCGGGCCATCGGTGTGCAGCGGGTTATCAGACGTGCGGGCATCTGCCGACATGTCCGGAATTTCCAAATAACTTTCTTCCAGTACCGCATGGGCGCAGACCGATTGTTCCAGCGTGGTTTCGCTGGGTTCAAATCCAATCCGCGCTTTGAACCACTGTCTGTCATCATCTACCAAGCTGATCAGCGACACAGGCACATCACAAATTTTAGAGGCCAACGCGACGATATCGTCAAAGTCTGCCTCGTCTGTGGTATCCAAAACGTCATAGGATCGAAGCGTTTTCAAACGTTTTTCGTGCTGTGGGTGTTGATCAGAGAGAATCGGCGTATTCCTTGGACATATCGTAAAACTTTCAAGCCACACTGATGATTAAGGTGACCGGTTCTAAACAGCTCGCGAAAAATGGGCCGAGCAATTGTGGAAATTTAACAAAGTTAGCATTGCAGAGACAAGTGGCTTTCAGGGTTCAAGTCCGGATTGCATTGCACAAATGGTTTGGTTTTGGCGCGTTTTCGCCGAACGGCCCACAACAAGTATGATTGGTGGTATCCGAAAGTCTTTTATCGGGCATCTGCCCGTAACAACTGCGCCCGCCGCGCGGGGATATTTGCGATTTCCACCCCCGTGAACACATGAAACGTGCCAAGGGCGCGGTCTATAACAGCGTGATCCGACACCCAGCCCCCCATCCCCAGATAGGTGCGCAACAAGCTTGGCATTGGCCGGTTGGCTTGGGGGCTGGACGAGGTTTGGATCGGGGTTTCCAGCAGTTCGGCAAAATTGCGGGTCTCGGCCGCTTTGCGTTTGGGGGCCCAACATTGGGGCGCCAGATGTCGTTTTTGCAGCAAGGCCAGCGCCGCGTGATACGGTGTTGTGTCATTGCCTGGAAAAGACGAACAGCCAAACATCATGCCGATCCCGTGGGTATCCACATAACGGGTCAGCATGGCCCAGCCAAGCCGTACAATATCAGGGTCATTTGCCCCAAAAGACGTACAAAAGCGGCCGATTTCAAGCATTGGTCTGGCGTAGGTTTTCAGCTTGGACAGGTCATAGAACTGCGCCGAATAGCTGATGCCTATGCCTGCCCCGCTATCCAGATGCAAAAACCGGAAACAGGCCAGAACCGCACCGCTTTGGGTGTCTTCTACCAGCACATGTTGGCATTTGGGATCAAAGTCATCCGCATCCAACGCCCCCGAGTCCGCCGATTGTGGCCCCGTAAACATCTGGTGACGCAACCGTTGGGCCGCCTGTAGATCCTGCGCGCTTGCTGCCATACGCGCCTGTAAACGCCCTTTGACCACCGCTGGGATCGGGGCAATCTTATTGTCAAATGCGGTCATTAAACACCATTAGTTGATCAGGGCCAGTTGCAGCCAGCTCTTTTCACTATATCTATGGGACCAAAGGTAAAACGACAATGTTCATAATCAATGAAGGAGCATGACATGGTAGACAAGATCGTAAAAAGTGATGCCGAATGGCGCGCGCAACTGTCTGACTTGGCCTATAAAGTCACCCGCAAGGCAGGAACCGAGCGGGCGTTCACCAATGACAACTACCCCAAGGCCGCTGGCATGTTCCATTGTGTGTGCTGTGACGCGCCATTGTTTGATGCGAATGCGAAATTTGACAGCGGCACAGGCTGGCCGTCGTTCTATCAACCTGCAAACGGCGATGCGGTCGAAGAACACGAAGACAACGGTTGGTTCATGCGCCGCACCGAAGTGTTATGCGCACGCTGTGATGCCCATCTGGGGCATGTGTTCAATGATGGCCCACAACCTACGGGCCTGCGCTATTGCATGAACGGCGCTGCTATGACGTTCCAACAGGAAAATGATGACTGATAGGGAATAACGGATCAGGAATAACGGGTCGGGGCGGCGTTCCCGCCTGCCCTAGCCCTGTCTGCTTCGGCCCGCCTTATGTGCGGGCCGTTTTGCGTTTCAGCAGCGTGTTAACCGTCATCCAACAACTGGCTGGCATTAAAGTTGCCAAAGTTGCCGATCAACTGACGGAAGAAGCTGGTGCCCTGCACGCCACTGTCTGTAACACGGCGGCTAAAGGTGATGACGCGCCCGTCCTCAAGACCAAAACGTTCGATGTTGCTGACCACATCGTTGGAATCAAACGAAACCGCCAGAATAGTCCGCTCAATGGTTTCAGGCTTGTGATAGGTGTAATACTTCACCCGACTGGAAATGTAATACCACGCGCTGTCGGACAGAACCCCTGTGGACGACGGACGCCCGATGGTTTCTTCCACACTGGCCCGCGTGTCTGATCCAACCAGAATATTTCCCAGTTCCTCATCCGCAGGCACAAAGCCGTGGTTCGTGTAGGTTGCCGAACAGGCAGTCATCACAGCAAGGCCGATAACCGCCAGCGACGTTCTGATCTTTTTGGCATGCTTGAATTGCATGTTGCCTGTGCCCCATTTCTTATGTCACTGGCGTGTCATAGCTTGCTCTTGCCCGACAATCAAATATCTTATGGGCCAGAGCAACGCAAATGCGTAAATGTGGGAAGACTGATGGCTAAAATTGATAAATCCAACAAGCGGGTGGAAACGCGGGCCCAACTGCCCGTAGCGGACATGCCCTCGGGGCGGGAAATTTCTTTTGATCTGGTGTTTGACAAAGACCAGTTGCTAGAGGCGCGCGCCAAACTGAACATTCTGGATGTGCAAAAACTGCGGTTCACCGGCAAACTGACCCCGCGCGGCCGCAAGGACTGGGCGCTGGACGGCACCATCGGCGCCTCGGTGACGCAGGCCTGTGTTGTGACGCTGGAACCGGTCAAAACCCGCATCGACAAACCTGTGGCCCGTATCTTTGTGACCCACTGGGAAGAACCCGAAGCTGACAGCGTGGTGGAAATGCCCGAAGACGTGAACGAGGATCCCCTTGGCAGCGAAGTCGATCTGGAAGCCATCGCAATTGAGTCGGTTGCTCTGGCCATGCCAGACTATCCCCGCAGCGCAGATGCGGCGCTGGAAGAGGCCGTTTTCACCGAACCCGGTGTTGCCCCAATGACAGATGAAGCCGCAAAGCCCTTTGCAGGGCTGGCTGCTTTGAAAGAAAAATTGAATAAAGAGTAGAAATCGCAGGAAAAGGGGTTGCGAAGCCACTGTAACTTTGTATTTTCGCGGCTCTTGTATTCAGGCGGTAAATGACGCCTTGTTCTTACGCTGAACAAGGGTTAAATGACCGCGCATCCGGGTAATAAATACCCGCCATATCTTGAGGTTGTGACATGGCTGTCCCACAGAATAAAATCACTCGCTCCCGCCGGGGAAACCGTCGTTCACACGATTCACTGGTTGCTGACAATCCGAATGAATGCCCGAACTGCGGCGAACTGAAACGCCCGCATCACGTTTGTGGCGCATGTGGTCACTATGCTGACCGTGAAGTAGTTGCAGTTGTTGACGACGTCGAAATCGACGAAGACGCAGCCTAAGCAACGTGAGATTGAGCTGATCTGATATGCAAACAAGCGTAACTGTCGGCTCAAAATCTGCTTTAAAAACAGTCATTTCTGTTGATGCAATGGGAGGCGACCTCGGGGTCGCCGTCGTTGTTGATGGCATGGCGCAAGCGGCCAGTGAAGACCCTGGCATATCGTTTATTGTGCATGGCAATCAGGCAGAAATAGACCCGCTGATCAGTCGCAAACCGGCCCTTTCAGGTCGGGTTACTGTGCGGCACGCGGATGGCGTCGTGGACATGCACGACCGCCCAAGCCACGTGATGCGACACGGCAAAGGCACCTCTATGTGGTCTGCCCTTGATGCTGTGCGCGACAAAGAGGCCAGTGTGGCCGTGTCCTGTGGCAACACTGGCGCGCTGATGGCTCTTTCCATGATTCGACTGCGCAAGGCTCCGGGGGTCAAACGTCCGGCAATTGCGATTCTCTGGCCCTCGTTGAACCCGCAGGGATTCAACGTGATGCTGGATGTGGGCGCGGATATTCGCGCCGATGCACAGGATCTTAAGGTTTTCGCCTTAATGGGAGCCTCTTATGCCCATAACGGTTTAGGGCTGGAACGCCCCCGCGTCGGACTGCTGAACGTGGGCACCGAAGACCATAAAGGCCGCCCCGAACTGCACGAAGCCAACGACATCATCGAAGAAGATGCCGAGCAGAACGATTTTGAGTATGTCGGCTTTGTAGAAGGTGGAGACATCCACTCTGACAAAGTAGACGTGATCGTCACTGACGGATTCACCGGCAACATCGCGTTGAAAACCGGTGAAGGCACCGCAGGCCTGATCACTTTGCGCATGCGTGAAGCGTTTAAATTCAACTGGCTCTCGCGCTTTTCCGCCCTTTTCGCCTACCCCAGCCTGCGCCGCTTACAACACCGCATCGACCCGCGCCGCGTCAATGGCGGGGTGTTTCTGGGGCTGAATGGCACCGTGATCAAATCCCACGGTGCTGCAGATGCCACTGGTGTTGCCGCTGCGATCCGCTTGGCGCAACAACTGGCGGAACTGCGCTTCACCGAAAAACTGGCAGCCCGTGTTGCATCCGGCCTACAGAACAGACAAGATACAGAGGAACCCCAAGGCACCAGTGCTGACGGAACCTAAATTACCGGGAAATTCTGACATATGACGACGATCCGATCTGTGGCTATTGGCATTGGGCATTACCTGCCTGAACGTGTTGTTCCAAATGAGGAATTTGCCACCAAACTGGACACGTCAGATGAATGGATTCAATCCCGTTCCGGCATCCAGCGCCGTCATTTCGCCGCCGAAGGCGAAGTGACCTCTGATCTGGCCGTGAATGCCGCCAATGCCGCGCTGACAGACGCAGGGCTGACGGGTGCTGACATTGACGCTATCGTTCTTGCCACCTCGACACCGGACCAGACCTTCCCCTCTACCGCGACCAAAGTGCAACACCGCATCGGCATGACCGGCGGCTTTGCCTTTGACATTCAGGCGGTTTGTGCAGGATTTGCCTTTGCACTGGCCAATGCCGATGCGTTGATTGTTTCGGGCCAGGCCAAGCGTGTGATGGTGATCGGCGCGGAAACCTTCAGCCGCATCATGAACTGGGAAGACCGCACCACATGTGTGCTGTTCGGCGATGGCGCTGGCGCCCTGATTCTCGAGGCCCAAGACGGCACTGGCGACAGTTCGGATCGCGGCATCCTTGCCACCGACCTGAATTCCGACGGGCAATATAATGACCTGCTTTATGTGAACGGCGGGGTCTCTTCGACCCAGTCCACAGGACATCTGGTGATGGAAGGCCGCGAGGTGTTCAAACACGCCGTCGCTAAACTGGCCGCCACCGCAAATGCAGCACTGGCCAAAGCAGAACTGACCCACGAAGACGTAGACTGGGTTGTCCCCCATCAGGCGAATCTGCGGATTATCAAAAGCACAGCCGCCAAGCTGGGCGTGCCGATGGAAAAGGTGGTTGTGACGGTTCAGGACCACGGCAACACCTCTGCGGCATCGATTCCCTTGGCGCTGTCCGTGGCCAAGGAAAAGGGCCTGATCCAAAAAGGTCAGGTTCTGGTCGCCGAGGCCATCGGCGGCGGTCTGGCGTGGGGCGCTGTGGTTCTGCGCTGGTGATTCGCCGCCAAATCCCGCATCTCGCCTGCCAATCAGCCCCTTGATCCACGCCGCGAAACTCTTTGCAGCCAAAGGGGTTTCCCCCAAGTCTTCTTATTTATTTCTTATCTACCAATGCGTTGCAGTTGACAGGTAAATTAGAATTCCAATAGGGTTTGGGGATAGAACAGGGAGACAGTTATGGGCGGTAAGACCTTAACACGCATGGATTTAAGTGAATCAGTATTTCGCGAAGTTGGACTTTCACGCAATGAATCAGCCGATCTGGTTGAAAGCGTGCTGGATAATATCTCTGATGCGCTGGTCGCAGGTGAGAATGTAAAGATTTCTTCATTCGGCACGTTTAGCATTCGGGATAAAACCGAACGGATCGGCCGCAACCCGAAAACCGGCGAAGAGGTGCCAATCCGCCCCCGTCGTGTGTTGACCTTCCGGCCCTCCCATTTGATGAAGGACCGTGTGGCCAACGGCAACAAGTCCTAAAGGGACCAAATTTAGATGAGCAAATCCCCAGACGCGTTTCGCACCATTTCAGAAGTCTCTGAATGGCTTGATACGCCCACCTATGTGTTGCGGTTCTGGGAGAGCCGCTTTCCCCAGATCAAACCGGTAAAACGGGCTGGCGGACGGCGGTATTACCGCCCTGAAGACATGATGCTTCTGGGGGGCATTAAAAAGCTGCTGCATTTTGAAGAGCTGACCATCAAGGCCGCGAAATCCCTGTTGAAAGACAAAGGCGTCAAGCATGTGATGGACCTGTCACCGGATCTGAACACTCCCGTGGTGACGCCCCCATCAGCAGCAGATGCAGCAGATAAAGCCGATATCGCAAAAATGGTTCAGGCCGCCCCGTCCGAAAAACCTAAACCCAAAGTCGAAGTGCGGGTGGTGAAGCGGGCAAAGCAGGCCGAAGACGATCCCATTGCAGCCGAAGAAACTGCACCTTCCCCCGAGGAGACGCCGGTGATTATAGCAGATGACCCCAAGGCAGAGGCACCAGACGAACTGGCTGCGGATGCCGCCGAAACCGCCGTTGAACCAGAAAAGCCGCAAAACGAAGCGGATCAATCTACGGATGACCAGCCTAAACCTATGGCCGCAGATGAAGCCGTGGATGCAGCCCCTGCCCTAGCTCCCGCAGCACTGGCCAAAGCCGAAGAAGCCGACCGCCAAGCCGCCGCACAAGAAGCCGCCGAAGCCAAAGCCGCCTCAGACGAAGAGGCCAATAGCTGGGCCGGACTGGTTCCCGATATGGTGATGAATGCGCCTTTCCGAATCGGAATGGCCAGCGATTACGATGCGGAAACCCTTAGCGAAATCGAAATGCTCTATTACAGCCTGCGCATGGCACGCAACGGAATGCGCCGCTCGATTGCCCAGCAAGAGAAACGGGCCAGTTAAAGCGTTCAAAAGGGTGCAGTTCTGACTTGCAGAGCTGCCGCCAAACCCTTACATGAACGCCAGAGTGTCGGGCTATAGCGCAGCTTGGTAGCGCGTTCGTCTGGGGGACGAGAGGTCGCAGGTTCGAATCCTGCTAGCCCGACCACTAACCCCCTAACAATCCAGAGCATGCTACAATCCACAGGGGTTCATCCCCCCTGCCGCGTCGATTATTACTGCAAAAATCGCGCAGCGCCCCCAAAGCGACTCTTTTTGGGTCAAATATCCAAATCCGAACATCCCCAAGACCACATAGTTGGCATTTTCTAGGTGCGGATCTGCGCAAAATACGGCATAAGCCCGTGAAACTTTGGGATAAGAGGCCGTTATGACAACACAGGGCGTAGTTTCCAGCCAGGGCATCGCGCAGATGCTGGCACGTGGCGAAATTCAAACAGAACTTGCGCCAGTTGTCGGGCAAATTCAGCCTGCCTCCCTTGATTTGCGCTTGGGCACTAAGGCCTGGCGGGTGCGGGCCTCTTTCCTGTCGGGTTCGGATGGCACGGTGGCAGAACGGCTCGATCATTTCAAAATGCATGAAATTGACCTGAGCAATGGCGCGGTTCTGGAAAAAGGCTGCGTTTATGTGGTGCCTTTGATGGAATCCCTGAACCTGCCGCAGAATATTAACGCTGTTGCAAACGCCAAAAGCTCTACCGGCCGGCTGGATCTCTTCACCCGCTGCATCACCGATCGCGGGATCGAATTTGACCGGATCGAACGGGGCTATTCCGGCCCGCTTTATGCCGAAATCAGCCCGCGCAGTTTTTCCGTTCTGGTGCGCCCGGGAATGCGGCTGAATCAGATCAGGTTTCGCCAAGGCAAATCGGTTCTATCTGACGACGCGCTGGCGGCTTTACACGAAGAAATCGGGCTGGTGGATGGTATCGCGCAGATTGATGGCGGCTTGGGGTTCTCGGTGGATTTGAACGGGGATGAAAGCGGTCTGGTGGGCTACCGCGCCAAGCCGCATACAGGGCTGATCGACCTTGATCTGATCAACCACTATGACCCTGCCGAGTTCTGGGAACCTGTGACCACCAAAACCGGCGGCATCATTCTGGATCCCGGCGCGTTTTACATTTTGGTCAGCCGAGAAGCCGTCCACATTCCGCCAAACTGCGCCGCTGAAATGGCCCCCTACCTTGCCATGGTGGGTGAATTCCGCGTGCATTACGCGGGGTTCTTTGATCCTGGATTTGGCCATTCCGCGGCAGGCGGCACAGGATCGCGCGGTGTTTTGGAAGTACGCTGCCACGAGGCTCCTTTTGCGCTGGAACACGGGCAAAGCGTTGGGCGGTTGGTATATGAACACATGTCAGAAGTACCGGATGTTCTGTACGGCGCGGACCTGAAATCCAATTATCAAGGACAGGGTCTAAAACTGTCCAAACACTTCCGCATGTAGCCTTAAAGCCCGAGAATACCGCGGACAATGGCGCGGTGAATCGGGGGAAAGCACCCTGCCAGATTGAGTCCGGCCAATAGACCACGCCGCAGCAACAGGTTCTGCGACGTCGCGATCCGACGCCCCCGCTCGCTTAGGGTTAAGACGGCTTTGCCTTCGGCGTGGCGGGCAGCGTGATAGCCTTCCAAACCGCCTGCCACAAACCGCCCCGCCAGATCAGCAGCATCTGCAATGCCCAGATTCATCCCCCGCCCGCCCACGGGCGAATGGCAATGGGCCGCGTCCCCCGCCAGAAACACCCTGCCCTGCTGGTAGTGCGTCACTTGGCGCACCGAAATGGTAAATGTCGCCTCGCGGTGCAGTGTGGTAACGGTCATCGGTACTGGCAGCGCGGCCAAAGCATCAGCCTGATTGGCAATCACACGGAACCGGTTTGCTGCTAAAGGCACGACGATAGCGACCTTGCCTTGTTCCAATAGAAAGCCCTGAAAACAATTAGGATTAGGCCAATCGGTTGCATCCACATCGGCGATGGACCACTCTTCGGGCAGGTCGATGCCATTAAACGCAATACCCAGACCGCTGCGCACCGCTGAACGGGTGCCGTCGCAGCCGATCACATAATCATAGCTGTGCGGCGCGTCGTTGATGCTGGCGTTTACAGCGGCCTCCGTCTGGGTGATCTGTGTCAGCTCGCAACCGAACTGAACGGTGCCACCCAATTGGTGAAACCTGTCGCGCAAAACAGCCTCTGTCTGATCCTGCGCCAATGCAAACAGACGGTGGTTTTCTTCTGGCAGAACATCGAGGCGCAGGTCTACGGCGGAATTAGCCTGATTGTGAAAGATGACCCGCTCTACCGCAATTGCCTGTTGCAGGATTTGATCCGCTACACCCGCACGTTCAAAGATTGCAATGGATCGTGGCAACACCCCCACAGCGCGGGACAGATTGGACGGGGTTGCGGATTTTTCGATCACATCCGCTAGAATACCTTGGCGTGCCAGTTCAACTGCTGCGGTCAAACCAGTCGGACCCGCGCCAACAATCAGAATACGCGGCGTGCTTTCAGGCAGACCGCGCGCCATCACATACGGTCAATCGGGTCGTTTTGGCGTCTTTTCTTTTCGGCTTGTTTGCGAGCCAGTTTCTTTTGGCGTTTGAATTCCAGAAACTCTGCCTCTTCCTCGGCAGACAATTGCGGGCGGCTGGGCGGAGGGGCTGCACGGTTGCTGCCTTTGCCCATACCGCGCGTCATGCCGATGCCCTTGCTGATGCCCGCATTGATGCCGCGCCGCATAATCAAGCGGATGATCATATTGATGATCTGGTTCATATTCATGTCTTGGCTCCTGCCAGCTAACGGCTTTGCGTTTTAATATAGCCTGAACGTAAAGGAATTCCAAATGCCACGGCATTTGGCCTGTCGGGATTATTCGAACATATCGTCCTGATTGTCCGCCCCGCCCTCGTCTTCATTTTGCAGCGGTGCCGTGCCGGGTGGCGGGCGATTGTCCAGCAAGCCAGCATCCCGCAGTTCTTTGACGCCGGGCAAATCCCGTGCGTTTTCAAGGCCAAAGTGATCCAGAAAGCTCTGTGTCACAATAAAGGTCACGGGCCGCCCCGGCGTCATGCGGCGGCGCCCCAGTTTGATCCAGTCCAGTTCCATCAACATATCAATCGTCCCCGAGGACACCGAAACACCGCGAATTTCCTCAATCTCGGCACGGGTGACAGGCTGATGATAGGCAATGATTGCCAGCGTTTCAATGGCTGCACGGCTCAGTTTGCGGATCTCGACCTGCTCTTTTTGCATCAGGAACCCAAGATCGGGCGCGGTGCGAAAAGCCCAGCCATCGCCCACGCGCACCAGATTGATGCCACGCCCTTCATAGCGTTTGCGCAGATGTACCATGGCCTCGGACACGTCCGATCCGTGGGGCAAACGGTTTTCGATTTGCAGCTTGGTTTGGGGGTCGCTTGTGGCAAACAGGATGGCCTCGATCATGCGTTCCTGTTCGGCCATTGGCGGGGCTTCGAACAGGCTTTCGGTGATGTTGGCGGGTTGTTCTGGTTTGCTGTCGCTCACCGATCCACCTCACGTTTACGCAGTTGGATCGGGGCGAATGTTTCGGATTGGCGAATTTCCAGCACGCCAGCCTTTACCAGTTCTAACGAGGCCGCAAAGGTCGCCGCCGTGGCAGAGCGGCGTTTTTTACCGTCAACCGTCCACCCGTCAGGCAGGAATTGTGACAGGTCAGCCCAGTCAATTGCATGCCCCATCAGGGATTTCATCCGTTCCAACGCCTGTTCCATAGTCAGCACGCGATCCCGCTCCGCGAAATGCAGCGGCGCGAAACTGTCTTTGGTTTTCAGCCGTGCATAGGCCTGCATGAGGTCCAGAACAGTGGCCTTATAGACGATCTTTTTCTTCACGCTGACATCTTGGGAAATGCCACGGGCAAAAAAATCGCGACCCAATTGATCCCGCGCCATCAATCGCGCGGCAGAGCGGCGCATGGCCTCAAGCCGTTCCAACTGAAAGGCCAGATGCGCGGCCAGTTCTTCGCCGGACGGGCCTTCTTCTTCGGGGTCGGCAGGCAACAGCAGGCGGGATTTCAAGAAGGCCAGCCAAGCCGCCATCACCAGATAATCCGCCGCCAGTTCAATGCGCAGCTTTTTCGCCTCGTCCACAAATTTCAGATATTGCTCTGCCAGTGCCAGCACAGAAATCTTGCGCAGGTCCACCTTTTGGGTGCGGGCAAGGGTCAGCAACAAATCCAGCGGGCCTTCATAACCGTCCACGTCAATCAGCAAAGCCTCAGAGGCGATCCGCGCCTCGGTGGTTTCAAAATCGTCGGCCTGTTGGCTTTGGGCTGGAATTTGTTCAGTCATTGGCAGCGTCTTTCATCACCTGAGCAAGCGCATCCTCGGCTTGGGCAAAATCAAACGGCTCGGGGGGCTGGCGCAGGACCAAGGCAGCCTCTGCGCGGGCCGCCGCCGCGGCTGTCAGCCGTGGAACCTCCGACAGGATCGGGTCCATTTCGGCGCGTTCGCCGTTGCAATGCAATACCATGTCACAGCCCGCAGACAGGGCCGCTGCCGCCCGTTCGGCAAAGCTGCCAGACAGGGCCTTCATCGACAGATCATCCGTCATCAACAAGCCGCCAAAGCCTATGTCATTGCGGATCAGATCAATCACCGCAGGCGACAGGGTGGCGCAGTTTTCAGGATCAATCGCGGAATAGATGATATGGGCCGTCATCGCCATCGGCAGGTCCGACAGGCGCGAAAAGGGCACAAAATCAGAACTTTGCAACTGTGCCAGCGGGGTATCGAGATGTGGTAAGTCGTGGTGGCTGTCCAGTGACGCGCGCCCGTGACCCGGAATATGTTTGATGATTGGCAGCACACCACCTGCAAGCTGGCCTTCTGCCAAGGCACGCCCGTTGACAGCGACAGTTTCAGGATCAAAGCCATAGCAGCGGTTCAGGATGATCGCGTGGCTGTCCTTGGTCGCCACATCCAGCATCGGGGCGCAGTTCACATCAACCCCCACCGCTTTCAATTCCGCCGCAATCATCCGCCCCCGCAGGTGCATTACTTGCGCCGCGTTACCCCCTGCCGCTGTGCAAAAATCCAGTGCCGTGTCCCATTCCCGCCAATGGGGCGGGCGAAAACGGGCAACGCGCCCGCCTTCCTGGTCAATCAGGATCGGCGCATCGCGGCCCACGGAATCACGTAGTTCACTGGTCAGGGCGCGAACTTGATCTGGCGTTTCAATATTGCGGGCAAAGATGATGAACCCCCAAGGATCGGCATCCCTGAAAAAGGCAGATTCATCTGGCGACAAGCGCGGGCCGAGGCATCCGAATATGCACGCCCGCGCCGCCATTAACGAGAGGTCACTGGGATACAGGGTGTGCCAACCGCCAACAAAGCCGAACACAGCGCACGGGATTCATCAAGCGAGTCAAACCCCGCCGCGCGCAGACGATAGAACTGCCGCCCCCCCGATTTCGCCGCAATCACCAGACGTTTTTTATCGTCCAGCAGGTGGTTGTGTTTCGCCAATAGCTTTACCCATTCCGATTTGGCCAGATCCGCGCTGTCATAAGCGCCAAGCTGGATCAAACGGGTGCCCGCAGGAACACTGTCCACCGATTCAAAATCTGGCTCTGCGTCCGGCTGTGCTGATGTAGGCTGCACGCTGGTGATTTCTGTAGACAGATCATTGGGGCGGTTTTGCGGGCGTTTCGACGCGCTGGGGGAATATTCAGTGCCGCTGATATTATTGCGCGGGATCGTGTCCGGATCCACATTTGCCAGCGCCTGTTGCGCGACTTTTTCGGCGACTTCATCTGCGATTTCAAGCGCGTCGAGGTCTTCTTCGCTGTTGATAACGCTGTCTTCTTCGGGCGCCTCTGCGATTTCTTCGACCTGCGCGCGGGTGTCTTCATCCGACATGGCGGAAACCTGTGTGGATTTATCGGCCATGCTGGTGGGCTGGTCATTTTCAGCCAGCTGCGCGGGTGCAGGTGCCAAAACAACCGAGTCTGACGGGGCTGCAACGCCGCCTTCGGATTGCACGGAATTTACCGCCAACCCCTGATGGGACGCTTGCGAACCACCCGGATCAACCGGGGCCACACGGGACGGTCCGACCATGGCGCGAATAATCGGCACATCATGGGGGTCGCGGGTGCCAAGGCTGACGGTCCAATAAACAAAACCGGCGATCACAGCCACCGACAGGCTGGCAATCCCCCAGTTTACTGCGGTTCTCACAACGCCTAAACCGCCGCCCTCTGCGCCAGCTTTGGTTTTAGACTCCGTCTTCTTATTGGACATCAGGTTCGCCTCTTTACTCGCACACAATATATCGTGTGTCTGACTGCTCCAACCCCAAAATAAGCGGTTTTTCCGCCTTTTATCTGCATTCCGAGGTTTTTTTGTAACAACTTTCAAACCAAAATGGCTTGATGCCTGCTGTTTTTATGTTTTTGATCCTGCGGAACGCCCGAATTACATTTCTGTCATCGGGGTCACGCCCAGAATACCAAGACCGGCGGATAAAACAACCGAAACGGCGCGGATCAGCGCAATTTTAGACAGGGACAGATCGGTGTTATCCGCCTGCCAAAAGCGCAATTGCGGTTCGGCTTTGCCCAGATTGTGCAGGGAATGGTATTCCGCCGCCAGTTCATAAAGGTAGAACGAAACCCGGTGTGGTTCATTGTGCTTGGCCGCCAGTTCCAGCAAACGGGGCCATTCCGCCAGTTTACGGGCCAGCGCCAGCTCGGCGGGGTGGGTATTGGCGGTCAAATCCGCTGCTTCCAAAACCCCGTCAGCGGTATCAACACCTGCCTCATTTGCCTTGCGCATGACCGACGAAATCCGCGCATTTGCGTATTGCACATAAAACACAGGGTTTTCTTTGGATTGTTCCAGAACCTTGTCGAAATCAAAGTCCAACGGCGCATCCTGTTTGCGGGTCAGCATGTGGAAACGGGTCACATCGGGGCCAACCTGTTCAACCACATCGCGCAGGGTAATAAACGTCCCTGCCCGTTTGGACATCTTAAACGGCTCGCCGTTTTTGAACAGTTTCACCAGTTGGGTCAGTTTGATATCGACCGAAACCTTGCCGTCAGACAGCGCAGATACCGCTGCCTTCATCCGCTTCACATAGCCGCCGTGGTCTGCGCCGAAAATATCAATCAACGCATCAAAGCCACGGGTAATCTTATCATAGTGATAGGCAATATCCGGTGCGAAATAGGTCCATGCCCCGTCGGATTTCATCACAGGGCGGTCCACGTCATCGCCATGCGCAGTGGATTTGAACAGGGTTTGTTCCCGTGGCTCCCAATCGTCGGGCAATTTGCCTTTTGGCGGCTCAAGCACGCCTTCATAGATCAGCCCCTTGTCTTTCAACGAGTTGATCGCAGCCTCAATCCGCCCTGTGCCATATAGGGATTTTTCGGAATAAAACACGTCCATTTCGATGTTCAGGGATTTCAGATCGGCGCGGATCATATCCATCATCGCCGCGGTGCCGAATTCGCGCAGCTCTTCCAGCCATTCGGATTCAGGCTTGCCCACCAGACTGTCGCCGTATTTTTCCTTCAGCGCCTGCCCCACGGGGATCAGATAATCGCCGGGGTAAGTGCCATCTTCAAAAGCAACCTCTTGGCCGTTGGCTTCAAGATAACGCAGATAAGCAGAACGAGCGAGCACATCCACCTGCGCCCCGCCATCGTTAATGTAATATTCGCGGGTGACGTCAAAGCCTGCAAAATCCAGCAGGCTGGCCAGCGCATCGCCAAACACAGCGCCCCGTGTGTGGCCCACATGCAACGGACCTGTGGGGTTGGCGGAAACATATTCCACATTCACCTTTTTGCCCTGCCCCATGTCAGAGCGGCCGAAATCAACCCCCGCCTTTAACGCAAGCGGAACAATCGCTGTCCAGCAGGCCGGGTCCAGCGTCAGGTTCAGGAACCCCGGTCCCGCAACATCCGCCGCTGTGATCCGGTCATCTGCCAACAGCTTGGTCGCCAGTGCTTCGGCAATATCACGTGGGTTGGATTTGGCAGGTTTGGCCAGCACCATCGCCGCATTGGTTGCCATATCCCCGTGCAGCGCATCGCGGGGCGGTTCCACCGCAACATTGGTGAAATCCAGATCAGCCGGAAGCACGCCTTCGGATTGAAGGGCATTCAGGCTGTCGAGCACAAGTATTCTGATATCGGCAAATAGGTTCATAGCGCTTTCCTAGTAGATAAAACGCGGTTTAGCAGTTTGGCGTGGCGGGTCAACTCACCCGAACGCGCCTTTATGCAATTTCAGCGCGAAACGGTCGGTCATTCCAGACACATAATCCGCCACCAGACGGGCGCGGGCGAAATCATCGCTGTAGGGTGTCCAGCCTTCTGGCAACAGTTCGGGATTGTCCATAAAGCGGTGGAACAGATCGCGCAGAACGCTGGTCATTTCCTCGCGTACTTCCAGCACATCAGGATGGCGGTACATATTGGCGTATAGAAATTGGCGAATGGCGTTCAG
Organism: Roseobacter sp. N2S; assembly: GCF_031454055.1. Lineage (NCBI taxonomy): Bacteria > Pseudomonadati > Pseudomonadota > Alphaproteobacteria > Rhodobacterales > Roseobacteraceae > Roseobacter > Roseobacter sp. N2S. Next base: position 535,342 of record NZ_JAVDQB010000002.1, read on the forward strand.
GCCTGACAGCAGATCATCCGAAAAGGCGATGACGGGATGGCCAAGGGCGCGAATATCCTGCGCGCTTTGCGCCCCTGATTTATCCAGCCAGATTTTGCTTTCGGTTAACACATCTTCCACCATCAGACCAAAAACTCGGCGCAAGGCCTCGTGGCGGCGGCGGTCGGGATCAAGGTTGGGGTATTTCTTGTCCACTTCGGCAAAACAGGGTTTGACCAAAGGCAGATGCAAAATATCGTCAATTTGAAACAACCCAGCCCGCAACCCGTCATCCAGATCGTGATTGTTATAGGCGATGTCATCCGACAGCGCGGCGACCTGCGCTTCAGCACTGGCGTGGGTATACAGTTCCAGATCGTGTTTGGCGTTATATTCCGCCAGCGCAAAAGGGATGTCGCCCAAAACGGGACCATTGTGTTTGGCGATGCCTTCGAGACATTCCCACGTCAGGTTCAACCCGTCGAATTCCGCATAATGCCGTTCCAAGTCTGTAACAATTTTAATGGCTTGGGCGTTGTGATCAAAGCCCCCAAATGGCGCCATACATTCGTCAAGCGCATCTTCCCCTGCGTGACCAAACGGCGTGTGACCCAGATCATGGGCCAGTGCCACTGCCTCGGTCAGCTCTACGTTCAGCCCTAACGCGCCGGAAATCGTGCGTGCCACTTGTCCCACCTCAATGGAATGGGTCAGCCGTGTGCGGTTGTGATCGCCTTCATGTTCGACAAAAACCTGCGTTTTGTGTTTTAACCGCCGAAACGCGGTGGAATGGATGATCCGGTCCCGATCCCGCTGAAAGGCCGAGCGATGGGCCGAGTGCCCCTCATCCACAAGACGACCACGGCTTAGCGCCGGATTACTGGCGTATTTCGCTAACATTTATGTGTGGCCCCGATATTACCTGTGTCTTATCCTTGATGCTGCGCGCATCAAAGCCTATGTTTAGGGAAACCTTACACGATTGATGTGGACGTTAACAGATGGACTTGTCCCTGCCCCCCAAAGTAACCGACCGCGCCTTTGACCGACTTGCGGAAATCAACGATGGCGCCACAGCGACCCAATGCTTGCGCATCGCCGTTGAAGGCGGCGGCTGTTCCGGCTTTCAATATGAAATCAAACTGGAAGATACCGCCGCCGACGATGATCTGGTGTTGGAAAAGAACGGCCAAAAGGTGCTGGTCGACAGTATTTCCCTACCGTTTCTGACCAATGCCGTGATTGATTTCTCCCAAGAACTGATCGGCGCGCGGTTTGTGATCGAAAACCCCAACGCCAGCAGCTCTTGTGGCTGCGGCACCTCGTTTAGCATGTAAACGAACTGTCTGTGTGCCTGTGGCGGTACGCGCCATGGGCAGCGGATAACCTGTCGATTAGCCTTGTCCTTTACCCCGATTGCCGCGATATTTGCGCGGCAACGGAAGGACCAGACCCCATGAAAATCGCCAGCTTCAATATCAACGGGATCAAAGCACGCCTGCCCGCCCTTTTGCAGTGGCTGGAAGAGACAAAACCCGACGTGGCCCTGTTGCAGGAAATCAAATCGGTGGATGAAAACTTCCCCTGTGAACCGATCGAGGATTTGGGCTACACCGTTGAAACCCATGGGCAGAAATCCTTCAACGGGGTGGCGATCCTGTCCAAACTGCCGCTGGAAGACATCACACGCGGCCTGCCCGGTGATGATACCGACGAACAAGCCCGCTGGATTGAAGCAACCGTTATTGGCGATAAAACCGCCGTGCGGGTCTGCGGTTTGTACCTGCCCAACGGTAACCCGGCACCCGGGCCGAAATACGACTATAAACTGGGCTGGATGGAACGTCTGCACGCCCGCGCTCAAGAGCTGATGGCCGCTGAAGAACCCGCGCTGATGGCGGGGGATTATAACGTGATCCCCCAGCCCGAAGACTGTTGGGACGTGAAACCCTGGCTTGAAGACGCCCTGTTCCTGCCCCAATCCCGCGCGGCCTTTGAGCGGGTGAAAAACCTCGGCTTTACAGAAGCATTGCGCGCCCGCAATCAAGCCCCGATGACCTATACCTTTTGGGATTATCAGGCGGGCCGCTGGAACAAAAACCACGGCATCCGCATCGACCACTTCTTACTGACCCCCCAATGCGCCGACCTGCTGACAGACTGCCAGATCGACCGCGAGACCCGCGGACGGGAAAAACCCAGCGACCACGTGCCAATTTGGGTAGAGCTAGACGCCTAAAAGAAACCCCCATCAGGTTTTCAAATTGGTGTGATGATTATGATGCGATCCTGCGCTTACTGCTCTGATCAATCCATCGGCTGAAAGGGCGCGTGTTTGGCCGGTAAAAGATCATACATCGGTGGACTCTACGCCTTTTACATCACTGACAGAGCGGTCTGCGGCCTGTGCTCCCATAAAATCACAGAGGGTTGGGGGCCGCGATTAGGACAATATTTTCGCTTTATTCAAGACATAAACGGACTGGACCCGTTGGACAGCCAAGCGATTCTGACCCGCCCGATCTTGACCGCAAAATTTGTTAGTATTCGAAGTATGGTGCGCGACAAAACAAAGCCACACCTAAATCGCGGCTAAGTCAGGCGATCGGTGCCACCGTCACGTCGGGCCGCTCTCCGCCCAGTTTGGCGAAGGCCATCTGGCGGCAGGAAAAGACGATGACTTGCTGATCCGCGGCAACACGGTGCAGCGCCGTGAACATTTTCACGATGCGATCGTCGTCGGAATAGACCAGCGCATCGTCCAGAATAATCGGCATGGCGTGGCCTTGGCTGGCGAAAAGCCGGGCAAAGGCCAGCCGTGTCAGGATCGCGATTTGCTCTTGAGTGCCGCCGCTCAACTCTTCCAGGTCTTCTTGCTGGCCACTGCGGGCCAACCCGTCTGGCAACAGGCGTTCGGGATTGAAATTCAGCGCGGCGTCTTCGTGCAGAATGGACAAAAGCGGCTGTAATTCCCGTTGAACCGGCTCGAAATAAACCTCTCGGGCTTGGGTGCGGCGGCCTTCAAGTTCGCGCACCAACAGGTTCAGCGCGGCGACCTCTCGGCTGTAACGACCTTCGCGGGCGCGTGCCATATCCAACTGGCCACGAGTTTCAGTCAGGGCCTCTTCGACACCGTCTTCGGCGCGGGCGCGGATTTTTGCATTGGTTTCGACCAGTTGGCTTTGAAGGGAACGAATACGCTTTTCTGCCTGTTCCACAACGGTTTCAGCGCGTTTTAAATCCGCCTTCGTCGTGTCCAAATCCGGTGCATTTGCGGTCAGGCCTTCCAATACCTCCGCTGCATCTTTTAGGGAAATTTCGCAAACACTGACCTGACGGGCGGCTGCATCGCGTCGCTCTGGAAAGGTTTCAACATCACCGTAAACCCCTTTTGCCTGCGCCAATGTAGCCTCTGCCGTGGCCAATTCAGCGCGGGTTTGTGCATATGTTTCGCGCAAGCGCCCCAAATTATCGCGGTTGCGATCATATCGGGTGCGCGCAAGCCCTGCGGCGTCATCCGCAATCGCGAGCGCTGTCGTCATTTCGGCCAGATCAACCGGCTCGGCTGAAACATCGCTATCTTGGTCCCCCGCCGTGGCACGGGCCTGCGCAAGAGCGCCCCGCAACGCATCCAGCCCTTCTGGTACGACCGTATCAATCACCCCTTTTGCCAGCTCCACCTGATGTTCTGCATCCCGTCGCGCGGCATAGGCCTGATGCGCCCGATCAAGGGAAACAACCTGCGCCGCAGCCAAGGCGATATCCAGCGCTGCCTGCGCCTTTTCCACCGCTTTACGGCCCGAATCTTCATCAGCGCGGGCACCTGGGTCTACCGTCAGGCGACCAATCCCCGGTAAAGCAATTTCCTGCTTGGAATAAACCGGAATCGGGGTGTTTTCAGACAGTTCCCCGCCGCCCAAAGATATACGCGCCGCGCTGTCATAAATCACCGACAGGGTGACGTTTTGCGCATCAGCTGTGGCTTTGGCCTGTTGCAATTGCCCGTGGCTGCGAGTGATTTTATCCAGCACTTCCTGCGTGATCGCCATGCCAGCCAATCGCGCTTGTGCCTCTTCCAATTTTTCGCGGTGTTTTTCCGCCTTTTCAAGCCGTTGTGCTAGACGAGCGACTTCATCACGGGCGTTGCGCCCCAGCTCCGCCAGCTGCGCGGCATCCCGTTGCGCGCGCAGGTCTTGCAAGGCCTTCAGCGCCACCGTCAAATCCGCCTGCGCCACTTGCTCTTCGGCTTTTGCAGCCGCAACATCAGCGTCTTGTTCCTGAAGCTGGCTGCGCAGTTTTGCTTCAGCATCGGCGGCTTGTTTCAAAGCCTCTGCGGCTTTTAACAAATCATTCAAGCCTTTGACGGCATTGGTATGTTGCAGGGATTTCAGATCGAAATCCCTTTTCGCACCAGTGCATTTATCCGCATGAGCCAAGGCATGTGCGTGGGTTTCACGGGCTTGTTCCAAAGCTGCCTGCCGCTCTTCTTTGGCTGCGACCTGACCCCAGTTTTTCAGCTCTGCTTCTGTGGTTTTGCGATCGCTCAATGCTTTGGATAACTCCTTGCACTTTGCATCCAGTTCGGCTTCGCGGGCTTCCAAAGCCATGATTTCCTTTTGTTCGGCGTCCCACGGGCCATGGGCCTTGGCTTTGCCGCTGGCTGTGGCCAGTTTCGCCAGTTCCTCTCGGCAGCGGGCCAAGACGCGGTCCATCCGCCGCCCGCCTGTTACCCTGTCAATTTCCCCCGCCACCGAAGACAGTAAATCCCGCCGTGCGCCCAGCAGTTTTTCCTTTTCCGTTTTATCCGCCCCCGCTGTGCCCGCGGGTTCCAGCGCCGTGGTGCCCTGCCGCACCCACAACAGCCCTGCCGGGCCTTCAAGGCCGCGATCCATCAGCGCGGCGATCCATTTTTCCGCCTCGTCATCCTGCGCAATCAGTGTCCCGTTGTCGGCACGGCTGACCGTGGCGCGTTTTTGTGCGAGAAAGGATTTCTCGATCACAAAACGCCCTGTTTCAGTTTCCAATTCGGCCTGAACCCGCACCGCACCGCCTGATCTGGGTTGCAGGGATTTCACCTCTTTGCCTGCCGTGCTGTATTTCACAAAAAACAAGGCATGGAGCGCGTCAAAAAAGGTGGATTTACCGAATTCATTGGCTTCGGAAATGACGGTGACACCATCGCCGATGCCGCTGATTGTGGCTGTCTGTCCGCCGAATTTGCGCACATTGGTAAGGGTCAGGGAACGTAGTTTCATGAATTTTCCGCCGCAAAGGAAAACAACATAGAAAGTGCGTTTTCTGCAATTTCTTGTTCTTCCGCTGAAAGCACCGGATCCTGTGATCGCTCGGCCAGACTTTGCCCTGCGGATCGCAGCGCGCCTGCTGTGTCGATCGCATCCAAATCTGCAGTATCATGGGTCATTCGAAGGTGCGTCAGGTGTTGTTCCAGTGATAGAAAATCCGGTTCGATCTGGGCAATCGCCTGTTGCAGCTTGGTCTTATCTTGTAAACCGATCCGCCCTGTCGCTGCGATTTTAGCAATCGTGTCACGGCGTTTCGTCAGTTCTGGCAGGTTTTGGTTCAACTGGCCAACGCAGTCATCTTCAGGCATTAAATCAAGGGTCAGGCTAAGCCAGTCGATCTGCCCTGTTGTCGGAGTAGCCACCTCTGGCAGCGCTCTTGGTCCGTTCAGGCTGACCAAATTCGCGCTGGCCTGCTTCTGGTGTTTAAAACTGTCCCTTTCGGGGCTGCCTGAAAACCACGTCCGTTTACCAACTTCAATTTGCCCGTGCCAGTCGCCCAGCGCCAGATAATCCAGCCCTGATCGTTCGGCCCTATCTGGCGGAATGATTGCCGCGCCACCGTCCTCGGACAAGGTTGCCTCGCCGCCGGAAAAATCAGTGATACCGCCGTGACCCAGCCCGATGCGCAGCGCACCTTCAGAGGTCGGTTGGTCCATATCCTCGGTCAAATCCCGCCCCGGATTGCGCGTTGTACAGGGGGTCGACAGCACAAAAACACCCGTGCTGATCTTTAACGGCTCTGGCGTCAGCGCCAGTGTCACGTTGTTCGGTTTGTCCTGTAAAATGGTACGCCATAACTCGCTTGCGGCAAGGGAATCGTGGTTGCCCGGCATGATGACCCATTTCAGATCATTCGCCCGTGCGATTTCGTTCAGCGCTTGGCGCACCACGCTGGGCGCCGGGGTTTCCGCATCAAACGTATCCCCCGCCAGCAAAACCACCGAGGCCCCGCCGTTGCGCGCAGCCTGTGCAAGGCGGCCAATCACATCATGGCGCGCCTGTTTTAAGCGGCCGCGAACGTCTTCGGGAAAGCGTCCAAAGGGTTTACCAAGGTGCAGGTCAGAGGAATGTAAAAAGCGGATCATAGGGCGGCCTGCACTGGGATTTGCGCCAAGAAAAGGCTTTTAGAAACGAGACTGCGACGGGCCATGTGGTCTACTCCGAACCTGTGAACTCATGGAAGTAATACAACCTTGTCCCCTGCGGGCAAGCCATCGCAGGTTCCATCTGGAATTCCAGCTTTATTTCCTGCCACAAATAGTGCCAGTATTCCGCGAACCGCATTATTAGAACAAAGGTACCCCCATGGCAGGCTCTGCAAGACTTTCCGGTAAAACCGCTCTGATCACCGCTGCGGGCCAAGGCATCGGCCGTGCCAGTGCGCTGGCCATGGCCGCAGAGGGCGCCAAGGTTTTTGCCACGGATGTGAACGACGACGCCCTGTCCAGCCTGACCGATCCCAACATCGAAACCTTCCATTTCGACGTGCTAAAACAGGCCGAGGTCGAAGCCGCCATCGCCCGTACTTCCCCCGATATCTTATTCAACTGCGCAGGCTTTGTGCATCACGGGTCCATCCTTGACTGTTCGGATGCGGATTGGGATTTCGCCTTTAACCTGAATGTACGCGCCATGTACGCTACCATGAAAGCCGCCTTGCCGGGCATGATCGCACGGGGCGGTGGATCCATCATCAACATGTCCTCGGCTGTGTCATCGGTCATCGCAGCCCCCAATCGATTCGCTTACGGGGCGTCCAAGGCGGCGGTGATCGGCATGACCAAATCCGTGGCCAAAGATTTCGTCACCAAGGGTATTCGCTGCAACTGTATTTGCCCCGGCACCGTAGAAAGCCCCAGCTGGCATGACCGCGTCACCGCACTGGGCAAGGAACTGGGCAGTTATGAAGCCGCACTCGAGCAATTCGTATCCCGCCAGCCCATGGGCCGTGTTGCAACGGCACAGGAAATTGCAGCCCTTGTGGTTTACCTCGCGGGCGACGAAAGTGCCTTTACAACCGGACAGGCCCATATCATCGACGGCGGTTGGGCCGGATAAATACGACACATAAACAAGAAATAAGGAACACCCCATGAAACTCCTTCGCTATGGCCCAGCGGGTGCCGAAAAACCGGGAATGATCGACGCAGACGGCGTTTTGCGTGATCTTTCAGGCCAGATCGACGATCTGAACGGCGCGAACCTGTCCGATGCCGCGCTGGCCAAACTGGCTGCGCTCGATCCTACCAGCCTACCCGCAGTTGAGGGCTCCCCCCGCATCGGTCCTTGCGTCGGGGACATTGGCAAATTCATGTGTATCGGCTTGAACTATTCCGACCACGCTGCCGAGACAGGGGCCACCCTGCCCGAGCATCCGATCCTGTTCATGAAAGCCAACTCTGCCATTGTCGGCCCCAATGACACGGTAGTCATGCCGCGCGGATCAACCATGACAGACTGGGAGGTGGAACTGGGCGTGGTCATCGGCAAAACTGCCAAATACGTCAGCAAAGAAAACGCGCTGGACCATGTTGCGGGCTATTGCGTGGTCAATGACGTGTCTGAACGGCATTTTCAGAAACACCTGTCCGGCAACTGGACCAAGGGCAAATCCTGCGACACCTTTGGCCCCACAGGCCCGTGGATGGTGACCCGCGATGAAATCCCCGACCCGCAAGCGCTGGATATGTCTCTGGATGTGAACGGCCAGCGGATGCAGACAGGCAACACCAGCACAATGATCTTCAGCGTGGCGGAAATTATCGAACATCTGTCCCATTTGTTCACCCTGCACCCTGGCGATGTGATCGCAACCGGCACCCCCCCAGGCGTGGGTCTTGGCATGAAACCACCAACCTTCCTGAAAGATGGCGACGTGATGGAGGTGCATATCAACGGGCTTGGCACCCAAACTCAAAACGTCAAAGCCGACAGCTAAACAATCGCCCCGTCATCCCAACCGATGGCGGGGTTACTCTTGTGCGATCTGCGCGGATAAAGCCGCCACAATGGCCGCAGCGCTTTGGTCAATATCTACAACCACAAAAGATTCTGCCGCTGAAAAAGGCTCTAGCGTGGCGAATTGGCTGTCCAACAGACTGGTCGGCATAAAATGCCCTGCCCGCAGCGCCATACGGCTTTCGATCACCGCGCGACTGCCCTGTAACAACAAAAATGTCACTGGGCAGCCCGCTTGATCACGAATTCGGTCCCGATAGGATTGTTTCAACGCGGAACAGGCCATGATCACCGCACCGTCCACTGCCCCCAGCCTCTGGCCGATCCGGTCCAGCCAAGGTGCGCGGTCCGCATCGTTCAACGGCTGTCCCGCAGACATTTTTGCGATATTGGCTGCGGGATGCAAATCATCCCCGTCCAGAAACTGTGCCCCTAGCTGACGTGCCAAAAGCGACCCGATCGTAGATTTGCCGCAGCCCGTCACCCCCATGATGACGTATTTGCGCCCCACTGGGTTCGGCTTATCTGTCGTCAAAACCTCAGGCAGCCCGCCGCCGCGCGGCACGATCCTGCATGGCCAAACCAAAGGCCTCGAACAAGGGACGGGACACTGTATCATTGGCCGCGTTGTATTCAGGGTGCCATTGCACAGCCAGCGCGAAACCGGGGGCGCCCTCGATGCGGATCGCCTCGGGCGTGCCGTCAGGGGCGAACCCCTCAACCACTACCCGCTCCCCTGCTTCCTTAATGCCCTGCCCGTGCAATGAATTGGTCAGAACCACATCCTTGCCGAATATCCCCTCGAAGACCCCGCCTTTGGTCAGCGTAATATCGTGGCGATGGGCAAATTTTTCCTCAATCGTGCCATCGGGGGGCATGCGATGGTTCATCCGCCCCGGCAGGTCGCGAATTTCAGGATAAAGCGAACCGCCAAAAGCCACGTTAAACTCCTGAAAGCCACGGCATATCCCCAGAACGGGAATCGCCCGTTCCACACAGGCGCGGATCAAAGGCAGTGCCAGACGATCCCGATCCCGATCAAAATCCCCGTGGGCCGGTGTTGCCACCTCGCCGTATTCTTCTGGATGGATATTGGGGCGGGCCCCTGTAAACACAAACCCGTCAAACACATCACAAAGATCCTCGATCCCATTCAGGTCTGGTAAGGCAGGCACCACCAGCGCGGTGGCACCGCAAACTTCGGAAACGGCATACATGTTGTGCAGGCCACAGGCCTGAACCGCATACTCGTCGTTGATCATATGAGCATTGCCACTAATACCGACTACTGGACGCGCCATGGGACTCTCTTTTTTGTTTTTTGTATTCACGATGATTAGGCCAAAGCCGCCAAAAATTGCAAGCCCTAGGAACAAAGACCGTCGCCCCGCACCCTCAAATCGCTGCGTATCTGCCCGACCTTGCCTATCATTTCACCACCCGATGGCTTCAATGTTCCCAAAATACTCAATCCCAACATCCACATAAATACTGCGCCCTGAAAGCCCTGTTTAAACGAAAAAAGCGCCCGAAGGCGCTTTCAAATTCTTTCAATAGGATCGTAGATTTAAGCCTCGGCAAGGAAAGTCGCCGCCTCAATCCCTGCTATGGCACAAAGCGCGTCATTTTCCGAAGTATCCCCCGTCACGCCAACCGCTCCCAGAACTGCACCCTTTTTATCCAGAACTAAAACGCCCCCCGGCAACGGTATAAACCGCCCGCCATAAGCGCCGTTCAGGGCGTTGGCGAAATAGGGTTGTTGTTCCGCCCGTTCCATCGCTTTGGAACTGGGCATTCCCAACATCACCGCCGCATTGGCCTTCCCGTCGGCTATCTGAAACCGCCCCGCAGCCGCCCCGTCCTGCCGTTCAAAAGCCAGCACATTGCCGCCGCTGTCCAGCACCACAACCGACAAAGGGTTCAGCTCTAGTTCTTTGCCTTTGGCAAAAGCTGCACGAACAATTTTCCGACATTTCGCAAGATTCAATCCAGCCATTTAAAGGGTTCCTTTCAGTTCCAACCGCCGCGCGTGCAAGATCGGCTCGGTATAGCCCGAGGGTTGCACGGTTCCGAGGAAAACCAAATCACAGGCCGCTTGAAAAGCCAAGCCGTTGAAGTCAGGGCCCATGGGGTCATAAGACGGATCATTGGCATTCTGTTCATCCACAACCAATGCCATTTGGTGCATGATTTCCATCACGCGATCCCGCGTAACCACACCGTGATACAACCAGTTGGCAATATGCTGGCTGGAAATCCGACAGGTGGCGCGGTCTTCCATCAGGCCCACATTGTTGATGTCAGGCACCTTGGAACACCCTACGCCCTGATCAATCCAGCGTACCACATAGCCCAGAATACCTTGGGCGTTGTTTTCCACTTCGCGGGTGATTTCCGCGTCAGACCAGTTCTGCCCCCGCGCCACAGGCATTTGCAGGATCGTATCCACCGAGGCCCGCGCCCCATCCGCTGCGATTTCAGCCTGACGGGCCAACACGTCTACTTTGTGATAGTGCATGGCGTGCAGCGTGGCAGCAGTCGGGCTTGGAACCCAAGCACAGTTCGCACCTGCCTGCGGATGGCCAATCTTGGCTTTCAACATATCCGCCATCAGATCCGGCATGGCCCACATGCCCTTGCCAATCTGCGCGCGGCCTTGCAGCCCGCAAGCCAGTCCCACATCCACGTTATGATCTTCATAGGCGCCGATCCACGGCTCGCCTTTAATGTCATCCTTGCGCAGGAATGGCCCCGCTTCCATCGAGGTATGGATTTCATCCCCCGTGCGATCCAGAAAGCCCGTATTGATAAAGGCCACACGGTTTTGCGCCGCCCGAATACATTCACCAAGGTTCACCGTGGTGCGGCGTTCTTCGTCCATAATGCCCAGTTTGACAGTGTTTTGCGGCAGGCCCAGCGCGGTTTCCACACGGGTGAAAATCTCATCCGCAAAGGCCACTTCTTCGGGGCCGTGCATCTTGGGTTTCACCACATAAACAGACCCCGTGACCGAGTTACCCCCGTCCCGTTGCAAATCATGCATAGCACACAGGGTGGTACACATGGCATCCATCAGACCTTCGCCGATTTCCAGCCCGTCACGGTCCAGAATGGCAGGGTTGGTCATCAGGTGGCCCACATTGCGTACCAGCATCAAGGCGCGGCCTTTCAGGGTCAGCGCAGTGCCATCGGGCGCGGTATAGTCACGATCAGGGTTCAACGCGCGGGTGAATGTCTTGCCCCCTTTGGTCACGCTTTCCGCCAGATCGCCTTTCATCAGGCCCAGCCAGTTGGAATAGGCCAGAACCTTGTCTTCGGCATCTACAGCCGCCACGGAATCTTCGCAATCCATGATGGATGACATGGCGGATTCCAGCAAAATATCCGCAACCCCAGCTTTATCAACGCTGCCGATCTGATGGTTGCGATCAATGGTCAATTCAGCGTGCAACCCGTTGGTTTTCAACAGGATCGCGCTGGGGCTTGCCCCATCGCCGCGATAGCCCGCAAATTGCGCGGGATCGGCCAGCGCAACACCATCGGCCAGCACAGCGCCATTCACTACCGCATACCCTGCCACGTCAGCATGGGACCCTGTAGCCAGCGGAAAGGTTTCATCCAGATAGGTCTTGGCCCAAGCGATCACCTGCGCCCCGCGATCCGCAGAATAGCCCCCCGCAGGCGCGGTGCTGCCCATGGCATCCGTACCATAAAGCGCGTCATACAGGCTGCCCCAACGGGCATTCGCCGCGTTCAGCGCATAGCGCGCGTTCATGATCGGCACCACCAGTTGCGGGCCGGGCACCAGTGCGATTTCAGGGTCTACATTCGTGGTCTGGATCGTAAAATCCGCGCCTTTGGGCACCAGATAGCCGATCTCTTGCAAAAACGCCTTATATTCGGCGACGTCATGGTCTTGGCCACGCCGTTCAATATGCCAGCCGTCGATTTTGGCTTTCAGGTCTTTGCGCTTTTTCAGCAAATCGCGGTTTTTCGGGCCAAGATCATGCACCAGCGCGGACAGCCCCTCCCAGAATTGATCCGCTGTGACGCCTGTGTTCGGCAGCGCGTCTGTTTCGATAAACGTCGCCAGCGCTGCATCCACCTGCAACCCATGTTTTTCAATGCGTACCACGGTATACCTCCTCAAGTTTCTCGCGAACTCCTAAGCCAGCCCCCTGCTTGTGTCAAATTGACATGCTACAATAGACGCCAAAACCCGCCAATCATCAGCCCAAAATGGGCAATCAAAAAATCGCTCTTGAACCTGATGGCACTTCCCATGCAGTTTGCACCCAAATCAGGAGTCTTACATGCGCCCTACATCATCCGTCCCCGCCATTCGTCTGTCCGATTACAAACAGCCGGAATTCTGGATTGAAACCGTTGATTTGCATTTCAAACTGCACCCGACGCAAACCAGAGTGCGGTCAAAAATTGTGTTCAAGGGTAACACGGATCGCACCGACGGCCCCCATGATCTGCGGCTGCATGGCCAAGACCTGAAACTGCTGTCGGCCAGCATCAACGGCACGGCGCTGAAGCCCGATGAAATCCTGCTGGATGCCGAAGGGTTAACCATTCCCGCTGATCTGGTCCCCCAAGGCGGGTTCCTCTGGGAGGCCGAGGTAGAGACCAACCCGCAGGCCAATACATCCTTGAACGGGCTTTATATGTCGAACGGCATGTATTGCACCCAATGCGAGGCCGAGGGCTTTCGCAAGATCACCTATTATCTGGACCGCCCCGATGTGATGGCGGTGTTCACGGTCGCAATCGACGGTGATGCGCCGGTGCTTTTGTCCAACGGCAACAATCTGGGCGATGGCAAATGGCATGATCCGTGGCCCAAACCCGCCTATCTGTTCGCGCTGGTGGCTGGTGATCTGGTGTCCCATGACGATCATTTCACCACCATGAACGGGCGCGAAGTGGACCTGCAAATCTTTGTCCGCCCCGGGGATGAGGACAAATGCGCCTATGCCATGGACAGTCTGAAACGATCCATGCGCTGGGATGAAACCGAATACGGCCGTGAATACGACCTGAACCTGTTCATGATCGTCGCTGTGGATGATTTCAATATGGGCGCGATGGAAAACAAAGGCTTGAACATCTTTAATTCCAAATACGTTCTGGCCAGCCCTGAAACCGCAACAGACCGCGATTATGAACTGATCGAGGGCATCATCGCCCATGAATATTTCCACAACTGGACTGGCAACCGCATCACCTGCCGCGACTGGTTCCAATTGTGCCTGAAAGAGGGTCTGACCGTGTTCCGCGACCAGCAGTTCAGCGGCGATGCACGCTCCCATGCGGTGAACCGCATCGAAAACGTCCTGCAACTGCGCGCACGTCAATTCCGCGAGGATGCGGGCCCGTTGGCCCATCCGGTGCGCCCTACTGAATACATCGAAATCAACAATTTCTACACCGCCACCGTCTATGAAAAAGGCGCCGAGGTTATTGGCATGCTGCGCACGCTGGTGGGGGCTGACAACTATCGTAAAGCGCTGGATTTATATTTTGAACGCCACGACGGGCAGGCTTGCACGATTGAAGACTGGATCAAGACCTTTGAAGATGCCTGCCAGATGGACCTGTCGCAATTTGCCCTGTGGTACGCCCAAGCCGGCACCCCGCGTATTACCGTGACCGAGGATTTTGCAGGCGACACGCTGACCCTGACCTTTACCCAGACCAACCCAGACACCCCCGGCCAGACAGACAAAAAGCCCCAAGTTGTGCCAATCCGCACAGGCTTCCTTGCTGCCGACGGCACCGAAGCCGCGCCGGAACAAACCCTTGTCCTAAACGCAGGGGTGCAGTCGTTTGAAATCAACGGCCTTTTGGACAAACCCACCCTATCCCTGCTGCGCGGCTTTTCTGCGCCTGTGGTGCTGGATCGCCAGATCACCAATGCCGAACGGGCGTTTTTGCTGACCCATGACACCGACCCGTTCAACCAATGGGAATCGGGGCGGGCCTATGCGCTGAACCTGTTGCAAGATATGGTGGTGGCTGATGCGCCCGTAGACGCGGCCTTCCCTAAGGCGATGCAGGCGGTTGCCACCAATGACGCGCTTGACCCCGCGTTTCGTGCGCTGGTGCTGTCGCTTCCGTCCGAAGATGCGCTGGCTCAGGCAATCTTTGAAAGCGGCACAGCGCCCGACCCTGATAAAATCTATGCCGCGCGTCAGAATCTGGCCAAAGCCGTAGCCACAGAACTGGCAGGGGATCTGCCGGACCTTTACGGCGCACTGGCCACCCCTGGCCCCTACACGCCAGAAGCAGACCCCGCAGGCAAACGCAGCCTGCGCGGGGCGGTTTTATCCCTGATCAGCCATCTGGAACCGGATTGCGCCAGCGCCAAAGCCCAATTTGCAGCGGCAGATAATATGACCGAACAACTGTCAGCCCTTGCAACCCTGATCCGCCACAATCAGGGCGGCGATGCGGTGCAGGCATTTTATAACCAATGGGCGGCGGATCGTCTGGTCATCGACAAATGGTTCACCGTTCAGGTCAGCAGCGCCCCCGCAGACAGTGCGGTTGAAGTGGCCAAAGCCCTGACCGAGCATAAAGATTTCGACTGGAAGAACCCCAACCGCTATCGCAGCTTGGTCGCAGGCTTTGCCATGATGAACCCCGCAGGGTTTCACCGCAAAGACGGCGCTGGTTATGAATTCTTTGGCGACTGGCTGATCAAACTGGACCCGGTGAACCCGCAAACCACCGCGCGGATGTGCGGCGGATTTGAAACATGGCGCCGCTATGACCCTGCCCGCCAACAGATGATGCGCGCCCAGTTGCAGCGCATTGCGGATTTGCCAAATCTGTCCAAAGACACTGCCGAAATTGTCGGCAAGATTTTGAACTGATCTGTTTCGCCCGTTCCAATTGCCAAGCGGCTTGCACATAGGCGCAGTTGCGCCTAAAACGCAGGCCGTATTCCCACACGCTGCGCAAAGGCCCTGCACATGCTCGATCTGACCTATTCCGCCCCAAAACCCAAAGTCATCGCAGGCGCGACAGGCGACTGGGAGATCGTGATCGGCATGGAAATCCACGCGCAGGTGGCGTCAAACTCCAAGCTGTTTTCCGGTGCCTCGACCGAGTTCGGCGCAGAGCCGAACTCCAACGTGTCTTTCGTGGATGCCGCCATGCCCGGCATGTTGCCCGTCATCAACGAATACTGCGTGGAACAGGCCGTGCGCACCGGCCTTGGCATCAATGCAGAAATTAACCTCTTCTCTGCCTTTGATCGTAAAAACTATTTCTACCCTGACCTGCCCCAAGGCTATCAGATCAGCCAGTTGTATCACCCCATCGTGGGCGAAGGCGAAGTATTGGTAGACATGGAACCGGGCGTGGCCCGCTTGGTGCGCATTGAACGTATCCACCTTGAACAGGACGCAGGCAAATCCGTGCACGATATGGACCCGAACATGTCGTTCGTGGACCTGAACCGCACGGGCGTCGCCCTGATGGAAATCGTATCGCGCCCCGATATTCGCGGTCCTGAAGAGGCTGCCGCCTATGTCACCAAACTGCGCCAGATCCTGCGGTATCTGGGCACCTGTGACGGCAACATGCAAAACGGCAACATGCGGGCGGATGTGAACGTGTCGGTCTGCCGCCCCGGTGACTATGAAAAATTCGCAGAAACGATGGATTTCAGCGTGCTGGGCACCCGTTGTGAAATCAAGAACATGAATTCCATGCGATTCATGCAGCTTGCGATTGACTATGAAGCCAAACGCCAGATCGCCATTCTGGAAGACGGTGGTACGATTGATCAGGAAACCCGCCTGTACGATGCGGATAAAAACGAAACCCGCTCTATGCGGTCCAAGGAAGAAGCCCACGATTACCGCTACTTCCCCTGCCCCGACCTGTTGCCCCTCGAAATTGAACAAGACTGGGTAGATGACATCAAAGCGGGCCTGCCAGAACTGCCTGACGCCAAACGCGCACGGTTCATGGGGGATTTCGGCCTGTCCGAATATGACGCATCCGTATTGACCGCTGATGTGGAAAACGCCAACTTCTTTGAAAAAGTGGCTGACGGCAATGATGGCAAGCTGGCTGCAAACTGGGTGATCAACGAATTGTTCGGCCGTCTGAAAAAAGACGACAAGGACATTTCCACCTGCCCTGTTACGCCCGATCAACTGGGTGGCATCATCAAGCTGATCACCAAAGGCGACATTTCGGGCAAAATTGCCAAAGACCTGTTAGAAATCGTCTATACCGAAGGCGGCGACCCTGCCCAGATCGTCGAAGACCGCGGCATGAAACAGGTCACCGACACAGGCGCGATTGAGTCCGCCGTGGACGAGATCATGGCCGCAAACCCCGATCAGGTGGCCAAAGCCAAAGAGAACCCCAAACTGGCAGGCTGGTTTGTGGGGCAAGTGATGAAGGCAACGGGCGGAAAGGCCAACCCGAAAGCCGTGAACGAGATCATCGCGGCGAAACTGGCAGGGTAAGCCACTTCACCACGCTGACAGCGCCTGAACACCAAAATCAGGTCGGGATGGTTCATCCAGAACATGGATCATCTCGATCGAATGCCCGTCCGGGTCTTTGAAATAAATTGAAATCGCTGGCATCCACCCGATAACGACCGGTTCCTCCACCGGCTCGCCGTTGATACCAAGCGGTGCAATCCCTGACTGTTTCAAAAAGCTTTGGCTGTATAACATGGTTTCGCGGTCCACCCGAAACGCAAAGTGCAGCACCATGCCCAGTGGCGCGGTTCCCGCCCCCCAAAGGCCAAGCATGCCTTGATCTTTTCCACCAACCCAAAAGAAGGCAAGATCACGGTCATCATTCCTATAGGCCAGTTCAAGGCCGATCCTGTCTCGGTAAAACGCAATCGATGTGTCGAGGTCGCGCACTGGCAGGTGGGTTTCATAAACGCCGGAAATGGTTGGTTTTTGTAACGATGTCATAGTTGTACACTCCACAAATGTAATCGAATCGCACATTACTGCCTCAACCTAACTTGAGGTCAAATACAAATACGCACGCTACGCCATTTGGCCAAACCCCTTGCGCCCCCATCCCCGCCACAGCTAGGTTATCGCGAATTCCAATGACCAAGAGACAGTCCATGCAAACCCCTTTCCGCTCCTCTGCTAAAACCGTTCTGCCTGAATGGATCGACTTTAACGGCCACCTCAACATGGCCTATTACAGCGTGCTGTTTGATACATCGGTGGATGAAGCTTATGAACAAATCGGGTTTGGCCCAGAATATGCCCGCACGCAGGGGCATACCACCTATGTGGCGGAATTTCACATCTGCTATGTGCGCGAATTGCACGAAGGGGATTTGGTCACCGCCACAACGCAATTGGTGGATTATGACGAAAAGCGGTTTCACACCTATCAGGAACTCTATCACGCTGACGGCTGGCTTGCTGCCACAGCCGAGGCTTTGACCCTGCATGTGGATATGTCCGGCCCAAAGGTTGCGCCGATGCCCGCCGCAATTCTGGCGCGCATGAAAGAAATCCTGACGGCCCACAACACCCTGCCCAAACCCGCACGGATCAACCGTTCCATTGGCATTAAACGCCGCTAATCTGGGAACAGGCGCAGTTTGGCTTGTCACTTCGCGACGGGGCGGATGCCTCTTGCCCTGCGCGCGCCAATCATGCAAAACCCAACACGCGATACCGAGGGATTTTAGCCAATGCAAACCTACGAATATAAAGCCGTTCCAGCCCCGAACCGTCCCAAACGGGTCAAGGGTGTTAAAACCACGGCAGGCCGGTTTGCGGCCCTTCTGACCGAAACCATGAACGATCAGGCAAAAGAGGGTTGGGAATACCTGCGCTCTGACAGTCTGCCGGTTGAGGAAAAACCGGGTTTGCTAAAATCGCGGGTGGAAACCTATCACACCATTCTGGTGTTCCGTCGCGCCTTAAAACAGGCCGAGAAACCGGAAATGGCAGGCTACATCGAGGATCAATCCGAAGCGGTTGCCGAAACGCCAGACCCGATTGCGGTCCCTAAAATCGGCCCTGTCACCGAGCCGGACACACAAGACGCGCCGCGCCTGTCAACTGGCTGGGCCGAGGGGCATGAAGACCGCTTCCCCAAAGACCCGCCGATGCGCGGCAAAAAGGACGACAGCCCTTTCGCCGAGCCGGAAGACAAAGACGATCAAATCATTCGCTGACATCCAACGCCAGCGCGTGAACCCTTTCGTCCATCTCGGCCTTAACACAAATCATCACAGCGCGCTGGCGGGCCACACGGCTCATGCCGCGCAGCTTGTCAGACCGCATCACAATTCGAAAATGGGTCTCGCCGCCTTCACGGTAACCACCATGCCCGCGATGGTCTTCGCTCTCGTCAATGATTTCAAGGTGTTGCGGGCTAAATTCCGCCGACAACTTGTCTTCCATCCGCTGTTTCATGGTCATATTTTTTACCCTCACCTTAAAATGCCTCTTGGCGCTCTGGCTCAATAGGCTAAAGTCCCCTGTCCGAGTCGAAAGCTCTTTACGCTGATTGCGTAGAATATTCCAGCGCTCGGAACCGTGCCAGCGGGGGCCTGACAGGATCAGGCTGGACAAGAACGCATTGCTAAAGGAATACAACATGGCCGAACGTTCGCCGTTTAGTTTCGACATCTCCGTATCAGCCGACAAAAAGCGTCGCGCAAAAGGACGACGCGGCATGTCCGGCGCGTTTGAAACATCATCGCGTCAATGTGAACATGCCGGATGCGGCGAGCCGGGCAAATACCGCGCCCCCAAACATCCCGACAATCTGGAAGAGTTTTTCTGGTTCTGCCTGACCCATATCCGCGAATTCAATTCCAAGTGGAATTTCTTTGAAAACCACTCCGAAGAGGAAATGGAAAAACAATTTGCCGCTGATCGGGTCTGGGAACGGGACACCAAACCTTTCGGCAAAAAAGGCGAAGGCACCCGCGCATCGGTTGAGGAAAAAGCATGGGCCCGCTTGGGCATCGAAGACCCCCACGAGGTTCTGGGCCAGAACGCCACCCGCAACCACGGCAAATCGGATTCCGCCAGCAGTTCTCGGCGCCTGCCCGCCGTAGAACGCAAAGCGGTGGATATTCTGGAAGCACGGGATAACTGGACCAAAGCCGAATTGCGCAAACAGTATAAAAAGCTGATCAAGGAACTACACCCCGACCTGAACGGCGGCGACAGATCCGACGAGGATCGTTTGCAACAAGTGGTCTGGGCCTGGGATCAGATCAAAAACAGCAAGGTCTTCAAAGACTAACACAGACAGAAAAATGCCTCCGGCGGGGATATTTGACAAACAAAAAGTCACTCTTTTTGGGACAAATATCCTCAGGGGGTTTGGGGGCAGAATGCCCCCTTTTGTGGGGTCGGCTTTTAGATAATCTCGTCTTCGTCAAACAACGGGTCTTGCTCCAATTGCAGGGCAAGTCCCTCGACAGCCTCTTCTGCTTGCTGGTTGGATTTGACTGCGGCCACGTGAAAAATCGCATCGCCTTCATTCACCACTGGCAAGACGGCGCGTCCGATAATTACACCGTTTGAAGGGGCGATCACCTCGGCCTCGGTCTGACCGAAAGGGTCCGACACCAACGCCAGCACGTCGCCCGAACGCACCACATCCCCGTCTGCCTTGAAGATGCGGATCAGCCCGCCAGCTGGGGCGCGAACCCATTTGCTGCCCGAACAGAGCACCGCCTTTTCACGGGGCTTTGCGATGCCTTTTGCGGCCACCATGTTCAGATGGCGCAGCACCCGCAAAATTCCTGCGACCCCCGCGCGCACAGCCATTTCGTCAAAACGCAGCCCTTCGCCTGCTTCGTACAGCAACACCTCAACGCCTTTTTCCCGCGCGCATTGGCGCAGACTGCCGTCGCGCAGGGGCGATGTCAGGATCACGGGCGGGCCAAACACATGGGCCAGTTCCAGTGTGGCTGGGCTGTTATCGGACACGCGGATTTGCGGCAGATTGGTGCGGTGGATCGCAGCAGAGTGCAGATCAATGCCGTAATCACAGGGGGCTACGACCTCTTCCAGAAAAATATGGGCCAGCCGCGAGGCCAGAGAGCCTTTGCTGGTGCCCGGAAAAGAGCGGTTCAAATCCCGGCGGTCCGGCAGATAGCGCGAGCGCATCAAAAAACCGTAGGTGTTCACAATCGGCACCACGATCAACGTCCCGCGCAGGCGGTTCAGACCGTCAAACTGCAACAGGCGGCGCACGATTTCAACGCCGATTACCTCGTCTCCGTGGACGCCTGCACTGACGAAAAAAGTCGGGCCATCTTTGGCGCCGTGGATCACATGGGCTGACAGGGTGACCGGCGTGTGATCCGCCATCACGCTCACGGGGAGGTGGATTGTTTTTCGGCTTCCCGCCCCAACAGCATGACCGCCCAACATAAAATCCGCACGTTTCTTCGCCATAGGTCTTCTTCTTCGTCTTAGGTCCACAGGACGTTTGAAAGGCCTTAAACCGCCCTAAAAACGCAAGTATGGCAGTTTGGCACCTTCCCGCCTGCCAAACCAGTTCAAATCGTCCTGTCGCTGCAAAACAGGGGCAGCTTACTCCGATCCCTATATGGGGTGGTTTGAAATTGCGCCGACAACGCTCCGTCACGGGCAGATTGCGGGGGGCAAAATACCGCGCCCCCCTTGCACCCTTTGAGAATATATTCCACTAAGCAAGGATTGCCCTGCTTTGGGGCGCTTCTTTCGATGACGCAGGACGAATTACATGGCCGACAACTTTCTGGATGTGAACGCAAAACCAACCGAAGAACTCTCTGTACGCGAGGTGTTCGGCATTGACAGCGACATGACTGTAAAGGGGTTTGCCGAGCGCACCGACCGTGTGCCAGAGGCGGATAACACCTATAAATTCGATCCAGACACCACATTGGCCATTCTGGCTGGGTTTCAATACAACCGCCGCGTGATGATCCAAGGCTATCACGGCACGGGGAAATCCACCCACATCGAGCAAGTGGCCAGCCGCCTGAACTGGCCTGCAGTGCGCGTCAATCTGGACAGCCACATCAGCCGGATTGACCTGATCGGCAAAGACGCGATCAAGCTGAAAGACGGCAAACAGGTTACCGAATTCCACGAAGGCATCCTGCCTTGGGCCCTGCGCAACCCTGTTGCCATCGTATTTGATGAATATGATGCAGGCCGTGCGGATGTTATGTTTGTGATCCAGCGGGTGCTGGAAACCGACGGCAAGCTGACCTTGTTGGACCAGAATGAAATCATCACGCCGAACAAACACTTCCGCCTGTTCGCTACCGCCAACACTGTTGGCTTGGGCGACACAACGGGTCTGTACCATGGCACACAACAGATCAACCAAGGCCAGATGGACCGTTGGTCACTGGTGGCCACGCTGAACTATCTGTCCCATGACGCCGAGGCTGCAATCGTTCTGTCCAAGAACCCCCATTGGAACACCGAAAAAGGCCGCAAGGAAATCGCACAGATGGTTACTGTGGCCGATCTGTCGCGTACGGCCTTTATGAACGGTGACATTTCCACAGTCATGTCCCCGCGGACAGTGATTGCATGGGCTGAAAATGCGCGTATCTTCAAAGATATCGGCTTTGCCTTCCGCCTGACCTTCCTGAACAAATGTGACGAGCTGGAACGCCAGACCGTTGCCGAGTTCTATCAGCGTTGCTTTGACGAAGAACTGCCGGAATCCGCTGCGAGTGTAAGCTTGGGGTGATGACGTAAAAGGGCTTGGATGCACCTAGAAGGCCGGATATCGACCAATGAACAAACCAACTGACAATCCTGCTGATCCGTTCAAAAAGGCGCTGGCTGAAGCGACCAAAGCCATGGCAAATGAGCCAGAGCTGAACGTCAGCTACACCGTTGATCCTGCGGGCATGTCCAACGACTCTATGCGCTTGCCACAAGTGACCCGTCGCATGACGCGAGATGAGGTGTTGCTGGCCCGTGGTACGGCGGATGCCTATGCCATGCGCATCCGGTTCCACAATGAAAGCACCCACAATCGCTATGCACCGCAGGGCGAAATGGCGCGGTCTTTGTACGAAGCCATGGAAACCGCCCGCTGCGAGGCGATGGGTGCCCGTGCCATGCCCGGCACTGCCAGTAATATTGACGTCAAGATCAGCAACGAAGCCGCTAAAATGGGCTTTGCCCAAATCCAAGACGCCGCTGGCGCGCCCTTGGCTACGGCTGCGGGCTATCTGGTGCGCCATCTGGCCACGGGGCGTGACCTGCCCCCTGCTGCTGCCCATGTGATGGAACTTTGGCGCGGCTTCATTGAATCCCAAGCGGCAGACACGCTGGGTAATCTG
Organism: Roseobacter sp. N2S; assembly: GCF_031454055.1. NCBI lineage: Bacteria > Pseudomonadati > Pseudomonadota > Alphaproteobacteria > Rhodobacterales > Roseobacteraceae > Roseobacter > Roseobacter sp. N2S. Next base: position 557,920 of record NZ_JAVDQB010000002.1, read on the forward strand.
GACGATGTGCTAGACGATCAGGTCGCTTTTTCCAAATTCGCCCGCCAGATGATCGACGATCTGGGCTACGGCGAACAATTGGGCGATGATCCCGACGAGGAAAACCCCGATCGTCAAGAAGACGCTGAAGAAGACAATCAGGAAGACGAAAATCCTGACACAGACAGCGGCGATCAATCAGACGAAAACGACGAGTCCGAAGCCTCGCAAGATCAGCAGGCCACGGATGAACAACAGCAAGCGCAAACCTCGATGGAGGAGCGCGACGATCTGGACAATGCCGAGGAAATGGACGCCCCCGACGGGCAGCCCCCGCTGGACCCCCCGCCTCCTGCGGCCCATTCCGATGCGGATCCAAACTATAAAGTCTACTCCACCGAATTCGACGAAGAGGTTCTGGCCGAAGAACTGGCCGAGCCTGCCGAATTGGAACGGTTGCGCGCCTATCTGGATCAACAACTGGACCCGCTGAAAGGCGCTGTGTCCCGTCTGGCCAATAAATTGCAACGCCGCCTTCAGGCCCAGCAGAACCGCAGTTGGCAGTTTGATATGGAAGAAGGTATTCTGGATGCAGGCCGACTGGCGCGGGTCATTTCCAACCCCACCACGCCCCTGTCTTTCAAAGTTGAAAACGACACGGAATTCAAAGACACCATTGTAACCCTGTTGATCGACAATTCAGGGTCCATGCGCGGTCGCCCGATTTCTATCGCCGCCATTTGCGCCGATGTTCTGGCCCGCACGCTGGAACGCTGTCAGGTGAAATGTGAAATCCTTGGCTTTACCACGCGGGCGTGGAAAGGCGGGCAAAGCCGCGAAACATGGCTGAAAAACGGGCGCGAACAGACGCCGGGCCGTTTGAACGACCTGCGCCACATCATCTATAAAAGTGCTGATGCCCCGTGGCGGCGCACACGGCCCAATCTGGGGCTGATGATGAAAGAAGGTTTGCTGAAAGAAAACATCGACGGCGAGGCGCTGGAATGGGCGCACCGCCGCATGGTGAACCGCCCCGAACAACGCCGCATCTTGATGGTGATTTCGGATGGTGCGCCCGTAGATGACAGCACCCTTTCGGTGAATTCCGCCAGCTATCTGGAAAAACACCTGCGCGATGTGATCGAAATGATCGAAAAACGCAAACAGGTTGAATTGATCGCCATTGGCATCGGCCATGACGTGACGCGCTATTATGAACGTGCTGTGACCATCACCGATGCCGAACAACTGGCAGGCGCGATCACAGAACAACTGGCCGGTTTGTTTGACCCGAACGGCAAAACCGGCCCGAAAATGGTTCTGCGCCGCGTCAGCTAGCGGTTTACAGTGGATTTTATCCGGCCCCTGCCCCAGTGATGCCTTTGCACGCTAGGAACAGATCGGACCCTGTAACACGGTTTTCTTAACAAAGGGGCCTCGCCGGCCCCTTAGACACGGTTTTTTAACAAAGGGGCCTCGCCGGCCCCTTAGACCCCGCAGGTATTTCCGCTCAAAAGAAGATGGCGGAATGAGGAGTGATTTATGTTTCAGAGCTTTGAGGCGACCACCACACCACAGACAGGCGGGCCGCGTCTGGCCTTGTTGCGTGCGGAACTGGATCGGGATGGTCTGGACGGATTTATTGTCCCCCGCGCCGATGCTCATCAGGGCGAATATGTCGCGGATTGTGATAAACGGCTGTCCTGGCTGACGGGATTCACTGGTTCGGCCGGGTTTTGTGTGGCGCTGAAAGATCAGGCGGCGGTTTTCATAGACGGGCGTTATAAATTGCAGGTGCGCGATCAGGTGGATCTGGAATATTTCACCCCTGTGGACTGGCCCAAAACCAAACTGGGCGATTGGCTGGCGGAAAATGCGGCAAGTGGTGCTGTGATCGGTTTTGATCCGTGGTTGCACACAAAAGGCGAGATTGACGCAGCAGAAGCGCGGCTAAAAGGTACAGGCATCATTCTGAAGCCTTGCGACAATCTTGTGGATCGTATCTGGGCCGATCGCCCTGCGCCGCCCAAAGGCTTGATGCTGCCTTATGGTGTTGAACTGGCAGGGAAGTCCAGCGCGGACAAGCGGGCGGATATTGCAGCGGAACTGGAAAAATCGGGACATAAGTCACTGGTTTTGACCCAACCTGACGCGATTGCTTGGGCCTTGAACACGCGAGGCACCGATTTGGGGCAAACCCCCGTGGCGTTGGCTTTTGCCACGTTAGATGACACCGGACATGCCACTCTTTTCATTGATCCTGCCAAAGTAGACGACGCCCTGCGCCAGCATTTGGGCAATGATGTCACCCTGCAAACCCCAGATGAATTTGGCGCGGCGATTGACGGGCTGTCCGGGCCCGTGCTGGTGGACGCATCCACCGCCCCTGTCTGGCTGGATGCCCGCCTGAAAGCGGCAGAGACCGAGGTGGCTTATGGCGCGGATCCGATCCTGCTGGCCAAAGCCGTCAAGAACCCTGTTGAACTGGCAGGCACCACCGAGGCCCATTTGCGTGACGGCGTGGCGGTAAGCGAGTTTCTGGCTTGGGTCGCAAGCCTTGGCCCTGCACCAACGATCACAGAAATCGACGTAGTAAAAAAACTGGAAGCCTTTCGTGCGGCCACAGGTTTGTTGAAACACATCAGTTTTGACACGATTTGCGGCACTGGTCCGAACGGGGCGATCATGCATTACCGCGTAACGGACCAGACCAACCGCCCCATCGAGCCTGATAATTTGCTGCTGGTGGACAGTGGGGCGCAATATCTGGATGGCACCACCGACATCACCCGCACCATGGCCATTGGCACCCCCCCTACCGAGGCGGTGCGGGCCTTTACACTGGTTCTGAAAGGCATGATTTCTGTGTCCAAGGCCCGCTTCCCCAAAGGGCTGGCAGGGCGCGATATTGATCCGCTGGCCCGCACGGCATTGTGGCAGGCAGGGTTGGATTTTGATCATGGTACGGGGCACGGCGTCGGGGTCTATCTGTCCGTCCATGAAGGCCCGCAGCGGATTTCCCGAGTGTCGGATGTACCGCTGCAAGAGGGTATGATCCTGTCGAATGAACCTGGCTATTACAAACCCGGTGCCTTTGGGATTCGGATTGAGAACCTGATCGTGGTTGAACCCGCCCCGCGGATTGCCGGCGGCGATGATCGCCCGATGATGCAGTTTCGCACGCTGACCTATGCCCCGATTGACCGCGCCCTGATCGACATAGACCTGCTGACAGGTCCAGAACGGGACTGGTTGAACGCCTATCACAAGGATGTTTCCCAAAAGTTACGGAATCGTTGTACGCCTGAGACACAAATCTGGCTGGATCAGGCCTGCGCCCCGATCTAGCGCAACACCCTTAACATCAAGGGATTATTTCGGGTACGGGGGAAAACCCCTGCCCTGCGCACTGCGACGTTCTGTTCTAAGCAGAACGCTTTGGACCTGTGCTACTATGCGCACAAAGTGAATGGATTTTGGGAGAGACCATATGACGAACGAACCAGAAATTGTGATTGAACCAGCCGTGGGCAACTGGAGTGTGCGGGCCCAAGGCGCGATCATCGGCGGCACATCCCGCGCGCTGTTGCTGCGGGAAAAGGGCCACGAACCGGTGATTTACATCCCGCGCGAAGACCTGCAAATGGTGTTTTTCGACCGCTCTGAAAAAACCAGCCATTGCCCCCATAAAGGTGATGCCACCTATTTCCACCTGATCGGGAAAAACCGCCGCCAAGCCGATGTGGCCTGGTCTTACGAAGCCCCTTTTGACGATGTGGCGCAAATCGCAGGGCATCTGGCGTTTTATAAAGATGCCGTCACCATTGAGGCTGTCAGCTAACAGGCTAAAGCGAACAGCCCGCTTAGGCGTGTTGTTCGCGCACGGTTTCGGCCATCGCCTCGCTATAGGCGCGCAAGGCATCTACCTGAAACAAGGTGCCCAGCAACTCTTCCGGCGCACCTGTTTCATCGGTGGATACCACAGGTAAAAATTGATGCTTTGCCCCGTCAAACAGGGGCAAAGCCACCTCTAGGGAACTCGAGGCGACAACGTAACAGTCTTCGGCAATTAATGCCTCGCAGCGTTCGGTGCTGCCCATACGGGGATGATCCAGACCGCGCATCAAATCTGACACGGGAATCGTGGCCAATAAATAGGCCTGTGGCCCCGCCGCAAGGCGCACGCCACGCCGTTCCAACTGTTCCAGAAAAAACGACCGTGCCACAAATTTACTGGCCAGCGTGGTGGAAAACGCAACTGCCAGCATGACTGCCAGACCGATCTGCCAGTCCCCCGTCATTTCAAACACGATCAATGTGGTGGAAATCGGTGCGCCCAGTACCGCCGCCCCTACGGCCCCCATACCCGCCAGCGCGTAAAGGGACTGTGTGCCAGACACGGACGGAAACACTGCCGTTGCAACCCAACCAAACGCCAAGCCTGTCAGTGCGCCCAGCATCAAAGCCGGCGAAAACGCCCCGCCGCCCATGCGCCCTGCCATGGTTACAGCCACCGCTGCCACTTTGACGATCGCAAGCCCAACAGCCGCCCAAAAAGTTATCTTGGCGGTCAGCGCCAGAAAGATTGTTTCATAGCCCACACCGATAATATTGGGCACAAAGATCGCCATTGCCCCCAACATCAGACCCGCAATTCCAGGCCGCAGCCAGCCGGGAATTTTGAACTGTTGTTGCCACCGGTCGCCCCGATCCTCGGCAAAGAAAATCGCCTGCATCATCACAACAGACACCAATCCGCACAGCAGCCCCAACAACACAAATGCAGGTAATTCCACGTAAAATTCCAACTCATGGGCCGGCAGCGAAAATTCGGTTATGTCCCCATAGCCAAACCGGCTGATCAGCGCGCCAGATACGGCGGCGATCACGATCGGACCAAAGGAATGAACCGCATAGTGGCGCAGGATCACTTCCATCGCAAAGATCGTGCCAGCGATGGGCGCGTTAAAAGACGCCGCAACAGCGCTGGCCACGGCACAGCCCAGCAAATCCCGCGCGGTAATCCCGTCAGCCTTGATCAAGCGGGAAACCTTGCTGGAAATCACCGCAGCCAGATGCACCACAGGCCCCTCGCGCCCCGAAGACCCGCCTGTGGACAGCGTAATAAAAGACGCGAGTGCCGAGGCCAACCCCGCCTTGCCCTCAACCTTGCCATTGTGCAACGCAGCCCCTTCAATCACATGGGCCACGGTACGCACCCGCCCGTCGGGGGTGAAGCGCTGCAATATGAACCCCACGATCAAACCGCCCACGACAGGAACCATCAAAACCCAGAACCACGGCAGCTGGCTGGCAGCCGAGGCCAACTGCACATCGCTCTCGCCGTAGATATGTTCCTGAAGCGTGGCAATCCCGACCCGAAACGCCAAAGTCGCCCAGCCCGCCGCACAGCCGATGATCAACGCCAGCGTCCAGAACACCAGTGAATTGGCGCCATCCTTGCGGATCGACTGCAATCCTTTGCGGTTCAACAGCCGCGAAACAGGGCGGGGATGGTTGCTTGCCAAAACTCTCTCTCCAGAACCCGAAGTATACCACAAATTTGCACTTTCCACAGGCCCTACATCTAATTAACCTGCGCATCAATCAGGAGGATCCCGAATGCCAGACAATGGTGCCGCAATATCAGAGCTGAAGACACTTTTGGGTGACCGGCTTTCCACCGCACAGGCCGTTTTACATCTGCACGGCGAAAATGAGACCTATTACGACAACACCCCGCCGGACGCAGTGGCCTTTCCCAACACCACACAAGAAGTGTCCGAAATCCTGAAAATCTGCCACGCCCACGGCTGTCCGGTGATTCCCTGGGGCGTTGGAACCTCGCTTGAAGGCCATGCCCTGCCGATCCGCGGCGGTGTGACCATCGACATGATCAACATGAACAAAATGCTGACAGTCGCCGCCGAGGATTTATATGCCGTCGTCCAGCCCGGCATCACCCGCGAAGAATTGAACACCGAACTGCGTGCAACGGGCCTGTTTTTCCCCGTAGACCCCGGCGCAAACGCGACCTTGGGCGGCATGACCGCCACATCTGCTTCCGGCACAACCACCGTGCGCTATGGCAAGATGAAAGACAACGTCATGGCCCTCGAAGTGGTTCTGGCGGACGGCCGGATCATCCGCACCGGATCAAAAGCCAAGAAAAGCAGCGCGGGCTATGATCTGACGCGGCTGTTTATTGGATCCGAAGGTACACTCGGGATCATCACCGAACTGACCGTAAAACTACACGGCCAACCCGAGGCGATTTCAGCTGCGGTTTGTGAATTCCAAGACAGCACAAGTGCGGTGAATGCGGTGATCATGGCGGTGCAAATGGGGCTGCCGATTGCGCGGGTCGAGTTCATTGACGCCCTCTCGATCAAAGCCATTAACGCCTATTCCAATATGACCATGACCGAATGCCCCCATTTGTTCATGGAATTCCACGGATCGGAAAGCGGCGTAGCCGAGCAGGTCCAGCGCATGAAAGAGATCACCGAAGAATTCGGCGGCGGTGGTTTTCAATGGGCCTCAAAAGCCGAGGATCGCAACAAGCTTTGGCACGCCCGCCACACCGCCTATTTCGCGATCAAAGCCCAAAGACCGGGATCTGATGGCATTTCAACAGATGTCTGCGTGCCGATCTCAAAGCTTGCCCAAGCGATGGACGAAACCATTGCCGATGTCGAAGCCCACGGCTGGAACGCGCCGATTGTCGGCCATGTGGGGGATGGAAACTACCACGTCCTCTTCCTGTTTGACCGCAATAACCCAGAAGAATTCGCGCTTGCCAAAGACCTGACCCACCGCATGAACCTGCGCGCCCTTGCGCTTGGGGGGACGGTGACAGGGGAACATGGTATCGGGATTGGCAAGATGAAGTATCTGGAAGAAGAACACGGCGAAGCGGTGAACATCATGGCCGATATCAAACGCAGCTTTGATCCTACGGGCATTATGAACCCAGGTAAAATCGTTGCGGTAAACTAAGTCGCAACCGCCGGGGGCGCTGCCCCCGGACCCCCGGGATATTTGGCGAAAATGGAAAGACGGACGCCCGCTCTTTTTTGTTTGTCAAATATCCCCGCGCGGAGCGCTACAGAGTTTTGGTCAATCAACCGCCACCCGCATGATTTCCCCACTCACCCCGTCAAAAGCTGTAGGGGTTAAGGGCAGGTACAACAAACGGTCGGGGTTTGTGGGGGGCGGGAAGGTCATCGTCTCGCTCTTTTGAAAGCCGAATTTCTGATAATATGGCGCATCGCCCACCAGAATAACCCGTTCCCAACCCAAGATTTCAGCCCGCGCCAGACTGTCGCGCACCAACAGCCCGCCCAAACCTTCGCCCTGATAGGTGGGATGTACCGCCACAGGTCCAAGCAAGAGCGCGGGGTGGCGGGCAGGTCCAACGACAACAGGCCAATAGCGAATAGCGCCTGCCAGAACCCCGAAATCATCCCGCGCAGCCAGACACAAAGCCCCAACCCGCGCCACGCCTTCGCGCAACCGATAGGAACTCAGTGCCTCGCGTCCGGGGGCAAAACACAGGTCGTACAGATACTCGACCTCGTAGCTATCCTCGGGTGTTTCAGGGTTCAATTGAAACATCGTTTCCTATCAGACCTTTAGAAGCAACGCATCGTTGCGGGAAAACTGCTGGAACCCGCGATAGCAGACCGTTACAAAAGGGGCAACGCAATTGAAAATTGGACGCCCATAATGTTTTACCGCCCCGGCCATGAAGACCACGGCCTGCCCCACAACCCGTTCAAAGCCATCGTGGCCCCCCGCCCTATTGGCTGGATTTCCACCCTGACCCCGAACGGCACTGCAAATCTGGCCCCCTATTCGTTTTTCAACGGGGTTGCTGACGATCCGCCGATGGTGATGTATTCCACCACAGGCAGCAAAATTGGCCGCGATGAGGCCAAAGACAGCCTGACAAACATCCGAGCCACGGGTGAGTTTTGCGTGTCGATTGTGTCACGCGCCTTACAAGATGCCATGAACCTGTCATCGGGCCACTACGCCCCTGACGAGGATGAATATGTCATCGCGGGCCTGACTAAAGGCACACCAAGCGTTGTCAAAGCACCGTTTGTGGCCGAGGCACCGGCCTCGCTGGAATGCAAGTTGTTCAAGGAAATCGAACTGCCCGGCGGCGCGACGATGGTTCTGGGCGAAGTTGTCGGCGTTCACATCCGCGACGAGCATATCATCGACGGCATTCTGGATGTCACCACCTACCAGCCCATGGCGCGGCTGGGCTATCGGGATTACGCTGCCGTTTCTGAAACATTCGCCCTGAACCGCCCCGGCCAAAAATAAGGACTGCAATTATGGAAACGGTCATCGGGATTATCGGCGGCAGTGGTGTTTACGATATCGACGGATTGGAAAACCCCCAGTGGATTCCGGTGGAAAGCCCTTTTGGCACGCCCTCGGATGATCTGTTGGTGGGGCGGCTGGATGGTGTTAAAATGGTGTTCCTGCCCCGCCACGGGCGCGGCCATGTGCAAACGCCGTCATCCGTAAACTACCGCGCGAATATCGACGCGCTGAAACGGGCGGGCGTGACGGATGTGATTTCGGTTTCTGCCTGTGGATCGTTCCGCGAAGAAATGGCGCCGGGCGATTTTGTCATTGTGGATCAATTCATTGACCGCACTTTTGCACGGGAAAAGTCTTTCTTCGGGCCGGGCTGTGTCGCCCATGTGTCTGTGGCCCACCCCACTTGCCCGCGCCTTGGGGCCGCCTGTTTTGACGCCGCCAAAGCCGAAGGCATCACCGTCCATCAAGGGGGCACCTATTTGGCGATGGAAGGCCCGCAGTTTTCCACATTGGCCGAATCGAAAATGTACCGCGAGGTTTGGGGTTGTGACGTGATCGGCATGACCAATATGCCCGAAGCAAAGCTCGCCCGCGAGGCAGAACTGTGTTATGCCTCGGTCGCCATGATCACCGATTTCGACAGTTGGCACCCCGACCACGGAGAGGTAGACGTGACACAGATCATTCAAACCCTGATGGGCAATTCCGCCAAGGCCAAAGGTCTGGTTGCACGCCTGCCAGCCCTGCTGGGGGCAAACCGCGTGGACTGCCCGCATGGCTGTGACAAGTCACTGGAATTCGCAATCCTAACCGCCCCAGAGGCCCGAGATCCTGCGATGGTGTCAAAACTCGACGCTGTTGCGGGTCGCGTTTTTTAGGCGTCGCGGGATGCGCAATTCAATCTTATTTTGTGCGCTGTTCGCACTGTTTTTAGCCGCGTGTAATGAACGGGGCACGATTTCAGTGATGCCAGACACCCCTTTGGGCGGCCCTGTGGAAGAAATCTTTGTTGCCACAACCCGCCAGCCCAGCGCGGGTGTGGATGTGTTTTCCAGCCTGCGCACTTCGCAACTTAGCTTTGCCCGTCTGGATGTGTCGATCCCACCGACCCATAAAGCGGGGCGGATCGAATGGCCTGAAAAACCAGAAAAATCTGTCGATCCAGCTACAGATTTCGTCACCAAAAAGATCGTGCGCTACGGGTCTGCCGCCAAATTCGCCACCGCCCTGCGCGCCAGTGCCGCCCCCGCCAAAAACGAAGCGGTTGTTTTTGTACACGGCTTTAACGTCACCTTTGCCGAGGGCGTTTACCGCCTTGCGCAAATCTCGCATGATGTGAAAAACCGCAGTACGGCGGTGCATTATTCATGGCCCGCAACCCAAAACACATTGGAATACACCCGCGACAGGGACAGTGCGCTTTTCGCCCGTGACGGGTTGCAAACCCTGCTAGAACTGCTGGTCGCACAGAATTACAAACGCATTGTGATTGTGGCCCATTCCATCGGCTCCAGCGTTGTCGTTGAAACCCTTCGCCAGCTGTCTTTGGAAAAGAAAACCCATGTTACCAACAAGCTGACAGGCGTGGTGTTGATTTCGCCCGATATTGATACCAATCTTTTCGAAATCCAGCTTAGCCGGATCAAACCCCTGCCTAAACCCTTTGTGATCTTTGGCGATGAAGCCGATATTGCCTTGAAAGCCTCGGCTTTTCTGACTGGGAAGAACAACCGTGTGGGCCAGCTGAAAGACACTGAAATCCTGCGCCGTTACGGGGTGCAATTTGTGAATGTCACCGATGTTGACGACGGCGAAGACCGGCTGAGCCACTCGGTTGCCATTACATCGCCTACGGTGCTGTCCATCTTGGAAAAACTGCCTGCGATGGGTTCACTTGAAACCCAGAACGAAGGCGCTGTGCTGCAACGCCTGCTTGATGCCCGAAGAAAACGCTAGGGCCGGTAAAGCCGCCCCTAACGCCCCCCAACCCCGTATATGCTCTCTACCGAAAGACGCTTTTATGACCCGTGACATTACCGATTTCATCCGCACCATCCCGGATTTTCCCCAAAAGGGGATCATGTTCCGCGATGTCACCACGCTGTTTGGCAATGCCGAAGGCTTTAAACTGGCGGTGTCCCAAATGGTCGATCTGTTTAAAGACGCCAACATCACCGCTGTCGCAGGCCTGGAAGCTCGGGGCTTCATCATCGGCGGTGCTGTGGCAGAACGCCTTGGCACGGGCTTCATTCCCGTGCGAAAGAAAGGCAAATTGCCCGGCAAAACCCTAACCGAGGATTACACGCTGGAATACGGGCAAGCCACCATCGAAATTCACGAAGACGCGCTGCAAGCGGGTGATAAAGTGCTGCTGATCGACGATCTGATCGCCACAGGCGGTACAGCGGCGGCTGGGATTAAACTGATCGAACGCCTCGGGGCCGAGGTCATCCACGCCGCGTTTATCATCGACCTGCCCGACCTTGGCGGCGCAAAAGTCATCCGTGACATGGGCGTCCCCGTAACAGCGCTTTGTGCTTTTGAAGGCGACTAGCACCACCTTCTTTTGAGCCTAAATACCTAAATGCAAACGCAGCCATTAAAGCTGCGTTCACCCCCGCAAAACAGCGCCTGGGTTCATGATCCCCAAAGGGTCCAGCGCCCGTTTCAGCTGCCCCATTACCGCCAGTTTCACCGGATCGCCGTAGCGTTCCAAATCTTCGGCCTTTAACCGCCCGACCCCGTGTTCTGCGGAAATGGACCCGTCAAATTCCGCCACCAGATCGTGGATCAACGTCATGATCTCGCGTTTCAGATGCATCCAATCGGCCTTGGCTTCGCCTTTCGGCGGGAAAACATTATAATGCAGATTGCCATCCCCCAGATGACCAAAGCTGTTCAGCCGCACGGGACCAAAAGGCTTTAACGCCGCAATCCCTGCGTCAATAAATTCCGGCAAACGATCCAGCGGGATAGAAATATCATGGCTTGAAATCGCCCCCACCCGCTTGTTTGCTTCTGGTATGGTTTCGCGCACGGTCCAGAATTCATCCCGCTGGGCGGCGGATTGGGCCACCACGACATCTTCGATCAAACCATCTTCTAACGCGGTTTCCAGCACCGCCATCATCCGATGTTCCAACCCGCTGCCAACCCCTCCCCCGATTTCAGCCAGAACCATCCACTCGGGTCTGTCGGCAAAAGGCACGCGGATTTCGGGCATGGTTTCGGATAGGAAATCAAACCCCGTACCGTGCACCAGTTCAAACGCGCTAACCAACCCGTCCAGCGCAGTTTGCATCCGCGACAACAGTTCTGCCGCCGCGCTTGGGTCGCGCACAACGGCAAAACACGTAGCCAATTCCGCAGGCTTGGCCACCATTTTCAAAACCGCCGCGGTAATCACCCCAAGCGAGCCTTCGGAGCCCACCAGCAGATTGCGCAGGTCATAGCCCGTGTTATCTTTTCGCAGCCGTTTAAGCCCGTGATGGATCGACCCATCGGGCAAAACTGCCTCAATCCCCAGACATAAATCCCGCGTGTTGCCATAGCGCAGAACCTGCACGCCGCCCGCATTTGTCGCCAGATTGCCGCCGATGCGACACGACCCTTCCGATGCCAGCGACAGGGGAAACATCCGCCCGACCTGATCGGCAGCGGCTTGAACCTCGGCCAGCGTCATACCTGCTTCAACCGTTAAGGTATTACCGACAGGGTCCACATGGCGCAGGGATTTCATCCGCTCAAGCGACAGGATCAACGGGGCCGCGCCTTGATCCAAGATCTGCCCGCCAACCAGCCCCGTGCCCCCCCCGTAAGGCACCACACCAACCTTGGCCGCTGTACATTTCTGAAGGATCACAGACACTTCTTCCACAGTGCGAGGCCGCGCCAACACGCCCCCAATCCCCTGCATCATGCCACGGGGTTCCTCTAGATAGGATGGCGGCACCGGATCAGCCACCCCGGGAAGGGCCGCGTTTAAGTCAGCCAGAAAGGCGTCATTGGCAGGGTTCAGCATGGTGATACTCCTTTGGGCAAAGACCTAACCAAAGGCAAACCGCTTAACAAGTGACCTTCATTCGTATTCAGTCACGAAACGGGGCGGAATGATCATAACCGTAGGGCGGTTTGGCAGTAAATCCTGACTGATGACAAAGCTGCTGTCCTTCAGGGTGACGACTTCGAATTCATCGCGCATTCCAGCCACGAACCGATCCAGCGTGCCCCGCCCGAACCAGTGCATCGGCAACACAACGGACGCCCGCAGCCGTTTCAGCACCTGCACCATAGACGGTAAATCAAGCGTCATGCTGCCATCCACCGCCGCCATCACCACATCCAGACGCCCGATACGGGCAAATTGTTCGTCAGACGGGATGTGATGCAGATGCCCCAAATGGCCGATACACAGACCCGCCACTTCAAAAATAAAAATCGAATTTCCGTCTGGTTCCTGCCCTGTGAAAGCATTGCGAATGTCGGTTGTGACATTGCGCACCAGCATTTCACCCAGTTCCAATTCGTATTCCGCCACCCCGCCGTCCAGATCCCAGCCCCGCAGCACATGGGGAATGCGCGGGTCTGGGTGATCCGTGTAATGGCTGGAATGACCTTTGTTCATGGTCACCACATCGGGAATTTTTTCAACCTGTCCAATAAAGCCGTTATAATCCGTCACCACCCGCAATCCGCCAAGGGTATCAATGACATACATGGAATGATCGGCATAGGTGATCTGCACTTGGTCGTGGGTCAAAGCCGCCTTGTAAACCCGTGCGCCGCCATCCGCGAAGGCAAGGCAATGGCTTGGTGTGCGTGTTTGCGCAGGCGCGGCATCAGGTAAACTGCCCGCCCAAAACGCCAGACCTATCCCCAGAAATCGCCACATAGCACACCCCTTCGACTCGGTATCATGGGGTGAGTTTAACTTGAGAAACGGCTCTGTGGCGGGAAAATTCGCGTGAACGGCGGTACACGTGCCTTCACACGGCCGGCGCGCGCCCCTAGCCCGCGTCTGTTTTGCCCCGACGATCCCCGCGCAGGTTCGCATATAACACATGGGTCCGCCAGCGCCCTGCGATCTGCAAATAGCTTTGCGCCACGCCTTCATATTTGAAGCCGGTCTTTTCCAACAACCCGCGCGAGGCGGCGTTTTCAGGCAAAGTTGCGGCCTCTATCCGGCTAAGATCCAACTGGTGAAACGCATAATGCACCACCGCCTGAATCGCATCGGTCATATAGCCTGAACGGGCAAAATCAGAGCCGATCCAATAGCCCAAAGTCCCAGCCATCGCAGGCCCGCGCCGAATGTTATCCAGCGTAATAGCCCCAAGCAGAACCTGATCTTCACGGCGAATAATAAACAGGGGCAAGCCCTTACCGGATTCATAGGTTTTACGCGCCCAGAACACCCGATTGTTGAACGCACGGCGGGAAAAATGGTCAGGGGACCAGACAGGCTCCCATGGTTTTAGAAAGGTTTCGCCATCCTGTCGCAAGTGAACCCAAGGCAAATGGTCCGCCATGACCGGCATGCGCAGGGTCACATGCTCGGCTTCGATGATCACTTTAGGTCTGCGTTTAAACATGAATTCCCCAGCGTATTGCGCCTATAAACCGCGCGCTTTGGCGGGCGTCAAGAACGGCGCAGAAAGAGCTGCACATCTGCGACATTTGTACCAGTTCCCCCAACTGTCAGCAAATCGCCAGCCGCCTGTAGGCCGTGATAACTATCGTTATTGTCCAATATGGCCTGCGGGTCCAGTCCTGCCGCCTGCATCCGTTTGATGGTGCCCCGATCCACCAGACCGCCTGCGGCATCCGTCGGCCCGTCGCGCCCGTCGGTGCCGCCACTTAGAAACACCCAATCCCCGTCCAGATGCTGCGCCCCAAGGGCAACCCGCAGCGCCAGTTCCTGATTGCGCCCGCCAAGCCCGTCACCTTTGATCCGCACTGTGGTTTCGCCGCCAAAGATCAGGGTTTGGGGGCCGTCAGAAGCTTCCATCGCCTGCAAAACCCGCGCGGCTGCATCCGCCACATCCCCTGTCAGCTCATCCTCTACAATCTGCGCATCGGTGCAGGCCGCTGCCACGGCATCAAGGCTCACCCGATTTGACCCGACGATCTGGTTCTGCGCCTCTCGCGCTGCAGGGGGGGCCGTGTCCTGCTCCAGATGGTGGCGCACCGCTTCAGGTATGTCATCCCAGACACCTGCTTTATGCAGAACATCCCGCGCCTCGGCTGCCGAGCCGACGCGCCCTACGGTCGGCCCGCTGGCCACAACCCGCAGATCATCGCCGATCACATCGGACAGGATCAACGCGCGAACTTGCGCAGGGGCAGCAGCGGCCAATAGCCCACCGCCTTTGGTGCGACTTAGGCACTGGCGCACCAAATTCATCTGATTGATGTCCAACCCGCTGCCCAACAAAATCCCGTTGGCCTGCTGCTTTTCGGTAAGCGAAATCCCCGCAACAGGCGCAATTGCCAACGCCGACCCGCCGCCTGAAATCAACGCCAAAACCCGATCCTCGGGGCCAAGCCCAGAAACCGCATCCAACAACGCCGCCCCTGCCGCAGCACTGCCCGTAGACGGCACAGGATGTTCGCCAATCAACAGGTCCACCCCGTCTATGTCACGGGCGTTTTCGGCGTTTGTTATTGCAAGTGCGCGGGTTGGCGTGGGCAGATGGCGCAGGGCTTCTTCGATCATGGCACAGGCCGCTTTGCCAAGGGCAAGGACGATCAGCTTTCCCCCAAACGGCGCAATAGGGTCCGCTTTCAAAGCCCGCGCCACGGCGCCCGCGGGATCAGCGGCTTTCACGGCCACTTGGAACAGGTCCACCGCCTGCATGCGTAAGTCTTTGTCTGCCATGATCTTTCCCTATCTGTTCCACCGAACATACCGCCCCATAAAAAATCCGCAAACAGCAACTTGTACCCCCTTGAACATTCCCCAAAACTTGGCGCAAGGTGACGCTATGCCAGACCAAAATAAAATAGACCGCCTGAACGCAGAACTGGATCGTCGTCGTGATGATCTGATTGCGTTGACCCAAGATCTGATCCGGATTCCGACGCTGAACCCGCCGGGCGAAAACTATCGTTTGATCTGTGAATATCTGCGCGACAGGCTTGCCCCGCGTTATTTCCAATGTGAACTGATCCGCGCCCATGACACCCCCGGCGACAGCGAAAAATACCCCCGCTGGAACGTCGTCGCCCGCCGCGAAGGCGCGCGCGCTGGGGAGTGTGTGCATTTCAACAGCCACACCGATGTTGTAGAACTTGGCGAAGACTGGACCCGCGATCCATTTGGCGGGGAATTGGACGGCGACCGGATTTATGGCCGCGGGGCTTGTGACATGAAGGGCGGGCTGGCTGCATCTATTATCGCCGCCGAAGCCTTTGTCGACACCTTCCCTGATTTTGCCGGAGCCGTTGAAATATCGGGCACAGCCGATGAAGAAACCGGCGGCTTTGGCGGCGTGGCCTATCTGGCGGAAAAAGGGTTTTTCGCCCCGACCCGCGTGCAGCATGTGATCATTCCCGAACCTTTGGGGCTGGATTGTATCTGCCTTGGCCATCGGGGTGTGTGGTGGGCTGAAATCGAAACCAAAGGCAGAATTGCCCATGGGTCGATGCCGTTTTTAGGCGATTGCGCCGTGCGCCATATGGGGGCGGTTCTGAACGAAATGGAAACCGCGCTTTACCCCGCCTTGGCGCAAAAACGCACTGAAATGCCTGTGATTCCCAAAGGCGCGCGGCAATCTACGCTGAACATTAACTCGTTTCACGGGGGCCAAGACGAACCCGAGCCCGATTTCACCGGCCTGCCCAGCGCCATGGTCCCCCATAGTGCCAGAATGGTCATCGACCGCCGTTTCCTGATCGAGGAAAATATCGAGGATGTGCAAAAGGAAATCACCGATCTGTTGGAAAAGGTGAAATCCGAACGGGACGGGTTTTCTTATGGAATCCGTGAAATTCAGCGGGTTATTCCCACCATGACAGCCAAAGATGCGCCTGTGGTGACATCCGTGGCCAGCGCGATTCAGAATGTTCTGGGCAAGCCTGCGGAATATGTCATATCGCCCGGGTCATACGATCAGAAACACATTGACCGGATCGGACAGTTGAAAAACTGCATTGCCTATGGTCCGGGCATTCTGGAGCTGGCCCATCAGCCTGATGAATATGTCGAAGTTTCCGCCATGATCGACAGTGCCAAGATCATGGGGCAAAGTCTAATTGATTTGTTGGTAGACTAGGGCCAATCAAATCAGGGGGCGCTGCCCCCAAACCCCCGGGATATTTACCGAAAGAAGAAGCTGTTCAGGCTGAAATCGGCTCGGCTTTTGTGTCTTTGCAAAGAAATGCAGGACTCTCTTGACCCGTCGCGCCAATCCGCGTCAACTGAATCTGCAACTCACGTGCCATTCTATGGAGAGACTTCTAATGACTTTTTTTAAAGCTACAGTGACGGCCACCGCTGTCTTGCTGTCAACGACGGCTTTTGCGAAAACCGATGTAACTGTCGCTATCCAGCTGGAACCGCCCCATCTTGACCCCACATCAGCGGCTGCGGGTGCCATTGACAGTGTGTTGTATTCCAACGTTTTTGAAGGGCTCACCCGTTTTGGGTCTGATGGTTCGGTGAACCCCGGGCTGGCAGAGTCTTGGGATATTTCCGAGGATGGTTTGACCTATACCTTCCATTTGCACAGTGGCGTGAAATTTCATGACGGCACGGATATGGATGCGGAAGACGTTGTTTTCAGTCTGGACCGCGCCCGAGCCGAGGACAGTGCAAATGCGCAAAAGGCGCTCTACACTGATATTGCCTCGGTTGAAGCGGTTGATCCTGCCACGGTAAAAATCACGCTTTCTGTTCCGAACGGGGCGATGCTGTTCAATCTTGCTTGGGGGGATGCGGTAATTGTCGCACCTGAGAGCATTGAAAACATTAAACAAATGCCCATTGGCACCGGGGCTTTCAAATTTGTTGATTGGGTGCAAGGGGATAAGATTGACCTGACCCGCAACGAGGATTACTGGGGCGCGCCTGCCAAGCTGGACAAGGCAACCTTTAAGTTCATCTCGGACCCGACGGCTGGTTTTGCGGCGATGATGGCCGAAGATATTGACGCCTTTGTGGGCTATCCCGCGCCGGAAAACCTGCCACAATTTGAAAGCGATCCACGTTTTCAGGTCATTGTGGGCAATACCGAGGGGGAAACCATCCTTGGCACCAACAATAAACTGCCCCCGTTTGACAACGTAAAAGTCCGTGAGGCCGTGGCCCATGCCATTGACCGCCAAGCGATTATTGACGGGGCGATGTTCGGACTTGGCACGCCAATCGGGACCCATTTTGCACCGCACAATCCGGACTATGTGGATTTGACGGCGAACAGCGCCTATGATCCTGAGTTGTCCAAAAAACTGCTGGCCGAAGCCGGGTTTCCTGACGGGTTCAAAACCACTTTGAAATTGCCGCCCCCGTCCTATGCCCGTCGCGGCGGAGAGATCATTGCTGCCCAGTTGCGCGCTGTCGGAATTGAAGCCGAGATCAGCAATCTGGAATGGGCGCAATGGTTGGAACAGGTGTTCAAAGGCAAAGATTTCGGCCTGACCATCGTGTCACATACCGAACCTTTTGACATCGGAATCTATGCAAATCCTGATTATTACTTTCAGTATGACAACACAGACTTTCAAAAGCTGATTGTTGATCTGAACGGCGAAGCAGACCCTGAAAAGCGGTCTGCCATGATAAAAAAGGCAGAGACAATCATTTCAGAAGACTATGTGAACGCCTATTTGTTCCAACTGGCAATTCCAACAGTTGCAAAAGCGGGCCTGCAAGGGCTGTGGAAAGACGCCCCCACCCAAGCCACCGATCTGACAGGGGTGAGCTGGGCGGAATAACGTAGCATAGCATCTCGCAAAAACCGGAACGCCCTGACCAAAAGTCGGGGCGTTTTTTTTGGGGGGGATGCCGAAAATGAAAGGTGATTTATTTAGAGCGGCCAAATCCTCTGGGACGGGTCATCAACTGTGACACATCCCCAAGAACCGTCAAAGCACTGGGAAGGCTGACGCCAATCGACTCGGGTTTGGGCCGCAAAGTTGCGACCGCCTTATCCGCTTTTGCCACCATTTCTTTCAAGACCGCACTTTTTCGGGCGGTATCAATGCTTTTCAAACGGGTTTCAATGGATTGAGTATTGAGGGGTTTGGGATCGCCGCCCAAAATTTGCGCCACGCCACCAAAGCCCGATGCACTGGCAGATGCGGCCACGACAGGCGTCATTTCTGCAATGATTTGATCCGCTTTTACCTTGGTGATCGGACGGGGGACCATGGCCAGAAAATGGCCGTTGCCTTCATAGGCAATTAACGTGCCGCGCAGACCGATGGCCTTGTTAAAAACAGCTGCGGCTTCTGTGATAAAAGCGCGAAAGGCAGTCGCAGATAGCTTGTTAAACACTGCCTCAACATTGCAAATCCGAACCGCCATCAAACTGCCAGAAAACCCCGCGTCAGGGGATTTCATCAAGATGTTTTCCTGCGCCAAAGTATCAATTGCGCCGTCAAATCCTTGCACCACGAAACTGTCTTCAAGGGCCAATGCATTGAACTGATCCAGTTGCGCGCGCCATTGCAGGGCAATTGTTTCAAACTCTTTGTGATGGTTCACCTGTGCGCTTAAAATATCCGCGGCACGGATTCGCGCGCCCAATTCGAGCCCGTTAAAGGGTTTGGTGACAAAATCCGTGGCCCCTGCCCTATAGGCGCGGTCAATGGACACTTGATCCTTGAGGGCCGTAATCATCACGATCGGTGTGTTCAGATGCGCTTCCATTGCGCGAATACGGCTGCATAATTCCACGCCGTCAATTTCGGGCATCAGGATGTCCAGCAGGAAGCAATCGAAGGGACGGTCAACAGTTTCAATAAGATGCAGCGCGTCAGTCGCGTTTTCGGCGAGGGTCATTTCAGTATAGCCCCCTGCATTCAACGCAGCGCTTAACACGGCGAGGGCAAAGGGATCGTCGTCAACTGCCAGAATTTTCACAACAACGCTCCTTACTCGTGTACTATTTGCGCACCGAAAAAAGGTGATCCGCTCTTGGACAGCGGCGACCTTTTCGCAGTGGATTCAACTTTAAGAAAAGAATCGCCTAAAATTGTGCGGGAATTGTGTTGATATTGCGGTTATCGCGGATTTTTTGGCCGTGCTCGACTGTGAAATGGGCCGTATTGAAAAATGAAAACGGGCGTGCTGCACGTTACAAATCCCCCTTTGGCATCCCCGCTGGAAAAGGTTGCTTCGTCGTGCAATCGTCTCTTTACCACCAGCAAAACCGCCCTTAATCTCGGCCTATGCTGCGCTATACGTTTACCCGGCTTCAGTCCCTGATCCTTAGCTTGATCGTTGCATCCATTGTGATTTTTGCAACTGTAGAGATCGTTCCCGGTGACCCCGCAAGCTTTATGCTGGGGATGAACGCCCAAGAGGACACGGTCGCCGCCCTGCGCGAACAACTGGGCCTGAATGTGCCGGTTTGGCAGCGTTATCTGACATGGGTTGGCGGATTGCTGAGCGGGGATTTTGGTACCTCTTACACCTATCGCACGCCGATTGCGGATATGATTGGCGATCGGCTGTGGATCAGCCTGCCGCTGGCGCTCTACGCGTTGACCCTATCCACAGTTATTGCCTTTCCTGCGGGAATTCTGGCCGCCACACGGCGCGGATCGGCCAGTGATGTGACCGTGATGGGGTTCACCCAACTGGGTGTTGCGATCCCGAACTTCTGGTTTGCCATGCTGATGGTGCTGGCCTTTGCGATCAATCTGCGCTGGTTTTCCGCAGGCGGCTTCCCAGGCTGGGACAATCCGCTGCTGGCGATGAAAGCACTGACCCTGCCCGCCATTTCACTAGCCCTACCGCAGGCATCAATCCTTGCACGGGTGATGCGATCCGCCTTGCTGGATACGTTAAGCGAGGATTACATCCGCACGGCCCGTGCCAAGGGCCTGACCCGCCGCCAAACCCTGTGGCGCCACGCCCTGCGCAATGCGCTTATTCCGGTTCTGACCATCATCGGGTTGCAGTTTTCATTCCTCATCGCCGGTGCGATTATTATTGAAAATGTGTTCTTTCTGCCCGGCCTTGGGCGGTTGGTGTTCCAAGCCATCAGCCAACGGGATCTGATCGTGGTTGAAAGCGTTGTCATGCTGCTGGTTTTTGCCGTGATCCTTGTCAATTTCGCGGTGGATATCGCCTATGCAGTGGTAGACCCCAGATTGCGCGGTAGCCGATGAACGCCTTGTTTACCAACCGGAATTTCCTGATCGGCATGGCGCTGACAGCGGTGTTTGTGATCGGGGCTTTGGTTTCTTTTATCTGGACGCCTTATGACGTCACAGGTGTTGATATTGCCAATAAATTACAGAAACCGCTGACCACTGGGTATCTGCTGGGCACAGATCATTTCGGGCGGGATATACTGTCGATGATCATGGTGGGTGCACGCACATCCATTGCGGTGGCTTTTGTGGCGGTGGGCATCGGCATCCTTGCAGGCGTGCCCCTTGGCCTTGCGGCAGCCGCCAATAAAGGATCGCTTTGGGATGAGGTGATCATGCGCTCTAACGATCTTGTCTTTGCCTTTCCAAGTCTTGTGATCGCTATCCTCATCACCGCGATTTTCGGCCCCTCGGCGATCAATGCGATTATTGCGATTGGCATCTTTAACATTCCCGTTTTCGCTCGTCTGACCCGTGGTGCGGCCCTGTCCCTGTGGCAGCGGGATTATATCCTGTCTGCCCGCGTGGCTGGCAAAGGCCCCGCGCGAATTTCATTCGAACACATCCTGCCCAACGTCACTAACCTGTTGATTGTTCAGGGAACCATCCAGTTTTCTCTGGGTATTCTGGCCGAGGCTGGCTTGTCCTATGTGGGTCTTGGCGCGCAGCCGCCGATTCCGTCTTGGGGGCGCATGCTGGCGGAATCCCAGACGATGATTTCTTTCGCACCGCACATGGCGCTGTTTCCGGGGCTGGCAATTGTGTTCACCGTTTTGGGGCTGAACCTGATGGGCGACGGGCTGCGCGATGTGTTTGATCCGCGCATCAGACGGGGCACACGATGAGCTTGCTTTCAATCACAAACCTGCAACTGGCCATCGGCAAAGCACCAATCCTACAGGACGTGTCCCTTAGCGTGGATGCGGGTCAGATCGTCGGGATTATCGGGGAAAGCGGCTCTGGCAAATCCATGACCGCCTATTGTGTGACGCAACTGCTGCCCGATGGTCTGACGGCTACGGGGCAGATTGCATTTAATGGTACGGATATCCTGTCAGCAAGCGAGGCGCAGATGTGCGCCATTCGCGGCAATGATATTTCCATGGTGTTTCAGGAACCGATGACCGCACTGAACCCAGTGCATACCATCGGCGATCAGGTGGCGGAAACCATTTTGATCCACGAGCCCAACACTACCAAAGCCCAAGCACGGGCCCGTGCGCGCGATGCTTTGAACCGTGTGGAACTGCCCGAAGACCGCTTCCCGCTGTCCCGCTACCCCCATGAAATGTCAGGCGGTCAACGCCAGCGCGTGGTGATCGCCATGGCCATCGCCCTGCGCCCCAAACTGCTGATTGCAGATGAACCCACAACCGCGCTTGATGTGACCACACAGGCGGAGATCCTGACCCTGCTGACCCGTCTGGTGCGCGAAGACGGCATGGGCCTGATGATCATCACCCATGATCTGGCGGTGGTGGCGGATATGGCCGATTACATCCACATCATGCAGCAAGGGCGCATTGTGGAGCACGGGCCTGCGGACAGCCTGTTTCAGACCATGCAGCACCCCTATTCCAAGGCGCTTCTCGCGGCCTCAGCCCATGTGCCGGACCGCGCCCCGCCCGACAGTGACGTGCCGCTGTTACAGGTGAAAAACGTCCTGCGCGACTATGCGCTGCCCCGCACCACGCTGTTTGGCAAACCAGATCATTTTCGCGCGGTAAATGATGTGTCTTTCACCATTAAGAAAGGTGAGAGTCTTGGCCTTGTGGGCGAAAGCGGCTGTGGGAAATCCACGCTCACCCGCGCCATTCTGGGGTTGGAAGAAATCCAGGGCGGGCAGATTTTGCTGTCAGGCGAACCTGTCTTCACAGGCAAGACACCCAACCGCGCCGTGCGGCGCAAAATGCAGGTGGTTTTCCAAGACCCCTACGGCAGTTTCAACCCGCGCCACCGCGTAGATCGTCTGATTACCGAACCCTTCCACCTGCTGGATGCCCCCCCAACAGACCGCAAGGATCGTATCGCCGAGGCGTTGCGATCTGTCGGGCTATCCCCCGAAGACGCGACCAAATACCCCCACGAGTTTTCCGGCGGCCAGCGCCAGCGCATCGCCATCGCCCGTGCGCTGATCATAAAACCCGAGCTGATCATTCTGGACGAGGCCGTATCCGCCCTTGATGTCTCAATCCGCGCGCAAATCCTTGATTTACTTTCGGAACTATCAGAATCACACGGGTTGACCTACCTGTTTATCTCGCATGATCTGTCGGTTGTGCGATCCATCACCGACCGCGTTTTAGTGATGCAACACGGCAAGATCGTCGAACAAGGCGACACCCAAAGCGTGTTTGACAGCCCCGCCGATCCCTATACAAAAACCCTCATTGCTGCAGCGCCACAGCTGCCTGCTGATCTCAGGAATTTCTAATGCCCTTGCTCCCCGATCTCTGGTTTGACCCGACAAAATGTTTCATCAATGGCGCTTGGGTAGCGCCCCTTGGTGGCGATCAACTGGCCCTGACCGACCCGTCCACAGGGGAAGAAATCGGCACAATTGCGCGGGGCACAGCCGCCGATATAGACGCCGCCGTTGCCGCCGCAGACAAAGCCCGCAAAGGCGAATGGGGGCGGATGCCAGCTTTTGAGCGGGGGCGCATCCTAACCAAACTCGGCCAGTTGATCCTGACAAAAGTCGAAGAACTGGCACGGTTGGAATCAACCGACGTGGGCAAGCCCCTGACCCAAGCCCGTGCCGATGTGGTAGCCATGGCCCGCTACATGGAATTTTACGCAGGCGCTGCGGATAAAGTGCACGGTGAAACCCTGCCCTATCTGGATGGCTATACGGTCTATACCCTGCGTGAACCCCACGGGGTGACGGGGCATATTGTGCCGTGGAATTACCCCATGCAGATTATCGGGCGATCCGTTGGCGCGGCCCTGACCATGGGCAACACCTGTGTTCTAAAACCCGCCGAGGAAGCCTGCCTGACCGCCCTTGCCTTTGCCGATCTGGCCCATCAAGCGGGCCTGCCTGCGGGTGTGTTGAATGTGGTTCCAGGCCTTGGGGCCGAGGCAGGTGCGGCCCTATCCGCCCATAAAGGCGTGCATCACATGTCCTTCACAGGATCGGTTGGGACGGGCGTGCTGATCCAGACCGCTGCGGCGCAGAATGTGATTCCGGTGACGTTGGAACTGGGCGGGAAATCCCCGCAACTGGTGTTTGATGATGCGGATATTGATGCCGCCCTGCCGTTTTTGGTAAATGCGGGGATTCAGAACGCGGGGCAAACCTGTTCGGCGGCCTCGCGTATTTTGGTGCAGCGTGGCGTTTATGATCAGGTTTTGACAAAAATGGCGGCGAAATACAGCGCGTTACAGGTTGGGCCTGCCCTGTCAGACCTGAACGTCGGCCCGCTGATTTCGGCCCGCCAAAAACAGATCGTCAACGGCTTTCTGGACCAAGGCAGTGACCTGACAATAGCCGCACAGGGCCAAATCGTCAGCGACGCGCCTGCGGGGGGCCATTACGTGGCCCCGACCCTGTTTGCCGATGTCAGCCCCGATCATACGCTTGCCCAGAATGAGATTTTCGGCCCTGCCCAAGTGGTCATCCCTTTTGACACCGAAGACCAAGCCGTGGCCATTGCCAATGGTACGGATTACGGGCTGGTGGCCTCGGTCTGGTCGCAAAACGGGGCGCGTCAGATGCGTTTGGCCAAAGCGATTGATGCGGGTCAGGTGTTTTTGAACAACTACGGCGCGGGGGGCGGTGTGGAACTGCCCTTTGGCGGCGTTGGCAAATCGGGCCATGGTCGCGAAAAAGGCTTTGAGGCATTGTACGGGTTTTCAAAACTCAAAACCGTAGCGGCGTTACACGGCTGAAGCCGACCACAGAACACACCACTTTGACTGGAATGAACATGATCGACACCCACAGTTTTACCGTCCGCCCCTCTGATTGCGATTTTCTGGGGCATATGAATGTGGCACGCTATCTGGACGGCTGCTCGGACGCGGGGTTTTCCATTCAGGCGCTTTGGGGTCTGACGCCTGACGATGTGCTGAAAGGCCGCCAGATCGCCTTTGTGGTCCTGAACGCAAATTCCACGTTTCAGCGGGAATTGCGAGCCGGTGATTTTGTGCAGGTCAAATCGGAACTGATCAAACTTGGCACCAAATCCGCCAGCGTTACCCACCATTTCTTTCGCGGTGACACCAAAGTGTTTGAAAGCGCCTTTACGCTGGTCTTGATGGATTTGAAAACACGCAAAGCCATTGAAATCCCCGAAGATTTACGCACAACTATAACAGCAGCCCATGAAGCCCCTTAAAATCACGAACAAACAAGCCCGTGCGCTGTGGCTGCACACCAACGGCTTGTCAGCCAGCCCTACGGGACCGCTGAATGTGATGCAGATGATCCATGAACTGGGCTTTGTGCAGATCGACACCATCCGCAATGTTACCCGTGCGCACCACCATATTTTATGGTCGCGCAACCAGAATTATCGCGAAAAACTGCTGTGGCCGCTGTTGGGGAAGCACCGGCAGATTTTTGAACATTTCACCCATGATGCGTCCCTGATCCCGATGGAATTCTACCCCATGTGGGCGCGCCAGTTCCGCCGCTGGGGGGACCGCGTGGCCCGCGCGCCGTGGTATCAATCAGGACTGGCGAAATCCGCAAAGCAGGACATTCTGAAACGGATCGAAGCTGAGGGCGCCCTGTCCACCCACGCATTTGACACAAAAATCGAAGGCCCGCGTGAAATGTGGGCGCGACCGCCCCATAAAAAGGCGCTGGATCAAATGTGGTACGCGGGCGAGCTATCCACCTGTTTTCGTGCGAACTTCACCAAATATTACAACCTTACCCACCGCGTAGTGCCCGACCATCTGCGCGAGCCGACCTGCGATGATGCGGGACAAATCCACTGGCTCTGCCAAAACGCCATGACCCGTTTGTCTTTTGCCACGCAGGGAGAGATCCAGCGGTTTTGGGAGGCGATGGATGCCAAAGAGGCTAAAACTTGGCTGGAAACACAGCGCAATCTGGTGCCTGTGGAAATCGAACTGGCAGACGGTGCAGCATTTGCGGCCCTTGGCACGTCTGACATTGAAACCCGCCTTGCCAATGCGCCCGACCCCAGCAGCCGTTTGCGTATTTTAAACCCGTTTGATCCCGCCATCCGTGACCGCAATCGGCTGAAACGGCTGTTCGGCTTTGAATATGTGAATGAAATGTTCGTCCCCGCCGCCAAACGCCGCTGGGGCTATTACGTCTATCCGTTGCTGGAACGGGACCGCTTTGTCGGGCGGATTGAAGTCAAGGCAGACCGCAGCAAAGACTGGATGCAGGTCACCGGGTTCTGGCCTGAAACGGGTGTCAAATGGACCCCTGCCCGCCACGGAAAACTGGATAGTGAGCTGAACCGTTTTGCCCGTCTTGCCGGGATTTCAAATGTAGGATGGGCCGCGCAGCGTTAATGCGTCGCTTGCGCAGCCCCGTTTTAGTCAAGCGATTTCAATGTCGTCGCGCAACTGGTTCAGGTTCGCTACGCCTTCTAGGGTCAACTCGAACTTGCCGAAATCAAACACCGCGTCGCCGTCCACAACCTTGGCGAATGTGTTGATTAGTTTATTCACAGACAGGCCGCCGCCCCAAAGGGCGTCATCCAGTAAAATGGTGTCCTTATTGTTTTGAAAGTCGGTGATCGTGTCTTTGCCGCCCCTATTGCCAAAGACGAAAACATCCGCGCCACCGCCGCCAGTCAGCACGTCGTTGCCTTTTTGCCCGTCAAGCCGGTCACTGCCAGCGCCGCCAAACAAATGGTCGTTGCCGCCACCGCCCAACACCCTGTCGTTGCCGCCGTCACCTTGCAGAGTATCAGCCCCGCCGCCGCCCAGCAGCTTGTCTTTGCCACCGCCACCGATCAGATCATCGCCGCCACCCAGCCCTTTCAGCGTGTCATTTCCAGCCTTGCCATCTATCACATCCGCCTTTTTCGTTCCCGCCAAAACATCACGGCCTTTGGTGCCTTCAATAGGGTCCGAACCGCTGCTACCGCCACCACTTGCGCTGATTTCCTGAACGTTGCCATACCAGTCAATCATAAATCCCGTACCATCGGCAAAAATATGGCCGTAACCTGCGCCGCCATTGCCAACCACACCTGCGCCCAGTTCCAGCAGATCACCCACAGGTTTTCCATCCGAATCAAACAGTTGCGCATAGGCGCGGGGATCGGTGGCAGGGGCGAAATTCTGATCAAAGGTCACAACAAACCCGCCGCTGTCCAGCGCATGCACACGGGCGTGGTATTGTTCACCCGCCGTGTGGTTCACATTGGCCGTGGATTGGGATTTTGCCACTGTGCCATCCGCATTCAACAGGGTCAGCCAGACTTCTGTACTGTCAGAGCCGTCTGTGCTGTCACTCCAAACCACCGCAACCCGCCCGTCTGTCAGCACTTCGGCGTCGATCCCGCCGTCCAGCCAAACCGCTGCAAAACTGGAGTCGCCATGATCCCCCTGCGAGACAATGAATTCCCCACCGCCCGCTTCTGTGCCATCCAGTTTAAACAACTGCCCATATACCTTATCCGTGGCGGGATTGCGATACAGCGTCATAATCTTATTGCCGACCTGTAACACCTCTAGCCCGTCAACTCCTTGCGAGAATATTCCAACGTTATCAAAGGTTCCCGTCATTGCCGTTAAGGACAGCCGGACCCCTGCTGCATCCAGAATTTCCAGCTTTGTGGTTCGGGTTAACACATCCATATACAACAGCGCGCTTGTGCCGTTGGACAGGTTTGCAGTGTCAGACACTTCGTATTTCATATACCCCGTGCCGACCTCAACCGGATCACCCAACGCGCCCTTACCGTTCATTTTAATGGTCAGGCGATGCTCTTGATAAGGAACGACGGTGTCCCCGACAAACCCGCCATTTGCAAACTCTGACACATGAAACAACAGGCCGAACGGCCCGTCTGCAGACACGTGATACACGTTCTGGCCGAACCCGTTGGGGTAATCTTCAAACGTCAGATGCCCCCCAAGCGAAGTTTTTTCCTGCAACACCGATCCGGTTTTATCCAGGATAGAAAAAAACATCCGCTCGCCATAGATGAATCCAGTCTGTTCAACTTCTTGCCACAGATAAATAATCTTATCCTCAACAACAAAAGTTCTGGCGCGGCCGCCGCCGCCGATCGCAAATACGTCACCGATTTTACTAAGGGGCATTCGTGTCTCCTGCGCGGGCCACAACCAGACGTTTAATGCGGTGTGGCAAGGGTAAAATACTTAAAAAACATCCCCGATAATTCTGGGTGAATTCACCGTAATCAGTCCTATTCACAGGTCAAATGAAATTTGAAACGGCGCGAATTCACGGCAGACCCGCAGCAGAACAGTCGCGCGGGCCTATGTGACGCAACAGCAGGGCTTGCAATTTCCCCGGCACAGGCGGAACCATGTGCGAAAGGGAGTCTGTTATGATCAAAGTCCACCATCTAAACCGCTCGCGCAGTCTGCGCATTCTCTGGCTGCTTGAAGAACTGGGTCTGGATTACGAAGTGATCCGCTATGAACGGGATGCAAAAACCAACCTCGCACCGCCCGAATTGCTGGCCCTGCACCCGCTGGGCAAAAGCCCGATGATCGAAATGGATGGCCGCCTGATCGGTGAATCCGCCGCCATCGTCGAGGCGCTCTGCGCCGCTCATGGCCCGCATCTGGTTCCGGATCGCAACGCAGATGCCTACACCACCCATATGGAGCTGATGCATTTCGCCGAAGGCTCGGTGATGACGCCCATCCTGCTAAACCTCTACACAGGCAAACTTGGTGAAGCCGCAGCGCCCCTGCAACCACGGATTCAAGGCGAATTGACCAGCCATTTCGCCTATATGGACCAGATGCTACGCCCCTCGGGACATTACGTTCTGGATGATCTGTCGGCAGCCGATATCATGCTTAGTTTTCCGGCCACCGTCGCATTACGCATGGGGCGCGGCGCGGATTTCCCCAAACTTGCCGCCTTTGTGGACTGGATGAACGCCCGCCCCGCATTTCAGGCAGCTTTGGCCAAAGGCGGCGGGGATTAACCCGCTGTCAGGCTAACGCAACAGATGCAGCCACATTGGCGGTCAAACAGGCAATACCATTTCACTTTGGGGAGGTATAATTATGAAACTAAACGGTAAAACCGCAATCGTAACAGGTGCTGCATCCGGCTTTGGCACTGGCATCGCCGCCAAATTCATCGCCGAGGGCGCGCGTGTTCTGGTCGCTGACATCAATGGCACAGGGGCCGAAGCCGCGGCCAAATCCCTTGGCGAAAACGCGATTGCCTGTCAGGTGGATGTGGGGTCCGCTGCATCTATCAACGCTATGGCGGAACTGGCGATCACCACCTACGGCAAGCTGGATATTCTGGTGAATAACGCAGGTGTCACCCATCTGCCCATGCCGATGGAAACCGTGACCGAAGATGATTTTGACCGCGTTTATAACGTGAATATAAAATCCATCTATCTGGCAGCCAAAGCCTTTGTTCCCCATATGAAAGCCAATGGTGCAGGCGCAATTTTGAACGTGGCGTCCACCGCCGGGGTCAGCCCGCGCCCAAACCTGAACTGGTACAATGCGTCAAAGGGTTGGGTAATCACCGCCACCAAAGCAATGGCCGTGGAACTGGCCCCCTTTGGCATCCGCGTCAACGCGCTGAACCCTGTGGCGGGTGAAACCCCGCTGCTGAAATCTTTCATGGGGGAAGACACCCCCGAAATGCGCGCCAAATTCCTGTCTACCATCCCGATCGGCCGCTTTTCCACCCCCGAGGATATGGGCAATGCCGCCAGTTTTCTGTGTTCTGACGAAGCGTCAATGATCACAGGGGTCGCCATGGAAGTAGACGGCGGGCGTTGTATCTGATGCAGGTGGGACCGCGTAATCTGATCACTGACGTTCCGGGCCTGCGGGTCGGGAACGCACAGGATGACACCCTAAAATCGGGCGCAACCGTTCTGTTGGGGGATGCCCCCTTTGTGGCCTCTGTCGCGGTGATGGGCGGTGCGCCCGGAACGCGGGAAACCGACCTGTTGGAGCCCGACAAAATGGTTGATCAGATCGACGCGCTGGTGCTGGCGGGCGGCTCTGCTTACGGGCTAGATGCAGCCACCGGCGTGCAAGAACGCCTACGCCAGAACAAGCGCGGGTTTACCATCGGCCCTGCGGTGATCCCCATCGTTCCTGCCGCAATCATCTTTGATCTGTTGAACAACGGTGCCAAGGATTGGGATCGCAACCCTTATTACGATCTTGGCCTGCAAGCCTATGATAGCGCATCTCGAAAATTTGACATCGGCACAGCGGGGGCTGGCACTGGCGCGCTGTCGGCCATGCACAAAGGCGGGCTGGGATCAGCGTCATTCGTGCTCGACAGCGGGTATACCGTCGGGGCGCTGGTTGCCGCCAACCCGATTGGCGCTGTCACCCAACCCAACAGCCGCCATTTTTGGGCCGCACCTTTTGAAATCGACGGCGAATTCGGCGGGCTTGGCCCGAGCCCGCAATCGGGCATCACCAGCCCTGAACCCAGCCTTAAAGTCGCGGCCATGTCGCGCTTTGGCCCGGTCCCACACGCGGCCCCGACCAATACCACCATTGCAATCGTCGCCACCGATGCCCCTTTGACCAAGGCCGAGTGTAAACGGCTGGCAACAGCGGCCCATGACGGCATGGCCCGCGCGATCATGCCCAGCCACACCCCCCATGACGGCGACCTGATTTTCGCGCTGTCCACCAGCAAACGTACAGCCGAACCGCCCGCCGATCTGATGAGCCTTGGCAATGCCGCCGCCCACTGCCTGTCCCGCGCCATCGCCCGCGCGATCTACCACGCAACCCCCGCTGCGGGCGACCTGTTGCCCTGCTGGTCAAAGGAAACCTGATGCCCACTCTGCCGCGCCCAGACGTTGATCTTTATTACGAAATCTCGGGCGAAGGCCCACCCCTGCTGCTAATCCCCGGCATGTTGTCCGACAGCGCCAGTTGGCTGCCCGTCATCCCGCTGCTCTCCCCTCATTTCACCCTGATCCGCGTGGACAATCGCGCCACAGGACGGATGCAAAATTGCGGCCCCTTCACCCTAACAGATTGCGTCAAAGACATCGCGGCCCTACTCGATCACCTAGACCTGAAGGATGTGCATGTGGCAGGGCATTCCATGGGTGGATACCTTTCACTGATGCTGGCCGAACATGCAGCGGACCGGCTTGCCTCGATCAGTCTGATGACATCCGCAGCCACCAACGGCCCACGAAATTTTCTACTGTTTGAACAGGCCCTTAGCCTACGCCAAAACACCAACCTCCCCACGGGATTCTGGCTGCGCAATATGTTCCCCTGGTTCATGTCGCCAAGCTTTTTCACCGATCCCAGCCTGTTAGACGGGGCAATCACCGCGTCGCAAGCCTACCCGTTTGCGCAAAGCGTTGACGCCATGCAGCTGCAAATCAAGGCCCTGACGGGATTTGACGCAGCAGATCACTGCAATCCCCTGCCCTGTCGCGCCCAAGCGATCCTAGGCGCAAATGACCTGCTATTTCCCGAAACCGATGCCAGAAAAGCCCTCGCCGCGATACCTGATCTGACAATCAAGACGATCCCGGACGCTGCCCACTCGATCCATTGGGAACAGCCCCAAAAACTGGCAGAGGCGCTCAAGACTTTTGCCCTGAACGCCCCTTAACTTCTTTTTTCTAAAAATATCCCCGCGCGGAGCGCTGGAAAACCTTAGACACCCAGATTAAACACCCAAACAGTGCCGCATAACGGCCTTTTGGGCATGCAGACGGTTTTCCGCCTCGTCAAAGATTACCGATTGCGGGCCGTCCATCACAACACTGGTGACTTCTTCGTCGCGGTGGGCAGGCAGACAGTGCATGAACAATGCATCAGTCTTGGCCTGCGCCATCAGCGCCTCGTTTACCTGATAGGGGCGCAGCAAGTTATGGCGGCGCTGGCGCGAAGACTGGTCGTCATGCATGGACAACCACGTATCCGCCACAATCAAATCCGCCCCTTCAACCGCTTTGGCCGCGTCCCGTTCGACATTAACCGTGACACCCTGTTCACGGGCCAGCCCGATGAATTCTGCTTCAGGGTCCAACCGTTCCGGTCCTGCAAAGGTGAAATCAAAGCCGAACTGCCCAGCCGCATGCAGGAACGAGGCACAAACATTGTTGCCATCGCCCATCCAGACCACTTTTTTGCCTTTGATCGGGCCGCGATGCTCTTCATAGGTCATCACATCGGCCATGATCTGGCAGGGATGGGTGCGGTCGGTCAGCCCGTTGATCACCGGCACATCCGCATGTTCGGCCAGTTCCAGCAGGATGCTTTCGTCAAAGGTGCGGATCATGATCATATCCACATAGCGCGACATGACTTTTGCGGTGTCCCCGATGGTTTCACCGTGGCCCAACTGCATTTCCGTCCCTGACAGAACAAGCGTCTGCCCGCCCATCTGACGCACCCCCACATCAAAGGAAACACGGGTCCGCGTTGAAGGCTTTTCAAAGATCAACGCGACCATTTTACCGTCCAGCGGCAGGTCGGCATCAGGCGTGCCCTTGGGTTTGCCCAGACGGGCCTGTTTCATCGCTTTGGCTTGATCCAGAATGCTGCGCAAGTCATTGGCACTGGTTTTGTGAATGTCTAGGAAATGGGTCATTGTGCTGCCTCGATTGCTGTTGCCGCTTGGTCCAGCAGATCAACCGCCTGTCCGATGTCCGCGTCCGAAATATTTAAGGGGGGCAGAACGCGGATAACATTATCCCCGCCCGGCACCGTTAGAATGCCCGCGTCATAGCCCGCACGCACCACATCGGTGTTGGTGACTTTGCATTTGATACCGATCATCAGGCCAAGGCCACGGACCTCTTCAAACACATCGGGATGACTGGCGACCAGACCTTCGAGTTTCTGGCGCAACAGGCCGGATTTGCCCGCCACTTCGGCCAAAAACTCAGGCTGCGCAATGATGTCCATTACGGCACCGCCGACGGCGCAGGCCATCGGGTTTCCGCCATAGGTGGACCCGTGGGTGCCTGCAACCATGCCACTGGCAGCGTCTTCTGTTGCCAGACAAGCGCCCAGCGGAAAGCCCCCGCCGATGCCCTTGGCCACGGCCATAATATCAGGCGTCACGCCAGACCATTCATGGGCGAACAGCTTGCCCGTACGCCCCATACCACATTGAATTTCATCAAAAATCAGCAGCAACCCGTGTTCATCACACAGCGCACGCATGGCTTTCATCTTTTCGTCAGAAACCGGCACAATGCCACCTTCGCCCTGTACAGGCTCGATCAGGATCGCGGCGGTTTCGTCGTCAATAGCCGCCGACAGTGCCGCGTCATCCTTAACGTTGACATGCACAAACCCGGGCAACATCGGACCAAAGCCTTTGGTTAGTTTTTCCGCACCAGCAGCCGAGATCATCCCCAGAGAGCGCCCGTGAAAACTGTCGTTAAAAGCGATGATTTTATGCCGTTCAGGCTGGCCCTTATGGCTGAAATACTTGCGCGCCATCTTCACCGCACATTCCATGCTTTCCGTGCCGGAATTGGTAAAAAATACCGTATCCGCAAAGGTCGCATCCACCAGTTTATCCGCCAGCGCCTGCTGGTTGGGGATCTGGTACAGGTTCGATGTGTGCCACAATTGCGTCGCCTGATGCTGCAATACCTCGACCAGTTTGGGATGGGCATGCCCTAGCGCATTCACCGCGATGCCAGCGCCCATATCCAAATAGCGTCGGCCCTGTTCGTCCACCAGCCAGCTTCCTTCGCCTTTGACGAACGTCAAGGGCGCGCGCGCATAAGTGGGCAGAATTGCAGGGATCATCAGGATATTCCTTTTGTTAAAAAACGAAGCCAATCCGTGCAGGATTGAAAGCGTCGAGTCAATTGTGGATAGGGGGTTGGTTCAAACAAACGAAAGCTGGCCCTGAACGGGGCCTGAAAATCAGCGTCGGCGTCGCGACGAAAGGATTTTGTTTGTTTTGAACATGGCACTGCGTTTAGGGCAGCTTTGCCGTTATGTCCAGCCTGTGTTTGCCCCGCTCTGTTCAAAATGGCTGCCCTGTTCAAAATAACTATCGGACGGAATAAACCGCGCCAGCTTGCCCGCCATCGCCAAGTCCCGTTCAACCTCACGGGTGCCGATCAGAACCACTGCCCCGCTGGGCACTTTGATCGGGTCCAACACAGCACGAACGGCTCTGCGGGCTTCGGGCCAGTTTAACACCCGCTCAGGTTCTGGCGCACTGCTTTTAAAGGTCAGCCCGGTCTGTTCCGTCAATTCAGCACGAAACATATCCGGAGACTCTCCGGATGGTGCAAAGGCAAACAAATCCGCGCCCTTCAAGCCTTGCAACTTTTCCTGCACAGGCTCCGGCATGGAAAGCTGCTTTTGCAGGCGCAGGTGCAGCCCGTCTACGGTGAACAAAAAACCCACAATATCCCGCCCGCTGCCCAGCAAGATCGATGCATATTGCGGATAGGCCAGACCCAGTTCTTTGGCCCGCCGCACCCGCGTGCGTACCACCTCTATAGGCAGGGTCTTGCCCAGCAAATCCTTACGCGCCTGTTTCCAGCAATGCGCGTGCCAGCCGCGCCCCTGACGCAAACGCGGCCCGTTGTTATGTCCGATGCCTGCCATTTCAGCCCTCTGCACTGGTTTGAAATCATTACAAACACTATTTCGCGCTGTAAAAGAACTGTCAACGACCGCCAGCCCTTGCGGCCTCTGCCATACAAGGTTAGGCCCTGTTGTGACCCGTTTTTAGGCACGTTTCATGTCCCCCACTGTTCACAATCCCAAACGCGCGGCGGTGATGATTTTGCTGGCCAGTTCGCTTTATGCGGCCACCACAATCATCGCCAAATACCTTGGCACCACAGAAAACCCGCTGCACCCGTTTCAGGTTTCGGCGGGGCGGTTTGTGTTTGCCTTTGCCGCGCTACTGATATTTTCCGCCATCACCCGCCCCAAGATTTCAAATCCACATATTGCCTTGCATGTTGGACGGTCCCTGACCGGCTGGATCGGTGTGACATTGATGTTCACTGCCGTGGCCCGCATTCCCATTTCCGATGCCACAGCCATCAGCTTTTTGAACCCTGTGTTCGGTATGCTGCTGGCCATCCCCATTCTGGGTGAAAAAGTCGGCAAATGGCGTTGGTCCGCTGCCGTGATTGCGTTGATAGGCGCGGTGATCCTGCTGCGACCGGGCACGGGCAGCTTTGAACCTGCCGCCCTATTTGCCTTGGGCGCCGCCTGTGTTTTCGGGCTAGAGGTCACGCTGATCAAACTTTTGTCGGGGCGTGAACCGCCCATGCAAATTCTGTTGTTCAACAACGCAATCGGCGCAACGCTGGCGGCTGTCGCGGCCTGTTTTGTCTGGACCACACCGTCCTTGGTGCAGTGGGGCGGGCTGGCGGCCATCGGGTTAATCATGGTCTGCGGCCAAGCCCTGTTCATCCAAGCCATGCGCAATGCCGAGGCATCTTATGTATTACCCTTTTCCTATGCCACACTGGTCTTTGCCACTTTTTACGATTTCTGGGTGTTTTCCACCCACCCCGACGGGGTTTCCGTGCTCGGCGCTTTGGTCATTCTGGGAGGGGCGGCCCTACTGGCGTGGCGCGAATTAAAGGTCAAAGGTTAGAATGCCCTGTACTTTCGCCCCGATCGACACAGTTTAGCAGTGAAATTGGTCTAGATCGGCCATAAAACACCCAGCACCTGCCTTTCGGCTTGTCACCGACCTGTGACAAGTTAGAATAGCGTCTGATCATGAAAACAGTGCTGGCCTTGGCTTGCGCGGGGGGCGTGCCCCCGAAACATACTCTGGAGTACCACGATGTCCTGGACAGACGACCGCGTCGAAATGCTGAAAACCATGTGGGGTGAAGGCAAAAGTGCTAGCCAGATCGCCAAGGAATTGGGCGGTGTAACCCGCAATGCTGTAATTGGTAAAGTCCATCGCCTGGGCCTGTCCAACCGTGCAGCTCCGGCGAAAACAGCCAAGGAAAAACCTGCTCCTAAAGAGGCGGTAAAGCCAAAAGTCGTGCCAAAGCCCGCAGCAGAAACCGCAACAGCGGCGCCAAAACCTGCGGAACGGCCCGCCAATCTGCCTATGCGCAAACCAATCATCACGGCTGGCCAACCTCTTCCACCACAGCCATCAAATTCGGAAATCAGCGCCGAGGCTTTGGCCACCGTTGCCGAAGTTGAAAAGAAGGCCAAAAAGCTGGTTCTGATGGAATTGACCGAAAAGACCTGCAAGTGGCCAATCGGTGATCCGGCAACTGATGACTTCTGGTTCTGCGGGCTGGGCGTGCAACAGGGCAAACCCTATTGCGAGGCGCATAACGCCGTTGCCTTCCAACCGATGTCTGCCCGCCGCGACCGTCGCGCACGCTAAGACATACAATCCCAAGAATACCCTGCCCCCGCCTGACAGCGTTATCGGGGGCAGGACACATCGGCAGGACTTCCGGGAATCTTCCCTTAAAACTGCTGCCGCCAAGACTTCATAACTTGTTAACCGAAGATTGACAGTTCCTGTGCATCATGGGCATTGTTGACACCGTAGCTGCATTTTTCCTGCACGTACGAACAAGCAAAATACGATCCAATGATTAACTATACGCTAAAATGTGAACACAATCATACGTTTGACAGTTGGTTCCAATCTGCCGAAGCGTTTGACAAGCTCTTGGCCGCTGGCATGGTGACATGCGCTGTCTGCGGCGCTTTGGGTGTGGAAAAGGCAATTATGGCCCCCCGTGTGCGCACGGGACGCACAACGGACCGCACCGCTGCTCACACCGATCACACCCCTGCCCCCACATCGCCTAAACCTGCGGGTCCACTGACAGCGCCGGCCTCTGCCGCAGAGCAAGCATTGGTTGAAATGCGGCGCATGGTGGAAAAACACTCTGAAAACGTCGGGGATGATTTCGCCACCGAAGCGCGCAAAATGCACGAGGGTGAAACCCCGGAACGCTCTATCTACGGGCGCGCCAAACCGGATGAGGCAAAGGCCCTGATTGACGAAGGTATCCCCGTGACCCCGCTGCCGTGGGGAAATCGGCGTACCAACTAGACCAAACGCCTTTCCTCTTTCCCTTGACGGCCAACCCGCGTAAAAGACGCGCGAATTGTTAATAGCCGTGGAACCATCCCGATATGCCCCGTTTGGTAATGAAATTTGGCGGAACATCCGTGGCCGATCTGGCCCGTATCGCAAACGCCGCAGATAAAGTCCGCCAAGAAGTTGAAAACGGCTATGAAGTCGTCGTCATTGTTTCTGCCATGTCAGGAAAAACCAACGAGTTGGTCGGCTGGGTCCGTGACAGCGCCCCTGAAAACGGGCTGTATGATCGCGCTGAATATGATGCCGTAGTGTCGGCGGGGGAAAACATCACCTCTGGCTTGATGGCGTTGCGGTTGCAGGAAATGGGCATTGCCGCCCGCAGTTGGCAAGGCTGGCAGATTCCGCTGAAATGCACAGGTAAACACGAAAGCGCACGGATTGATGCGATCCCGTCGGAAAATCTGGATGCCTCTTTTGCCGCTGGCTGCAAAGTCGCAGTTGTTGCGGGATTTCAAGGCGTTATGGAAGACGGCCGCATCGCCACATTGGGGCGCGGCGGGTCTGATACCACAGCCGTGGCCTTTGCCGCCGCCCTAGAGGCCGAACGCTGCGACATTTACACAGATGTGGACGGGATCTATACAACCGACCCGCGGATCGTATCAAACGCCCGTAAACTGCATAAAATTTCATACGAAGAAATGCTGGAACTGGCCTCGCTTGGCGCAAAAGTCCTGCAAACCCGTTCTGTAGAACTGGCCCGCTCCTACCGTGTGCGCTTACGGGTTCTATCCAGTTTTGAAGACGATATCTCTGCCGAGGTCGGCACACTTGTTTGTTCAGAGGAAGAAATCATGGAAAATATTCGCGTTGTTAAAGGCGTCGCTTACTCTCGGGACGAAGCCAAGATGACACTCGTTTCTGTGGCCGACCGCCCCGGTGTGGCCGCCGCTATCTTTGGCCCACTCGCCGATGCAGGGGTCAATGTGGATATGATCGTTCAGAACATTTCCGAAGATGGCCGCACGGATATGACGTTTTCCTGCCCCACGGATCACGTGGCTTTGGCACAGGCCGCAATGCAAGCCGCAGCAGATGCGGGCGAACTGGATTACCGCGATCTGATCACCGATAAAGACGTGGCAAAAATCTCGATTGTGGGAAACGGCATGCGCTCGCAGGCTGGGGTCGCCAAGAAGATGTTTAAGATTTTGGCGGATGAGGGCGTTAACATTCGCGTGATCACCACGTCGGAAATCAAAATTTCTGTCCTTGTAGACCGGAAATATATGGAACTCGCTGTCCGCGCACTGCATGATGAGTTTGAACTCGCAGTGGAATAGGCAAAATCAGTGGCAGATACACGGCTTGACAGCAGACAACTGCTAACCAGACTGCGCGATACCTTGGCCGAAGACGGCGACGGGCAGCAACGGCTGGACCACATCACCCAACTTGTCGCGCAGGGTGTTGGCACTGAAGTATGCTCTGTCTATCTGCGGCGGGATCGCCAGACGCTGGAACTTTGTGCGACCGAAGGGTTGAAACAGGAATCCGTTCACGTCACCCGTCTGCGCTACGGCGAGGGTCTGGTGGGCCGTGTCGCCAAAGAAGCCCATCCGATCAACGCTGAAAATGCGACCGTGGAACGGGGCTTTCGTTACATGCCCGAAACCGGCGAAGAACTGTACAGCTCGTTTCTGGGGGTTCCGGTACAACGTCTGGGCGAAGTTCTGGGCGTTCTAGTGATTCAAAGCCGCGAACAGCGCCTTTACACCGAAGACGAAGTCTACGCCCTTGAAGTGGTTGCAATGGTGCTGGCTGAAATGAAAGAGCTCGGCGCATTTGTCGGCGACGGAGAGGCGATGACCGCCCCCCACCAGCGCCCGATCATGTTTGCCGGCGGTTCAGCCCAAGAAGGCGCGGCCCGAGGTACAGTTGTGCTGCACGATCCCAAAATCGTCATCACAAACCCTGTCGCAGACGACCCCGAGGCGGAAAAACAACGGCTGAACGACGCAATGGACAGCCTTCGCATTTCGGTCAACGATCTGCTGAACGCCACGCAGAACGACAATAACATCGAACAGCTAGAGGTGATGGAAACCTACCGGATGTTCGCCAATTCCAAAGGCTGGCGCGCCCGACTTGAAGCCAGCATTGACCGCGGTCTGGCAGCCGAAGTTGCGGTAGAAAAAGAGCAATCCGCAACCCGCGCCCGCATGGCTCGTGTGCCCGATCCATATCTACGCGAACGGCTGCATGATCTGGACGATCTGTCCAACCGCTTACTGCGCATTCTGACGGGTCAGGGGCGCTCTGTCGGGGATGAATTGCCGGATCGCCCCGTGCTGGTAGCCCGCAACATCGGACCTGCCGAATTGTTGGAATATGGCAAGAATCTTCGTGGTATTGTGCTTGAACAAGGCTCTGTTGGTTCGCATGCTGCAATTATTGCGCGGGCTTGGGCGATCCCTATGGTGATCCACGCTGAAAATGTGACCCGCGAAGCCCTGAATGGCGACCAGATTTTGGTGGATGGCGATCAAGGCATTGCCCATCTACGGCCTGACGACAACGTGGCCTCTGCATTCAACGATAAAATCGCCATGGCCAATCAAGCCCAAGAGCGGTTTTCAGCCATTCGCGACAAGCCAGCCGAAACCATCGACGGGGTTAAAATCAACCTGCTGATGAACGCTGGCCTTCTGGCTGATCTGCCAAGCCTGGAAAGTTCCGGCGCCGAAGGTGTTGGCCTGTTCCGCACCGAATTGCAGTTTCTAGTGCGCAGCGAAATGCCCAAGCGGACCGATCTTGCCCATCAATACGGGCGGGTGTTTGACGCGGCGCAAGGCAAGCCTGTGACCTTCCGCACTTTGGACATCGGGTCGGATAAAGTCGTGCCCTTTATGAAGCCAGAAGATGAACCGAACCCCGCGCTCGGTTGGCGGGCCATTCGCATTTCACTGGATAAACCCGGCATCATGCGCATGCAGCTAGAGGCGATTTTGCGCGCAGCCAAAGGGCGGCCGGTCAACATCATGTTCCCGTTTGTGGCCCAATTTGACGAGTTCAAAGCCGCCAGAGTAATCCTTGATAAAACCATAGAAAACGAACTTCGCCTTGGTCACATCATTCCAAGCGACATTAAGGTCGGGGCTATGCTGGAGACCCCCAGCCTGGCCTTTGCGCCGAACCAGTTCTTTGAAATGGCGGACTTTATTTCCATCGGCGGCAAT
The DNA here is from genome assembly GCF_031454055.1 of Roseobacter sp. N2S. Lineage (NCBI taxonomy): Bacteria > Pseudomonadati > Pseudomonadota > Alphaproteobacteria > Rhodobacterales > Roseobacteraceae > Roseobacter > Roseobacter sp. N2S. The sequence continues at coordinate 597,988 of NZ_JAVDQB010000002.1, forward strand.
GATTTAAAGCAGTTTTTCTTTGCAGCAGACCGCGAAAACGAAAAAGTTCGCCGTCGCTATGACACACTGAATGTCAGTTTTCTGACCTTTCTGGAATTGATCTGCAAACGTTGTTTTGAATTCGATACCCCGGTCAGCTTCTGCGGCGAAGACGCAGGTCGCCCGCTGGAAGCCATGTGTTTTGCCGCCATTGGCCTGCGCACCTTATCCATGCGCCCTGCCTCTATTGGCCCGGTCAAAGACCGTTTGCGATCCATTGATCTGGCAGAGGCAAGACTGGCCATAAATGACGCCCGTATGTCAGGGGATCAATCGGTCCGTGACCGCGTGCGAAAATGGTATTCTGACGAACGGTCAAACCGCTAACATCACAGTTGCGCTAAAAAATCGGCCTTTTAGTCGTGTGAAACCGCTTAAGAGCGGCGCGTTAACAAGGTGCGTGCGGCGGCTTCGGCCTCGGGGGTGATCACATCACCCGCCAACATACGTGCGATTTCACGGGTTCGCTCATCCACATCCAATTTGGCCACTGTGCTACGGGTTTCGCCCTTGGCCACGGATTTTGACACCTGCCATTGGTGCGCCCCTTGTGCAGCTACTTGCGGCGAATGGGTCACAACCAGAATTTGCGCGCTATTGGCCAAAGCAGCCAAACGCCGCCCCACAGCATCCGCGGTTGCGCCGCCTACACCACGGTCAATCTCGTCAAAAATCAGCGTCACGCCTTCACTGCGTTTGGTCAAACAGACCTTCAGCGCCAGCAAAAACCGCGACAATTCCCCACCAGATGCGATCTTGTCAATCGGACCCGAGGGCGCGCCCGGATTGGTAGCAACTGTAAAGGCCACCTGATCGCGCCCTTCACGGCCTGCTTCAGCGGTTGTGATTTCTGTTGTGAAAACAGCACGTTCCATTTTCAATGGGGTCAATTCCGCCAGCATCGCCTTATCCAGCCGCGCCGCAAATTTGCGTCTTTGCTCGCTTAGCTTTTCGGCGAGACTATCATACTGGGCTTTGGCAGATTGAACTACGCCTTCCAAACTGCCGATCTGATCTGCACCGCCATCAATGGCCGACAAGCGTTCGCGCAAATCATCGGCAAAGCCAGCTAAAGCATCCGGCACGACCGAATGTTTGCGGGCCAAGGCACGGATTGCAAAAAGCCGCTCTTCGGTATTTTCCAGCTCTAACGGGTTAAAATCAAGCGCATTTAGGCAATCTTCAACCCCCCGCTGGGCGTCCGCCAGCTCGGACAAAGCCCGCGACACGGCAGCTACGACAGGTTCCAGCTGACCTTCGGCGTGATCTGCTGCGCCTTCCAGCCAGCGCAGCGCGTCGGTCATGGCACCCTCTGCGGCATCCCCACCTAAAGCATTGGCTGCCTTGGCAATATCGCCGCGAATACGTTCGGCGCCCTGCATCATCCGACGCTGGGTATCAAGGGTCGCCTCTTCGCCCGATTGCGGTGCAAGCGTGTCCAGTTCGTTAACGGCATGGCGCAAGTATTCTTCGTCTGCCTGCGCAAGTTTCAGGTCTGCCCTCGCCTTATCCAGCGCAGTTTGCGCCGTTCGCAATTGCGCCCAAGCGGTCTGAATCGGACCTAAGTTCACGCCTGCAAAGGCATCCAGCAGCGCCCGATGCCCCCGCGTGTTCAACAAGCCGCGATCATCGTGCTGGCCATGTAATTCCACCAGCTTGTCCGAAAGGCTGCGCAATGCTTCGCCTGAAACACGGCGGTCATTCACAAAAGCCGTCTTGCGCCCGCTCGGTGTATTGGTCCGGCGCAGGATCAATTCACCGTCTTCAAGCGCCAGATCCTGTTCAGCAAGAACAGCTTTGACCGGATGCCCGTCAGGGATGTCAAAAACGGCCGTCACCTCGCCCTGATCGGCCCCACTGCGCACAAGATCGGCACGGCCGCGCCACCCAAGCACAAACCCCAGACTGTCCAGCAGAATGGATTTACCCGCGCCGGTTTCGCCGGTCAGCACGTTCAGACCCGGCTGGAAATCAAGGTCCAGTCGGTCGATCAGCAACATGTTTCGAATGTGAAGGCCACGCAGCATGGCAGGTTATATTCCGCAACCGCAAAGGGTCATACGACCCGGTGAACCCGTTAGAGCGCCTTTATTAGTGCCAGAAACCATAGCTCAGAGCCATTCGCCCCGTGCAACCTGCCGCCAGATTTTCTTTAGCCAGCCCTGACTGTCTTCGCTGGCTGCATCCGTCGAAATCCCCCGCCCTGTCAGCAGAACATGGCTGTCTTTATACCAGTTCGTTCCCTGAAAGTTATGCCCCAGAATCGCGCCTGCGGTCTGTGCATCTGCGTCCAGACCCAGTGACAAATACGCCTCAACCAAACGGTGCAGGGCCTCGGGGGTGTGGGTGGTGGTTTGGAAGTCTTCGACCACCACACGAAAGCGATTGATCGCCGCGCCGAAATGGCCTTTTTTCATGTAGAACCGGCCGATATCCATTTCTTTACCCGCCAAATGATCCAAGGCAAGATCGAATTTCAACAGTGCCGAAGAGGCGTATTCGCTGTCTGGATAGCGTTCAACAGTGGTGCGCAGCGCCTGCAAGGCTTGGAACGTGATGCCCTGATCGCGGCTGACATTGTCGATTTGGTCATAAAAACTAAGCGCAATCAGATATTGCGCATAGGCGGCATCTTCGTCTGTTGGATAGAAATCCAGATATCGCTGAGCTGCACCGCGGCTTTCTTCGTATAGTTTGGCTTGGTGATAGGAATACGCCGACATGATGATCGAGCGTTTTGCCCATTCGGAATAGGGGTAAAGCCGCTCTACTTCCGTGAACAACTGTGCGGCATCTTCTGCACCGCGCCGCTCGGCCAATTTGGCCTCGGCTTGTTGATAGATCATTTCGGGTGGCTGATTTTCCAGCGACACTTCTTGTTCGCGACGCGCACAGCCCGCCGTCAGAACAACAGACGCTGTCAAAGCCCCCAAAACCGCCTTCTTGCCAAACTGCATCATACCCGCATTACCCTGTCTCGCTCGCCAAACAATAGGCTGCATGTTGCAGGTTCACTAGCACAAAATCACCCGAGTAAAAACGCTTTCGCACCGTTTTGGCGCAAGTTTTGTGATTTGCATGTCACAGGTCAGGCTTGCACGAAATCCGAGGGTTTAATATGTGCCCCTGGAAGATCTTGCCACTGTGCTTCGCTACACTCGATCATTTCCCAAGCATCCGGACGGGCGAACAATTCGCGCAGTAACAGGTTGGTAGCTCGGTGTCCGGCCTTATCGCCAAGGTAACGACCGATGATCGGGCTACCAGCCAGTGCCAGATCACCCAAAGCGTCCAGCATTTTGTGGCGTACACATTCGTCTTCGCGGCGGAACCCTTCGGGATTAAGCACCAGATCGCCATCCACAACGATGGCATTTTCCAGACCGCCACCCAGTGCAAGCCCTGCGGATTGCATCATATCCACGTCACGGCGACGACAGAATGTGCGACAATTGCTCAGTTCACGCACAAAGGCACCATTGGACATTTGCAACGTTTTTGACTGTTTACCAATGGCTGCTTCGTCAAAATCTATGGCAAATTCGATTTCGATCTTATCCGCTGGGGATAGGCTGGCCGAAAATCCATCTACATTAATGCTGACTTCTTTCAGGATGCGGATCGCCCGCAAAGGCGCGTCCTGTTCCAACAGACCAACCTTTAGGATCGCGGCCACAAACGGAGCAGAACTGCCGTCCATGATCGGGATTTCAGGACCGTCGATTTCAATCATTGCATTGTGGATGCCTGTGCCTGCCAAGGCGGCCATCAGGTGTTCAACGGTCGAAACCTCGACCCCTGCACTGTTGGCCAGCCGTGTGCACAGCCGTGTATCGTTCACATGATCATAGAGCGCCGGAATCAGGTTATCCCGATCCGTCACATCCACGCGCCGGACCCAAATCCCGAATTCAGCCGCAGCCGGAGACACGCGTACGATGGCACGTTTACCAGAATGAAGGCCTTTGCCCACGATCTCGATAGGATGTTTCAGTGTTCTTTGCATAATGCACCTGTGGCTTTGCTTAACAGAATATGTAGGCAATGCCGTGCAGAAGCTCAATTCACGCTTTGTGACGCTATGTGACAGGGATGAAACAAAAAAGGCACGTCTGAAACGTGCCTTTTTCTAAATCTGTGATCCGTTTAAGGATTAATTGGCTTGGCGCCGCAAAAATGCAGGGATTTCAATGCGTTCCTGCTCTGGATCCACATGTTCTTCTTCTTCGGCATATTGCGGTTGCGCCGCGCTGACCTGTGGCTGTTCACGGTGTGCGGGATGTTGCCCATCCCCGTGGCCTGTCATCCGCGAGATCAGGCTGTTCAGGCGAAACCCCTTTGGTTTTTCGGCCCGTGCTTCACCGCTAAAGAACTTTGGAGTTTCTTCAGCTGCCTGTTGGGCGCGCGGTGCTTTTGCAACGGCCGTTTCCAAACGCTGCATGGTTTCCTGACTTGGACGACCAAGCGTTGCCGCTTGCGGGGCCACATAACCGGAGCGTTGATCAAAGAAGCTGTCTGTTGCCTCAACAGATTCAACATAAGCTGGTTGTGGCTGATAGGCTGGAACAGGCAGGCCGTCTTCGGTTACCGGCTCTTCGATAACTTCGTCGTGCTGTTCAAATGATGTTTGCTCAAACAGGCTTGGCTCTGGTGCGGCTTCCGCAGCAACAGGGGCTGGCTGATGAACCGGTTCAGGCGCCGCCATTGGTGCGGGTTGCACCTGAACGGGGGCTTCGACGACTTCTTGCACAACAGCGGGTGCCGCTGTTGGTGCTGGTGCCGCAACCCGTGTTTCACCGGTATTTTGCGGCAAAGGCTCTTTCAAAGAACGGCGTGGTACAGGGATATCCCCTGCCCCGATTGCAGCATCAATACCCGTTGCAACAACGGAAACACGCATCACGTCTTCCATGCTTGGGTCCATAGTGGAGCCCACGATGATGTTGGCTTCCGGATCAACCTCTTCGCGGATGCGGTTGGCGGCTTCGTCCAGTTCGAACAATGTCAGATCGTTGCCACCAGTTACGTTGATCAGAACGCCCCGTGCGCCTTTAAGCGAGATTTCGTCCAGCAGCGGGTTGGCGATGGCTTTTTCTGCGGCCTGAATGGCACGATTTTCGCCAGTGGCCTCGCCAGTGCCCATCATGGCTTTGCCCATTTCGTCCATCACAGAGCGAATGTCAGCAAAGTCGAGATTGATGATACCCGGGCGAACCATCAGGTCGGTCACACCTTTAACACCTTGATACAGAACATCATCTGCAAGGCTGAAGGCTTCGGTGAATGTGGTTTGTTCGTTGGCAATGCGGAACAGGTTCTGGTTTGGAATGATGATCAGCGTGTCCACAACTTTTTGCAGCGCCTCAACACCTTCTTCGGCCTGACGCATGCGGCGTGTGCCTTCAAACTGGAACGGCTTGGTAACAACACCCACTGTCAGGATACCCAATTCGCGCGCGGCCTGTGCCACAATTGGCGCGCCACCCGTACCAGTACCACCACCCATACCAGCGGTGATGAAACACATGTGGCTGCCCACCAGATGATCGACGATTTGTTCAATACTTTCTTCGGCAGCGGCAGCGCCAACACTTGGCCGTGCGCCTGCACCCAAACCTTCGGTGATTTTTTCACCCAGCTGAATCTTGCACGTTGCCTTGGTGGATTGCAGCGCTTGCGCGTCTGTGTTGGCCACAACAAAATCCACGCCATCCAGCGCCTTATCGATCATGTTGTTAACCGCGTTACCGCCAGCCCCACCAATCCCGAATACGGTGATCCGAGGTTTCAAATCTACCATCTCTGGCATGCGCAAATTCAGTGTCATGTTCTATCCGCCTGTAATTTTTTGTTTCGCCGTCTGATCAACGGTCGCATTAGCCCTGATTCGCTATGCTAAACGACTGATTCGCTCAGGTCACGAAAAATCGTCGGAATCCTCTGGTATATTGTACAGTTTATGGGCAGATCCGCAAGATTTCGCCACCCGAACCATATCTCGTTTACCAGTTATCTTTGAACCACCGCATGGCGCGTTTCAAGGGTTGTCTGCCATGTCCAGCCACTGGAAGGTGGAAATCCCAGCATTCGTCTTGGGGATGGGCTGCGTGCAGCGCCAGCCCAACACTCGCCGCAAAAGCCGGACCTGTGGCCGCTTGGGGCAGGCCTTGAATCCGCAATGGCTTACCCAGACGCACTTGTTGCCCAAGGATACGGCTGGCCAGCCCTTCCAGACCCGGAATTTGGCTGCCGCCGCCCGTCAGAACAATCCGTTGTCCCGGCAGGTGGTCAAAGCCTGCAGCATCCAGACGGGCGCGAACTTCTTCCAGAATTTCCTCAACCCGAGGCCGCATGACCCCGATCAATTCGCTACGGCTGATCCTGCGCCGGTCGTGGTCGAAATCCCCCGTGTCCCCTCCGATTTCGATCATGTCTCGGTCATCCATCCCCGTGGCCATAACGCCGCCGTGAAAGGTCTTGATCCGCTCTGCCGTGGTGGTGGCCACCTGCAAGCCCTGACTGATATCAGAGGTCACAAGATCGCCGCCCATCCGCACAGAATCTGCAAAAATCATGTGTTTTTTCAAGAAGATAGAAACCGATGTCGCGCCGCCACCAAAGTCGATACACGCGCCGCCAAGTTCCTGTTCATCTTCGACCAAAGCCGACACACCGGACACATATGAAGACGAGGCAAAGCCCGCCAGTTCCAGATCGCAACGTTTGATACATTTCAAAAGGTTCTCAATCGCGCCGGTGTCGATGGTCAGCAAATGCATGTCCACAGACAAGCGATTGCCGATCTGACCGCGTGGATCCGACAGACCAGAGCGATGATCCAGCGCGAAATTCACCGGCATGGCGTGGATCGCTTCGCGCCCCATACCGTAATCCGGCACATCACATTCCGCCAGAACCCGACCGATATCGTAATCCATAACAGAGCCGTTTTCCAACTGCACCCCGCCCGTCACCCCATAAGAACGCGGATCAGCACCAGACATACAGGCAATCACGTGATCAACCCGAGTGTTGGCCATTTTCTGCGCGGCCTGAACGGCTGTACGAATGGCCCGTTCGGTTTCTTCCATGGTGCTGACTTCACCAAAGCGCACCCCGCGCGAGCGGGTTGTTGCCACCCCGATCACCCGAAAGGCACCGTGATTTGCCATGGCGGTCATGCCCTCTTGGGCGTTCATTTGTACCGATGGATCGAACTGCAAAATCATACAGGCGATCTTGGAAGTGCCCACGTCCAGAATGGCCACCACCCCCCGTTGCAGGGCGGCGCGGCGGCGTTGTCTCATAGCACGTTGTGTTTCGTATAAATGTGTCATGTCAGGTTTTATCTTCCCCATCGGCTATGGCCCGCAGCCGGTGCAGTTCTTCGACTGCTGCTACAGACAAACGAAGAACCGGGCGGCGCCCGTCTCTCATATCTACTACAGTTACATCCCGCCCCAGCAGGTCGCGCGCGCTTTGTAATGCAATGACGCGCTCGAATGCGGGAACCGGGTTTTTTACTGGCAATTGAATGATTTGCCCACGATCCAGCATCACATCCCAGCGCCGTTCACCCATACGGCGCAGGCCCCTGACACGATCCGCAATCGGCCCCGCTGCGGCGAGGATTTTCAGGGCCTCGGCGGCGTTTTTCTGCGCACCTTTACCTAGTATTAGCGGCAGATCGAAATAGCCGTCGCGCGCCAGCAGAACCCCTGCCCGTGCCCCGACTTCGTCAACCAGCTCCAGATAATTCGCGCCGCGCCACACCAAAGCGGGCACACGTTCGACGATTTCAACGTCCAACACACCGCCGCGTAAGTATATATCGGCAGTTTTTACCGCATCCACAGCTTCGATTTTTTCTTTCAGCGTGGCCAGATTCAGCTGCAAGGAACTGACAGGGAACTCCATCGGAATGGCTTCGCGAACCTGTTTTGACACAACAGGACTGCCCCCTTGAATCTGCATTAGGTTGACGGCGAATTCGGGGCGTTCCTCTATCATGGTGCGCGCATTTGTGATGCTTTGCGCCAAGCGGGCCTGAATTTCGGGGTCGGAAAAATGGTTCGCGACCAGTCCAACCACGATGGCAATCGGCAGGCCAGTGCGGATAAGTGAACGATAAAGCGGCGTCAGCCAAATCCGTTCCAGACGGTATTTGATCCGGCTTGGGCTGGGGTCGCGGCGTGCTGTGTCTTGGGTCGCTTCAACCCCGCTGTCCAAACGGTCCAGTCGGTGACCGTGCCCCATCGGGTCGCGGTATACCAATCGGGGGCGCGGGGCGTCTATCGCTGACATGACGCATCCTCAACCAGCCAGGACACCAGCTTGCCAAAATCAATCCCGCAGATTGCGGCCTGTTCAGGGGCCAGTGATGTGGGGGTCATACCGGGTTGCGTGTTAGTTTCCAGCAGGATCAACCCGTCCAGACCTTTGGTGTCATCCCAGCGGAAATCTGTACGGCTTAATCCGCGACAGCCCAAAGCGTTATGGGCACGCAGAGCGTAATCAAGACAGGCCTCAAACACATCCGCAGGCACATTTGCAGGCACTTCGTGACGTGACCCGCCAATTTTGTATTTCGCATCGTAATCATACCAGCCTTCGGTGATGATATCTGTCACCGTCAGCGCCTTATCCCCCATCACAGTGGTGGTCAGTTCACGCCCGGGTACAAATTTTTCCACCATCAAAAGGTCAGGCATATCTGCACTGATCTGGGCGGGGCCATTTGCCGATTCATGCACCAGATACACCCCGACGGAGGAACCTTCATTATAAGGTTTCACCACATAAGGCGGTTGCATCGGGTGGCTGCGTGACACGTCGGCCTTGGGAACCAGACGCCCCTCAACAATTGGCAATCCTGCGGCGGCAAAGGCTTGTTTGGACTTTTCCTTATCCATCGCAAGCGCCGAGGCGAAAACCCCCGAATGGGTATAAGGCACCCGCATCCATTCCAGAACGCCCTGCACACAGCCATCCTCGCCCCAACGGCCATGAAGCGCGTTAAAAACCACATCGGGATTGGTTGCACGCAAATCAGCCACCAGATTCGGACCCGCGTCCAGTTCGGTGACTTCGTAACCCTCAGTGCGCAACGCCTTGGCGACTTCGTGACCGGACGAAAGGGATACCTCACGTTCAGCCGAAGGGCCGCCTTGTAGAACTGTTACGCGGTGAAATGCCCTGCTCGACATGACCGCCTCGTCTTTTGCCCTTGGCCATTTTCGGCTCTAACGGGCTACCGCTTATTGTGCGGCCGGTTTCCCGACACGCATGATTTCCCATACTAGGGATATTCCACTGTTTTCGAAAACCCTTTTTCGCACCAATTCACCTAAATTTTCCAAATCTGCGGCAGAAGCGCCACCTTTGTTGATCAGAAAGTTCGAATGCATCTCGCTCATTTGGGCATTGCCAAGTGATGCACCGCGCATGCCTGCATCGTCAATCACTTTCCACGCTTTCAGGTCATGAACATCATCCGCCTGCCCCGTAGACGAAAATCCCGCTGGATTGCGAAAGGTTGACCCGCAGGAACGTTCCTTCGTGGGCTGTGTGGCTTCGCGTTTGGCCAACGCGGCAGTCATGTTGGCATCCAACGTATCAGGATCACCTAAACCGCCTTTTAACAGGACCGAGGTCAGGATCATCCCGTCGGGCAAATCCGTGGACCGGTAGCTAAAGCCCATGTCCTGTGGCGTCAGCGTGACCAGTTCGCCCTGACGCGTCACGGCTTGGGCCTCAACAAAAACATCCGCTGTGTAGGTGCCATAACACCCCGCGTTCATCTTGGCCGCACCGCCGATTGCGCCCGGGATTGTACGCAAAAACGTCAGATCAATCCCCGCTTGCGCGGCCTTGCGCGCCACATGGGCATCCAGCGCCCCAACGCCGGCCCGTACATGGGTGTCGTCAAGGATTTCAATGCCGTTAAATCCGCGCCCAAAGCGGACCACCACCCCGTCCAACCCGCCATCACGGATGATCAGGTTAGAACAGACCCCAATAGGGAATACTGGAATGGCGGGATCAAGAGCCGCCAGAAATCCCTGTAAATCCGCCAGATCAGCGGGTTGAAACAAAACCTCGGCAGGGCCGCCGACCCGCAGCCAACTTAACCCGTCCATCGGCTTTTCAAAGGTCAACGCGCCGCGTACAGGCGGCAGGGTATCAATATTCAGGCTCATTCGGGTTCGCCTCGCCTTCTTTCAATCGGTGTTCTTCCAGCCAGACAAAGGGTTTACCCGTGATCCGCGCCCAAGTGAACCGCCCGATGTAATACAGCGGCCAACGCATGATCGACCCAACGCCCGCCACAAACATCACCGCAATAAACGGGTTTCCTGCGATCCACAGATAGGGGATCAGCGGCACCAGCAACAACAGCAACAAAAACGCACCGGGCGGGTGATAGGGACGCCGACACAGTGCCACAACCGTGCCCATTCCCACCCAACAGGCGGCAAAGACAATGGCAGAGTTCAAACCCACCTCAAGCATATGACAATCCAGAAAATATCTTAATAAAAGTCAAACTTTGGCCCCTGAAACGGTTCACCTTTGAATTTCGCGCGGATAAAGCGCCCCAAATAGACGATTGGCCAGCGCAGTAATGACCCGACGCCCGCCAAAAACAGCAGCGCCAGAAACGGGTTTCCCGCGACCCACAAATACGGCACCAGCGGCACCAGTAGCAGCATCAACAAGAAGGCTCCGGGGGGAATATAGCGGGCGGGCAACAAGGCTACAACGGTTCCAATGCCAATCCAACAGGCGGCGAAAACGATTGCAGAGTTTAGCCCGACCTCTAAAATTCCGCCCAACACTACCCCAGTGCTTTCGGCAGATTATTAGCCCAAGCACTGATTGTCCCTGCGCCCAGACAGACCAGTAAATCACCAGACTGGCAGTGCTCCTGAACAAAGGCTTGCAGCGCAGCTTCATCCGCCACGGCCACAGCCTTGCGATGCCCGTGTGCGGTTAATCCTGCCACCAGACCATCACGATCCGCCCCTTCAATAGGCGGCTCGCCCGCGGCATAGACATCGGAAATGCCCACAACATCTGCGTTGTTGAAACAGGAACAGAAGTCTTCGAAAAGATCATGTAGGCGGGAATATCGGTGCGGCTGATGCACTGCAATCACGCGTCCCTTGGTTGCTTGTTTGGCCGCTGACAATACGGCGGTAATTTCAACGGGGTGGTGGGCGTAATCGTCGATAATGGTGACGCCGTTGATTTCCCCAACGCGTGTAAAGCGGCGGTTCACGCCTTTGAAATTCTTCAACGCCTCACGAATTTCGGCCCGTTTCAAACCCAGATGCCGCGACACAGCGATGGCCGCCAGCGCGTTTGATACGTTGTGATCCCCCGGCATCGGCAGGACGACATTCTGAATGAAAGTATCTTCAGCTTGCAGGTAAACATCAAAATAGGCCTGACCGTTTTCATAGCGCAAGTTATCTGCGCGCACATCGGCCTGTTTGTTAAAGCCATAGGTGATCACACGGCGATCGCCCACACGCCCGACCAGCGCCTGTACTTCCGGATGATCGGTATTGCAGATGGCCACGCCGTAAAACGGGATGTTGGACACAAAGGTGTAAAACGCCTCGCGCAGGTTATCAAACGTGCCGTAGTGCTCCATGTGTTCAGGGTCGATATTGGTGACCACGGCGATTGTGGCGGGCAGACGGTTGAACGTGCCGTCGCTTTCATCCGCTTCAACCACCATCCACTCGCCCTGCCCCATCCGCGCGTTGGACCCATAGGCGTGGATGATCCCGCCGTTCACCACAGTCGGATCAATGCCGCCTGCATCCAACAGGGTCGCAACCATGGTCGTGGTGGTGGTTTTGCCATGGGTGCCCGCAATCGCCACATTGGATTTCAGGCGCATCAATTCGGCCAGCATTTCCGCGCGGCGCACAATAGGCAGACCACGGGCGCGTGCGCTGTCCAACTCGGGGTTGCCGGGCTTAATGGCGCTGGAAATCACTACAACTTCGGCATCTTCAAGGTTTTCCGCCATCTGCGGAAAAGAAATCCGCGCGCCCATATCGGCCAGACGATCGGTGATCTTAGAGGGCCGCAGATCGGAGCCTTGCACCGTGTAGCCGTGATTGATCAGAACCTCGGCAATGCCGGACATGCCAATCCCGCCGATGCCGACAAAATGGATCGGACCAAGCTGGGTTGGCAGTTTCGTTGCTGAATTCATCTTACTCTCCTGCCAGTTGGGCCACCAGATCTGCCAGATCGCTTGCGGCCTCTGGTTTGCCCTGCGTCAGGGCGGCGTTGGCCATTTGGGTTGCCCCGTTTGCGTCCGTCAGGACTGTGTAAATATGATCCGCCAGAACATCCGGAGTTAACTGGGATTCAGGGATCACAATCGCTGCCCCCGCAGCAGACAAACCCTTGGCATTGGCGGATTGTTCGTCCCGTATGGCAATCGCCAGCGGGACCAGAATGGAAGGCCGCCCGATGATGGAAATATCTGCCACACTGGACGCACCAGAGCGGCTGATCACCAGTTGGCATTCGGACATGCGCGCGGGGATATCGTCAAAAAAGCGACTCACATCCGCGTTCACCCCTGCAGCCGCATATGCAGCAACCGTGTCATTATAATCTTCGTCGCGGGCTTGTTGGGAAACACGCAACTGCGTTTTCAGGTTGTCAGGCAATAACGCCATGGCCTGAGGAATAGTCTGTGACAGGATGCGGCTGCCTTGACTGCCACCAATCGCCAGCACGGACATCGGCCAATCGCCAGGTGCAATATAGCCGGCCCCTGCCCGTTCCAGAACTGCGCCGCGCACGGGATTGCCGGTGAAAACACCCTCAACCCCTTCGGGCAATTCGGTCGGCCACGTGCCACATGCCACCACGTCAACACGCGTGGCAAACACCTGATTGACCCGCCCCAAAACCCCGTTCTGTTCATGGATCAGCCGTGGCGTTTTGGTCAGCATCGCCGCAATCATCGCAGGCAGCGCGGGGTATCCGCCAAAGCCTGCCACCACGGCTGGCGGGTCTTTGCGCATCTGCTGCCATGCGGCCAACGCGCCACCCAAAATACGCAACGGCACGCCAAGTTTCGCTGCCAAACCACCGCGCGCAAAGGTGCCTGAATTCACCACCTCGACCTGCACAGCCTCTGGAAAGCCACCCGTATAGCGTGCGCCACGCGGGTCAGTGCTTAGTTTCACACGCCAGCCGCGCGCTAACATTTCCTCGGCCAAAGCCTGTGCGGGAAACATATGCCCGCCTGTGCCACCTGCTGCTATAACCAGTAATTTATCTGTCATAATACCCCTTATCCGCCTCGGTTTTCGTTACCGAAAACGTCGCTGATATCCCCTTGGGGTCGGGTCCGTGTAAAGGCCAAAAGAAATCCTAGGCCGATTCCTGCCGCCACCAAAGATGACCCGCCGTAGGATACAAATGGCAGTGTCATACCCTTGGCCGGCAGCAAACGCACGGCCACGCCCATGTTGATCAAGGCTTGCATGCCGAATAAGGCGGCCAACCCTGTGCCTGCAAAGCGGATGAACGGGTCCCGTTCGTGGATCAATCGCAGGAAAGAACGCACGGTGACGATCATGAACAGGATGATAATCGCCAGCACAAGGATCAGGCCGTATTCTTCGGCGGCCACAGCGATGATAAAATCAGTGTGCGCATCAGGCAAAGACCATTTCACCCGCCCCTCGCCCACACCGACACCAAAAAAGCCGCCTTCTTGGATGGCGTTGGTGGCATAGCCGATCTGGGTGCGCGGGTCGATTTCGGGGTTCAGATACCCGTCAATCCGACGGGCGAAGTGTTCAGAGGAATTATAGGCCACAAATCCCGCGCCTACCACACCGCCAGCCATGCCCAGCAACAACAGCATCGGCGCGCCTGCCACGAAATACATCAGCCCCCAGCTTGCAAGGATCAGACAGGCCTGCCCGAAGTCGGGTTGCAGCGCCAACAAAAAGGCCACCAGAACCGCCACCGCAAAGGACATACGTTTCCCCGGAGGACCACCTACTTCAAAACTGGCCGCCATCAGCCATGCAGAAAACACCACAAAGCCGGGCTTTAGAAATTCAGACGGCTGCACCGAGGCGAAGCCCAGCGATATCCAGCGGGTTGCTCCTTTGCCAAAATCAGTGCCGATAAACGGCAGCGCACAAATCGCCACCAAACAGCAAACAAAGCCGAAAACCCCCAAACGGCGCACCATTTTGGGCGACATCATCGACACAAGGATCATCGTCGCAAGGGCAATCGAGCCAAAGAACAACTGCTTGTACACATAATAAAACTGGGTCAACCCGTTGCGTTCGGCCAGCGGAACCGAGGCCGCAAGCCCCAGCAAAATCCCCACCAAAAACAACATCAAAATGGCCGACAAAGCCCATTTATCCACCGTGCGCCACCACTTTGGCAACACAGGTTCACCGGGCCTTGAAGCCACAGTGCCAAACACCATTTCCGTCATGCTAAACGCCTGTCCTTGCCGCTACTCTTGCCATGCCCCGCGGCCTCGTTATTCGGGCCTGCGTGGACGTATGCTGACTTTAGTTAGGATTGGATTAAAAAGCTAGTGGCGATTCGTATGGCTGGGCTGACTGTGTGGTTTGCCCCCTATCGCAGAGGCGCAAAGCCGCGCGGGCCATGAAAAAGGCCGTTGGTGAACCCACCAACGGCCTAAAATCCGACAGGATATTTTTCTTAGGCAGCCGCAGCCGCGCGCCCGACAAGGACTTCGCCAATACGGGCTTGGGCCTTCATTTCGTCCGCGCCGTCCACAGCGGCCACTTCACGGGTCAGCCGCTCAAGCGCTGCTTCATAAAGCTGGCGTTCAGAATAGGACTGCTCGCGCTGGTCGTCGTTGCGGTGCAAATCGCGCACCACTTCAGCGATGGAAATCAGATCGCCAGAGTTGATCTTTTGCTCGTACTCCTGCGCACGACGGGACCACATGGCGCGTTTCACACGGGCGCGGCCTTTGAGTGTTGTCATACATTTGGCCACAACCTCTGGGCTGGACAAGCCACGCATACCAACAGCAATCGCTTTGGCGGTGGGCACCCGAAGGGTCATCTTGTCTTTTTCAAAGGCGATCACAAACAACTCCATATGAGTGCCGGCGATTTCCTGCTCTTCGATGCTGACAACCTTGCCAACGCCATGGGACGGATAAACGACAAAATCGTCTGGATTAAAGTCTAGATTCTTTTTCTTAGCCATAAAAACCATGGTCCTTTGTTCGTGGCCGTATGCTTTGACACAACGAAAACTGCTACCTTGGCAGAACGAATTCGCCAATGCATCAGAATATCCAAGCGGCAAAGAGTGCGGGTGCAGGGCAGCACCGGCACAGTACGGGCCTATTTCAGATAAGTATCATACCACAAAAACAGCCCCTTTCCTAGAGGCTGTTAAAATTGCAGATATTTGGCGGTATTACTCGCCTTTACCAGGGTTTTCAGAGAAGTATTTCTCCATCTTACCCTCTTCACCGTCACGGGCTTCGGCCTCTGGCAGAGCGTCGATCTTGGTGATCAGCACAGGCCATTTTTCCGAATATTCACGGTTGAATTCAACCCATTTTTCCATGTCCGGCTCGGTGTCCGGACGAATGGCATCCACGGGGCATTCCGGCTCGCAGACACCGCAGTCGATGCATTCATCCGGATGGATAACAAGCATGTTTTCCCCCTCGTAGAAGCAATCTACGGGGCAAACCTCGACGCAATCGGTGTGTTTGCAGGCGATGCAGTTTTCGATAACCACATAAGTCATTAGTATACTCTCGAACTTTGGGCGTTACTCGCGTTATATGCCCGTTTTGATCGCGCGGCCAGAGCGAATTTTTTACTGCGAATGCCCGATTTGGGGGATCAAACGGGTCGGATTCACCGCTTAGATAGCATCCTTGTCCTTGAAGCGCTCCATCGCAGCCCGTTCACTGCGGTTTGGCCGTCCGCTGCGCATGGCTTCGGGATTCGGGGGATGATAGATTTTGTCCTTAGGCTGCGGCGGCGACAGATCCAGATACAGCGCCTGTGCTTCGGGGGCGGGACCGCGGCGTTCGCCCAAGGCAACCACCTCAATCACCCGTACATGATCCCCTTGTGGAAAGGTCAGAACATCCCCGACCCCGACACCGAAACTGCCCTTGATCACCCGCTCGGAATTAACCCGCATATGACCGCCCGCAACCAGTTTGGCACTGAGGCTGCGCGATTTGAAAAACCGCGCAAACCACAGCCATTTATCAATCCGGATTGTCGGGCGGGATGCTGTCAAAGGCGCCGACTCAGCTTTTGTTTTTCAGCGCCATCAAGGCTGCAAATGGATTGTCCGGATCAATCGGCTTTTCCTTTTTCGGAGCAGGCTTGTTGGTGCGCGGCTTGCCTTTGTGGTCAGATTTCTTACCCTGCCCACGGGGTTGGCCCTGAGATTGCCCGTGCGCCTTGCCCTTTGGCCCAGCATTTCGCGGACGCGACTGCTCGGCTGGCCGTTTTTTCGGAACCCAGCGGAAGGTGTAGAACACTTCCATTTCGGCTGGCACTTCAGCGGGTGCTTCTGTTGGTTCAACAGATGTTTCTTCAACAGGTGCGGCCTCGGATACAGCCGGCTCTGGAGTAGCTTCTGCGGTGGTTTCGCCAACCACTTCTGCTTCTGATTCTGCAACCGCGTCACCCTCTGGCGCAACAACTTCAGCCTCAGCCGTTTTGGCAGGTGCAGCCTCAACAGCTTTCACCTTAGGCCGCTCGCCTTTTTCCGCACCATATCCCAATCCGCCCATAAGATCGGCGAATTGATCCAGTGTCATACCGGTGATCGACAGCATATCACCCGTGGCTTCAAACCCGCCCCGCGTATCCACACCGCGCAGCATATCCGCCAGACGTTCCAGCATATCAATCCGAATGGCCCGTTCACCCGCCAAACGATAGCCCGCACGGGGGTAATAGCCTTTAGGCGCATCAATCACGGCCGGAATTGTCACCAATCCCGCAGGGGGGGATTCGGGGAATTCGCCCAGACCCTCTTGCAAAGACCACAGCACCAAGCGCAAACGGGTCGGCGCAGGTTTCAGCATCAAGTGCTGGAAAATCGTGAACTGGCCAAAGCGGATACCATGTTTGCGCAGCAAGCCACGGGCATCCTGATCCAGCGACTTTACATCATCCGCAATCACCGAGCGGGGAATAACCCCAAGGGATTCAACCAATCGGAACGCCACACCACGGGCCAGCCCAGTGACGGCCTCATCTTTTTTCAAGGCGATAAGCGGTTCGAATGCAGCTTCGATCTTGCGGTTGATAAAATGGCTCAGACGGCGGCGCAGCTTTTCGGCAACCTCGGCTCCGGCTTCTTCATCCACAAAAGGTTCTACAATCGGTGACAGCGCATCCCCGCCGGCAACCAGCTTGCCTACGGCATATTCGCCCCACATCAAGCCGCCCTGTTCAGTGAAATCAAATTCTGTGTCTGGCGCGTTGTAAAAACGATCCGACATCAGCTTGAACTGTGGCTGCAACGCCTGCAACGCTGCGGAGCGCAGGGTCTTTGCCTCTTCACCGGTGGCTTTTGGATCCAATTGGAACCGGAATCCTGTCAATTTACCGGCGAATTGGCCCTCGACGGTCACTTCACCCTTGTCGTTCACTTCAGCCACAAGGCTCTCCTTCTGCTTCAACCGCCGCATCAAAACACTGGTGCGCCGATCGACAAATCTCTGTGTTAATGCCCCATGCAGCGCATCTGATAGGCGATCTTCTACTGCACGGGTTTCCTCGCGCCAATAGTTTTCGTCCTGAACCCAGCCCTTTCGTTGGGCCACATAGGTCCATGTGCGGATATATGCCAGTCTTTTGGACAAAGCATCAATATCCCCGACAGGTTTATCAATCCGCGCGACACGATCCTGCAACCAGCCCTGGCCGATCTGACCGTCCTGATGCAGGAATTCGAAAATTTGCTCCACAATCGAATTATGCTCGTTGAATGACACCTGACGGAAATCGGGAATCTGGCAGACGTCCCACAACAAACGCACCGCCGCGGGGTCTCGCACCCGCGCCGCAATTTCTGGGATCTGGCTGAGCGCCTGCAAGGTCCGATGGTCATCCGCATCCCGCGAGCGGGACAGGATCGGTTCCCCTGACGGGGCAGACAAAGACGCAAGCAGCGTGTCCAGCGTGCCAAATTCCAACCGGTTGTTGCGCCATTGCAGCTTTTTGATCGGGGTAAAGCGATGGTTTTCAATCGCCTCAACCACCTCAGGCTCTAACGGAGGCGCTTCCCCCGTCACACCAAAGGTGCCATTGTTGGTGTGACGCCCGGCCCGCCCCGCAATCTGGCTTAACTCGTTTGGCATCAAATGCCGCATCTTGCGGCCGTCAAATTTGGTCAGACTGGAAAACGCCACATGGTTCACATCCAGATTAAGCCCCATGCCAATGGCATCCGTAGCAACCAGATATTCCACATCGCCGTTCTGATACATTTCCACCTGCGCATTGCGCGTGCGCGGCGACAAAGCCCCCATCACCACAGCCGCACCGCCTTTTTGGCGGCGTAACAATTCTGCGATGGCATACACATTTTCGACCGAAAACCCGACAATCGCAGACCGCGCGGGCATCCGGCTGGTTTTCTTCGGCCCTGTGTAACTGAGCTGCGAAAACCGCTCACGGCGCATGAATTCAGCCTTGGGCACCAGTTGCGCAATCACACTGCGCATGGTTTCAGCCCCCAAAAACAAGGTCTCATGACTGCCGCGCATGTGTAGCAAGCGATCGGTGAACACATGGCCCCGTTCGGGATCAGCGCACAGCTGCACTTCGTCGATCGCCACAAAATCCGCACCGATTCCCTGCGGCATCGCCTCAACCGTGCAGACCCAATAGGCAGCACGGGGCGGCACAATCCGCTCCTCACCAGTGACCAAAGCCACCACAGAGGGGCCACGCAGGGCGACGATCTTGTCATAAACCTCGCGCGCCAACAGCCGCAGCGGCAGGCCGATGACCCCCGTGCGATGGGCCAACATGCGTTCAATCGCATAATGGGTTTTACCCGTATTGGTCGGCCCCAGAACCGCACAAACGCGCGCAGGCAAATTGCTCATGATTAACGGCTCTCAAAGTCTCGGGCGTCACCCCTATACCAAAACACCGACCAGCCTCAACCACAGACCACGCCACCGCTTCAATGTTCTAAAAATACTCGCGTTCAGCCCCACACAGAAAAGCAGCGCTCTGCTGTTACAGCTCTACACCCTCGACACTGTCGCTTAACCGCTGGATGCCTTGTTGCACTTCAGGCCGGTTCGGGTGGATATCTTGCACCTGCTGATAGATTTTCAACGCATCTTTAGGGCGTTCCAGCTGCATCAAAATCGTCGCCAACCCGGACATAGCCCCGAAATGGCGGGGTTCCAGCAATAAGGTCTGGCGAATATCCACCATGGACAGACCATAGCGTTCCAGTGCGAACCAAGCAGAGGCACGGGCATTCCAGCCCTCGGCAAATTCCGGCGCATGGTCGATCAGCGCGGAAAAATGGTTCACAGCTTCTGTATAATTGCCCTTTTCCATCTCTGCCTTACCCCGCTCCAGCAGCAAATCCATCGCGTTGGAACCAGATTTCGACCACTGTGCCCAGATTTTCTTTTCTACAGCCTGCCAGTCGTCGGCAGTGGCAACCTTCAGCTCGGCAAACAGCGCATCCAAACTTTCAGTTTGCGCCGCAGCCGAAGTTGCGGCAAGCTGCACCCCAAGCGCGATTACCCCCAAACCCATTAGGAATCTATTGATTAACGCCACGGCACGGTTTGCAGTTTTCATCAAGTGTCACCATGTTTACTCTCGACTCTCAAACTAGGTCAAAATCAGAAAAATGAAACCCGAAAGGATCAAACATGAGTGATGTTATCAATCAGGCTGTGGAAGCGTTGAATGCAAAACTGGGCGGCGACGGCTTTGACGGCTCTGTCAAAGTGGAAATCACCGGCGAGGGATCCTTGATAGTGGATTCCAATGGCGCACGGGTTGGCGACGAAGAAACCGACTGCACCCTGACCGCAGATGCCGAAACATTCATCGGCATGATGGACGGCGACGTGAACCCGACTTCTGCCTTTATGACCGGCAAACTGGCTGTGGACGGCGATATGGGTGCCGCAATGAAACTGGGCACTTTACTGGCCTGAACCGACACGATGGTCCTGCCCCTTTGACCCGAAAAATGCTGGTTTAAAGGGCAGGACACAGACGAAAGTGGAACCGCCAACATGAAACCTGCACCGCTTTATTCCGATCTGGAAGGCATGCCCGACGGAGGGCAAGCCTATTGGCGCGTCTGCAGCGATGGCACGCGGATTCGTGTAGCGGTTTGGCAGGGTGCTGGCGAAAAAACGGTGCTGGTCTTTCCGGGCCGCACGGAATTTATAGAAAAATACGGCGATGTGATCGCCCGCCTGCTGGATCGTGGCTATAGTGTTGCGGTGGTAGACTGGCGCGGTCAGGGCATGGCAGATCGCCACCCGACGCGGCCTAAAATGGGTTGGGTTAAAGAATTCGACGACTATCAGCAGGATGTGGCCGAACTACTGGCCACCGTCCAAGAAGCGGGTCTACCCGACCCCTTTGCCATGATCGGCCACTCCATGGGCGGCGGCATCGGACTGCGCAGTCTGTTGAACGGGCTCAAGGTGAAAAAAGCCATTTTCAGCGCGCCGATGTGGGGCATCTATGTGGAACCCCATATGCGATTGCTGGCTTGGGTTGTGGCAAACTTCGGGCCTTTTCTGGGATTTGGGCAGAAATTCATCCCAACGGGGGGGCCTGAAAACTATGTTCAGGAACAACCGTTTGAGGGAAACGCCCTAACCAATGACAAGCGCAGCTATGAAATCATGCAAAGTCACATGAACCAGCATCCCGAACTGGGGCTTGGCGGACCATCAATCCACTGGCTGAACCGCGCGCGCCGCGAGACCAGCGCCATCGTAAAGGCGGCCCCTGCCCCCCATGATTGTCTGTGTTTTCTGGGCAGCAATGAATCTATAGTGTCAAAACAAGCGGTGCGCCGTGTGATGGGCAAATGGCCCAACGGGCTGCTGGTGGATATCGACGGCGCCCAACACGAGGTTTTGATGGAGCAGCCCCACGTGATAGAGCAACTTTGGCTTGAAATAGACGCCCATCTGGCCGAATAACCCTTTTCAACCGCGCCATTTCACACTAGAGCGGCGTCTTGAACTTTGCTGATCCAAGGAGGATCTGTTATGCCTACTTTGAAACCTGGCGATTTGGCCGCACTGATTTCCGGCTCCCCCCGTATGGCGGTTGAAGCTGTTGACGGGGATAATGTCTCTCTGGTGTGGTGCAATGAGGGCGTGATCTACCGCGATACCTTTGCAAACCTGCTGCTGAAGAAATGGGAAACCCGTGACGGCGGCTTTGATGACCGCCCCAAACGTCCCTTTGACAAAGGCGGCCGTGATGGTGGTCGTGACGGCGGCCGTGGTTTTGGCGGCGGAGACCGTGGTGGAGATCGCGGCGGTGATCGTGGTGGAGATCGCGGCGGTGATCGTGGTGGCGACAAGGGTAAAACCGGTTGGCACGGCAAACCCCGTGAAAAATCACACTTCCGTAAAGACTAAATCGTCTGAATATACTGTGCTGGCTGGAGAAATTTAAAAGCCTGCGGCGCGGATATTTTTAGAAAGAAGAAAGCCGGACTTATTGGGTCCGGCTTTTGTCTGTCTGCTGTTCAAATGTAGCGGGTCAGGTTCAGTTTTTGGCATTCACGCGGTGAAACAGATGGGTGAATGTGGCCACGCCCAGCACAGGGATTACCAGATTAAGGATCGGCACCGTCAACGGGATTGCCATCAATGCACCCGCAAACCAGATTTGCCCCCGATTGCGCGCGCGTAACTGTTTGGCCCCTGCCCGCCCGAGGCGGCGCATGGCCACCATTTGAAAATACTCCCGCCCCAGCAGCATACCGTTCACCGCCCAGAACACCAAAGGGGCTGCCAGGGTGGACAAAAGATAGACGATCAGCGCCAGCAGGTTGACCACCACCAGAACCCCCAGAAATCCGAGTGCGTCGATCAGGGTTTCGCCAAAGGACACTGAATTTGCAGGTTCCAGACCAGGGTAATGTTTGGTTTCAACCGCATCCATCACCTGATCGAGGAAAAAACCCGTGAACAGGGAGGCAACAGGCACCATCAGGATCACCGACAGGCCGATCATAGCCACCAGAATAAAGCCTGACAGAAGGGTCGAGAGCCAGACGATTTCTCCGAACCAAGGCAGGCTGATGCTATCGGGCAGCAGGAATTGCACGCCCCAAGTGACCCCTGCCAACAGCAGAACTGTCAGCCCGATCCCCCGCAGCAAAACGCTGCGAAATTTTGGATCCCCCATCTGGCCCAGCGCCTTGAAGAAATCGTCAAATATCATTCTGTGACCCAAGTTGTAATTGCATCAAGTTCAGGGCGTTTGCGGTCTGTGGGTTCTGTTTTAGCAGTACCGATAAAAATGAAACCAGCCACATATTCATCTGCGCTTAGCCCCATGTGGTCTTGTAGAAACGCCGTTTCAAACGCGGTCCAGCCGGTGATCCAGTTCGCCCCCCAGCCACTGGCCAGTGCTGCGTTCAGCACGCTCAGACAACAGGCGCCAACGGCAAGGGTCTGCTCCACCTCGGGGATCATATCGGTGGGTTTCAGGCTGGCCACCACGGCAATACACAAAGGCGCGTTGGTGAAATTGAACACGGCTTTTGCAGTTTTATCGGCGTCTTGCCCGATCTGATCCCCATAAATTTGCACCACCCCCCCCAAACGGTTCAGCGCGGCGTCCCCCAGCACGATAAAGCGGAAAGGTTCCAACATCTTATGGTCGGGAACCCGCGCACCTGCGGTCAGGATGGCGTCGATTCCGGCGCGATCCGGCACAGGAAAGGACAGGGTTTTATGGGATACAGAGCGCCGTTCCAGCAGGAATTTCAGCGCATCGAGATTGGCCTGTGGCATTAACGCTCCAGTGTTGGGTCAGAGGCCACCCGCACCAAAGCGGTCAGATTGCCCAGCGAGTCGATCTGCTGGCCTGTTTCGGTGAAATTGTTTGGATGAAGCCAGGCTTGAAACGCCGCTTCCAGAGCAGGCCATTCCTTGTCGATGGCGGCAAACCAAGCGGTATCGCGGTTGCGCCCCTTGTACATTGTGGCCTGACGGAAGGTGCCTTCATAGGATAGACCCAAACGCTGGGCTGCGCGGCGCGATCCGTAATTCAGCGCATCGCATTTCCATTCATAGCGGCGATAGCCAGCTTCAAAGGCCCATTTCATCATCAGATACATCGCCTCGGTGGCGGCGCGGGTGCGCTGTAAGGCGGGGGCGAAATTGATATGGCCGACTTCTATCGAGCCTGCATTCACATCAATCCGAAGATAGGATGCGATGCCACAGAAACGGCCCAGCTCCTTGTTCTTGATGGCGTAGAAATAGGGGTCATCAAGGGCTGCCATTTCGCGCAGCCATTTGTGATAGGTGGCCTGTGCGTGATAGGGGCCATAGGGCAGATAATCCCAGATCCCTTCGGTGGTGTCTTCGGAGTTGGCTTTGAACAGATCGCCGCTGTGATCCTCGGCGTTGATCCGTTCCAGCCGCGCATAACGGCCTTCTAGGGGTTCGCCTTGGGGCGCAGGCGGCGCAACCCAGTCTTTTACTTCAAAACCAACCGGTTTCGCCATCACTTCACACCCTGTTTTAAGTAAACTTCTGCCAATTCACATAAACACGCCTGCGAAAATGTCCATAACCAGCGGCAAAATTCATCTCAGCGGATGAAGCGGGGATTGTCGAGCATATCGACCCCCGGAAACACCGAGCTTTCGATCTGCGCCACCGACAGGCCGAACAGATCGTGGGCCGCCCAGCCCGCATAGCGGCGCAAATCGGCGGTGGGCATCAGGTCGCGGCGTTCATAAAGCTGGGCTTCGTTCAGGCCCGGCCAATCGCCATAAACCTTGCGCCCTTTGATCGCGCCGCCCGCCATGATCATCGCCCCCCCCGTGCCGTGATCCGTGCCTCCAGAGCCGTTTTCTTGCACGGTACGGCCAAATTCGGTCACACAAAGCACACATGTTTTATCCCAAACAGGGCCGAGCTCGCGGTACAGGGTCAACAGGGCGGATTGCAGTTCCTGTGACGCATTGCGGATGCTGCGGTCTTGGCGTTGATGGGTATCCCAACCGCCAATGGAAAACGTGGCAAAGCGGGTGTCCTCTTTCAGACGTGCGGCAGAAAACGCCGCCAGACCGCTGGCATTTTGCGCGGCCTGCGCTTCTTTCATGCTTTTAAGCATTTCTGCCATCATTTCAGTGTCTTCTTCATCCACGCTGTCCACCGCTTGCAAGGAAAGTTGCGCTGCCAGCGTCAGTGCGGTCTGGCCTGCTTGGGAAAACAGCGGGTCTTTGGCATAGATCGCATCCAGCAACAGCCGCCCCTGCGGAGACATATCCACACGGCTTTCAGGGGCCCAACTGGTCACAGGGAAATCCCCGCGCAGGATCAGCATATTTTCCCGCCCCACCGAAAAGGCGCTGTCTTGTTCCGCACCCGGAATAAGCGCGAGCATCCGGTTCATCCACCCTGTGTCCCGCACATTGCCGTTCACATTCATCAACCCCGCCTCTAACAGGTCCTGCCCGTCAAAATGGCTGCGTTTATCGCGGTACGGCGTTGAAACCGCCTGAACAAAACCCAACTGACCCGCCTTCCACAAAGGCATCAGTTCGCTTAAGTTTTCATTCAGGCCAAAGAACCCGTCCAGATCGGCGAAATTGCGCTTCGTCAGGCTGGGGCGGTATTGGCGGAGCATCGGCTCGGCCAAGGGCGCGCAGATATCCAGACCGTCCATCGCCCCGCGCAGCACGATCACCACCAGCCGGTTGTCTGAAGGGATCGAGGCAAAGGTGACGGGCGTAATAAACGGGCTGGCCGCAGCGGAACAGCCAAGGGCGAAGGTCTGTGCCAGAAACTTACGTCGGGAATGGTCCATAGCGCCTATCTCCTGTTAAATTCAGGGGACGCCAGAACCAGCGTCAAACCCTCTTCGCGCCGCTCTGCCCCTGAAACGGCAAATTGCAACGTCTGCCCCGCCAGTTCCCGCAGCGAGGTTTGGATGAATTGCCGTGGGTCCGTATCCTCGCCCCAGCGAATGGCAGAGGTCAGCGCCCATTGCAGCCGCCCCGCCAGCCCTTGCGGGGTGATCCACGCCTCGGCTTCTTCGGGCCAACCGTTTGGACCGGGGGCCGTGCGCAAGGGCTGGCCCATAAATTGAATGGGCTGGCTCAACTGCTTGGCGATCTGCCCGTTGGGGGGCTTAATAAAAGCCTCGGACGAGACCCCAAGAGCACGGTAACTCGACACCATAAAATCAAACGGCTGTTTGGCCTTTTGTCCCAAATCCCCCCAAGAGGATGGATGTTCCAGCAAGGCCCAATACACTCGCAGCAAATCCCCGTCGGTTTGGCTGAAGGTCTGGGCCACATGGGCCACCAGTTGTTCATCGGGCGTATCGGACACAAAATGTGTCGCCAGCTTGCGGGCCACATTATGCGCGGTGTCAGGATGGCGGGCTACATCCCGCAAGAACAGTTCAATATCCGCCTGTTTCGCAGGATCACCGCCATAGGTTTTGCCCAAAACCGTTTCCGCCCCCGGTTCCGCCTTGTTCTTGTTAAAATGCGGGCCGTTGCGGTTGAAATCCAGCCCCGTCAGTAGCTCGGCAAACTGGCGCACATCCGATTGTTTATAGGCCCCATCCACCCCCATCGTGTGCAGCTCTAAAACTTCACGGGCCAGATTTTCGTTCAGTCCCAGCTTCTTGCGCTTGCCCACTTTGGAATTGGGACCGGTTGAACCCACCTGATCCAGATACAACAGCATCGAAGGATGGGTAACAGCCGAGACCAACAGATCGCCAAAGCTGCCCGTAATATGGGGGCGGATCGCCTGTTCCAGATAATTCCCCCACAGCGCGTTGGCATTCAGACCTTTGGGGATGATTGTGAAATGATCGCTCCAGAAAAAGGCCAGACGTTCGCGAAAACCCTGATTGTTCATCATCGCACGCTGGAACAAATGGCGCATGTCATCGCCGCGCATCCAATTGCGCTTTTTGATGGCGGCCCGATATTCAGTTTTGACCGAAGTATCGCCACTTTTCATGATGTTGCGCAACTCGCGAAAGGTCTGCATCTCTGCAAGGCGATCTTCAAGCGATAGTCCTGCATAGGTGGCCGCGCCCAGATCAGGCCCCTGCACCTGTTGCAGAATCTGTTCAATACCCGCCAGATCCCGTTCGCCCGTCGCAAAACCGTAGCCAAACCGAAACGCTGCCTTGGTTGCAAAACTCTGTGTCATCTCTGGCCTGACCCTTCCCTGACGGCGGATTTTCCCCTGCCGCGAAACGCAATACCGTTCCTTATAACTAGGCTTATACGGAGCTTTTACAATTCTTCGTTCAAATTTTCGACATCTCTGGTTTTTAGGCGGAATTCAGGTCATCTTGGCACAAATTCCAACCACAGGAGTCCCCCTTGGAACTGTTCCATTCTTCCGGCACCGTCGCCGTCGCCAGCCTGATCGCCCTACATGAAGCCGATCTGCCTTTCACCGCAACCGCAGTTGATTTCACCACAGCCGAGCAGCGGGGCGCCCCCTATCTGCGCACCAATCCCAAAGGCCGCGTGCCCGCACTTGTGTGCGACCACGGCATCCTGACGGAAACCCCCGCAATTTTAGCCTATATCGCAACCCTCGCGCCCGCCCGCAATCTGGCCCCAAGCGATCCGTTTGAATATGCCAAGATGCAGGAATTCCACAGTTATTTGGCCTCAACCGTGCATGTGAACCATTCCCACAGAATGCGCGGTCCCCGTTGGGCCAGCGCGCAGTCCAGCTTTGACGATATGGCGTCAAAAGTGGCGCAAAACATGACCGAATGTTTTGAACTGATCCAGAGTGAATACCTGAAAGGGCCTTGGGTGATGGGCGATCAATACACAGTGGCCGACGCCTATCTGTTCACCGTGACCAACTGGTTGAAAGGCGACGGGGTGGATGTGAACACCCTGCCCCGTATTGCCGAACATTTTGCCGCCATGCACGCGCGCCCCGCCGTGCAAAAAGCCCTATCCTACTGAAGCACGGGCTT
Source organism: Roseobacter sp. N2S (assembly GCF_031454055.1). Taxonomy (NCBI): domain Bacteria; kingdom Pseudomonadati; phylum Pseudomonadota; class Alphaproteobacteria; order Rhodobacterales; family Roseobacteraceae; genus Roseobacter; species Roseobacter sp. N2S. Next base: position 625,290 of record NZ_JAVDQB010000002.1, read on the forward strand.
ACTAAGGTGCGGGTTTACTGAAGCGCAATACCATTACGCGCCAGCCAAGCCCGCCACACATCAGGCGAGCCGTCAAAGACGTTCAAATCAATGTTCCCGGGCGATCCGGGAACACGACCCGTGCCGGAATATTGCCAGAACAACCAGCGCTCGCCCGGGTAGGTCTTGGACGGATGATCCGCAACCGAACGCAGCCAGAACGGATAGCCGTTCAGCTTTGACAGATCGTTTTCGTGATAGAAATCCAGCGTGGTATAGATCAGCGGCGTCTTGCCATAGTGATCCCCGACAATGCGCAAAAAGATCCGCATATTATCGCGCACGGTTTCTCCGTCTGGCCGCATACGGCAGGTGCGTGACTGGTGGTTCCATTCAATATCAAGCACGGGTGGTAAAGCGCCTGCCTCATTGGGGACGTGTTTGATAAACCATTCCGCCTGTTCCTGGGGCGTGCGGCAGAAATAATAGAAATGATACGCCCCGCGCGGAATCCCTGCACGGGCGGCCTCCCACCAATGGGTGCGGAAATGCGGGTCCGTGTGATCGCCCCCTTCAGTCGCCTTGATATACCCGAATGAAATATGGTGGGTGCGCAATTGCGTCCAATCCAAGCCTTCTTGATACCGCGAAACATCAACCCCGTGCACCGGATAATGCCAAGGCTTTGAACCCGTCCATTCCACCGGATCACTGTCGGCATATTTTGGATTCCCCGACACCATAGTCGGCGCAGGCTGAACCTTTTGCGTCTTTGGCACCCTTTGCTGACGATTACTGCCGCAACTGACCACCCCCAAAACAATAAGACAAACTAATAGATACCGCACAAAAGCCCCCACGCCGGATTTAATCCCACAATCTAGTGCAACCGCGCAAAAGGCCAGACGAAAATCTGATCCAATTTCCGCTTAGGCGGGAAAGCCCCCACAGCTCTTTTTGGGAAAATATCCAAATCCCATCCTTGAAAGACGCGCCAGCTCCGCCACGCAAATGTAGCCCTCATCGCGCGTACGCTTTCAAAACCTTACGGCTCGTCTGGAATAGGTTTTGGCGGCCCGCTTGGCCCTTGAACAGCATCTTGCGCCGCCCCTGCAACCGCCTGTCTGGTCTCCTCGGACAGGTGTTCCCCACCTGCGATTTCCACTTTCACATTGCGTTCCGCCATGCGGATGCCATTGGCTTCAAAAATATCGCGCACCTTTTGATAGGCGTCGCGGCGCACCAGCCATTGTTCCCCCGGTTTGGTCATGAATTTCACGCCCACAACCATGTTGAATTCCTCCATCCGCCGCACGCCTTGGGATTTCAGCGTGGACAGAATGCTGGGTCCGTAATGTTCATTCGCCGCCAGTTCGGCCCCGACCTTTTTCACCAGCTTCTTGACCAGCATCAAATCGGTGTCAAACGGCACGCGGAATTCCAGCTTCATAATCACCCAATCGCGGGAATGGTTGGTCAGGGATTTCAGCTCTCCGTAAGGCACTGTATGCACCTTGCCGCGGTGGTGCCTGATCCGCATGGAGCGGATGGAAATTCCCTCAACCGTGCCGACCAATTCACCGATTTCGATGTATTCCCCCAAACGAAATGCATCATCAATCAAAAAGAAAATTCCCGCCACAATATCACGCACCAGCGATTGGGTGCCAAATCCGATGGCAATGCCCAATATGCCCGCCCCCGCCAAAATCGGCGCGATATTCACCCCGAGCGAGGTTAACACGCTGAGCGAAACCATGGTCAACAGCGTGACCAGCAGAATGGTACGCAACAAAGGCAGCAGCGTGATCATCCGCGCCTCGGGTCCGGGTGCCTGCCCATCCACGGGCGGTTCGTAATCCGCAAGCCGCTTGTCGATCACGGTTTTCGCCCAGGTCCAGACCAGATCAGCGAACAGCAAGGCGACGAAACTGTCCACCAACACCTCTAGCGCACGCCCCCCAAGCGAGCGGTCTTCGCTCAGGGCAAAAATATTCACGCCCCAAGCGGCAGCCAAAGCAAAAACCGCGCCCAGCAAGACCACAAACCGCGCCGCCCGCTGCACAATCGGGCGGGTGGTGGCATAGGGATCGTGGAATTCAGGCTCAATTGGCGGGATCGGGGCAATTTCTGTCATTGCTTGCGCATCGCCTGCAACGTCCTCGCCAGAAACCGTATCCGCTTCTGCGGCCTTTTCTGCCTCAGCCGCCATAAACGCATCCAGTTCCGCCTGCGCTTTAGCCTTATGCGCCTCGTAGAGTGCGGTTGTGGATTGATCGAAGAAATGGTCGATCCAGAGCACCAGCAACTTTACCCCTGGCACCGTCATCCCGATGACCAGAATAGCCCACATCAGGCCAAATGCACCAATCAACCATGTGCCAAACACCGCCGCCACCAACAGCGTCAGATAGTTGCGCCAGAAGCGCATCAAGCGCGGCTCGCACCCGCTTTGCGCCAATATCTGCGTGCGGCGGAACCCGACCCAGATGCAGCCCCAACTGACCAGAACAACCACAATCGCCAGCGCCACAGTTTGCGCCAGAAACACCGCAGGCAGATCGCCCGCCATATCCTGAAACGCGGTCAGCCGCGCCAGCACAAAAGACAGCGCAATGGCCAGAACCACCGTCAGCGCCAACACCCGCGCCAGCCAGTGCAGATGTTTGGCCACAGGTGTCGAATAAGGCACCAGCCGCAGTTCGGGGGCATAAGGCGCCTGAAAAAACAACGACACCGCCAGAATGATCCGCAGCATCAACACCATGGTCAGGAAATCCAGCACCAGACCTTCGACCAGCGGGTGCCATTCAAAGCTTTGGAATGCGCCGATACTGCCGATGGCGAACACCAACAGGCCGCCAAAGATGATTACCGCCCGCGTCGCCGCCCCTGTCAGCTTTTCCAAGGGCGCATCTTTGGGGGCCTGTTCCAGCCGCAACAATGGCAGGTCCATAAAACGGCGATACAGCCACTCCAGCCCAAAACCGATCAGCAAAAAGGTCAGAATATAGGTCAGCGAACGCACTTTTTGCGAGGTGGACAATTCGCTCTCCCATTGATCCGCCAGAACTTGGGGAATGTCGGGCACAATGCTCCACGCCAAGGCCAAGGACCGCGCCCGCTTGCCGAATTGCGCTAACTGGCCCTCGATCTGATCGCGCAAAGACACATCTGCACTGACAGCGGCGGCGGTCTGGCTGGTTGCACTTTCGCGCAGCCAGTCCTGAATTCCGGGATCGCCCAACAGGCGCAGAAATTCTTTGACGTCATTGGGGGATGGCGCGGGCACTGTGGCCGGTTCTTGTGCGCTGCTCGTGGACGGGATCATCTGCGCGACGCTTGGCGTGCCACCGGACAGCGCCACAAGAAAGACAGCGACCAGCGCCAGAAAATACGCGCGAAGCCCCCCCATCACACCGCTCTCTTTTGTGCAGAGTCGCCGGGCTTTCCGGTCTGTTTATAATCCAGATCGGAATAATCCGCCTGTATCACACGCTCGACCTGTAACTTTCCAGCCGTGGGATGCAACTGGCAGGCCAAACGTTCCGTCGGGCCTGCGTTCCAATGTTCCAAAACTTTGCGTTCCATCGCATCAGGCGGCGGCAAGTGATCCGCCCCTTGCATCACCCGCACACGGCAGGTGCCACAGCGCCCGCGTCCGCGACAGACATTGGCATGGGGCACATCATTGATCCGCGCCATTTCCAGCAGGGTCAGCCCCGTTTCGGTCGAAAACTGCGCAGGCCGCCGCCCCAGATAAGCCACATGCACCTGCCCCCGTTTCCAGCGTGACACCCGTATCCACCGTGCCAGAAACGCCAAAGCCACCAGCGCCAGAGACATCTGCCCCACCATACGCCCGTCTTTTTTGGCCTTTGCGATAATGTCCGCAGCCTCGGCCCCGTCCACGGACATGCCATCCGCATTGGGATCGTTTTGCATCACATAGCCCGTGCCGCCCTCTGCAATCGGGATCACCTGACGGCCTGCCTCGACATAACCCAGCATGGCGAGAATGGGCACAAGCACCACAAAGGGATAGAAAAACCGCATGGTCCGCTCAGACCCGTCGCGCGACCGCAGCCATGTATAAATCCCGATCGCCCCGTGCAACCACGCCACCACCAGCAAAACCACCTGCCGCAACCCGTCCAACGGCGACAGGTTCCAGAAAAACCGCAGCACCAGATCATAGGTCGCCACCAACCCCAAATCCGCATAGGCCATGATCCCGAACACATGGGGCGCCAGCAGTGGAATAATCAGAATCCCTGCCACCATCTGCGCCAGATCATAGGCAGGTAGGCGCAGCGTATTCCGGTAATAGAGCGACACCAGCGCGGTCAGGAAATGCAGCGTCATCGCGAAGACCAAAAGCTGGCGAAACCCCGGCCCCGTCCACAAACCGCTCAGCACCCAGCGCCATTTATCCATCAAGGCAACCGAATGCAGCCCCAGAATAAGATTGGTCAAATGGCAGGTGATAAAGGCGAACAAGATCAGACCGGTGCTGATCATAATGGCGCGGCGATAGGCAACAGCAGGATGTCCGGGTGCAGTCGCGTCTGGCATTCAGTTCAATCCCTTAAAAGAAAATACGTGCCGTTCACGGCAGGCGAATGGGTTGCGGAACAGCTTTCCACACCCCATCCCGCTCTGCAAGGATTTGATCAGTCCTTATAGGCCGCCGCAGTTTTGCGCAGGCCTGTCGCCAAGGTTAATGCGTCCACCGCAACGGCGGCAAAATTCGCACCCCATCCGATGGCTTTGCGGGCGAATTCCGGGTCCACACACATGATGCCAGCCGCCTTACCCGACGCGCGAATGCGCTTAACAGCATCCTCCATCGCCGCCTGAACCTCTGGCGCATCCGGATTGCCCAGATACCCCATATCCGCCGCCAGATCGGCAGGCCCGATAAACACCGCATCCACGCCCTCAACCGCCAGAATATCATCAAGGTTATCCAGCGCCCGCTGGGCCTCGACCTGAACAATCAAACACATCTGCCCGTTGGCCGTGGTGGTGTAATCCGCAATCCCCATCCAGCCAGAGGCCCGACCAAGGGCCGCCCCGACCCCGCGCACGCCTTCGGGTGCATAGCGCATTGCCCGCACCATCGCCTGCGCTTGGTCGCCGGTTTCCACCATGGGCACCATGACAGTTTGCGCGCCCGCATCCAGAACCTGCTTGATGATCCAGTCTTCGCCCACAGGCACACGCACAATCACCTCAGAGTCCGAGTTTTGCAACGCGCCGATCTGATTTGAAATCTGGGTGATCCCGTTGGGGCCATGTTCACCGTCAATCAGCAGCCAGTCAAATCCAGCCGTGCCCGCAATTTCGGCCGCATAGGGATCAACCAGTCCCAGCCAACAGCCGGTTTGCAACTGACCCGCCGCCAGTTTTTGCTTTAATGTATTCACAGGTGCCGCCATAGGAGTGGTCCTTATTCAAATGAGATTTCAACCCGCCCGAAATCGGCGTAATCGGCGACAAAGTGACTTCCCGCAGGGGCTTCGATAGGGCGAATGAACGATCCAGACAAGACCACATCGCCGCCCCGCAAGCCTCGGCCATACTCTGCCAGACGTTGAACCAGCCAAACCATGCCCATAACAGGATCGTTCAGAACACCCGCCCCCAAGCCGGTTTCCTCGACCGTATCACCGCGCGACACAATTGCACCAACCCAACCTAAATCAAAAACATCAGGCGCATGACGTTCATTTCCCAGCACTATTCCTGCATTCGCCGCATTATCCGCAATTGTATCAAATACCTTACGGGCCACACCGGTTTCAGGGTCTTTGCGCAAAATACGCGTGTCCAGAATTTCAAGCGCTGGGGCCACATATTTCGTGGCCGCCAAAACATCCGCTCGGGTAACATTCTTGCCAGACAGATCATCGCGCAAGATAAAGGCAATCTCGGCTTCAATCCGTGGTTCGATAAAACGCCCCTTTGGAACCCTGCTGCCGCTGTCAAAAAACATATCCTCAAACAGCACGCCACTGTCTGGAATATCAATGCCCAGCGCCATCTGCATCGCCCGACTGGTCAGACCGATTTTCCAGCCCTTAACACAGCCACCTGCGGCCAGTTTCGCTGCAACAAAGGCGTCCTGAACGGCATAGGCATCTTCCATGGAAATATCGGGGTAAACCACCGACAGGACACCCGTTTGCACGCGGGTATTCTCGGCGTTCACCAGTGCTACAGCGGCAGCTTTGATCTGATCGGGGGTCATTCGTCCACCACGCCATTGCGCAAAATTCCGATGCCTTCAACTTCCACTTCGATCACATCACCGGGCTTCAGGAACTTGGGCGGATCAAACCGCGCACCAGCACCCGTTGGCGTTCCCGTCACAATCACATCGCCCGGCACCAAAGTGGTAAATGTCGAAATATAGGCGATTTGTTCCGCATGGGGAAACATCATCCGGCTGGTGCGATCACTTTGGCGCACCTCACCGTTCACCCGCGTTTCCAGCTTGATATCAAGCAGCTGCGATGGGTCCTTAAACGGAACCAACCAAGGGCCAATCGCCCCCGAGCCGTCAAAATTCTTGCCCTGCGTTACGTTAAACTTGGCATGGCGCACCCAATCGCGCAACGTGCCCTCGTTACAAATCGACAGCGCGGCAATGTGGTCCAGCGCATCCTCTTTCGCAATATGCCGCCCGCCTTTGCCGATAACAATCACCACCTCGCCTTCATAATCCAACTGATCCGAGGCTTTGGGCCGCGTCAAAGCCACGTCATGCCCAACAAAAGACCGCGCAAAACGGGGAAACAGCGACATATGTTTCGGCGCTTCCTGCCCGTCTTTATACTCTGCGTTGCGATCGGGATAATTTACCCCGACACACAGTATTTTCTCTGGCCGTGGAATGGGAATCTCATAGACAAACGTGCCATCCGCATGGGTCACATCCAGCCCGTTTGCCGCAGTCTCCAAGGCATCAAACCCGTCATTTTCAATCACTTCACGCAGGCTCGGCCATTGGGGAAAAACAGGGGACAAAGCAATCATCCCGCCCGCCCCAACTGCCCCGTAAAACGCCGCACCATCAACCGAATAGCTTGCAAACTTCATAGCTTCATCCCCGCCAGTTCCATTTTGCCAGCACAATAGTCGATAACACGTTAACTATCAACCCAAAACAAATCCACTCCCGCGCAAGGCTTCAAAGTTCCCAAAATACTCAAAAAACGGGCAAAAACTGACACCCCAAAAACGAACTCAGGCAAATTCCGGCATAACTTCGTCGATGAACAGTTGCAGGGACCGTTTCTGGTTTTCCATCCCCAACCCCATTGAGGCATAATACAAGAATCCATCCACCCCCAGTGCTTCGTAGGACTTCAGTTTAGTCACCACCTCTTCAGGGCTGCCAAACATCAGGTTTTCCTCTAGCATGGCGGGGTCCACCCGCGCGTTTCCCTCGAGCTCTGTCAGCGGGACAGGATCGGGAAAGCCGTTTTCCACCGCGCCGCGCTGCATCATCAGGTTGCCGAACTGGCTTAACACAGCGCGGATCGCGCTGAGCGCCGCTTGCCGATCCGCCTCGGTATTATAGACAGCCGTGTGGCGCATAGTGGTGAATTTCCCCGTGTAATTCGGGTTCAACCGCGCCTTAGAATCCTCTAGCCGATCTTTATAGGACTCCAGTTCGCTGATCGGCATGGTCAGGGGCCAAGACATGATATTGTGGTTGTTTTCTACTGCATAATCATAGGTGATCGGCGCACGGGCGGCCACCCATACGGGCACATCTTGCTGCACGGGCTTGGGGCAGGACGTGGCCTTGGGAAACTGCCAATACGCGCCGTTGTGTTCCACATCCCCTTTCCACAATGCCTGCACCACAGGCAGCATTTCCTGCATGTACTTGTAGCTGTCCTTTTGATCCAGCCCCGGCTTCATCCGGTCAAATTCCCGCTGATACGCCCCTGACCCGATGCCGAATTCCAGCCGCCCGCCTGACAGTAAATCCAGCATGGCAGCCTCGCCTGCCAGATTGATCGGGTGCCAGTAGGCGGCGTTCACAACCCCTGCCCCAAGGCGGATGTTTTCTGTGTGATCCGCCCACCATGTCATCAATTGGAACGGGTTCGGCGCGATGGTCATTTCCAGCGCATGGTGTTCGGCGGCCCAAGCCACCTCAAACCCGGCGTGATCGGCCATTTTCACCATTTCAAGCGTGTGATCCCGCACTTCTGCCATAGAGGTCTGCGCGGTCATCCGTTCCAAATTGATTGCAAGATGAAATTTCATAACCATTTCCTTTCGTGGGATAAATTGGTTTGTTTGGGGGGCTGGTCACACATCCGTCTGGCCGTGACTAAATTCCCCAAACTTGCCGTCAAAATAGACCAAAGGCGGCGCGGCATCCGTTCCCGCCCAGGTCACCCGTCCGAAAAAGGCAATATGGCTGCCGCTTGGCACCGCCTGATCCACATCACAGGAAAAACTGGTGCAATCTTCGATATGGGGCGCGGCCCAATCCGAATGAGCCACCTGTTCAAACCGATCCGCGACCTGCAAATCATCGCTGCCAGCAAAACGCAGGGCAGTTTCGATCCCATCGCGGGGCAGCACACAGACGGCAAAACACCCGTTTTCCCCCACAGCCTTTGCGATGCGACTGTCGCTGCGCAAACAGACCATCACTGTCGGCGGGTCTGCCGAAACCGAGGTAAACGCACTGACGGTCGCACCGTGTTTTCCCGCAGGGCCATTGCTTGTAACAACCGTTACCGTAGACGCCACATGCCGCATAGCCGTAATAAAAACATCACGCGCAACCGTTTGTGGGGGGGAGGGTTTAACAGGTTTCAACATTGCCGCGTCCTTGCTTTGACTGCTTCTACAAGTGTTATCCCGCGATTCTTTCTATTTGAAAAACGAATTTATCTGCATATAAAGTTCGAAAAAATCGAACTGACAAACCATGAACCTAATAAACCTGCAAAACTTTCTGTCGATTGTGGAAACCGGCAGCCTGATCCGCACCTCCGAGCGGATGAACGTGACCCAATCCACTGTCACCGCGCGTCTGAAAACCCTAGAGGACGAACTGGGTCAAACCCTGTTCCTGCGCCATAAAACCGGCGCGACCCTAACCGCCAGCGGGGTAAAACTGCGCCGCTATGCGCAGGTGATGGTTGAGTTGTGGAACCAGGCCAGACAAGAAACCGCAATGCCGGACGGAATGGACGCGGTGTGTAATTTTGGCTGTCATTCCGACCTGCGGGGCGGAATGGGGCAGCATTTTCTTGAAAGCCTGCGCCACAGCAGCCCGCGCGTGGCGGTGACGGCGTGGTCAGGCTCTGGCGCTGATCTGGCCCGCTGGCTGGATGCGGGGCTGGTGGATATTGCACTAACCTACCAGCCTGCGACACAACAGGGCTATCGCCTGTACAATTTGCCCGACGACAGATTGACCCTTATCAGCACAATACCCGACAGCCCGCTGCGCTTTGATCCGAACTATATTTTTGTTGAGGGCGGCGAGGAATTCGGGCGCGATCACGCAGCCTTTTACGCCGATGCCGATGTGGCTCGGCTGTCTTTTGGCAATGCCGATTGGGCGCTCGATCATATTCTGGCCAATGGGGGCACGGCCTATCTGCCATTGCGACTGGCCCAGCCCCATGTGAAATCAGGGCAGTTGCATATCATTGCCGAGGCACCGCAATTCGCGCGCAAGACCTATTTGATTGTAAACGAAAAAGCCGCTGCTGATTGGGACTGGCTACCGCCTTTGATAACCACATTACAGTGAAACCCGCCCAAACGGATCGGGTCACGTCTGGTAATTCTGGATCAGAGGTTTAAGGGAGAGGGAACGACATCATAGCCCTAGGGACGCCTTATGAACACCATCGACATCCTCGAAAAACTGATTGCCTTTGACACAACCTCGGCCAATCCCAACCTAGAGCTGATTGAATGGTGCGCCGATCTGTTGCGCGATGTGGGCGCCGATGTGACGCTGATCCCTGATGACACAGGCCATAAAGCCAATCTGTTCGCCACCATCGGCCCTGTGGGAAAACCCGGCGTGCTATTGTCTGGTCACACCGATGTGGTGCCGGTTGCTGGGCAAGACTGGACCAAGCCGCCGTTTCAGTTGACCCATGCGGATGATCGTTATTACGGGCGTGGCACCTGTGACATGAAGGGTTTTGTAGCCAGCGCCTTGGCCGCAGCCCTGAAGGCCAGCGCGCAAGAGCTGACCACACCACTGCACCTGGCCCTGTCCTATGACGAGGAAATCGGCTGTATCGGGGTGCGCAGCCTGATCGAGATGTTGGAATCCGCACCGTTTCGCCCCGCCATGTGTATTGTGGGCGAACCGACCAATATGCAGGTCGCTGTCGGGCACAAGGGCAAGACCGCTGCTAAGGCGATCTGTCTGGGGCGCGAGGGTCATTCCGCGCTGGCCCCCCAAGCGGTAAACGCAATCTATCTGGCCACCGATCTGATCAACGAGATCCGCCGCATTCAGGACCGACTGGCCGCAACAGGCGCGCAGGATTTTGACTATGACGTGCCCTATACCACCCTGCATGTGGGGTTGATCAACGCGGGTGTCGCGCTGAACATCGTACCGAACCGCTGCGAAGTAACCTTTGAAGTGCGCAATCTGGCCGAAAACGATCCGGTTGCCCTGATGGATGAAATCAAAGAGCGGGCCGAAGAAATTGCCGAACGCGCCCGCGTCATTGCCCCTGAAGCGGCCATCGAAATCGAAATGACAGCAAATACCTACCCCGGCCTTGCCACTCCGGAGGACGGGGTGGTTGTGGCCTTTGTAAAATCGCTTCTGGGCGCCAATGACACGATGAAAGTGGCGTTTGGCACTGAAGGCGGGCTGTTTTCATCCCGCGTGGGCATACCCACAGTGGTTTGTGGCCCGGGCAGCATGGCACAGGGGCATAAGCCCGATGAATTTGTCAGTGCCGATCAACTGGCCAAATGTGACCAGATGCTAGTGGCCTTGGTAGATCGGCTGGTCGAAGGCCTACCCGTTTCAGACTAAGCCACAGCAACATGTTTATACCCTTGTAACGTCTGGTTTATTCATCCCCCGGAACGCCGTACGACGGGGCCGCCAAAGGATCGACCGCACGGTTGGTGTAATCCTGCATTTGCGGTTCATACTCCGTCCACAGGCGGCGCAACTCTGTGATTGGGGCGGTTTCGTGCCAATCCACCCGCAAATCCACCAGCGGCCAAGGGTGTTCATGGGCCACCAAAAGGGCAGCGGAATGGACGGGGCCTTCCTCGCCCCCGCTGGCAAGACCGGCTTCAAGGGCGGACAGCAGGCGTTCGGGCAACGTCAGGTCAGGATGGGCGGCAAAGTGATCCACCATAATCTGCGGCAACTCGGCTGATTTCAGCAGATTGCCTGCGGCCACAACCCCCTGCCCGATAGCCGTTCCGTTGGTGCCAAGCGTATTGCCCCCCGAAAACAGCGCGGTGTTGCCTTTGGTATCCACCACAGCAACTTGACGGAATTCGGGGTGAGGTTCACGGTCCATCACCGAGGTCAGCGCTGTATCAGGCGCATCCCCTGACTGCACCCAATCCAGCACATCCGGCCCGATTTGCGGGTTGGTCACATTCTGGCTGGCAACCGCCCCGACGCCCGCCCGCACATGGGGACACCGAGATCCCACCGCAATCGAAGAGGTGGTGATCGCAACGCCCACCATATTGGTGCGCGGGCAAAAAGCCGTAATGGAAAAAGTCATAGGCACTCCGTCAGGGATAGAGGTCAGGGGTAGGAACGATAGTATCGGCCCGAGGGTGATAAACTGTTGCAGGTTTTCTTGGCCATTTGCGACAATCTGTTGGGAAATGGCGTTTCAGTGGCAAAAGACTGCCTGTTTTTAGGGGAATGATAGGATCTGCGGCGGCTTTGATCTTGGCGGGCGTCAGGTTTTGGATATTTGACCCAAAAAGAGCCTGCGCTGTTCGGGATTACCTACCCTGTTCAAAGGTGGCACGAAAGGCCGCTTCGCCGTTGGGTGTGAAATGAATGATCCGTGTGTCGGGCAATCGACGGGCCCAGCCTATATCTGTGATATGGGTCAGGATTGCGGTGCCCAAACTGCCAGCTAGGTGTGACCTGCGCGCAGACCAGTCCAGACAGGATTTGCACAGGGGGCGGCGGGGTCGTTCTATGGCGGCAAAGTCAAGACCCATTTGGGTAAACCGCTCTGCGCCCCTTGGGCTGAGCTGCAAATCCGCGGGTTCCCCCGTGATCCAGCCATTGGCGCGAAGACCGTCGTACAGTGCCACACCCAGTTCGCCTGCCAGGTGGTTGTAGCAGATGCGGGCTTTGCGCAGGGCGGGGTCTTTGGGGCCGGTGCGGGTACGGGTCAATCCCCGTTTGGCGGCCAGCGCCATGATGTTTTCCAGCAATGCACCCACCTCATCGTCTGCCAGCGTGAAATATTTATGGCGGCCTTGTTTGCGCGGTGAAATCAGGCGCGCCGCATCGAGTTTGGCCAGATGGGCGCTGGCAGTTTGCAGTGTTATACCCGCCTCGGAGGCCAGTTCGGACGCGGTCAATGCCTTGCCCGACATCAATGCGGTCAACATATTCGCGCGTGCAGGATCACCGATCAACGCGCCGATCAAGGATATATCGGGGCCTTCTTTCATAGTTCGACCCTAGGCGAAGCATTAAACCCAATCAAGGGGCTAAAAGGGGGCATCAACCAAAGGAGCCGACCATGATCACCTGTTTTATCCGCTATCACATCGACCCGACAAAAAAGGAACAATTCACCCAATATGCCCGAAATTGGGGCGAAGCCATCCCGCGTTGTGGCGCGGATCTGATCGGATATTTCGCCCCCCATGAGGGATCCAGCACACTGGCTTACGGGGTTTATTCCATCGAAAACCTTGCGGCATATGAGGCATACCGCGCCCGTTTAAGTGCGGACCCTTTGGGGCGGGAGAATTATGAATTTGCCCAGAAAGAGAAGTTTCTATTGCGCGAAGATCGAACTTTCCTGAAGCTGGCCTCTGCACCACATGGGGAGGGGTCTAGATGATCGCGGTTATATTCGAAGTTATTCCAGCAGAGGGACGCAAGGCCGAATATCTGGGCATTGCAGCAGCGATGCGGCCACTTCTGGAGGACGTTGAGGGGTTTATCTCGGTGGAGCGGTTTCAAAGCCTGACCGATCCGGACAAGCTGTTATCCCTGTCGTTTTTCGAAGATGAAGCCGCCGTTGAACGCTGGCGTGCCCTGTCTGCCCATCGTGGCGCGCAAGCCAAAGGGCGCGGCGGTGTGTTCACAGATTATCGCCTAAGGGTGGCCCATGTGCTAAGGGACTACGGGCTGACAGATCGGGATGAAGCCCCGCAGGACAGCCGCGCGGCCCATGATTAAACGACCAGAAAAGCAGTGGCGCGATCTGGCACGGTTTAGGAAAACAGTTCCTTGCAAACGGAGATAAACGGTTGCGCCGCCGCAGGCAAATGGGCGCCCCGTTTGGTAGCAAGGACCGTATGAGAGGGCCGGGTGGAGGCGGGCAACGGACGGGTCACCAGCGCGTGCCCGTCATAGCTGAGGTTGCTGGCGGGTTTGGTGGCAAGGATGGAAAACCCAAGCCCCTGCCCCACCATCCCACGCACCATTTCATAGGACGGACAGTGGTATTTCACCTGCGGCGTCAGATGTTGGGCGGCAAAAATCGACAGGAAATAATCCGCCGTGGGCGGGGCATCCAGCAGCACCATCGGATGTTTGGTCAGGGTTTCCAGCGTCAGGTTCGGCTCGCTTGCAAGCGGGTGGTTTTCCGCCAGTAAAATATAGGGATTCATCGTAGCCAGCGGCGTGGTTACAATATCGTCAGGCAGGTCGATATCGTACATTAAGGCAAGGTCAATATCGCCTGCACGCAACCCTTCGATTAGGCGGCGATGATCGCCGTCCATCAGGCGCAAATCGGTGCTGTCATCCTTGGCGAATTCGCCGATAATACGGGGCACCACAAAGGGGCCAAAGGTATGAAAACAGCCAATCCGCAGGGCCGTATCCGATTGTGAGGTGGCAAATGTGGTCACCGGATCAATGCGAATGGTCCGCCCGTAGGCGCGGTTGGCATAGATCAGCGGGGTGCCACGACTTGCGGTGAAAATATCCTGCACCTCGCCGACAAAAACATGGTGGGTGCCGATGCGTTCTGCGCTGATGACCTTGCAGTCAAAGGCGACCAACGGGTCCACCACACGGGGCGCGCCGGTTTCCATCGGGGCCCAGTCTGCACATTCGAATTTATCGGCGAATTCCTTGCGAAAACGCCCTGCAAATGTATCAGAGATAAACGACTGATCATCGCGCAGCAGGTTCACGCAGAAGTTGCCGTTTTCAAGAATCAGCGGGGCTGCGCTGGCCTCGTGATGGACACAAACCAGCAAGGTAGGTTTGGGCGAATCCGCCGAGACCGAGGTCATCGCTGAAACAGTCACCCCGCCCCTGCCCGCCGTGCCATCTGTGGTGACGATATTGACCGTGCAAGCGGCGTGGGACATGCCGCCCAGAAAGGCTTCGCGCAGTTGTGGGTCGGGGGTGTATTCGGTCACGGGGCACCTGTTTGTATTCGGGAATTCAGATAAGTCGCGAAATCATAGTTCGGTCGTTCCAGATGGGAAAGGTGCCCGGGTGCGGCCAATTGGGCGCACAGCCCACGGTAAACCTTTTCGGTGCAGCCGCGATCCTCGACGTTGACGGTATCTAGCAGGGTTTTTAGCGCGATGAAATGCTGTTGGGCTTCCGCATCCTGTTCCCAGTCCTGCGACATGCCACCGCCAAAATTGATCCGCACCTTACCCACGCCTTCGGGGTGCAGGGACAGATACCAGAAATATCCGGGCGTCAGTGTGATCAACAGGCTTGGATAAGTCGCCAACAGCCATGTGGTGCGCCGCATTTCCCGCTTAAATCGTGTGTTGTCAGGATGGGCCAGCGCAATTTTCAGCCCGTCGTCTTTCAGGATCGTATGATAGTTAAACGCGGGCAATCCGGGCGGGTAGATCATGCCTTCCAGCTTGGACAGGCCACCGATGGTACCTGCGTGACAGACTGGCAGATGGTAACTTTCCTTAAAGTCCTCGGCCAGCACCGTCAGGAAATCCAGCTGCCTAATCCACAAAAAGGACCCGGGCCCCTTATTCCGTTACTGTTTTTTCTGACAAGACCGTGCTGATCTGGTTCCCCACATCCGTAGTACCGTCCACCGTCAGGGCAACAATAATGCCACCGACCACTGCCATGGTGGCGGTCAGAACGACCCAGTCCACTGTCACGGCGCCGTCTTCGGCAGTGATCCAGCGTTTCAACTGATCATAAGGGCGGACTCCCTGCGCCCACGCGCAAGCGTTACCGTGTTTTACCATTTTTCTGCCTCTCAATTTGCCGCCGAAAGCTCGTCCCAATCGTTGGCAGTACGCTACACAGTATGCGACCCCTAAGGTATTTCTGCGGCAAAATATGGCGAAACTAAGGTATTTCACCAGCAGGCGCTTTAAAGGACTGTCCGCACCGACCAAAGCTCTGGAAACAGTTCCACCTTCAGCATATTTTGCAAATAGGTGACGCCCCCCGTGCCGCCCGTGCCCTTTTTATTGCCGATAATGCGTTCAACAGTTGTGACGTGGTTGAACCGCCAGCGGCGGAAATAATCTTCGAAATCCACCAGCTTTTCGGCCAGTTCATAGGCCTGCCAATATTTTTGCGGATGCTGATAGATTTCTTTCCATACCGCCTGCACCCCGTCCGAATGGGGCAGCTTCACGGAGACATCCCGCTCCAATACCTCAGTTGGCACATTGAACCCCTGCTCTGACAGATGGCGCAGCACCACATCATAGAGGCTTGGCTTTTGCAACTCGGCGACCAAGGCCGCGTGCAAATCAACCCTGTGGGCGTGGGGTTTTAGCATGGTGTGATTGCGGTTTCCCACGATATATTCCACCAGACGATATTGGTGGGATTGAAACCCTGATGACTGCCCCAATGCATCGCGAAACGCGGTGTATTCCGACGGCGTCATCGTGCGCAAAACATCCCAAGCCGAATTCAACTGCTCAAAAATCCGCGCCACACGGGTCAGCATCTTGAACGCAGGGCGGGTTTCATTGCGCGCAATCAAATCCCGCGCTGCATTTAATTCATAAATCGCCAGCCGCAACCAGATTTCCGAGGCTTGGTGCTGTACGATAAACAACATCTCGTCATGGGCGTCCGACAATGGGTGCTGGGCGGTCAGAATTGCATCCAACCCCAGATAATCCGTGTAAGACATTTTATCCGCAAACGACAAAGTCGCCCCCTCGGTGGGATTTTTCGGATCAGACGACATAATCATACCTCTTTTAAATCTTCATCACTTTTGTATCGCCTAAGCAAAACTTTGCAACGCAAACACGGTCCGTTCCTTTGAATAACGCACGGAATCCAACAACATACCGCGCCAATTCCAACACAGAGCGCCCCTGCCACCCCCTGCTCTTTTTGTTTAAAAAATATCCTCGGGGGGAGCGGCCGCGCCGCGAGGGGCAGAAAGCCCCTATTTGCTTGGCTGAATCGAAAGTTAAACCTAGCCATTCCTGAATAAACCCTGTAATGCCGCGCCAAACCCCTTATTTTCCGACACAGGCGCTTCTTAATGGAACTTAGAAATATCGCGATCATCGCGCACGTTGACCATGGTAAAACAACCCTCGTTGACGAGCTGCTGAAACAGTCAGGTGCATTCCGCGCCAATCAGGCTGTGGCCGAACGGGCTATGGACAGCAACGATCTGGAACGCGAGCGTGGCATCACCATTCTGGCGAAAGCCACATCCGTTGAATGGAAAGGCACCCGCATCAACATCGTGGACACCCCAGGCCACGCCGATTTCGGCGGCGAGGTAGAGCGGATTCTTTCCATGGTAGACGGTGTTGTCCTGCTGGTAGATGCTGCCGAAGGCCCGATGCCGCAAACAAAATTTGTGACTTCCAAAGCACTGGCCCTTGGGTTGCGTCCCATTGTTGTGTTGAACAAAGTTGACAAACAAGACGCTGAACCGGACCGCGCGCTGGACGAATGTTTCGACCTTTTCGCCAGCCTTGGTGCCGATGACGAACAGTTGGATTTCCCCTCCATGTACGCGTCAGGCCGCTCTGGCTGGGCCGACATGGAACTGGACGGCCCCCGTCAAGACCTGTCCGCGCTATTCGACCTGATCCTGAAGCACGTTCCTACACCAAAACAACTGGCGAAAATGGACGAGCCATTTTCGATGCTGGCAGTAACCTTGGGCGCTGACCCGTTCATCGGCCGCGTTCTGACAGGCCGTGTTGAAAGTGGCACGCTGAAAACAGGCGAGACCGTTAAGGCGCTGAGCCGTGACGGCACACAAATCGAAAGCTTCCGCGCCACCAAGATCATGGCGTTCCGCGGCCTTGCCCAACAGCCTATTGATATGGCCGAAGCAGGCGATATCGTCACCCTTGCAGGCATGACCAAAGCCACCGTGGCCGACACAATTTGCGCCACATCCGTGACCGAAGCAATCGCCGCCCAGCCTATCGACCCACCCACGATTTCTGTAACTTTCGGCATCAATGACAGCCCTTTAGCGGGTCGCGATGGTAAAAAAGTGCAATCTCGTGTGATCCGTGACCGTCTGATGAAAGAGGCAGAAACCAACGTTGCGATCCGCGTGACCGACTCTGAAGGCGGCGAAGCCTTTGATGTTGCGGGTCGTGGCGAATTGCAAATGGGTGTTCTGATCGAGAACATGCGTCGCGAAGGCTTCGAACTGTCGATCTCCCGTCCGAAAGTTCTGTTTCGTGAAATCGACGGCGTTCGTTGCGAACCTATCGAAGAAGTAACCATTGATGTGGATGACGAATATTCCGGTGCTGTGATCGAAAAAATCACCGGCGCGCGCAAAGGTGATATGACCGAGATGAAACCGGCTGGTGCTGGCAAAACACGGATCATCGCCCATGTGCCATCCCGCGGTTTGATCGGGTATCACGGCGAATTCCTGACAGACACACGCGGCACAGGCGTTTTGAACCGCGTGTTCCACGAGTGGGCACCGCATAAAGGCCCAATCCCGGGTCGTCGTGCTGGCGTTCTGATCTCGATGGAAAACGGCACTTCGGTCGCCTTTGCACTGTGGAAACTGGAAGACCGCGGCAAATTCTTTATCGGCGCACAAGAAGCGGTTTACACGGGCATGATCATTGGCGAACATTCCCGCGAAAACGATCTGGAAGTGAACCCGCTGAAAGGCAAACAGCTGACCAACGTTCGTGCATCAGGCACCGACGAGGCTGTGCGTCTGACCACCCCTGTCACCCTGTCTTTGGAGCAAGCGATTGCCTATATCGACACGGACGAGCTGGTCGAAGTGACGCCAAATGCGATCCGTTTGCGCAAAATCCATCTGGACCCGCATGAACGCAAACGCGCGGCGAAATCTTACAACGGTTAAGGTTCAGGCCTTTCTGCAAGATGTGATCAAGAGGCGGGTTTTCCTGCCTCTTTTTCGTTTGGGCGGTTGAATTGATGGGTTTGCTCGCGGCTGTCAGGGGCCTCCGGCGGGGATATTTTGGGAAAATGGAAATCAAAGGGAGGCTTTTTCCTTTGATTTTGTTAATCGGGCTCTTCGTCCATTAAATGCCTAAAATTTCAGCAAAACATGGTTGCCCTTTGTGCGACATTCTGACCTTATGGACAGGTCACGCAGCGTAATCAAAATCAACGCGTGGCAGCACAGGTTTCACCAATCTACAGGGACGCACATGTCACGCAAAGCTGAGCCGAGTTTCCGCGAATCCACCAACATTATGTTCAATCGCGCCGTGCGCTTGATGGACCTGCCACCTGGACTGGTGGAAAAAATCAAAGTCTGTAATGCGACCTATACCGTGCGCTTTGGTGTTCGGTTGCGCGGCGACATTCAGACCTTCACGGGTTATCGCTCTGTTCATTCCGAACATATGGAACCTGTAAAGGGCGGCATTCGCTTTGCCATGTCGGTCAATCAGGACGAAGTCGAAGCGCTGGCCGCCCTGATGACCTATAAATGCGCGCTTGTGGATGCGCCGTTCGGGGGATCAAAGGGCGGGTTATGCATTGATCCGCGCGAGTGGGATGAGGACGAATTGGAACGGATCACCCGTCGTTTCGCCTATGAACTTATCAAACGCTCGCTGATCCACCCGTCGCAAAACGTGCCCGCCCCTGACATGGGTACAGGCGAGCGGGAAATGGCATGGATTGCTGACCAATACGCGCGGATGAACACCACGGACATCAATGCGCGCGCTTGTGTGACAGGCAAACCGATCAGCGGTGGCGGCATTCAGGGCCGAACCGAGGCCACAGGGCGCGGCGTTCAATATGCCCTGCAAGAGTTTTTCCGCCACCCCGAGGATATGAAGATCGCTGGATTGGAAGGTTCGCTCGACGGAAAGCGGGTGATTGTTCAGGGCTTGGGGAATGTGGGGTATCATGCTGCCAAATTCCTGTCTGAAGAGGACGGCGCCAAAGTGATCGGCGTGCTGGAATTTGACGGTTGCATCACCAATAAAGACGGCATCGACATCGAAGACCTGAAGCAGCATATTATGACCACGGGCAGCACCAAAGACTATTCTGGCGGTGACTGGCATGAACCCGGTTCGCCGATCATGGAAATGGAGGCCGATATTCTGGTTCCTGCGGCCATGGAAGGCGTCATTAATCTGACCAATGCGGCAAATATCAAAGCGCCGCTGATTATCGAGGCTGCAAACGGTCCGATCACATCCGGTGCTGATAAAATCCTGCGTAAAAAGGGCTGTGTCATCATACCTGACATGTATGCCAACGCGGGCGGTGTGACGGTGTCTTACTTTGAATGGGTCAAAAACCTCAGCCATATCCGCTTTGGGCGGATGCAACGTCGTCAGGAAGAGGAACGCCACCGTCTGTTGATCAACGAACTGGAATCTGTTTCAGGGCAAAAGCTGTCTGACACGTTCAAGCAACGCTATCTGCACGGCGCTGGCGAGCTGGAGCTGGTGCGTTCCGGTTTGGAAGACACCATGCGCGGGGCCTATCAATCCATGCGCGAAGTCTGGCATGAGCGCAAAGATGTGACTGATCTGCGAACAGCGGCCTATCTGGTCTCCATCGGTAAGGTCGCTAGCAGCTACCGCGCCAAAGGGTTGTAAGATACTGTTCTAAAATGCAAAAGGCTGCGCGAGATCGACGTGCAGCCTTTTTTGTATCGGAATAGCATAGGGAATTCAGGCCAGTTCAGGCCCCATGACCCGTTCCATGATCAGCATTTCAATCGCCTCAGCCATGGCTTTATTCTGGGCTGGATGGGTCGCCCCGCCAATGCCCAGCCGTTTGCCCAGCCGCCAGTACAGGCCGGGTGCCCAGCCTTTCGGCTCTGGCTCTACCATACGCACAAGAAACCCGTTGGACGGCTTGAACGCAAACACGCCGCGATCCACTTCGCGCATATTATACAGCGCGCAAATCAGCGTCCCCTGCCCGTCAAACAAGCCCTGACGGGTCAGATACAAGCCCGTTGCCGTCACACGCAGATTCCATTGCGCCTGCCAGATGAACAATAGCCCCAACAACGGCGTTAACAGCTTTAACCACCAGATTTCAGGGGGTTGCACGAAAGCGGCAAGGATCAGAACCACCCCGAGCGCGCCCAGAGACAAGGCACCGAACCAGCGCCGACCCAGTGAAGGTTCCAAACTTGCGATTACATCATCCATGGTGCATTTTAGGCCAAATCCCCTGCCCTTGACCAGCGGGAACTTGGCTGCCTCACCAACAGGCGGGTAACAGCAGAATAGCGGCGCAATCTTGCGATCATCGGCCCTTTGGCACCACCTCATACCCAGCCGCTTCGGGTTCATCATCGGTCATTTCGGGCGGGAAACCCGGGGCTAGAATGGACAACCCTGTTGCCTCTTCCAGACGCTTTATAATGTTTGGGGACAGTTCGCGCGTACCGTATCTGGCAATGCCATCGTCAAAAATCCGCCCTAACAGGGGCGAGATTTCAAGGGGTACATTGTTGCGCTCTGCGATCTGTTGGAACAGTCCGATGTCCTTTTTCACAAGGTCCATGGTGAAAGAAATATCCCGCGAGCCGTTCAAAATCACCTGACTTTCGGTTTCATGGGAAAAAGAGTTGCCCGAACTGATGCGGATCGCCTCATATGTGGTGTTCAGGTCCATCCCAGCGGCTTTGGCTGTGACCAATGCCTCGGCATTGGCGACCAGATGAACCGTTGCCAGATAATTCGTCAGCACCTTCAACATCGAGGCCGAACCGAGCGGTCCCGTGTGCAAAACCCGCCGCCCCATAATCGTCAGCAGCGGCAGAACCCTGTCAAATGTTGCCCGATCACAGCCTGCGAAAATGGCGATATTTCCTGTATCCGCGCGGTGGCACCCGCCTGATACGGGGCAATCGACTGCTGCACCACCCGCTGCGATCACCTGTCCGCCCAGCCGTTCTGCTTCGGCCTGATCGGTGGTCGACATCTCCATCCAGATTTTACCCGTGCCGACAAATGGCAGCATGTCTTGCATCACGGCATCAGACGCGGCGGGCGAAGGCAGGCATGTGATCACCGCATCGGAATCCTGCATCAATTCACCAGCAGACTGCGCCGCCTTCGCGCCTTTTGCCACCATTGCGTCCATCAATGTGGGGTTCAAATCCAACACGGTTAAATCCACACCATTGCGCAACAGGCTGCCTGCCAGCTTGTGCCCTACATTTCCCAGACCTATAAATCCGACTTTCATTTGTTCTGCCCTGTTTTAGTTTCCTATCCCCATCACAAGCCGTAGTGCCACAAAAGGATAGCCTGTCTGCGACACAGCCTGTGAAAATCTTGGGGAAACGGGGCATTTTTGGTTAGGAATATAACCCATCGTTGCCACAGGACGAACACTGCTTTGCATTCGGGCCGCTTGGCGAAGGGGCTGTAAATCCCTAAATTGACACCAAACACGTTTCATAGAGGAGTCATGACCATGTCAATCCGACCCGTAAAATCCACCAGCCAGGCCCAGCCAACGATGGAAGGCGCTGGCGTTCATCTGCATCGTGCTTTCGGGTTCAACGACCCGACCGAGCTTGACCCATTTCTGCTGTTCGACGATTTTCGCAACGAAATCCCCTCTCATTATGCGCAGGGCTTTCCCTGGCATCCCCATCGCGGCATCGAAACCATCACCTATGTTCTTTCGGGTGAGGTGGATCATGCCGACAGCCTTGGCAATGAAGGCAAACTGGCGGCTGGGGATGTTCAGTGGATGACGTCTGGATCGGGAATCCTGCATCAGGAAATGCCACGGGGCAACGCCAACGGGCAAATGCACGGGTTTCAGCTTTGGGCCAATCTACCCAAAGATCTGAAAATGACCGATCCGCGTTACCAAGATGTAGAGGCCAAAGAAATCCCCGTCATTCTTGAAGACGACGGCACCCGCGTCAAAGTGATCGTTGGCAATTTCTGGGGTAAAACCGGCCCTGTGGACGGCATTGCCGCCGACCCGCAATATCTGGATGTCTATGTGCCTGCGGGTGTGAAAAAGACCCTGCCGGTAGACACCTATCGCCGCGCCTTTGCCTATGTTTTTGAAGGGGCTGGCGTGTTCGCCGGGGCGTCTAGCCCGACGGGGGTTTTGCTGGAAAAAGAGGTGATGGGTGAAGAGGTTAATATCCGCGATATGTCTGGCAATCGCACTTTGGTGAAATTTGACACGGGCGACAGTGTGACCGTTCAAGCTGGCGAGGAAGGCATCCGCTTTCTGCTTATTTCGGGGAAACCGATCGAGGAACCTGTGGCATGGCACGGGCCGATTGTGATGAACACACAGGCCGAACTGCAACAGGCATTCAAAGAGTTGCGCAACGGCACGTTCATACGGCCAGCCCACTAAGGCCTTATAAAATATAGCATTCTCCGTTCAGGCCATTGGTCTGCACGGGGGATGCCGAAATGATTAAGTCAGTTTCAAATAGCGCCCAGCCATTTTAGCAGCGCAAAATAGACCACGCCGAACATCATCAGGTTCAACACCAAAGCCCCGAGCCAATTAATCCGTTCGCGGGATTTATCCCGTGCAATATCAACGCGATCAAAGGCTTTTCGTTGGCTGGAAACAATCGCATCCACCCGTTTGCGATCCACCTGGCCACGTCTGCGTGGATGGGCCGTGCGACGCCGTGCAGATTCCAGATAGGCCACATCCGCTGCCACGCCTTTTGGCAATCGACGCCCTGCGCGGCGCAATTTGGCCAGCAACGATCCTTTACGGAAACTGAATTTGTCCGACACCATGGCGTCGATCTCGGCCTCTGCCGCGTCAATTACTTTATCACTCACAAAACTATCCCCCCAAAGGATAAGCCGACGATAAAGGGGTCTTCTGTGATTCTCAACACGACTTTGGTTCTGCTATTGAACCCACCAAAGTAGAACCACAATACCAGGCACCTATTGTTCGTTTTCTAGCAACGCTGATGTAGGAAAAATCGGCTAATTTTGCGGGTAAAATCTTGATAGAAAGCCGCCAACTGAAGGAGAATTCGAATGTTTAAATATGTAACTTGGGGCCTATCTGTGCTCGTCACGTTGATAATGCTAAAAGGCGGCTATGGTAAGTTGAGCGGCAATCCAGCCATGCTTGGCGCATTTCCGATGATGGGACTGCCAAGCTGGTTTGGCTATTTCATTGGTGCTTGCGAATTGGCCGGCGCGATTGGCATCTGGTTGCCCCGCCTGCAAGCCTTGGCAGCCTTGGGCATTGCGATCATCATGGCAGGCGCGGTTTATTTCCATGTTGCCTTCACTCCGCTGCAAGGTGGCATTCCAGCCTTGCTCGTTTTGTTAAGCTGTGTGTTCATCTTTACCCAACGCAAAAACCAAGCCTTCTGGGCCTGACATCAAACTTTCGCACGGGTTAACCCGTATCGCAATTGATGCGGGCATCCGTGTGAACAGCCCCGCCGACCACCGTTTGGCGAAGTACACGACACCCTGTCACCCGTGCAATGGCCACCAACGCCTGCGCCTGTAACACGGTCACAGGCGCGCGGGAGTTTGGGGTTTCCCGTATCGCCTGTGCATGACTGGCCAAATAATAAACCTTAAAAACATTATCCCGCACCTGCACCGTTTTTGATGGCGCATCCGCCCAGATATAATCCGGCGAGGGAGTTGTGCAGGCAATTAAAAGGCCAAAAAAGGCGAGGCAAAGACATCTGAGCATGCCTCACTTAATCGGCAACCCGTAAATTAACGGTAAATGCCCGCAGCTTTTCTGCGAGCGTATTTCTTTTCACACCTATTTCTTCTTAACAAAGGCCGTCAGGATCACAATACGCTGGCCTTCAACCCGTCCCTCAATATGGGCGGGGTTGTCCAGAACCAGTGAAATGCCCCGCACAGCAGTGCCCCGTTTGGCCGTAAAACCACCGCCTTTAACAGGCAAATCCTTGATCAAAACAACGGTATCTCCATTGGCTAGTGAAACCCCGTTGCTGTCACGATGACCGGTGTCACGGATCACACCGGATTCCGCCCAAGCCAATGTCTCTTCGTCAAGATAGAGCATGTCTTTCAGGTCACGGGCCCAATCCTCGGCTTCTAGGCGTGACAACATACGATAGGCCAAGACCTGCGTTGCCGCATCCTCGGACCACATAGAATTCGACAGGCACCGCCAGTGGTTCGGGTCAGGTTCGCCGGTTTGTTGCGCAGTACAGACCGCGCAGAGATCGACGTTTGAATAGACACCGTCCCGAGGCACCCCAAAGGGGCTGACGGCATCATTTGATTGGCACAGGGCACAAGACATTAAAGCAAGCCTTTTGTTGGATCAGCGCCGCTGTACCAGAATTCCCCCTTTGCCAACAAGCCCGTAGCAGCCAAAACACAACCCTTGGTATTCACTGTCCCATCAAAGTCTAAATTTTCCGTTCATTCATGCGAATTAACCCAAAAATAACTTGCGTGACCGTATGTTTGTCGGCAGATTTCCGTCCATTCAACAACTTCATTTCACTGAAAGGATTACAGCGTGTTTCTTACCAATCCAAAAGACCTAGAATCTTGGGCGGCATATGTCAGCAGTCTTGTTTCATTTTCCGGAAATACGGACCTGATCAACGGGTTTAACTGGACAAATATCTCAAAAATGACCGTTGGGAACTACCTGACCCTGCTGGATTCCGTAGAAACCGCCTTTGACTCTTTTGACTGGTCGTTCATCGCGAACATCCTGCCCACAATCCGCACGCAGATGAGCAGCCTTGGACTGGGTGCTGCCGAAATCAACGCAGCCATCGGCGTATTGGAAGAATTCATCGACGGCGATCATTCTCTCATCACTGAGGGTTTTGACGTCATCCGTGAACATCTGGCAGGTTTTGGCCCCGGCACCGACCTGATTGCAGCCCTAAGCGGCGATCCGGTTGACAGCGGCATCCGCCTTGATGGCGACAACAGCGCCGAAACCCTGACCGGCACTGCATTTGATGACTATCTTTCCGGCGGCGGCGGCGATGATAAACTGCTGGGGCTGGCCGGCAACGACAAGGTTTTCGGCGGCAGCGGCAATGACATTCTACGCTCTGGCGCAGGCAAAGACGCGTTGAACGGCGGCATTGGACGGGACAAGGTCGAGGGTGGCTCTGGCAATGACGTGCTAAAGGGCGGCGGCGGCGCGGATGTGTTGAAAGGCGGCGGCGGCAAGGACAAGATTATTGGCGGCGGCGGCAATGACAAGCTTTGGGGGCACAAAGGCGCGGATGTCTTCGTCTTCAAAGCGGGCGACGGCAAGGACACCATCAAGGATTTCCAATTGGGCCAAGATCGGATCAATTTAGCGGGCGCCGATGTAGATGAGATTAAATTTATCAAAAAAGGCGGGGACGTATTGCTAAGCTACGACGACATTAAAGTTCTGGTCGAGGACGTCACACGCAGCGACATGATGGACGACGGCAACTTTATTTAACAAACTTCAAAACGCAAAAGGCGCAGAGGTTTCTGCGCCTTTTTGTTCGAAAAATGTTATTTTGGGCCACGCATATGCAAAGAACCTCAAAATAATGTTGGAAGCCTCACTTAGCCGTCCATCTTCAGTGCCGAAATAAACGCCTCTTGCGGGATATCAACCTTGCCGAACTGACGCATCTTCTTCTTACCGGCTTTTTGCTTGTCCAGAAGTTTACGCTTACGCGAAACGTCGCCGCCATAACATTTGGCCGTCACATCTTTTCGCAGCGCAGACAAGGTTTCGCGTGCGATAATCCGGCCACCGATGGCGGCTTGGATCGGGATTTTGAACATGTGCTGCGGGATCAGGTCTTTGAGCTTTTCAACCATCGCCCGCCCCCGTGTTTCGGCGCGATCCGCGTGAACCATAGTAGACAGCGCGTCCACAGGTTCTTCGTTCACAAGGATCTGCATCTTCACCAATTTGTCGGTGCGATAGCCTTCCATTTGATAATCGAAGCTGGCGTAACCTTTTGTTACGGATTTTAGGCGATCATAAAAGTCGAACACCACTTCATTCAAAGGAAGGTCATACACAACCATCGCACGCGTCCCCGCATAGGTCAGGTCCAGCTGGATACCGCGGCGGTCTTGGCACAGTTTCAGAACGTCACCCAAGTATTCGTCCGGCACAAGGATCGTCGCCTTGATGCGCGGTTCCTCGATATGGTCCACATGGGTCAGATCGGGCATGTCAGCCGGGTTGTGCAATTCGGTAATTGTGCCGTCCCGCATGTGGATATGATAGATCACGCTTGGCGCTGTGGTGATCAGTTCGATGTCATATTCCCGTTCCAGACGGTCACGGATCACTTCAAGGTGCAACAAGCCAAGGAAGCCACAGCGAAAGCCAAAGCCCAGTGCGGCAGAGGTTTCCATTTCAGTGCTGAAAGACGCGTCATTCAGGGAGAGTTTAGAAATCGCCTCGCGCAGGTCTTCGAATTCAGCATTGTCTACGGGGAAAAGCCCGCAAAAAACAACGGGTTGACTGGGCGCAAAACCAGGAAGCGGGGTTTCACAGCCCTTTTTCTCGGACGTAATCGTGTCGCCCACTTTAGTGTCGCGCACCTGTTTGATCGAGCCTGTCAGAAAGCCCATTTCACCGGGGCCAAGCACGTCAATGTTATCCATCTGCGGGCGAAAAACACCGACCCGATCCACCAGATGCACCGTGTTCGAGGCCATCATACGAACCCGATCGCCCTTGCGCAGGAACCCGTCAATCACGCGCACCAATACGACAACACCGAGGTAGGCATCGTACCAACTGTCCACCAGCATCGCTTTGAGCGGCGCTTCGGGATTGCCTTTTGGCGCAGGCAGGCGGGTGACAATCGCCTCTAGAACATCAGGAATGCCGATGCCTGATTTGGCCGAAACCAAAATCGCATCCGACGCATCAATGCCAATCACATCTTCGATCTGTTCACAAACCCGCTCTGGCTCAGATGCCGGCAGGTCGATTTTGTTCAGGACAGGCACAATTTCATGGTTCGCTTCAATCGCTTGATAGACGTTGGCCAGCGTCTGCGCCTCGACCCCTTGGGTGGAATCTACGACCAAGAGAGAGCCTTCCACCGCACGCATGGAGCGGGAGACCTCATAGGCGAAATCCACGTGACCTGGGGTGTCGATCAGATTCAAAACGTAATGTTCGCCGTCCAGCGCCGTATACTCGATCCGAACCGAATTGGCCTTGATGGTAATGCCCCGTTCCCGTTCGATATCCATCGCGTCGAGCATCTGCTCTTTCATGTCGCGATCGGCCACGGTGCCAGTGGATTGAATAAGCCGATCCGCCAGCGTGGATTTGCCGTGGTCGATATGGGCTACAATGGCGAAATTGCGGATTTTTGATAGGTCTGTCATGGTTTTGGATATGGATGGAAAGCGGGGTTTGGTCAATGGGGATTGAACAAATCCCCCCTGTTTCGCGCGCGTTTTCCAAACAAGGGGGCCACCGCCCAAAAGCAACAATCAAAGCGATGCCCTCCGATAGCAGCCCGCCCGAAATAACCGTTCGCAGAATAATTGTCGCAATACCCCGACTTAGCTGCGGGTAAACTTGCCTCAACCCGCTTTTTCTGGCAAAAGATCCGTTAACGAGCGCCAAATGCGCCATATTGAGGTGGTAATGAAACATATTTTAACGGCGACTATTATCGCCTTGCTTGCATCCCCTGTGGCTGCTGGAAAAATCGAGCGGGCTTGCAAATCATCTGAACGGCGCGTCGCGGCCAGTCTTTGTGTCTGCATCCAGCGTGTGGCGGACAATCAGCTGACCCGCACCGATCAACATCTGGCGGCAAAATTCTTTAAAGACCCGGATTTGGCCCAAGAAACCCGCCAATCCGATGACAAACACAAAGAAAAATTCTGGCTGCGCTACAAAGCTTTTGGCGCCATGGCCGATAAAACCTGCCGTTAAAGCCGTTTAGCCGTTTCCGCCACGCCGCAAGGCACTGACCGGAACGGCGGAACCGATTGCGGACCAGCTGGCGGATGCACGGGCGATTTTGGTGTCATCCCATGTCACAAAGGCCAACACGAAACCTTCTCGGGTGATGTCTTCGGCGGCGATGTTGAAGCGCAGATTTTGGGCGTGGGATGTATCCATTCCCGAAACCCCGACCGTCACATGGGGTGGTTTTTGAAACGGTGCGGCAAAGGCCACGGGCACACGCACGGCACGGTCCCCCTCACCAGCCCACATAGGGTCGTTCTGGTCAACGTGATTGAACACCTCACCCGTCGCGGTGATAATCTGCATACCCACCAACGGCGATGTTGTCTGTTGAGAAAACTGTTGATCCTGCGCTTTAGTCCCGTCCATAGATTTGCCTGTGCAGCCTCATTTGAAAGATGATACCCGTTTGATGCCATAAAACCAGTTATTTTATGGCATCATCGCAGTGCACATAGGTCGAACCCTCGGGGAGGCCCGAAAAAAATCACGCAGATTTTAGATAAGTTTTAAGGTTTGAGGTAAACGACGGGCAGGGTTGGACGGATTAGCCGCCAATCACCCAATCCGAACCGCGCTGTTTCAAAGGGATCGGGCTGAGCGCGCAATTCAATCCAAAGCCCGACACCCCCTGCCCTGTCTGCGCATCAAAAACCGCATCGTGATTGGTACAGATCAGCCGCGTGCCATCCGCACCCAGCACATCCCCGCGGCTGTCGAGCGGCAGGAACTGATGGGGACAGGCGTTGACAAATGCCCGTGTGCCCCCATCGTCCTTTAGTACCAGAACCGGAAACTCCCCCAGTGTCAGTGCGGTCACCCCCCTGCCCAGCGCATTGTCGGCGCAAAGGGGCGTACCCGCGGCTGGCGCGTCGGGAAAATCAGTCCAATCCAGTGTCATAGTATCCGTTATTCCGCCGCTTGGATCACGCCGCGCTCGATCTGGTCGGCTTCGATGCTTTCGAACAAGGCTTTGAAGTTGCCCTCGCCAAAGCCGTCGTCGCCTTTGCGCTGGATAAATTCAAAGAAGATCGGCCCGATCACAGTCTTGGAAAAGATTTGCAGCAAGATGCGGGTTTCACCGCCGTCCACCACGCCTTCGCCATCAATCAGGATGCCATGCTTTTCCATCCGTTCAATCGGCTCTTCATGGCCTGCAACCCGTTTGTGGGACATTTTGTAGTACATCGGCGGAGGCGGTGGCATGAATTCCAAACCCCGTCCGTTGATTTCATCTGTTGCCGCGTAAATGTCTTTGGCGGCAACGGCGATGTGCTGAATGCCTTCGCCTTTATACTCGCGCAGGTATTCTTCGATCTGGGATTTATCATCCGCACTTTCGTTGATCGGAATACGAATCCGTCCACAGGGCGAGGTCAAGGCGCGGGAGGTCAGCCCGGTTACTTTCCCTGCGATGTCAAAGAAGCGGATTTCACGGAAGTTGAAGGTATCACGGTAAAATGCATACCATGTGTCCATGTTGCCGCGGATCACGTTATGGGTCAGGTGGTCAAGGTAGTAGAAGCCCACGCCTTCGGGTTTGTCAGTGATGTGGAAATCATATTCATCCGCATAGGCGTTTTCGCCTTCGCCATAGGTGTCAACGAAATACAAAAGTGACCCGCCGATGCCCACAACCGCTGGAACATCCAGACATTTATCGTCGCCCGTGTAGGATTCCGCACCCAGTTTGACTGCGTGGTCATGGGCATGTTGCGCATCCACAACCCGCCACGCCATAGACGGGGCGCAAGGGCCGTGATCGTCCACAAAGCGCATACCGAAAGAGCCAGGCTCGGCGTTCAGAACATAGGTAATGTCGCCCTGCTGCCACAACTCGATCGCTTTGGTCTTATGGGTGGCGGTATGTTCATAGCCCATCTTGATAAACAACTTGCGCAGCTCTTCGGGGTCGCGGTGGGCGAATTCGACGAATTCGAAACCGTCGGTGCCTGCCGGGTTAATATCAGAAATGGTAGACTTTGGTGCGTCGTGTGGAAACGGGCCCATGGGAAACCTCCGGTTGGTGTTGCGTGTTTCGTGCATAATATCCCCAGATGCGCGCAAAATGTGCGCATAATCGGGGGGGCTTTGTTGATTTTTTGATTGATTGGCGCATATTAGGCAAATATCCTGCATGAAAATTGCACAAAGGCAAAACATCATGCTTGATTCCACCGACCTGCGCCTGTTGTCCGCCCTACAGGAAAATGCCACCGCCACCGCGCAAGAACTGTCGGAACGTCTGAACATGTCAGCCAGCCAGATCGGGCGGCGTCGGCAAAGGTTAGAGTCCGAGGGCTATATTATTGGTTATCACGCGGTACTGAATGCAGCCAAACTAGGGCTTTCGGTGCAGGCCTTTGTGCAGGTGTCCATGTCAGGTCACACGCCGACAAACGCGCGGGAATTCCAGCGTTTGGCACAAGATCGCCCCGAGGTGGTCAGCCTTTGGACCTTAACAGGTGAGGCGGATTACATGCTGCGGGTTTATTGCCCATCACTGGCGGCGTTGAACACGCTGGTGCATGATGTGTTCCTGCCCCATGAGGCTGTGGCGCGGGTGCAGACCAAGATTGTGATGGAGCAGTTGAAAAAGGATGCCGGGTTGCCTGTTGGCTAAGGTTTGGCTGATTTTCGAGGGGGGGATTAGGTATTTCCGCTCAAAAGAAGACCTAGGCGGGCGTGATTTTGGCGCGTTTACGGGCGAGGCCGAGGTGAACGGCGATGCCAGCGCCGTAAGCCAACAACGCAAAGACAATCAGGCCGTAGAATCCCATCCACCCGATCATCACAAGCACAACCGGCGTGCCCAGCGTGTTACCAAGATTGCCCATCTGCGCCACAGCACCTTGGGCATGGGCGCGGCCTTCGGCGGTTGGGTTAAGGGCCGGAATGGCTGAGAAATTGGCCCCTTGGACAAAGCCGAGCGAGGCGAACAGCAGGACCACAAAGACCGGATTCCCGTTTGAAATCGCAAAGCATACAGTTGCCAGCGCCGCACCAGAAAAGCCAAGCACAACCACATTGACAGCGGACATCCAGCGTTGCAGCAGAACACCCAGTGTCATCGACACTGAAATACCCGCCAGCGGCATAATTCCCAACACCAGCGTGCGGCTTTCCGGAGCGATAAACGGCGGGATGACGGTAAGGATGGCCACAAAGGTCAGCGTGTAACACAGCCACGCAAGGCCGGGTGCTGATTTTGCCGGATCGCTATAGATTGTCAGGTGTTGGCGCAGCAAACCCTCAGTCCGGGTGCGGGGCGGGATCACATCGCGCGGGAGAACTGCCCAGAGGGCGGCAGCCATGCCCAGCATCCAGATCGCATGGACCCAGAACAGGCTGGTAATGCCGAAATGGGCCACAAGCGGTGTGCCGAACCAAGCGGTCAAGGCGTAGGCAACGCCGAAAAACGTGCTCCACAGGCTCATGGCGAGGGGTTGGAATTGCGGCTTGGTGATCTGAGAAATCAGGGTCGGTGCGGCGACCACGACGACCAGATGGGACGCGCCCTCTATCAGGCGCACAGCCAGCATCCATTCCAGCGCGGGCAAGGTGGCTTGGATCACGGACACGACCGCGCCCAGCAGCATGCCTGCAATCAGCAAGCGGCGCACACCGTAACGCGCCACGATCACCCCTGCGGCAAGGCCGAAAACGATACCGAGCAGGCTGATGCCAGACACCAGAAACCCCAGTAGCGATCCTGCGCCAGAGGTGCTGTAAAATGCGGAAAGATCAGCAAAGACCAGCGAGAATTTGGCAAACTGCGCTGCCGCCCCCAAGCCTGCGAACCACAGGAGGAGAACCGTCAGGAGGGGTTTATTCACAAAGGCCATACCCGCGTTTTGACGCGCGCCCCACAAGAGCGCAAGTCTGAAAACACGGTAGCCGTGATTTGCTTGACCTTACTCAGGTGCCAAAAGCGCGGGGCTGCGTAAAGCAATTTTCCGCTGCCATCACGATAACTTGGGCGACGGCGTCTACTTCGGCTTCGCTCAGGCGTGCGGGCAGTCGTACGTCACAGGCGCGCATCAGCATGGCACGGGTTTTTGGCAGTTCTCGGTGTTCGGGCAGAAATTGCCAGTTCCAAAAGGCGCGGGCGTTGTCACGGGACAGGCCGAACAGTTGCACTTTGACGCCCAAGCGGCTGGCTTCATGGACAAAAGCCTCGCATTCGGCATCAGGCAGGTTGCATAAATTGAACTGGATGCTGTCGGGGGCGCGGACCTCACCGATAAGCGGTTCGGGTACCTTCAACCACGGCGTTGCATTTAGCGCAGCGGCCAGTCTGTCGTGATTGCGCCGACCATCGGCAACACGGCGGGGGATTTCAGCGATTTGCGGGCGGATGATGGCGGCTGACAGGTTGGACAGGCGCAGATTATACAGGGGCAGTTTGTTCTGCCAGCGCGCGAAAGCATTGGTCAGGTGGCCGTGTTTCTTCCAGTTGTGTTCATAGGCGCCAGACATGATCACGGCGCGGGCCACCAGATCCGCATCATCGGTGATCAGGATGCCACCCTCACCTGCGTTAATCAGTTTGTAACTTTGGAAGGAAAAACACCCCACACGCCCGATGGTGCCGATGTTGCGCCCCTTCCATGTGGTGCCAAGGGAATGGGCCGCATCTTCGACCACGGGAATATCGCGGGCATCACACAGGGCCATAATCGCATCCATATCAGACGTATGTCCGCGCATGTGGCTGACAATCACCGCGGCGATATTATCGCTAAGCTGGTGTTCAAAATCCGCCAGATCAATACGGTAGTTTTCACCCACTTCACACAGAACCGGCACACAATCCGCGTGGATCACAGCCGAGGGCACCGCCGCAAAGGTGAACCCCGGAATCAGCACGCGGGCATCGCGCGGCAGATCCAACGCCTTTAGGCTTAGGAACAATGCAGCCGAGCAACTGGATACGGCGAGCGCATATTTTACCCCTAACGCTTCGGCAAATTCTTGTTCCAGCAAAGTCACAGGCGCATTTTCAGAGGCGGTGTAGCGAAATAAATCCCCTGATTGCAAAAGACGTTCAATTTCTGCCTGTGCGGCGGCAGGAATGGGTTCAGCATCGTGCATATTTGGCAAGGTCATATTTTTCGCTTTCCCGAAAGTAAGTTTCGACTTTCATAAACGCAATTTGTAACAACCCCAAGACGATTTTTTGACTTTCGGCTGGCAGATGCACAGGGCGGGCGGTATTTCGCGGAAGCATTCATTATTCCACTGAAATCCCTGCTTTAGCCCTTGTCTGGCATTTCAAAGCGAATACCCTTGCACAAACGCAAGACCCAAACAGGATTTCTATGGAAAGTTTTCTTCTTCAGGCCTCTATTTATCTGGCTGCCGCAGTGATTGCGGTGCCTTTGGCGAAACGGGCCGGGTTGGGCTCGGTTCTGGGATATTTGATTGCGGGGGTGGTGATCGGGCCGCTTACAGGGCTGATCGGAAACGAGGCGAAAGACCTACAGCATTTTGCCGAATTCGGCGTGGTTATGATGCTGTTTATCGTCGGGCTGGAACTGGAACCCCGCGCGCTGTGGGATATGCGCCATCGGTTGATCGGGCTTGGCGGCTTACAGGTCTCCCTGACAACGCTGGCCATTACCGCCGCCTTCAGCCTGTTCGGCCAGCCGTGGTTTATTGCCTTGGCAATCGGGTTGACCTTTGCCCTGTCCTCCACCGCGATCGTGGTACAAACCTTGAATGAAAAGCAACTGATGCAAACCCAAGGCGGGCGCTCGGCCTTTTCTGTGCTGTTGACGCAGGATATTGCTGTCATTCCGATGCTGGCACTGATTCCGCTGCTGGCTTTGGGGGATTTCAAGAACTTCGCCAGCCACGGCAAAGACACCCATGCCACCATGTCCCTGATCGAAGGCCTGCCCGGCTGGGGGGTAACCTTGGTAACGCTGGGGGCTGTGGGGGTGGTGATCCTGTTCGGGGTTTATTGCACGCGACCGATCTTTCGCTATGTAGCGCGGTCCCGCCTGCCCGAAATTTTCACGGCCATCGCTCTGTTGCTGGTGTTGGGCACGGCACTTTTGATGACAATGGTCGGGCTTTCCCCCGCTTTGGGCACGTTTCTGGCGGGGGTTGTACTGGCCAACTCTGAATTCCGCCACGAATTGGAAAGCGACATTGAACCCTTTAAAGGTCTGCTTTTAGGGTTGTTTTTCATCACCGTGGGCGCGGGGATCAATTTCAACGTGCTTTGGGCCAATCTTGCGGCGATCCTTGGCATGACTTTGACAGTGATGCTGATCAAAGGGCTGATTTTGGCGGGGCTCAGCGTCTTGTTCAAACTGAAAGGCCGCAATCAATGGCTGTTTATCCTGTCGCTGGCCCAAGCGGGCGAGTTCGGCTTTGTTATGCTGTCCACGACGGTGCAGACCAATGTGATCCCCTATACCCTGTCCCAACAACTGTCGCTGATCGTGGCCCTGTCCATGTTGCTGACCCCGTTGTTGTTCATCGTTTATGACCGTTTGACCCATAAAATGGTGGATGACACGCAGAACCACGAAGAAGATGAAATCGACGAGCAAGGCACCGTGATTATCGTGGGCATCGGGCGGTTCGGCCAGATCGTCAACCGGCTGGCGCTGGCCACGGGGATTAAAACCGTTGTGATCGACCGTCAAATCGCCCAGATCGACGCCATGCGGCGCTTTGGGGTGAAGGGCTATTTCGGGGACCCGACGCGCCCTGATCTGATGCATTCCGCCGGATTGATGGAGGCTAAGATCTTGGTGGTGGCTGTGGATGATCAGGCCGCTGCCATTAAACTGGTGGAGCACGCCCGCAAGGAACGCCCTGACCTTTACATCATTGCCCGCGCCTATGACCGCGACCACGTCTATCGTCTGTACCGTGCGGGGGCGGATGAAATTGTGCGCGAAAGTTTCGACAGTGCCTTGCGAGCGGGGAAATACATGCTGCAAGGCATGGGCTGGGCGGAATTTGAGGCGGAACGCGCCCGCGAGCAATTCTTTGAAGCCGACCGCCATGCGCTGGCTGAGCTGGCTGGCCTGTGGGATCCCGACATTCCGAACGAGAAAAACGCTGAATATGTAGATCGGGCCAGACGGGTGAACACAGATTTGTACACCAGCTTCCTGTCCAACCTCAGCCAGATCGTGGAAGCCCCTGCTGACGCGGAAGACGTGGCAGAGGACGACACAGAGCAATCAGACAGCACAGAGCCGGACGCCGAAAATTCCGGCGCGCCAAGAAGCTAGCCTGCTATTCTGGGGCGTCCTGACGCAATGGCGGTGATTTCAGCCTCAACAAAGACATTGCGCCCCTCGACCGAAGCGTTGCGCATGGTGTTTTCCGTGCGCACGCGAATACCTTCAGCGCCGGATGCTTTGGCATCGGCCAGGGCGGCGCTGCTGAGGTGGGTTTCAAGGGCGTTAAGGGCCGTGTCCAACTCGGTGAAATCCTCGGGTCCATCATGGAAATGCACGCGGTAACGGTTTTCCCCTGCGCTGGTGATCAACCCCGATTTGCGCATGGAAACCTGCCCCACAACCGCGCCAATCGCATTGGCGACGCCCGCATGTTCGGGCAGGATCATCCGCGTGGACAATCGTTCCCCCACCGCGCCGTAGTAGCTGTGGGCAGAGGCCCCAAGCCCGATCACCGGCAGGTTTAATCCAACATCCAGCGCCACCAAACCACGATAATGCTGCGTGCCAAAACGGGTCAAAACATGACGCGCCAATTGCGCGGCAGGCAGTTCAAAATCGGTCTCATCCTCGCCAAAGGCGGCTTCTAGCAGAGTTTCGCAGGTCTGTTGCGTCACCTGATCAATGATGTTGCGCGCGATGGTTTCCGCATCCGGCGCAATGCGCATCCCTGACCCGTTGCGCTGGCGGGCAAACAGGGTCAGCGCAGTGTGAGCCGCGTGCCCGTCCCAACTGTCCAGAATGCCCAGAACATGGGCCGCATCAGATGGCGTGACGGCCGAAATCATCACCAATCCCCGCGACACCAGTTTGGTCAGTGCCGATGCCTCCATCCGGTTGGTCAGCAATTTGCCCATTTCCCAAGCCTGATCGCCCAGCCGGTCCAGCACGCGGGCCTCCCGCTCACTTAACCCACCCGGCGCATGGCCCGAATGGCGGATCGGCACCACAAAACGCCCGTCATATTCGCTCAGCCGTTCTTTGGTGATCTGCTGCTCTAACGCGCGTTTAACCACCTCGGGGAATTGCTGTGCGGCCAATGAAATCGGCAGCACGCGGCGAGGGCCAAGAGTTAGACCGCCTGACAACCCGTCCCGCTCCAGATGGACTTCGCTGTCGCCGCCAAGCCCTGTTGTGCGCATGGCAACTGCCTCGACCATGGTGCGGAACCCGCCCACTTGTGCGCCTTGCGGGTCAATCATCGGACGTCCGTCGCGCAGCACGGCCACATCAGTGGTAGTGCCGCCAATATCACTGACCAGCGCATCTGTTTCCTGGGTCAGCCAGCGGGCCCCTACAATGCTGGCGGCTGGGCCTGACAGAATGGTTTCAATCGGCCGCTCCCGCGCCATTTCAGCGGAAATCAACGCACCGTCGCCGCGCACGACCATCATCGGGGCGGTGATGCCGATGGTTTTCAGATAGCTTTCCGTGGCCCCGATAAGATGGTCAATCATCCCGATCAGCCGCGCGTTCAGCACCGCAGTCATCGCCCGTTTCGGGCCGCCCAGCTTGGCCGACAGTTCGTGCGAACAGGTCACAGGGGCACCAGTTTCAGCGCGGATAATATCCCGCGCGGCAATTTCATGAGCAGGGTTGCGGGTGGCGAACTGGCTGGCGATGGCAAAGCCTGAAACAGCGCCATCCAACCCTGCTAAGGCATAGCGCAAGGCGTCAGCGTCAAAGGGGGCCGCTTCAGTTCCCGCGTGGCTATGCCCCCCCGCGACCGAGATCACCGGATCCCCGCGCAGGGCCTCATCCAGCCCTTGGCGGGCGATGTCTTTGGCCCCGAACCCGATGAACACCAGACAGACCCGCGCGCCCTGCCCCTCAACCAGCGCATTTGTGGCAAGGGTTGTAGAGAGGGACGACAGCGCGATCTGGTCCGGCGTGACACCGGATTGCGCCAGCACCGCCTGCACGGCTTTGCCCACGCCTTCGGCCAGATCATGGCGGGTGGTCAGGGATTTCGCGGTTGCGATCACTTCATCCTCGCCGCGGATCAGAACCGCGTCCGTGTATGTGCCACCTGTGTCTACACCCAGAAGAATTGCCATGGTCTGCTCCTAAAACTGCTCTGTGGTTCTAGACCGATCCCACAGGCCCGTCAGGACAAAAAGCGACCTATCCCACAGGTTTTTCACACGCTCCAATGCGAAACGCCACGTCACCGCAAAGGGGGCTTCTAAGCGGTGTAATTTTGGCGCAAACTGCCCCGACAGCAGGGAGAAACCGCATGTATGAGCGTCTGACCATCGAAATCAAAGATCACGTCGCCGAGGTGATGCTGAACCGCCCCGAAAAGAAAAACGCGCTGGATACGCAGTTTTTCGATGAACTCGCAGCGGCGGGTGAATCGTTAAAAGGGAACAAAGATGTGCGTGCTGTGGTGATCTATGGCGCGGGCGGCTGTTTTTGCGCAGGTATTGATACCAGTGCATTAATGGAATTTGCCGCCACCATAGATCAGGTACGCGCCATGCTGGCCACCCCGCCTGAAAACGGGCGCGGCAACAGGTTCCAGCGCCCCACCGTGGTCTGGCAGGAATTGCAGGTTCCGGTGATCGCCGCCATTGAAGGCGTGGCCTTTGGCGGCGGCATTCAACTGGCGCTGGCTGCGGATTTCCGTTTTATGGCCCCCAGTGCCAAAATGTCGATTATGGAGGCAAAATGGGGGATTATTCCCGATATGGGCATCACCCAATCCCTGCCCCAACTGATGCGTGCGGATCAGGCAAAAGAGCTGATCATGACCGGCCGTGTGGTGGAAGCTGACGAGGCCTTATCCCTTGGCCTTACCACGTGGATTTCGGATGATCCTATCACAGCAGCGCGGGCCATGGCAGCAAATCTGGCGGCCCGTTCCCCGGAAGCCGTACAGGGCAGCAAGGCGCTGGTGGATCAAGTCTGGCCTGCAGGATCAGAGGGGCTGGCGCTGGAAGGTAAGCTACAATCCAAGATCATCGGCTACCCGAACCAGATGGAAACCGTCACAGCGCAAATGCAAAAGCGCGCACCAGTTTACAAATGATGCGGCGGGCCTGTGATTGGCCCACCGCATAATCTAAAGCCTAGTCAAACAGCTTGCGCAGGGCGTTTCCGACCTCGTCTTCCAGTTTATCCTTGGCGGTTTCTTCCAAGGATTTCGGCTGTTCGGCAGTCCCGTTCTTTTTGGCCAGTTCCTTTTGCAGCTTGGCTTTCAAAGCTGCTTCGGGGTCTTTCAGCTTGTTTTTTACATTTTCCAGCTTTTCTTTGGCCTTTTGAACATCCGCATTGTCTTTCAACTTTCCATCCAGCAGCAGGTTCAACAATTTATCCAGATCGGGGCGGAATTTCAGGTTATCCCACGGCCCCGTGATGATTACAGGCACAGAAAACTCTGCATCTTTGGACAACCGCGTTGGCGTCACCACATAGTTCATCGCCTGCCCGCCGATATCGACCGATCCTTTACCCGCAGCCTTAAACAACGGGCTGATCAGTGACAGATCGACGTTTTGCAACACGCCCTTTTCCATGGAAAACGTGCCATCCAAACTGGTGAATTCGGTTGCGCCTTCAAAACCGCCAAAAGCCGATTGCAGGTTGCGCATCATGGCGGCCAGATCAATGCCCTTGATGGCGCCGTTGCCAAAGGTCACATCGCCCTTACCAGACAACGAGGTCATGATCTGGTCCAAGCTGCCGCCACTGCCGTTCAGCGCCAGATGGGTGGTGCCTGTCCCGCTAAGGCGGTCCATTTCCAGCAATTGCCCCAGCAAGGGTTCCAACTGCACATCGCGGGCTGTCAGATTGGTGTCAAACGCCACCGTATTGCCACCACGCAGGCTGATCGTGCCAGACAACGCCCCTTGAAACGCACGCACTTCGCGCAGGTTCAGGGTCAGCAAGCCGTTGCGCAATTTCGCCGTTACATCGGTTTTACCAAGCGCGCTGACGCCCAGATCAATGCCCGCGGCCGTCAGCGTCACATCCGCATCCACCGCGTCCAGCCCTTGCAGGCGGATCGGTTCTTTGGACCAGCCAGAAGCCGTGGCCCCGCTGCTGCCAGAAGACCCGCTACTGGTGTCAGCGGTATAGGCTTTCAGGTCCAGCTTGCCCGCGCTTAACGAGGCCTCAATCAAGGGGCGATCGGCAGGCTTGAAGACAATTTCACCAGACACTGTGTTCTGATCCAGCGTGATCTGCGCATCCTTCAAACGGGTCTGACCGGATGCTGCCACCCGCAGATTGCCCGAAACCTTGGCGGTTTGAAACGTGCCTGCAGGGGTGCCCGCATCCACACCGGCGATTTTCATCACACCGCGCAAATCGCTGAATCTGGCCGTCACATCGCCTGACAGCAGGTTCGGACTGCCCTGCCCCGCGCGCCCCTTAAAGCCAAGGTCTCCCATTCCCCCCAGCGACAAGGACAGATCGGTGGCGAATTCAGGGGTATCAAGCCAGCCGTCATCACCTGTCAGCGTCAGCTTGCCCGCCAGCGGCCCTGACCCGTATGTGCCATTCAGCGCGGTTTCCACAAAAACACCCGCCTTTGACAGCAGCAATTTCCCCTCAAGGGCTACATCGCTAAGTGCGGTCAGTTGTGTTGGCGCGGCAAGGCCAAGACTTGCCAGTGTTTTAGCGGGATCCGCCATTTGCGCGGTTATGGCGGCGTCTATTGTGGGCACCGGATCGCCCAAACCTACCATACCTTTCAGCGCAACACTGTCATCGCCAAAGGAAAAAGTGCCATCCACAGGGGAAATTCCCTCTCCCAGCAGCGCTGGCCAATTGTCCAGCGTGGCGGCAACTGCACCGATGCGCCCGTCAACGGCCGCAGATAGATCGACAACGGCTTTGGTCTCGCCCTTTGGCAGGGATACAGTGCCGTTGATCCCGCTCAGCGTATGGGTGGTGCCTGCGCTGCGATCACTGAAAATCACCTGCCCGTCCTCGATCCGCCCCAATTCCAGCGAAGGCGTGGCGCTGGTGGTCGTCGCAGCAGTCGTCGTAGCAGAAGTGCCTTCTGTTGCCGCAGTCGCGCCTGTGCTCAGATCCCAGTTCACGCGGCCGTCTTCGGCCCGTTCCAGATGCACCACAGGGGACAGCAGTTCGAATGTTTCGATTTCAACCGTGCCACCGATCAGCGCAGACAGGTTCACCCCGACCGAGGCCCCCTTAGCTGTGACCATCAAAGGTTCGGTCGCCCAATCTGCGTTGGAAACGGTAATCGCGCCGGTTTTAACGCCCAAAGTCGGGAATAACGTGGGGCTGAAATCCCCCGACAGAGTCAATGTGCGTCCAGTCTGTCTTTCCAGTTGATCCGAGGCCAACTGCCCGATCCGATCCGCAGGCAGCATGAACAAAAGCGCCACTGCCACAACAACACAGGCCACAAGGGCAACAAATATTCTAATAATCCAACGCATCATCTCTGCCTTACAATTTTCCCATATATGTGGGGTAATTTCGCTAAAACTCAACCGCGAAACGGGTGTTTTGG
Organism: Roseobacter sp. N2S; assembly: GCF_031454055.1. Classification (NCBI taxonomy): domain Bacteria; kingdom Pseudomonadati; phylum Pseudomonadota; class Alphaproteobacteria; order Rhodobacterales; family Roseobacteraceae; genus Roseobacter; species Roseobacter sp. N2S. The sequence goes on from NZ_JAVDQB010000002.1 coordinate 666,553, forward strand.
CAAAACGGGCAAGATTTGGCACCCCGAAACGATCCAGCACAAGAAACGGGTCGCCCAGCCCCGAGATTTGCGCCATAGCGTAGGGATGAAACACGTATCACACCCTATGAGCCCGCTTGAATGGGCAATGCTTTTCGGGCTGTCACTGGTCTGGGGCGGGTCGTTCTTTTTTGTGGCGATTGCCGTGACCGAACTGCCGCCGATGACTATCGCACTGGCGCGCGTCGGCGGCGCGGCATTGATCCTGCTGCTGGTCCTGCGGTTTTTGGGGATCAAAATGCCCCGCAGCAAAACCGTTTGGCTGGCGTTTTTGGGTATGGGGCTGATCAATAATGTGATCCCCTTCAGCCTGATCTTTTGGGCACAGACCGAGTTGGCCAGTGGTGTCGCATCCATCCTGAACGCTATGACGCCGATCTTTACCGTGATCGCTGCGCATTTCCTGACGCAGGACGAACAGATGTCACGCGGGCGGATTGCAGGCGTTGTGTTGGGGTTTACGGGTGTGTTTATCCTGATGGGTGGCGGTGTAGGGATGGAGGGCAAGTTGCTACCCCATCTGGCGATTTTGGGCGCAGGGATTTCTTATGCTTTCGCGTCGATCTTTGGCAAACGGTTTGCCCGTCTTGGCGTGCCGCCTTTGGCCACGGCCACAGGTCAGGTCTGTGCTTCGACGATGATCTTGGTGCCCGTGGTGATGACGCTGGATCAACCTTGGCTGCTGCCGCTGCCGTCCGCCCATGTGGTCTGGGCGCTAACGGGGTTGACGGTTCTATCCACGGCTTTTGCCTATTTCCTCTATTTCCGCATCCTGTCCACCGCTGGCGCCACAAATCTTGCGCTGGTGACATTCATCATTCCTCCCAGCGCAATTCTGCTGGGCGTGATGGTGTTGGGAGAGGTTCTGAGCTGGAACCAGATTGCAGGCCTGGCCGTGATCGGCGCAGGGCTGGCGGCCATTGATGGTCGGATTTTCGGGCTGTGGCGACGTTAAAACAGTCCTAAAAGTCCACGTTTACATCTGGCAGTTTCAATTCCGCCACCAGATCGCGGACTTCCTGACGGGCCGCCACATTGGAAATATTCAACGATCCACCGCCCACATCTTTGATGTCCAACAGGGTCAGCCCGTGGGGGAATAGTTCCCGAAACACAACGCGGTCGGAAAAACCGGGGGCCAGACGAAAACCAATCCTGCGGGACAGGTCTTTCAGCGCGGCGCCGACTTTGCGTTTGTTGTGCATGTTTTGTGCGCCAACCCGATTGCGGGTCACAATCCAGTCGATGGGTTTCGCACCGGTTTCAGCGCGAGCCTTGCGTGCTTCCCAAACCATTTCGGAATAAACGCTAGGGCCTGTCACTGCATTGGTTTCAGGGTCCACACGGGCCAAAAGGTCAAAGTCGATGAAACTGTCGTTCATCGGCGTGACCAATGTGTCAGCCATAGCATGGGCCAGTTCTGCCAGTGCCGAATGTGAACCCGCACAATCCACCACGATAAAGTCGTTGTCTTCATCCAGCAGCAGGATCGCCTTTTGGAAAGCGACCAGCGTCGCCTCATCCCCGGGCTCCAAACCAAGCTGTTCGGCAGTTTTCATTTCTGCCAACTGCGGCAGAGGCAGCGGGATATCGTTCTTTTTCACGTAATCTACGCGATTTTCCACATAGTGGCCCAGCGTTCGCTGACGCAGATCAAGATCCACAACACCTACTTTAAAACCGCTGCGCAGAAGGGCGGTTAGAACATGCATGGCTGTGGTCGATTTGCCAGAGCCGCCTTTTTCATTTCCGAAGACGATGATATACGCCATTGGTGTCCCCTGCCCTGATTATTGTAGAGAGTTCTATTGTGTGGGCTTGGCCGCACTATGGCGCATGGATTATTCGAATACAATATTGTTTCCAATACGGAAACGCCTGCCTGTTGCGGAAATGTTCGCCTGCGGCGATGTAAACCGAAACAATCTTAAGTAATCCTGAATCAAAAACGCCGTCCCACTGCGGAACGGCGTTTTCAAAAGAGCGAAAGACTGGCTTAGAAGCCAAGGCCTTCGTATTTCTTTTTGAACTTGGATACGCGACCACCGGCATCCATAAGTTTCTGGTTGCCACCAGTCCATGCCGGGTGCACGGAGGGGTCAATATCCAGAACCAATGTGGACCCTTCTTCACCATAGGTGGAGCGGGTTTTATAGGTTGTGCCGTCGGTCAGTTTGACCTCGATCATGTGGTATGCGGGGTGCAGGTCTTTTTTCATATCTAAGCTCCAAAGTGTAGGACTGATCCGATTGCGGCAAACAATAAGTATCCGGTAACGCGGTCGCCCTGCATGAATTACAGAAATCGGCGTATAGACCAGAAAAACCAACGGGGCAAGCGGTTATCTTGCCCCGCTGGGGTGTGCGATTGGGGAAACTTTCGCCCCACCTAAAATTGGTCAGGATTTACATCCGCGACATGCGCAAAGCGCGTAAATCCTCGGTCGAGTAAGGTCGTTCAAAGACGCGGGAAATTTCAAAGTCATTCTCGGCCTGACGGCGATCACGGTGGGCGATGAAACACAGGGTGGCCCCCGCGCTCCACAGGCTGACCATCCAGACAAAGCCTGCGATCGGGAATAGAACCAGTACAGCAATCATCAGATACGACGCCGTACTGGTGGGCGCGGTTAATTCCTCGACGCTTGTGACTTGCAGCAGGGACAGGCCGTCAAACACCGGCATGGTCAGCAGGACAAAGCCGTACACCAGTACCAACCCCGTGACGATTGTGCCTGCCACCAGCATCAGCAGGAACATCCGAAAGGCCGAGGCCCCGAACCCCCAGAAAATCTCATAATTGCGGGCTTTGGGGCTGCAAGCCGCCGCATTTGCCGCCACAGGAACCGCCAGCGCGGCATAGGCGAATTGCGACAGGGTCTGGGTCACAGCGAAATACCCATAGACCGAGGGGCGTGACAGCGTGGCCATCAGGGCTGCGGTTTCTTCGGGATCGCCGGACGTCACGGCGCTGATAGCCATGTCCATATCAAAAATCCCCATCTGCGCGGCAACCCAATAGGCCCCTACAGAAATGCCGGTCATCATAAAGTTGAAAATGGCAAAGAAGCGAAAGAATTTGAACGAACGCAGGAACAGCTTGCCCAGATCGGTGGGGGTCACCGCGTCCGCGACAATCAAGCCGGAGCGAATGTTCACAAAGAGCATGAACACCATCAAAGTACCCGCACCAAAGCCCAGCAGGATCAGGAAAATGATCGGGCTTTCCGCGAAAAAACTGAAGATCGCATAAAGTATGGCCGCCAGCAAAGCCCAACAGGGCAACGCGCGCCAGAATATAGACAGAGACAACGCGAATGTGCGCATCATAAAGGAAAGCATGCTGATCACCCTGAAAATCAATCGCAACAGCGCTTAGGGTGGCACAGGATTATGGCGGGAATTTGGAAACTATGGCAGGGAACTGCGAAAATTTGTGGTGAATTGGAAACAGGTAACGCCTCTGCGTCGGTAAAATAAGAGATTTCAGGGTCCACAAAAGAAAAGAGCGGCCCGAAGGCCGCTCTCAAACGCTCAACGAAACGGAGTTTACGCTTCGGAGCCGCCCAATGGACGATAGTTTGTTTTTTCCGCGATACGTGCGGATTTACCACGACGATCCCGCAGGTAGTACAGTTTCGCGCGCCGTACACGGCCACGACGGACAACAGTGATGCTGTCGATGTTGGTGGAGTGCAGAGGGAACACACGTTCTACGCCTTCACCGAAAGAGATTTTGCGTACTGTGAAAGCCGCAGCGATACCAGAACCGCCTTTACGTGCAATGCAGACACCTTCGTAGTTTTGCACACGAGAGCGCGTGCCCTCGGTCACTTTATACCCTACGCGGATGGTGTCGCCTGCTTTGAAGTCAGGGATTTCTTTGCCAAGAGTGGCGATTTGTTCAGCTTCGAGCTGTTCGATGACGTTCATCGTTTTAGTCCTTTTTGCCCGCCATTTTATTGGCGAAGTTTGATGTCGGCCTCATAGCTCTTGGTCTTCTTCCGGGTCCACCGCAGTGCCCGCCAGAGATAAGGTGACGTTCCTTTTGAATGTGGTCTTTTCCGATCCCCAGTGATCCGCGCGCGAAATTGGGAAGAACCAAAGGCGGCAGCGCGACTCGGATCGGGTCAGAGCACGGGGTCGTATAGGGCGCGCGGGGCAACTATGCAAGGGTTTTGCAGGTGTTTGGCCTGTGGGACGTCTGAGTATTTGGGGAACATTGAAGCGGCTGTGTTAGTCTTTGTCCGCTTGGTAGGCGGCCCACATGTCTGGGCGGCGGGATCGGGTGATCTTTTCGGATTGTTCGCGGCGCCATTTTTCCACATTCCCGTGGTGGCCCGATGTCAGGGTTTCAGGGATTGTGCGGCCCTTCCATTCGGCGGGGCGGGTGTATTGCGGGTGCTCCAGCAGGCCGTTTGAGTGGCTTTCCTCTTCAGTAGAGGCAGCATTGCCCAGAACATCCGGCAACAGGCGCACGGTGGCGTCGATCAGGGCCTGCGCAGCAATTTCGCCCCCTGTCAGTACAAAATCCCCGAGCGAGACTTCCTGAACGTTATATTCTTCAAGCACCCTTTCATCCACGCCTTCAAAGCGGCCACATAATAGGGTCATGCCTTCAGCCTTTGAAAACTGCTGGGCCATGGCTTGGGTAAAGGGTTTGCCCCGTGGGGACAGATAGATCACCGGCCAGCGGTGTTGATCCACTGGCGTGCCCGGACGCGCCGCATCAAAGGCCGCGCCCACCACATCGGCTTTCAACACCATGCCCGCGCCGCCCCCCGCAGGTGTGTCATCCACATCGCGGTGTTTTCCGGTGCCAAACTGACGCAGATCAATCGGGTCGAGCGCCCATTTGCCATCTTGCAGGGCTTTGCCGATCAGGGAGTGACCCAGCACACCCGGAAAGGCATCCGGAAATAGGGTGATCACCTTGACCCGCCAAGCCCCTGCGATATCAGGCGTGTTGGTCATCAACTCGGTCGGCTTCAAAGAAGGGCGTACAGCCAGACGCCCGTGGGAACGGGTCAGGCTGCGGGTTTTCATCCCGTGGGATAGTGGTTTTTTATCGTCGGACATGGGGGCGGATTAATCTGTTGGGGCGGGTTTGTCTATCGGGCTGGCGACATAGCTGTGCAAGGCGGCGGCAAGGTTTGCGGTTTCCTGTGGCGGGGGCGTGTTGCTAAGTAGGCGTTTGCCCAGTTCCACACCGTAAAAAAACCGCAACAGCGGCATTTGATCGGGCTGCGGCAGCGGGCCGAACCCTGTCAGAAAGGCGCTAAGATCGCTTTCGGGCATCCAGCCGGATGCAGGCTGGCGATAGCTTTGCGCCTGCGCCAGAAACCGCGCCATGTCTTTGGTCAGGGCAAGACTGTGTTGGTTTTCAATGTCGATGCCGATCATATCGGGGCCATCGCAAATCAGGTTCAGACTGGCGAAATCCCCGTGGGTGCGGGCTTTTTGCACAGGCACCCCCACCAGATCGGGCGCTTGCTGGCGCAGGCAGGTTTTTAGGCTGGCAATCAGGGATTTATGGGGGGTGTTTTCGGCGGAAGGTAGGGTTTTGATCCATTTCCACGGGCCAAAATTGCCGATGCTGGTGCGATCACTGGTGTAAAGCCCCAGCCACGCGCCAGCCTGCTGCAACTTTTGACGGCGGGTCGGGCCATCGGCGGTTTGCAAAATGCGATCCAGTCGGGTGCCTGCCTGAAAGGCGCGCAGGGTAATGCCAGTGCCATCTAGCAGCGCCACGGGCTGGCACACCCGCAAGGAACCAGAGTGCATGATCTGATAGCGAGAGGTTAATTCCGCATGCACCAATGCAGCCTGTGCTGCGCCCTGCCCCCCGCGCCCCTGTTTCCCGTGAAAATGTTTTAACACCACAGGCTGATCGTTCAGTCGGGCTGAAAAAACGGCGCGGTCTTCGGCGACGCGCAGGCAGTCTTCGACAAACAGGCCAGTCAGCTGGGGATGGGTTTGTAATGCCGCATTTAAGGCCGCAAAGGCTGCGTTTTCGCGGGCGTGTTTTTCGGCCCGCTTATCCTTGTCCCGCTGGTCTGTGGTCAAATCCTGTGCAGGATCAACCGTCATCTATCACACCATCGGGCATCACACCCTCGGGCAAATCAACCACGATCCGCTGGGCGGTCAGATCCACGGTTGGCACGACTTCTAGGGTGAAGGGCAGCAAGATGTCCCCCCCCGACTTCAGGCGCAATTCGATGATGTCACCCGCGCCGTGATCGTGCATTGCGCGCACTTTGCCAAGGATTTCACCCCCCGTATCCACCACCGTCATACCGATCAGGTCTGAATAGTAGTATTCGTCATCCGGCAGATTGGGCAGGGCCGTGCGGGGAACAAACAACCGCAGCCCGCGCAGTTTTTCAGCTTCGTCCCGAAAGCGGATGCCTTTAAAGCGCACAGCAAAGCCGCCTTTTACCGGACGTGCGGCGGTTATTTCAAAACTTTGACTGCCATCTTCAGAGGCCAAAGCACCATAGCTGACCACATCCTCGGGTTCGGCGCAAAATGATTTCAGACGCAATTCGCCTTTGGCCCCGAAAGCCCCCATAACCGCCGCAACGCATATCGTATCGTTCTTTGCCAAGATCAGGCCCCAGTCTATTTTTCGTAACGCACCTGTCCCAAATACCCCGCCCAAAGCCCAATGAAAAGCCGTTCTGTCATAACAGGGATTTACGTCCCCGATCCCCTTATGGGTATTTTGGCAAAAGAAAGGGGTGACAGGTATTTTTCGGGGTGCTACATCTTTGCCATCAACAAAGAGGTGAAGCATGAATTGCTGGAAAATCGAGAAGGCTGGGAAAACCCTATAGCCCCTTGATGTGGGCGTTTGCCCATCCTCAATCACGCCACGTTGTTGCCCCTTGGCCGATCAGGCCGCTTCCTGACTTTTAGTGTCATTCCAACGCGTGGTGCACCTTTATGCTCCTGTTGAAAGTTTGTTATGTACCGTTTTTTTGAATCTATCGTCGATCCTTTTGCCAAACGAGACCTTGGCACCCCGCCGCGCAATATCTGGGCCTTTGTGCGCAGTGAATTGTATCCGTTTCGAAAGCTGCTGCCCTGGCTGTTGCTGGCCGGACTGGGCGTGGCGCTGCTGGAAACTTGGCTGATCAGCTATAGTGGCAAGATCATTGATTATGTGAACCAAAGCGATGGCGCGGCCTTGTGGGGGCGGTATGGCTTGGAACTGGCAGCCGTAGCGGCCCTGCTGTTGTTCGGGCGGCCAATTGTGTTCTTTCTGAACGGGATTTTGCAACACCAAGCCCTGTCCAGCGCCATGCGCGATCAGGTGCGATGGCGGGCGCACAATCACATGCTGGGTCAAAGCCGCGAATTTTTTCACAATGATTTCGCAGGCCGGCTGGCCAACCGCGTAATGCAGATCGGCCCAGCGGTGGAAGACAACGTCTTTACCTTTTTTGATGCGGTCTGGTTTGTGTCGATCTATTTCCTCAGTGCTTTGTGGATCATGTCGTCGATCAGCCCTGCGCTGGCACTGCCGATGCTGGGCTGGCTGGTCGCCTTTATCGTCTATATCGTCATCATGGGGCGCAAGATTTCTGCCGCATCTGAATCCATGTCGCAGACCCGTTCCATGGTCACAGCGCGGATTGTGGACGCCTATACCAATATCGAAAGTGTTAAGCTGTTTTCGGGCGATGCGCGGGAGCGGGACTTTGCCTTGCAAGCGGCCCAAGCGGATCGGGAACGCTTTATGGTGTTCTTGCGGCTGTGGACGCGGATCAGGCTGGATCTGGGGATTCTGACGGGCATCCTGATTGTGGGCGTGGTTGGGCTGGCCCTGTATTACTGGTCCAAAGGCGCGGTGACTGTGGGGGAAATCAGCGCCGTGACCGCGCTGGTGATGCGCTTGTCTGCCATGACCGCCTGGATCATGTGGGTCAGCGCCCTGCTGTTTGAAAACGCAGGTAAAATCCACGAGAGCATGGAGAGCATTTCAGCGGATCACACGGTCACAGATGCCCCCAACGCCCCTCCCCTGACGGTTCCAGCGGGCGAAATCAAACTGGTGGACGTGGCCCACCACTATGGCCGCGATATGGGCGGGTTGAACGGATTGAACCTGACCATTGCGGCGGGTGAAAAGGTCGGGCTGGTCGGGCGATCCGGCGCGGGGAAAACCACGCTGGTCAACCTGTTGCTGCGCTTTATGGACCCTGAAACAGGTCGGATCGAAATCGACGGTCAAGACATCAGCGGCGTGGAACAGGAAAGCCTGCGCGCAGCCATTGGCATGGTCACACAGGAACCCGGGCTGATGCACCGCTCTGTGCGCGACAATATCCTGCTCGGCGCGCCCGGTGCATCGCAAGCCGCGATCACAAATGCGATCACCCGCGCGGATGCGGCTGACTTTATCCCCGACCTCGAAGACCCTAAAGGCCGCCGCGGTATGGAAGCCTATGTGGGCGAGAGGGGCGTCAAACTGTCGGGCGGGCAACGCCAACGGATTGCGCTGGCCCGTGTGGTTCTGAAAGATGCCCCGATTCTGGTCTTGGACGAAGCCACAAGCGCCCTAGATAGTGAAAGCGAAGCCGTGATCCAGAACGCCTTGTCTGGCGTGATGGAGGGCAAAACCGTCATCGCCATCGCCCACCGCCTAAGTACAATTGCGCGGATGGACAGAATTGTGGTGCTGGACGACGGGCACATTGCCGAGATCGGAACCCATACCGAATTGCTGGCCAAAGGCGGGCTCTACGCGGGGTTCTGGTCCCGCCAATCGGGTGAAATGCTAGGACTGGACGCTGGATGAGACGCTTTGCTGGATTGATTGACGCTTTTGCACGGGCCGACGGCCCCCCACCACAAACATTGGGTAGGTTTTTTCGCTGGGCGTTAAGCGGCGCTTTCGGCTGGCTGGCAGTGGCAGGCATCCTGTCGGCCTTTGTCGGTACATTGGAAGTGGTCACAGCCATCCTGCTTGGCAAGGTCATCGACGGGGCTCTGAACAGCGGCCCTGCTACATTCTGGGATCAAAACCTGACGCTGTTGCTGATGGCCACAGGCTTTTTTCTGGTGCTGCGCCCTCTGGCCTTTGGCGCATCCTCGACAGCCAACTCCGTACTGGTTGCCCCGAACGTGAACCCGCTGGTCCTGACCCGGCTGCACCGCTGGACACTGGGCCAGACCGTCAGCTTTTTTGACAATGATTTCGCAGGCCGCATCGCACAAAAACAAATGCAGGCGGCGCGGGCCATGACCGATGTGGCGGTCGAGGTCATTAACGTGGTGTTTTTCGCATTGGCTTCCCTGATCGGATCGGTGTTGCTGCTGACTTCCATCAACGGATCTGTGGCTGTGGCCCTGGCGGTTTGGGTGGTGGGGTATCTGCTGCTGATCCGCTGGTTCATGCCGCGCATCCGTGAACGATCCAAGGCGCGGGCGGGCACGCGTGCCATGGTATCGGGTCAGGTTGTGGATACGATAACCAACATCAAGACCGTGAAACTGTTCGCCCATGCCGACCACGAAGACCGCGCGGCCATCGGCGCAATTTCCGAATTCCGCGACCGCGCGCTGGATTTCGGCATCCTGTCCGCAGGGTTCCGCCTGACCCTGATGATGGTCGCAGGCCTGCTGCCTGTTGCCCTGATTGGCGGAACGCTGTGGCTGTGGTCCCTTGGACTGGCGACCGCAGGTGATATTGCCGCCGCAGGAACAATTTCCATCCGCATCGCCCAGATGACAGGCTGGGTCAGCTTTACCCTGATGGGCATCTGGGCCAATGTGGGGGAGGTCGAGGACGGCATGCGCACGCTTACCCCGCGCCACCGTCTGGATGAATCCGACACGCCAAAAGGGCTGGATGGCACGGGCGAGATTCGCTTTGACCACGTCAGCTTTGGCTATGGTCGGGACGGCAACGGGGTGCAGGACATCGACTTGACGATCCACGCCGGCGAAAAACTGGGCATTGTGGGGGCTTCGGGCGCAGGGAAATCCACCTTGGTCGCCCTGCTGCTGCGCCTGTATGACGTCGAAGACGGGGCGATCCGCATCGGCGGGCAAGACATCCGCGACGTCAGCGAAGAAGACCTGCGCCGCCAGATCGGCATGGTCACCCAAGACACCGCCATGTTCAACCGCTCGTCCCGCGACAACATCCTTTATGGTCGCCCCGACGCAACTGAGGCCGAGTTGATCCTTGCCGCCAAACGGGCCGAAGCCCATGACTTCATCCTTGATCTGGAAGACCACAAAGGTCGCAAAGGTTATGATGCGCATTTGGGCGAACGGGGCGTGAAACTGTCAGGCGGTCAACGGCAACGGATCGCCTTGGCCCGCGCCATCCTGAAAAACGCGCCAATTCTGGTTCTGGACGAGGCCACATCCGCGCTCGACAGCGAAGTCGAAGCCGCTATACAAACCGCCTTGGATCAGGTGGTCGAAGGCAAAACCGTGCTGGCCATCGCCCACCGCTTGTCCACTATCGCCCAGATGGACCGGATCGTTGTGTTGCACGCAGGGCAGATCGTTGAAACAGGCACCCACGACGAATTATTGGCACGCAACGGATATTACGCCAACTTCTGGGCCCGCCAAACAGACGGGTTCGCCGCCTAGACGCAGCGTAGAAGCCTCCGGCGGGGATATTTTAGGAAAGAAGAAGCACGCCCGGCTCTTTTTGGAGAAATATCCCGGGGTTATAGGGGCAGCGCCCCTATGCAGGTTTCACCGCTCGTAAACGGTGACGGTTTCTGCCCGCTCTTCCCAGCCTTTGGCTTCTAACTCGGGCTGTAGGCTTTCCTCGGTCGGGTAGCCAACGCAGAGATAGGCCACCAGAGACCAACTGTCAGGCACGTCCAGATCGGCGCGCAATTGATCGGGATCAAAGATGGAAACCCAACCAACCCCCAGACCATAGGCGCGGGCGACCAGCCAGAACGACATGATCGCAGATACAACGGAATAGCGGCGGGTTTCAGTCATTGTGGCCGCCCCTAGCCCTGAACCTTTTTCGGTGGCTTCATCGCAAAACACCGCGAATTGTACGGGGGCTTCTTTCATACCGGCCAGTTTCAGGCTTGCGTAAGTCTTGGCCTTTTCACCGCTATATCCAGCCAGTGCAGCGTCATTTTGGGCTTGGAAATTAGCATAGGCTTTGGCGCGGGCCGCATCCGAGGTGATGCTGATAATGCGCCAGGGTTCAGACAGGCCAACGGAAGGGGACAGGCGAAACGCGTCCAGACATTCGGCAAGGCTGTCTTGGGGAACGGGGGTGGTTTTGAAGTGGCGCACATCGCGGCGCCACTTCAATAGATTGACGAATTCGGATCGAAATTCTGGAGTGAATTTATGCATGTCGATCCGGACCAGCCTGTGCTTATTCAGCAGCGGCTTCTTCAGCAGGTGCAGCAGCGGCTTCGGCAGCGGCGGCAGCTTTGGACGCTTTTTCTTCAGCGCGCGCTACGGCTTTTTTGCCTGGCTCTGCTTTTTTCATGTTGGCACGCTCTTTTTTGGCAATAATGCCAGCAGCTTCCAGAAAGCGGGAAACGCGGTCTGTTGGCTGTGCGCCTTCGCCGAGCCAGTACTGAACGCGTTCCACGTTCAATTCAACACGGTTTTCGTCGTCTTTGGCCAGCAACGGGTTGTATGTGCCGAGTTTTTCAACATAGCGGCCATCGCGTGGCATCCGTGTGTCTGCAGCAACAACACGGTAAAAAGGGCGTTTTTTAGAGCCGCCGCGGGCCAGTCTGATCTTCATTGCCATGGGTTTATCTCCTTTAGATGGCTGGGTCGGGTGGGGTTTTACCCACCTTACATTCGGGTGTTAGGATTGGTGTTGTTTGTGGTGTTGGATAACTTCGCTGATGATGAAGTTCAGGAACTTCTTGGCGAATTCGGGATCAAGATCCGCGCTTAAAGCCAATTCTTCCAGACGTTTAATCTGGTCGGCTTCACGGGTTGGATCAGATGGCGGGAGGTCATGGGCGGCTTTCAGTTTGCCCACGGCCTGTGTGTGTTTGAACCGCTCGCCCAGTGTGTAGACAAGGATAGCGTCCAGTCGGTCGATGCTGTTGCGGTGCTCTTTCAACAGATCGGCAGCTTTTTCTACGGCGTCGATCGCGGCGTCGGTCATAGGGCTGCCTCTGGTGTTGGATAACGGTAGATATGGTCTTCACCCATATGCGGGTTGTCATAGGCTTTTTCAAACCATGCACCCATGCGTTCGGCCAGCGCGATAGACCGCGTATTGCCCGGAATAATATGAGAGGACAGGGTTTTGAACTTCAGATCCTCAAAGGCCCATTGACGCGCCCGTTCGGCCCCTTCACGGGCGATACCGCGGCCTTCAAAACCTTCAAACAGGGCATACCCCAGTTCCGGTTCAGGCCAGCCTTCGGGGTTCCAGATGCCAGTCAGCCCAGCGCAAGCGCCTGTTGCTTTGTCGATTATGGAAAAATAACCGTAGCCGTGAATGTGCCAATGGCCCACGTTGGTTGAAAACCACCGCCAAGCGTCATCCCGTTTCAGCTTTGCCCCAAAACCAGCGCAACGATCCGAGGCGTAAAACGCCGCAAGCGGTTCGAAATCCGCAATTTGCGGGCCGCGCAGGATCAGATTCGCTGTTTCAAGGGTGGGGGCGTTGGTCAGGGTCATTTTTTCTTCCCGAAACCGGATAGGCCGGGTGGCAATTGCAACCCGCCGCCGCCCAGACCGGGCAAGCCACCGGGCAGACCGCCCATTTTCTTGGCGGCTGCTTCCAACTGTTTCGGGTCCATATCCGACGGCATTCCAGCCGGCATTCCGCCGCCTTTACCAAACATGCCCTTCATGGCCTGTTTCATCATGCCGCCTTTGCCCATTTTGCCCATCTTTTTCATCATGTCCGACATTTGACGGTGCATTTTGATCAGTTTGTTCAATTCGGACACTTCCATGCCAGCGCCCCGCGCGATGCGCTTTTTACGACTGGCTTGCAGGATGGACGGGTTGGCCCGTTCCTTTTTGGTCATGGACTGGATCAGGGCAACCTGCCGTTTCAGAACGCTATCGTCAAAACCCGCGTCTTCCACTTGTTTGGCCATTTTCTTCATGCCTGGCATCATCCCCATGATGCCTTCCATGCCGCCCATTTTTTGCATTTGTTCCAGTTGGCCTTTCAGGTCGTTCATATTGAACTGACCTTTGACGAACCGTTTCATCATCTTTTCGGCTTGTTCAGCCTCGATGGTTTCCTGGGCTTTTTCCACCAGCGATACGATATCGCCCATGCCAAGGATTCGGCCTGCGATTCGTTCGGGGTGGAATTCTTCCAGCGCGTCCATCTTTTCGCCCAGACCGACGAATTTGATAGGTTTGCCTGTGACAGCTTTCATAGACAGGGCCGCACCGCCGCGCCCGTCGCCGTCCATCCGCGTTAACACAACGCCCGTTACACCGATTTTCGCGTCGAATTCCGTTGCCACATTCACCGCATCCTGACCGGTCAGGCCATCGACCACCAGCAGGGTTTCGCGCGGATTGGCAATGTCACGTACATCGGCGGCTTGCTGGATCAATTCCTGATCAATATGCAAGCGACCCGCAGTATCCAGCATATAGACGTCATAGCCGCCCAAGGTCGCCTGTTGCTTGGCCCGTTTGGCGATCTGAACTGGCGTTTCGCCTTTGACGATCGGCAATGTATCCACGCCGATCTGTGTACCCAGAATCGCCAGTTGTTCCATCGCAGCCGGACGGTTGGTATCAAGCGAGGCCATCAGAACCCGCTTTTTATCCCGTTCAAACAGCCGCTTAGCCAGTTTCGCCGTAGTTGTTGTCTTACCCGAGCCTTGCAGACCAACCATCAGGATCGGAGCTGGCGCATTGTCGATTTTCAGCTTGCCCGCATTGGCATCATCGCCTGCCAGAAAATGCACCATTTCGTCGTGAACGATCTTCACAACTTGCTGGCCCGGCGTCACCGATTTGGTAACATTCTGACCTGTTGCTTTTTCCTGAACCGCTTTGATGAAATCCCGTGCCACTGGCAGGGAAACGTCAGCTTCCAGCAGGGCCACGCGGACCTCGCGCAGGGCCGTTGCGACGTCAGCATCCGACAAAGCCCCTTGTTTGGTAAGCTTGTCTAAAACGCCAGAGAGGCGGTCGGAGAGACTTTCGAACATGGCCTTGGCGTCCTTTCAGTTAACGCGGTTACGGGTCTATGTAGGCACCCTGCCCGATTTTCCCAGCCCAGACCATTTGCCATACGACAAAATCACCCGTGGGCGAAACTCGCTGACGGGTGGCGATCCTGAGACCGGAAGACAGGTGCTTCCAATGGATAGAGGGGATTTAGGGGGCCGAAGCCCCCTTGTCAAGTTGTGTAACAGCCGATGCAGGCAAAGCTTTAGGCAGCCAATGCGTCGATGGCGGCTTGTGCTTTTGGAACCACCGTATCCGAGTTGGCAACCAGAGTTGCTGCGTCGATGAAGGTCACATCGGTGATGCCGATAAAGCCCAGAACTGTCTTCACAAACGGTGTGGCGTGGTCAACAGGCGTACCAATTGGCACGCCGCCTGTGGCAACGATCACAATCGCACGTTTGTCTTTCAACAGACCCTCTGGCCCGTTTTCACCATAGGCAAACGTTTCGCCATTGCGCGCAATCAGATCGACCCAAGCCTTAAAGTTGGCAGGCACACCGAAGTTATACATGGGCAAACCCAGTACAAGTGTGTCGGCCTGTTTCAACTCGTTGATCAGGCTGTCGGACATTTCCAGTGCTGCTGTTTGTTCCGCAGTGCGGCTTTCAGCAGGTGTCCAGTTTGCGTTTAACCAGTCTTCGCTAACGGCTGGCAGTGCGGCGGCAAGGTCACGCTCGATTACTTTGGTATCGGCGCCGGACAGTTTAGCAACAGCACGGTCCACCAAAGGGCGCGATGCGCTGTCAGTGATACGGGCAGATGCGTTGATTTTCAGGATTGTTTTGGTCATTTCATGTCTCCAAATTCTGTTGAGACACACCTATTCCCCTAATCTTGCCAGCGGTAGGGCGTAGTTACGCAAAGCAATGTTCCAAAATCAGCAACAATCAAAGGATTAGCCGAAACACCGTTAGAAACGCCTAAACCACCTTGCCCGGATTGCAGATATTCTCGGGATCCAAAGCCTGTTTTATCGCCCGCATTATCGCCAGTTTGCCCGCGTCGCCATATTGGTTCAGTGCTACGCGTTTTTCTATACCGATCCCGTGTTCGGCTGAAAATGAACCGCCGATTTCTTTTAATCCATCCAGCACAGCAAGCTTGATTCCCTTTACCAGCGCAGGGGTAAGCGGTTCGGGATGGCAGACCGTGTAATGCAGGTTACCGTCCCCCAGATGCCCCAAAACATGAATGCGCAAAGCTGGATCCAGCGCTGCAACGCGGGTTTCCACCCGTTTCACATGACTGTCCAGATGGGCCAGCGGGATGGAAATATCAAACCACTCTGCATGGGGGAAAAACTTGAAAAGGGTTAAGGTGTCTTCGCGCAGCGCCCAGATATCGTTAGCTTGCTGGCCGGTTTGCGCGGCAATCGCATCCAGAATCAAACCCGTTTCAAACTGCTGTTCCAGCGTGGCGAAAACCATGTCCTCGGACGGGCCGTTGGGGCAATGGACCTCATAGATCACGTACAAAGCTGCGTCTGGCAAGGTTTGCAGCGGGTTTTGCGCCTGATGTTTGGCGTTTTCCTGCGCAAAATCCCGCCACATCGCCTCGGCGCGCAGCAGTTGGAGTTGCGGATTGGATTGCAGGGCTTGCATCACCACCAGCGCCGCCGCCGCATCGGGCAGTGCCAGTAAAAACGTGTCAGCAACGGGCGGCTCGGGCAACAGTTGCAAGGTCGCGGCGGTGATGATCCCAAGCGTACCCTCCCCCCCGATCAAAAGCTGTTTGACGTCATACCCCTCGTTGCATTTGCGCACATGGGCTAGATCGTTCAGAATCGTGCCATCGGGCAAAACCGCCTGAAGCCCCAACACCCGTTGCCGCATAGTGCCATTGCGAAACGCCTCCATCCCGCCGGCATTGGTTGAAATCATCCCCCCGATGGTCGCAGAATCCCGCGCCGCAATGTCAATCCCCGCCGTCAACCCCTTGGCCCGCGCTGCCTGTTCCAGATCCGCCAGCGTAGTGTTCGCGCTAACTTCAGCCGTGCGCGACACCGGATCAATCACGATGCGGCGGGGCATTTTATGACCCAAACACAGGATTTCCGCCCCTGTCCCCGTTGCCGCCCCCGCCAAACCGGTGCGTCCGCCCTGTGGGATCAGTGCGGTGCCCGTGGCCCGACAGACCTGAAACAACCCTACAATATCCTCCAGATTGCGGGGCGCGACAGCCAGCAGGCCATGGGTGTTTTCCGGCGTCACCACAGGATCGAGCACGGCAAATTGTTCCTCGCTCAAAAGGGCATCCGCGCTAAGGGCAGCGGTCAGTTCAGCAATAAGGTTGGTTTTCGTCATTATCGGTATCCTTCGCCGCCAGATTAACCAGATTGCCAGCATGTACCAGCACGATTGCCTTCTGTCCGACAATAGGTACAAAAGCCCCATGACAATGAACACCATCACCCAATCTTCTTATCGGCGCGGCCATGCAGCGATGCTGATGTTTTCCATCCTTGTGGCCGGATCTTTCCCGCTGGGGGTGCGAATCGCAAATATGGTTGATCCGCTGTCACTGACGGCACTGCGGTTTGTACTGGCATCGGTTGTGGTTGGGATTTTCGTCGGTTTAGGGCCAGGGGTGAAGCGATCAGATTTTGCCGCACCCTGGCGTTATCTGGCCCTTGGCGGCGTGTTTTCCATCTATTTCGTCCTGATGTTTGAGGCGCTGAAAACCGCATCTTCCGTTTCAACCGCCGCGATTTTCACCCTGACACCGATCATGTCTGCGCTGTTCGGGTATCTGCTGCTGCGTCAGGTGACGACCCGATGGATGGCTATGGCGCTAACGGTTGGTGGTGCCGGGGCTGTCTGGGTAATTTTTCGCGGAGACTTGAACGCCCTGCTGCGTTTTGATGTGGGCCGCGGCGAGGTGATCTTTTTCATCGCCTGTTTCGCACACGCTTTTTACACGCCACTTGTGCGAAGGTTGAACCGCGGAGAGCACCCGGTGGTCTTTACACTTGGCACCCTGATCGCAGGCGGGCTGATTCTGTTGGCTTTGTCTTTTCGGGATCTGATGGCAATGGACTGGATGGCCCTTCCACCGATTTTCTGGATCGGACTTGCGTATCTTTCGATCAGTTCCACCGCGATAACGTTTTTTCTGGTGCAATACGCCACGCTGTCCCTGCCCTCCGCCAAGGTGATGGCCTATACTTACCTGACTCCAAGCTGGGTGATTATCTGGGAACTGGCTTTGGGTGGCGGCGTTCCATCACCTGTTATTTTACTGGGCGTCGGGGCAACTATTCTGGCACTGGTGATGCTGTTGCAGCAGCGGTGATCCCTTTCAATCCATCCCAACCCCAGTTTCAGCGCCGATACATCGGGCCGAAAACCCGATAATGCAGCGCCTCTAGGACCACAGCATTTGTGTTCATGGTCAGGATTTCATTTGGGCTAAAATCCGATTCAAACAGGCCCGCATACCAGCCCCGTTCACTTTGCAAATGCTGCACAGCCTCAACCAGCATAGCCGCGTAATTATCCTGCATCAAAGCCCACCACCCAAAGCTCGCCTTGGTGGAAATCCCCCGCTTGTCCGAAACATTCTTCCGTCGCGAGGTGACAGACACAAACGGTGTGTGGTCCACCAGAATGGCGTTATAGGCGAAATAAGGCTTCCCTTTGATGTGATCCTCGCTCAGCGCGGTCAACTGGCCGGACTGTTGAAACCGGAACACCTGCGCCAGATACACCGCGCGGGCCACGGGAATGGATTCAGGCCGCCAGCCGAATTCCAATGCTTCCAGCAGGAAGGGTTCAGACGTTGTGACCGACGACACACCGTGTGTAGCCTGCGTACGAATATCGGCTGGCAGATGGATGCTGTGGAATTTCTGATACCGCAAAATCGGCTGGTATTGCGCTGCAAGCGCCACAGGCAAACCCAGTTGCAGCCCCACAACCCCAGCATATTGTTCATAACCGATCCGCCCTTCCTGCACGAAAGAGCCTTTAGATTCCCCATCAACGGCAATGCTTTGAAACCGCCCGTCCGCAGTTAGCAACGACAAATCCCAACGGTTGATTACAGCCTGCGCGTGGGGCAGCATTTCGGGAAATTGCTGCGTCACCACCAACATCCCCGACACAAGTCGCATAATATCCAACGCCGACCAGCCGACCCCGTTTGGGATGGGTTTATTGGTGTAATCCGTCATTTCCAGCGTTTTGGTATTATAGACTTTGTTCGGCAACTTTCCTTGATAAAGCGCGATTTTTTCCAGACTTGCGAACACCCTCCGCAGCCGCGCCAGCGCATCGGTTTCGGATAAGATACCCAGCCGAAATGCCGCCGTCAGCGCCAGCAAATAGGCCCCTTCATCCCATAAAGTCGTAGAACTGAAGTTATTCACCGCCGCCACCAACCCTGTGCGCGGGTCTTCATTTGCTTCGAAATAGGACCAGGCCGTCCGCGCCCAAGCCAGTTCCTGCGTCGTTGGTCCGGTTCGAGCAGACCGGACCTTGGACGAAACCAAACCCTCGACGCCCGCACGCCCCTTACCGCCCTGATCACCCCCAATAGGGGCGAGGCCATCAGACTCGATTCCTGTGCGGGCAAGATTGCCCATCAAAGTGCCAATAGACGTCCACTGTTCAGCCTGTGCGCATACGCTACAGGCAAGAAACACGGCGGCAATGGACACCGCAAGGCATTGGCGAAAAAGGCTGTTCACGGGGGCAGTTTACCCAGCCACACCTTAAACAACCCTTAAGATCGGCTATTCCGTCGCAATGGTTTCAGCGGCCAGAAACCGCTCGAACTGATCCAGATTAACCACTTCGAACTGGCCAAAGCCCTCCATCCAGATAGAGGCTTCTTTCAGGGCTTCTGGCGCCAGTTTGCACCATTTCACCCTTCCCCGCCGTTCCTGTTCGATCAAACCGGCGCGTGTCAGGATTTGCAAGTGTTTGGAAATCGCCGCCAAAGACATTTCAAACGGCTCGGCCACATCAGTCACGGCCATGTCATCCTCTAGCAACAGGCTAAGGATTGCCCGACGGGTAGGATCGGACAGCGCGGAAAACACCAGATCGAGCGAAGTTGCAGCCATACCCCAGCCCTAGCGGCAGTCTGTAGCTGCGGTCAAGACGGCATGATCCCTCGCCGTCATTCTGCCCCCTTGCACAACAGGGAACAGGACGCCCCACCCCCAAGCCGGAAAGAATGTGCAATATCCGCGAATTTTCCGCCATTTCACCGCTTGACGGCTGCGTTTCCTTTGCCTAAACACCCCCTCGGTAAGGCGGGGTAGCTCAGGTGGTTAGAGCAGCGGAATCATAATCCGCGTGTCGGGGGTTCAAGTCCCTCTCCCGCTACCAACACTTTCAATGACTTAGGCGATTTATGCTCCTGCGCGCCACTGGGTAATTCCCCCATTTTCAATGGGGTTCAGCCGTAGAATTCAGGCGGCAGTTTTCAATTTCATTGCGGGAGTTATGCCGCCGATGCCCATGTTGGGCCGCTGGTTGTTGTAAGTCCATAGCCATTCCGTTGCTTGGTCTTGTGCCTCCTCAATCGTTTCAAAGATATCTTGCCCCAGCCACTCGCCACGAACGGTTCGGTTGAAACGTTCGATATAGGCGTTCTGCGGCGGCTTGCCCGGCTGGATGTGTTCAAGCCGGATGTTGCGTTTCTCGGCCCACGCCATGAGCGTCCCACTGATATATTCTGGGCCGTTGTCGACG